>JANWKT010000024.1 GCA_025451235.1 Flavobacteriales bacterium | reverse complement strand
GGAGGAGCGATCGATATTCCATCGTATGGTAATACCAATCGTGACTTTTTTGCAAGTGGTGAGATCTGGAATTTTTTCCGCCGATTCCGGCTGAACCAATTCATCGGAATTGAACCCCAGGATAATCAATGGATCAATGTGCATCCGAATCCGGTATTCCAGGATCTATATATCAGTCCGGGACTGGAATATTCGATTTATAATATGAAAGGTAAAATACTTTTTCAAGGAATTTCTAACAGCGAGCCGATTGACGTTAGTAAATTAACCCTTGGAATGTACTATGTACAGATGAAAACAGAAAAATTAATTGTGGTAAGAAAAATATTGAAAATATAATTATGGATAAAGCTGAAATTCTAACAAAACTTGAACCTATTATTAAAACCTATATCACCCAGCCAGACGCAGCAGCCAGTATTACTGATGATACTCATTTATTACGCGACCTGAAGATCAATTCGGCCCACCTGATCGATATTGTACTGGACGTTGAAGCTGCTTTTAGCATTACCATTACGGATGATGAAGTGGAAAAAATGGACACTGTAGGGAATGCCGTTGCCATGATTGGCCAAAAGTTAATCAAAACAGAATGATCGGGGTTGATATCATTGACCTTTCCTGTTCTTTCTCTGGATCAAAATACGGCCTTGAAGATTATAAAAGAAAAATATTGAATCCATCCGAAATGGACCTTTGCAACGACTTATTAAGTCTTGAATGCATATGGGCCATGAAAGAAAGTGCTTATAAATGCCATTCTGCTGAAACGGGTGATACCTTTTTTAATCCCAAAAGGATATGGGTTACCCAGCTTGATTTGAATACTTCCAGGTTCCATGCTGAAATCGGTTGTCGAAGCTATAAAGGCTCTTTTTGCATCACCCCGGAGTATATCTATGCTATTTGCTTCAACCTACATAGTGAGGATAATCAAGGCAGGCTTTTTATAAAATCCGGAAGCAGCCTTGCATCGGATCAGGAAGAATGGACAGAGTTCTTTACCTCTCCTGACCATTTTACCAAATATCTTTTACATGACCGGGGATTTCCATGTGCCATTGAGCATAAGGGCCATTATTACGCCTATTCAAGGTCGCACCATGGGGCTTATTATATTTCGGCAATAATTCACCAGGGGCATACTTAAAGAGGCTCATCGCCGTTGGGGTTATGGCTTTATCTTTTTTTTATAGCTTTGTAACCCGTTTAAACTTATTCAAATGGAACAGAAGAACCAGGGATTTCAATTTAGCTCAGAAGGAATTATTTCTTTTATTTTAAAATGGTGGTTGCATATTTTGATTGTAACTTTTATAGGACTTGTTTCTTCTTTGTTATTATCATTTACGATCAAGAATAAATTCAAGTCAACGGTTATTTTTTATCCTACTACCACCAATTCTATTTCAAAGGCACTACTTGAAACAGCTCCTGGTGGCAAACAGGACTTTCTGGCTTTTGGGGAAGAGGAACAGGCAGAACAATCGCTTCAGATCCTTCAGTCGGATGAGATCAGGGATTGGGTGATCATTAATTATGACCTGTATAAGCATTATAAGATCAATCCTAAAAGCAAAGATGCCAAAACAAAAATATTCAAGGAATATAATGGCAATGTGAGTTTCAGAAGAAACGAATTCAATGCCGTTGAAATTACGGTGCTGGATACGGATCCTCTTAAAGCGGCTGGAATGGCCAATGATATTGCTGCCCGCCACGATACCATAAAAAATAAGATCCAAAAAGAAAGAGCCAGGGAGGGATTTAAAATTGTGGAGACAGAGTATAACAGGCTCAATGCCGAGATCAAGCTCATGACCGATTCGTTGGATAAGATCAGGGCATTAGGTGTAAATGATTACGTTTCTATGGCAGAGGTGTTGAACCGGGCTTATGCCGAGGCTTTAGCGAAAGGAAATCAATCTGGGGCAAATGCCGTAAAAGCACAAATTGACATCCTGTCTAAATATGGTGGGGTATATATGGAACTAACCGAAAACCTTGAGCTATTTTTAAAACAGCGGGCAGAGGTAAAAGTAAAATACGACCAGGCGAAGATCGATGCCGAATCAAATATCCCTCATAAAATGGTGGTGAATTATGCGTATGCTGCTGATAAAAAAACATATCCTAAAAGATTATATATTACCATAGGTGGTGGTTTTGCCACTTTCTGCATGTGTATTTTCTTTATCATAGGGTTGGAAAACTGGCGTAGATATAAAGCCTCTGTTAAGCTAAAAAACAGCAATCCTTCCGTTTCTTGATCGAAGCAGCAAAAATAAGATGGTTTTATTTTTTAAGCATTCTATACATTAGCGTTTGCGGTGTTTTTGTATACTATGAGATCTTCTGGCTTTATTTATTGCCTGTTGCTATTGCCCTGGCAATGCTCAGCTTATTATCGATCGATAAGCTCATTATGTTTACGGTAATGGTGGTTCCTTTGTCGATTGAAATGAAGGAAAAAGATATTGGTTTTGCCCTTAGTTTACCTGCCGAACCATTGATCATTGCCAGTATGATTCTTTTTGCTTTTAAAACCCTGATTGAAAATTCTTTTGATTTCAGAATCTGGAAGCATCCGGTAACCATTTCTGTTTGCTTATTGTTAGGCTGGGGATTGATCACCTCCATTACCAGCGAAATTCCATTGGTCTCTTTTAAAAGCATGTTCAATAAATTCTGGTTCATTATTCCCTTTTATTTTTTAGGTATTCACTTGTTCAAAGAGAAAAAGAACATAACCCGCTTTGCCTGGATGTATGTATTGGGTTTGGTTGCTGTAATTGTTTATACTACGTATAACCATGCTTTATGGGGATTTGAAAAAGATCCTGCGCATTGGGTAATGACCCCTTTTTATTACGACCATACCCAATACGGGGTGATGCTGGCATTCTTTGTGCCCTTTCTGGTGGGATACCAGTTTACCAACAGGCATCAGCTTTTCTTAAAAATATTGTCGTTGGTTGCGCTGGCTGCCGTTGTGCTTGGACTGATTCTTTCTAATTCAAGAGCTGCCTGGTTGAGCGTGGTGATAGCGGCCCTCTTTTTTATCATTTTTTCTTTTAAGATACGGTGGTATTTTATTGTAGGGGTTGCGGGTATTGTGGCGAGCTTTTTATTTATAAACTGGACCTCTATTATCCAGAAGCTGGAAAAAAATAAACAGGATAGTTCGGAGGATTTTTCGGAACATATCCAATCGATGTCAAACATTCGAACAGATGCTTCGAACCTTGAAAGGTTGTTGAGATGGAATTGTGCCTTGAGGATGTATAGGGAAAGGCCCGTATTCGGATGGGGACCTGGAACGTATTCTTTTGTTTACGCACCGTTCCAAAAATCGTATGAGCTCACCATTATCAGCACAAACTTTGGTGATGGAGGTAATGCACATAGCGAGTATTTGGGGCCTTTATCCGAACAAGGGATCATGGGTATGATCAATGTAATTTTAGTAGTGGTATGCGCCTTTTACACCGGATCAAGGATTATATTCAGCAAGGCTCCCAGGCATATCCGTTATCTTACGATCATGATCTTGTTATCTCTGATCACTTATTGGTTCCATGGTTTCCTCAACAACTTTTTGGATACGGATAAAGCAGCCGTTCCTTATTGGGGTTTTATTGCAATGCTGGTGGCGATTGATCTTTACCATGTAAAAAGGGATGCAAAAGGAAAAATCATTTCGGAGGTTGCTGCAGGGCAGCCGCAGTAGCAGGCTGCCATGAAGGCCCATAGCAAACAATGCTATAAAAGTGGAGCGCCAGCGAACTCTTTATAGCATGATTTGATAGGTGGCCGGAATAAAGACACTACTGCAGAGCACAGCAGTAATAAGCCAAAGGCGTTGGCCAATAACATACCCGAAATTCAAACCCAGAGATTTGAAATTTCAAATAATCATTTCTTTTTTTTCTTTTTAGGATTGAGTTCTACTTTTTTGCCTTTGGCAAAATAACTTTCGTCAGGATCTTCTTCTTCAATATCAAAATCAAAGTTATCATCCTCATCATTCACCATTGCTGACTGAAGCAAGAGACTGCCCAATGGGCCATTGATAGCATCCAGCATAGGGTCACGATCACCCTTCTCTTCGCATAAATGTGTTAGTTGGATCATTTTTAATGCCGTATGCGCCGCTTCTTCTCCCTTATTTCCATGTTTTCCGCCGGCCCTGTCTTCAGCTTGCTGGTAATTGAGCGTAGTTAACACTCCAAATACTACCGGCCTCTTCAATTGGAGTTGAACATCCATGCATCCTTTGGCAACAGCCTGGCATATATAATCAAAATGGGGAGTTTCTCCCTGAATAACGCAGCCCAGACATATAGCTGCATCCACATTATAATTCTGGAGCACGGTATAAGCCGCATAGGGAAGCTCGTAGCTGCCCGGAACAAGGTGTACGTGGATATTGTCTTTCGAAACCCCTGCTTTTTGCAAGGTGGAGATGGCTCCATCCCGCAAAGCAATGGTGATCTCGCTATTCCATTCAGCTACAATAATAGCTATTGAATAGTCTTTACCATTGGGTGTTTCGGAAGTAAAATTGCTTAGATTTTTGTTTTTGGCAGCCATCGCTATTTGCCGGTCATGGTTTTGAGGCGTGCAATATATTTGCTCACATCTCTACCTTCGTTGGTATTGCCATACTCCTTTTCTATCTTGATATAGGTGGCTAAGGCTTTGTCATAATTCTGAAGGTCTTCCTCATAGGTCATGGCTGCCTTTTTCAAATACATAGGGGTGGTAAACGAATTGGAGTTACGGCGAGCTGCTTTCTCGTAATATTTTACCGCATTTTCTCCATCACCCAGTTCACGGTATGAGTCTCCAATGCAGCCTAAAGCAATGGATCCAATGATCACATCATCAGATGAGAACTTTTTTAGGTTAGCGATGGCATCGTCATAATGGCCCAGGTGAAGGTGACAGATCCCGGCATAGTACCTGGCCAGGTTTCCGGCATCCGTACCGCCATATTCACTGATAATTTCCTCAAAGCCCATAAAAACACCTGGTTTACCATTTAAAGCCAGGCTAAAGGAATCTTTGCCGAAATAATATTCAGCTTTGTACATTTCGGTATAGGCGGTCTTTTCGCGAGGGGCCAATATCTGGGTCCTGTAATATAAAAATGCTCCTACAAGTACCACCAATGTTACCGCACCACCAATTACAGCCTTCTTGTTTCTATTGTAAAAATTCTCAATTCCTCTTACAGAAAAACCTGTACTTTTTGTTTCCTGGTCCTTATTTTCTGCCATTGTTGATTTCTTTAGGCTGCAAAAATATACTTTTTTTCTAATGAGTATAACTTTGTACCTTATTTGGGTCAATAATTAAGGAGATGCAGCTGGATTGGTTACACGTTTTGAATTTTAAGAATGCTCAGGAAAGAGAGATCAGTTTCCAGCCGGGCATCAATTGTCTGGTAGGGCCGAATGGCAAAGGCAAAACCAACCTATTGGACGCCATTTACTATTTATGTTTTACCAAAAGTTTCCTGAATACCTCAGATACTCAGAATATAAGGTTAGATGAGCCCTTTTTTATGCTCGAAGGCAGGTTCCGTAAAGAAGGGAACGAAGAACATATTCAGGTAAGCTTTAAACGAGGACAAAAGAAGCAGGTAAGAAGGAATAAGAAGGAATATGAGAAAATGGCCGATCATATTGGCTTTTTGCCTGCAGTAATGGTATGTCCACAATATTCAACCATCGTTATTGGCGGCAGCGAGGAAAGAAGGAGATGGCTGGATACCTTGATCTCCCAATTTGACCCACTTTACCTACAAAACCTCATGAACTATCAGCGGGTATTGCTTCAGAGGAACAGCCTGATTAAACAAATGGTGGAAAGTAACCGGTGGGATGAAGGGACCCTTTCGGTATACGATGCCCAGTTGGCCAAGTATGGCCAGGAAGTTTACCAGGTAAGGATCCAGTTTATCGATGAGTTTATGCCCGTTTTTAATGAGTTCTACCAATTCATTACCAGTGGAGCAGAGGAGGTGGGTTTAAAAATCAGCTCGCAGCTCGACCAAGGAAAGAACTATGCAGCCTTATTAACAGAAAACCGACATAAGGACAGAGCTTTGCAATATACTACCGCCGGTATCCATAAGGACGATCTGGAATTTACTATTCACCGGATGAGTATCAAGAAATTTGGCTCGCAAGGGCAACAAAAGTCGTTTTTAACCGCATTAAAACTGGCGGAACAACATTTTTTAAAAGGCAAATTAAACACCTCACCCATTCTCATGCTCGATGATGTTTTTGATAAACTTGATCCACAAAGGGTAAAACAGCTGATCAAAAATATTTCATCGGAAGGATTCGGCCAGGTTTTTATAACCGACACAGGTTCGGATAAGTTAAAGCATTTGTTTGAAGAGCTTGGAATACAAGCTAAGTTTTACGATATTTGAATGAAGATTCAAAGGGCTCATTAGTTCAAAAGGCCCAGGTTATACTACTTTTTTTGAACCATTGAACTTCTTGAATCATTGAATTTTTTTTACATGCAAAAGTCGAATGATCTAACTATAAAAGAAGCGCTGGACCTGATGTTGAAAAAATACAGGCTGGAGCAAAAGGCTACAGAAACCGACATTTTGAAGGCCTGGATCAAATCCATGGGGGCCTTTGTAGCAGGCAATACCACCAAGGTGGAATTTGTAAAATCCAGGGCCATTATCTATTTAAAATCCTCCGTAATGCGCAAGGAGTTTTCAATGGAAAAAGAAAAGATCATCGAATTGCTGAACAAGGAACTTGGCGGTAATATATTAGCTGAAGTAGAATTTAAATAGCCTATTTCTTCTTGAACTTTTTCTCGTAGATCTCGATCCATTCCTGAGGGGTCATTTTTGAAGCCAGCTCACCTATTAATTTAAATGGGATCTGGTCGGGCTTTTTAAAGCGTAGACAACTCTTACCCATATCCAGTTTAGTTGGGCTTTGTTTGGCAAACTCTGTTGTGAACCATTTCAATAATTTGGGATCAGCATATATTCCCATATGATAAACTGCGATAAAGTTCTTCTGTGATGCGAACCCCAAGAATGGTAGTGGAAGCTTAGGATCACAATGGTATCCTGCAGGATACAATGAATGTGGAACCGCATAACCCATCATACCATAACTAAATCCTTCTTTAAAACCCTTTGGAAGATTTTTTTTAATCACTTTTCTTAATTCGGTAATGGCCTTTTTCCTTTCTTCCGGAACCTGGGCAATATATTCTTCAAATGTAGAGGCTTCTATACGCATATGAATCATTCTTTGAGTGATTCAAATATAGATATTATCATTCTGACTCCTTCAATACCATTCATAAAAAAAGCCGACCTCATCGAGATCGGCTTTTAATCAATTATTTATTCTTAGTTTTTAATCATTCTCAGGATGGCTTTTTCGCCTTTGGTATTGGTGATCCTGATAAAGTATACACCTTCAGCTCCGGTTATTTCAAGAACGGCCTTACTGGTGTTTGTATATTTTTTGGTTTGTAAAACTTGTCCCACATTATTGGTGATCTCAATGGTAAATTCATCCAGAACGATTCCAAGATCAACCGTAAACTGTCCTTTGCTTGGGTTAGGATATAATTGGATCATGTCCTGCATTCCATTCATACTAATTCCCAATCCTGCAACGGTAAAGCAGGCAGAAGTATCAGTACAACCGCTTTCAGTTACTATTACCGCATACATTCCGTCTACAGTTGCTGTATACGATTGGTTAGTGGCTCCTGCAATAGGGGTCATAGCAGGACAATTAACCCATTGATAGGTGGCAATGGCTGCATTGGCCATGAGGTCTTCTCCATCAGTTCCTGTTTGTGATACCGATACATTTGCGGAATTCAACGTAAGATTAATGGTGATGACACTGTCACAACCTATAAAGTTGGGGACGGTGTCCATATAAGTTCCAGCTGAAGAGTACATGGCACCGCTTGGCGCGGTATAAATATCACCGACGCAAATGGAAGCATTTGCCGAGCCAGAGGTATTGCTGTTCAACGTTAAATTAATGGTGATTACACTGTCGCAACCTACAAAGTTTGGAATAGTATCTATATACACCCCTGAAACTGAATAAATGGCTCCGCTGGGTGCTGCATAGGCTGTATCACATAAAGCAGGTGCAATTGAATCGGTAGTTGCACCACTATATACAATAACGGTATCACTATTGTTACCACAAACGCCAGAAAGGGTTACAGAAAAAGTATCCAAGGAGGTGATATAAAGGCTATCGGCAGTAGACCCATCGGACCATAAAACGGTACTTGTAGGCCAAATCAAATCAAGTTGAGTTGTATCAGCCGAACAAAATGAAATATCAGGGCCAAGGAAACCCGGGGTAGCATATGGATCATATAATTGCGCTACCTCACCCGCAGTCAATGCATGGCTATAAAACCTGAATTCATCTATCAATCCTCCGGAAGGAGCACCCACATTGGTTGAATACCCCATTACTTTTAAAGGACCAGTTCCTGTCATATTAACCGCACCTTGCGCAACGGTAGTAACCAGTACCCCGTTTAAGTATCCTTTTACGTTGGCGAGTGCATTATCATAGACGAAAGTACACATGGTCGGAGTCATTAATGCTCCCCCATTGATATAGATATCCGTCAATCCTGCCCCTCTTAGAATCCAATTAGTAGATCCTGCTACTCCATTGGTAAAACATCTAAAACTGGCGGTATTAATATCACCAAAAATATAATATAAAGTTGCATTGGTTGAAATTCCTGTTGTTCTAAAGGATATGGTCCATGAACCTGCTCCCAGATTAGGGGCCCAACCGGTATTCAGGTAATCAGTAGTGGATGCTGCACCTGTTCCTATCAAACTTCCCTGACAAAGGGTTGTGCCGCCTTGGGTTACTCCTCCCATAATAGTGGCCGTTGCCGTTCCTGGGGGTGGGGCTGAAGCATAATTAGGTACCGTAGTTCCGGCCCCATTAAATTTATAATATAACACTTCAGGAATGTTCTGCCCATTAACTAAAGTAGCCGTGGCAGATAAAATAAAGCATAGAATAATAATTGGTAGAGTTCTTTTCATACACTTGTATAGTTTAAATTGATTCAGATGACAAAAATAAAAAAATGGTTTTTATTTGCTATCAATTTTAACCATAAGTTTTACCTAAAACAGATGTAATGTCGTTAACCGCTCCTTTTTGTCCCTCAATAACCGCTAAACAGGTGTGATCCGGCGGTATCAAACTACTATTTTAACAATTGGGCCATCGCATCCTTGACCATTTCTATGGCCTTATCAACCGTCTTCAATTTGGTCCTGAAGGATAGAATGGCCATTCTGATCACAAATTTATCCTCCAATACAGTTGAACTCAGGAAGACCCTTCCGTCCTGGTGGATCAATTCCATCAATTTTTTATTGAAAGTATTTTCATCCAAGCCCGCATGACCGGCAGGCATATTTTTGCTTGGATACCAGAAATAACTTACGGAAAGATCGGGCTCAGGCCCTACCTCAAACCCGATATCTACGAGTTGGTTCCTGAAGTATTGAGTTAAGAGAAGTTTTTCTTCCAGGCAGGCGACAAAGGGTTCAATGCCGTGCAACTGTAGTGGAAGCCACATTCTTAAGCCCCTGAAATGTTTGGTAAGTTCCGGCGAAACATCCGCCGGATTAAGATCCAGGTCATCCGCAATGGCATCCTGCATATAGTTGGCCAGGTAATGATGTGAATGAAAAACAGCTTTTTTATCTTTTACCAATACCGCCCCGGTGCCGTAGGGGAGGAACATTCCTTTATGCGGATCGATCACCAATGAATCGGCCCTTTCAATTCCTTTAAATAAATGCTTTTTGGATCCCGTTAAAATAAAGAAACCTCCATATGCTGCATCAATATGATACCATAAAGAATGGGCAGAGGCTATGGTACCAATATCCTCCAATGGATCCACTGCTCCGGTATCTGTAGTGCCGGCAGATGCTATCACACAAAATGGATATAATCCGTTAGCTTCATCCTGCATGATCTGTTGCTCCAAATAGTTGGGATCAATCCGGAATTTCTCATCTAAGTTTAATTCCCGAATGACGATATCTTCCAAACCAATGATGCGGATGGCCTTATGGATACAATGATGTACCTGAGGACTTAAGTAGATCACTGACCGATTGATTTGAGTCCCTTTTATCTGATGCTGGTCTCTTGCGGCTGTTAGCGCAATTAAGTTAGCTATTGATCCACCTGAAGTAAGGTTACCTATGGCATTGTCAGGAAACCCAAAAACAGATTTCATCCAATTGATGAGTTCGTTTTCAATGGTTACCGCCCCAGGAGAGGCATAGTACATGCCAGCATATTCATTGGTAATATCTGCCAGGAAATCTCCCAGGGCTGCTGCAAATATCCCACCTCCGGGAATGTAGCCTATATGTCCGCCCGAAGCTGGGTTGATCCCATTAGCGGTTACTTCTTTCGTATATAGATCCAATAATTCTTCCAATGATTTTTTCTCACCGTTAATGGCGAGGGAACCCGGATTTACTTTTCCATTTGAAAAAGCATTTCTATCATGGATCGTGTTGATAAACCGATCAGCATATTGCTGAATTTGTTGATTATATTGATCCCTTTCCCTTTCCGAGGGCTCTAATTGATCCGAAATGGATGCTAAAGCGGATATCTTCTCAATAAGATGATTCATGATCTGTCAAATATACATTTTTAGGATTCAGCTAAATACCGATGATTATGGCCTAAAGAATTTGGTACTGCATTGGATATTCTTGCCATAGATCATTGCAATATACATCCCAGCTGCCAAATCGGAAAGGTTGACCCCAATAGTGTTGCTGCCCTTTACCAACTCTAGATTCATATGTTGATGGGTCCGGCCACTGGCATCAATTAATACCAAATCAATTTTTTCCTCCTGGCTGGAGTAAATATCAAAGGTTGCATGGTCTGAATTCACTGAAACGATGGGGCAATGATCCTTGAAAGATGAATGGCATGCAATAAAAATAGGAGGGAAGTGCTGTATGGTTCCGTCATGATCGGTTTGGCTAAGACGGTAATATTCTTGCGGTATAGGAGTTCTTAGAATGGTTTCATTGTATTCTCGGATTGTATTGCTATTGCCTGCACCTGGTATAGTTGCCTGTTCAACATAGTGAATACCATCAATGCTTGATTCAAGCGTAAAATAAGCGTTGTTTTTTTCTGAAGCTGTGGACCATTTCAACAAAGTACCTTGTTCAACACATTCAGCGGTAAAAGAAACCAGTTCAACAGGTAATGGGTTGGCTACAATGGTAAAATTATCCACATGGTTCCAGCCATAGGCCCCAGGAATGATCCTCGCAGTAATATAACTGGTGGCAAAGGTGGGTGTAAAACTAAAGCTTACCTGGGTCCAACTGGTTGAAGTGGGGGCTGCCACCGTTCCTATCGAGGTGCCGAAGGTGGTGCTTGTAGTTGAATATCCCAACTCCATATTATTCGAAACATAAGAGGCATGTTTGCGATGGTAAAAGGAAACAGTATAACTGGTACCGGCGGTTAAAGGTGCACTTAAGGTTAAAGACAATGCATCATACGAAGTATTATCAATGGCAATGGCAAGTGCTATAAGCATATTGCCTTGCTGAGCCGCCCCATAACCACAACTTGTTTGCATAATATCGATCTGACTGCCGATACCGAACCCGGTGCAATTGTTCATCATGCTATTAAAACTGGCATTGCTGATGTTGTAGTTACAGGTACCGGTGGTACTTTCAAAACTACCGTTCAGAAATGTTTGTGTATTTGCACAAATGAGTGACAAAAATGCAATACCAGCAAGTAGACATGCTTTACCCATGATTTAATTTCAATAGCACACAAGGTACAAAAAATAGAACCAGCCTACCGGACCGTTGATTTTTTTTTAAACTTTTTAGGTTTAATGTAGAATCTTTACGGCTACTGAACCATGAGCAGAGGCAACCACAATAAAATAAATACCTGATGACAAATGGTTGGGTAACTGGATTTTTTGCTCATATACACCCGGACTTTGGGTTTGTTCATTTACTATTGTGCTCACTATTTTCCCTTCCATGTTCTTTAATTGAATGGTAATATTTTCAGTATTCAATAAAGTATATTGTAACAGCGCCATTTCCTCAATGGGATTTGGATAGATCAGTACATGATCCGAAAATGTAAATTCCGTAATTCCAATGTTCAATCCGGTAGTATAACGGGCAAGGACAATATCCCTGCTGGCCACTCCTGCCGTTCCAGCTACGATTAGCTTCAAGTCTGTACTTTGAACAGCCATTGCACTGATCACGTCATTGGGTGAGGTCAAGATATCTGTGATCACTTTACCCCCGGCACCAAAGCTTCCATCCAACGAACCGTCGAAATCATATCTCGCCATTCCTAGATTTTGTGAGGTTCCATTGAGGGCAAAACCTCCGACCAAAATTTTGTTATCAGGCTGAATGGTTAATGCATGGGCTTCATCGTCGTTAGAACTTCCATTGATATCAACCGTATTTTTTCCATCCGTATCAAAATTTGGATCCAACTGGCCTGTTAGAGAATACCTGGCGATCGAAAAGTCTTTATCAGCGAAAACATAACTGTAGCCTGCGGCCACTAATTTCCCATCACCTTGCTGGACCAAATCATAGGCCACATCAAAGGAAGCACCGAAATCCGTGGTCAGCTTTCCATCCGCACTGAAGCTATTGTCTGGTTGTCCGGAGGATGAATACATGGCCAATGCATAATCGGTTGTGGTGATCGCAACTGAACTTCCTGCAGCCGCGATCCTTCCGTCATTTAAAATAACCAAAGAATATGCAATGTCTTCCAAACCGGAGAAATCCGTATTCACTAAACCGGCATTACCAAAACTGCTATCTGTACTTCCATCGCTGTTCAATCTGAATAAAGCAAAATTTTTGCCCGAGGATGCTGTTTGGGTATAGCCAGCCATGGTTATTTTTCCATTCCCATCGATTTTGGCATCAAATACTTCATTATGGCCACCTGTAATTCCGAAATGAATGGTTCTTACCCCATCCCCATCAAAACTATTATCCAAACTTCCATCTGTATTGAAACGGGCAATTCCCAGATCATAATTTCCTTGTATAGTTGCGCAACCTGCCACTACTATTTTTCCGTCAGGCTGAATAACCACTGTAAGGGCCTGGTCTGGTTGATCGATCGCCGTATCAAAATCAAGTGTAACAATTCCATCGAAATGAAAGCTACTATCCAATGACCCATTGGGCAAATATCGTAATACAGCAAAGTCGGATTCGTTGATATTCGATGCCATTCCAACCACTACTATTTTTCCATCTGCCTGTAAGGCGAGGTCATTTCCATTGTCGTTGAGCGAACCAATATCGGTGGTTTGTATTCCATCCACATCGAAGCCAAGATCCAGAACACCTGATTGAGCAAAGACCGTATAAGAGGAAAATAAAAAGAAAGTGGTAAGAAGAGCAGCGGATTTCATAAAAGAATTATTCATACCCTTCAAAAGTAAACATAAGATATTTAAATAGGTACGATTTTTAAGATGATTTATTATTTTGGTGCCTATCCTACAACCCTTCGGTTGGCGCAGCCTTTCACGGCTGCTTTCCTCATGTTACCTACTCAGGGTATCTGAAAAGGAGCAAATCCTCCTCAGCGACGGTGTTCTGAGAACCCTATTCTAATAAAGCGTAACACGAATCCCGAATAACAGGAATAATAAAACGCTCAATACGGATGCAGGGTTTTTAAATGTTTTTTTCATGATCGATGGGTTAATTAAGCATTGTTATCAGGTTGATAGCTGGCTTCCATTTCATCATCAACTCTTTTTGATGCGCCTTTGTAAGTTCCATTTTGCAGAAAATATAGATTTCTTTGCTGATCAGAATCCCACTACTTTTAATTGTCTTGTTCCAGGTGAGTCCCCAAGTGCTTCGGTTGATCTTTCCGGTGATAGTAAACTGAACTTTTTCATTCTTGCTATGTCCATTTAATTTCTCACCGAATTGTATATGCATCATTACATACTTGGTAACACCCTTGAAAGTGAGCCTTCCCCATAACTCATGACTGCCATCTCTTTCCCTTTTTCCGATGGAAGTGGATGTGAAAATTAACTGGTTGTATTTTTCCACATCCAGGAAGCCATCGCTTTTCAAGTATTCATCACGTTTTGGATCACCGGTTGTGATAGAGGTCATATCCATTCTAAGCTCAATTTCAGCTGTTTTTAGGTTATCTCCTTTGGTGGTAATGTTCGCATCAAATTTGTTGAAAATACCACTTACCTGTGATACAATAAGATTTCTTACTTTAAAGCTGACCTCGCTATGGCTTCTATCTAAAGACCATTCGGTTTCTTGCCTGGTTAACATGCTTTTTCTCTTTTATCATGCAAAGATGAGAGGAAGGGCAACAGAAATCTTTATATGAATGAAACAATCATTTATATAATTAACAGGTGTTGGACATGGATATTGAAAACAAAAAAAACCATTGCACGCCTGCTATGGTTTTTTGCCTGTTATTTATTTACTATCGCTTGATCAATCTGCCAGAAGGTATTGGTACATGATTGCTTATATTTTGGGGGCTTTAACTAACCTCTTCATACCCGCTTTTGATGATAGTAGAGATCATTTTGAATTGTTCATTGGCGTTGAAGCAATGAGCTGCATGGGCTGGTATAACGATTCCTTCACCTAACCTGAGCTTATATTTTTTTTCTTTAATGGTAACCTCCGCTGCCCCATCAATTATTTGAATATAATTATCGAATGGAGAGGTTTTTTCAGCCAACTCCTCACCCGCATCAAAGGATGAAACAGTAATATTCCCGGTGGTTTTTTTAATAATTGTTTTGCTTACCACCGCTTTGGGAACATATTCAATGATCTCGACGATGATATGTACTTTTTCTTTTTCTAGTTCTGTATGGCCCATGCTCGTGTGTTTTGTTTCTTAAAAAAGGACAGGCAGTTGAGTCCTGTCCTTTTGGTTGTGTTTGCTTCTGGTGCCTGATCTGAACAATCAAATGGTAAGATCTGATCAGGGAGATTCAGGATTCTTTAGGTGGTCCTTTTTTAATTATGTGGAGAACCTCTTGCTGTTTTTTGTTCAATCTTTTTTCAACCTTGTTTAACGACTCGTTTTCTTTGCCTGTATCGAATTTCAGATCAGCGTCCGTTAAATGATCATACTTTTGCTGTAGTTTTTTTGACCGGGCTTCCCAGTTAAGGATGAGGGTAAATATCTCGCTTTTATTTTTTGATGCTTTGCCCATGATATGATTGCATTTGTGGATTTATTACTACAATACAAAGGTGGGCACAAGCGGACTTGGAGAAGTTATATATTTAAAAAGAAGGCTTATATAAATCACATATTTTCTAGGTTGTTCTTCCGCTTTTGTTTGAGACTTTTATAATAGGAAGCGGAGAGACCGGTGATTTTCTTGAACTGACCGGATAAATGTGCCACACTGCTATAATGGAGTTTATAAGCGATTTGGCTAAGATTAAGTTCGTCATACAATAAAAGTTCTTTTACCTTCTCGATCTTATGTATAATGATAAACTGCTGGATGGTAATACCCTTTACTTCCGAGAATATATTGGACAGGTACGTATAATTATAGCCCAGTTTTTGACTGATATGATCAGAATAGTTCATTTTAGGTAATTCATCGGAGTAATGGATCATTTCTATGATCACGTTTTTTATCCTTTCAATCAGAATGCTCTTTTTATCATCCATCAACTCAAGACCGGATCTGAGTAGGTTTTTTTTTAATTGCTGATGTTGTTCTTCGGTAATATTTTCCATCACCTCAACCATCCCAAGGTCTACCATTATATGCTTGAGGCCGAGGGTTTCCAGCTCTGCCTTTACAACCATTTTGCACCGCAAACTTACCATGTATTTGATATATAGCTTCATGAGAGCTGTTGTGTTGAGAAATTTTATCTACTATTTTCTGGTTGAGTATAAATGAACCAAGGCGGTATAACCAGTTACCGACATTGTCATAAAAATCTAATTCATAAAGCTAAAGGACTTGTCAGGCAAGTTACCACTAAATTTTCGATCCCTCTTTTTTTTGCTTGAATTTTTTGAGGGTTTGATCGTACAAAGGTCTAAGCTTATGAATTTTTAAGCTTACAAGTTTTCCGTAGAAGTTTATATATGTTACAGATTTTAGGAATCTAGACTCTGATGGCATATATGAAAATAATGTTTAATCCACGATTATTTTTTTGACATAAGTCTTCTCTCCAATATTTATTTTAAAAAAATAAATTCCTTTTGGTGATGATGAAATATCTATTTGCTTTTGGTATTTCGATGTATAAATGATTTTTCCCTGAACATCATATACCTGAATATCCTCAATTGGTTCACCGTTGGTTTCTATGAAATATTTTCCATTGGATGGATTTGGGTAAATAAACAGATCATTTAGATTCGGATCTTCCACTCCAACACTACCAATGCACGAGCCTAATTTTACCAGATATGCATCCGACTGCCCTCCACCAAAAGAATTTTGAGCTCCGCCCGATGCCATACCAGTTGTAGTGGCGGTCCCTCCTCCGGTGTAAATATTTCCGCTATTGTCCACATCCAACCCGTATAAAACATCATAATCATTTCCTCCATAATAGGTAGCACAATACCTGCTACCTGCACTATTGAATTTTACTACGAATCCATCTTCATTGGTGCCATAAACATTCTGAAAACCTCCTGAAGAAATACCCGATGTACTTGTTGTGCGACCTGCCATGAAAATATTTTCGGAAGCATCTGCCGCTATACTATACCCTTTATCGTCCCCATTGCCCCCGTAATAGGTACTCCATGACCTTGCCCCTCCGGGCGTAAATTTTACCAGGAATGCATCCGAGCCACCACCTCCATAACTGTTTTGAAATCCACCACTGGCAATGGATGAAGTACTCGTAGTCATTCCTGTTAAGTATGGATTGCCCAGGTCATCTATTGCCACATCTATATCACCATTAAAAATCGCCATTTCATCTCCGGTCCCACCATAATAGGTTCCCCAGATCCTTGCACCTGACGAATCGAACTTTATAAGAAAAGCATCATAGCTTCCACCTCCGTAAGTATTTTGAAATCCACCGGAAGCAATTCCCGAAGTACTACCAGTAACTCCGGCTAAATAAACATGAGCAGAATCATCGGTTGCAATAGCAAAACCTTCATCTCCATTGGGTCCACCATAATAAGTTCCCCACAATCGATTTCCCGCTGCATTAAATTTTACCAGAAAAGCATCTCCGGGTCCATTCAATGTATTCTGGAATCCACCTGAGGCAATTCCGGCTGCACTTCCGGTAATACCGGTTAGGTATACATTTCCTAAAGGATCGGTACCAACATTGTATCCATATTCAATATCGGTTCCTCCATAATAGGTAGCCCATTGACGAACTCCTGATGAATCAAATTTTACCAGGTAAGCATCCAGACTGCCTCCGATCACGTCCTGATAAGATCCGATAGAAGCAATATTGGTGGCGCTATTGGTCAATCCAGCCAGGAAAACATTCCCCTGTAAATCGGTTGCAATGCCTAATTTTCCTCCCAAAAATGTCATTTCATCACCTGGACCGCCATACCAGGTAGACCATACCAGGTTACCGGCTGGATTGAATTTTACCACATAGGCATCTACATTCCCACCTCCAAAAAAAGTTTGATGTCCTCCGATACCCAGGTTGGAAATACTGCTGGTAATTCCAGCCAGGTATACATTTCCCCATGGATCAGTGGCAACACTTACCCCACTTTCGTTACCAGTATCCCCGTGATAAGTGGCCCATAGGCGTACATCTTGCCCAAAATTCATGGTCAAGGAAATAGCAACGATCCCTACAGTAAAGTATAGTTTTTTCATATAGTTTAAATGAATGATTAAATGATTTGGTTGAAAAGGCTTCATAAATATACTAAGCATTTCAACATGGCCCGGAATGTAACCAAATATAGAAATTATTATTTCTTTTGGGAACAAACGAAAAGGCATTTATTGTTTTTACCGTAGGATCAGAAATATAGAATTATAATTTTGTCTCCAGGCCAGCTTTCCGTCTTTTATATTGATGGCAAATACTTCTTTTTTTCTTTTTCGTTGGCGAAATAAATAAACGATCATGAGCACAAAAATACCTAGCGGCACACCATAAGATAACCAGGGATTACCGAACCAGGAGTCGAGAAGTGAATTGTAGTTCATAGAGATGGATAAGGCTTAAAGGTAACCAAATATTATTTTGAGGACAGTTGAAGTGATAGCTAGGGTTGTAAACCGAAGACAACCCCACTTAAGCCCATTTCTATAACTTGATAAACTTACGTTGAATGGAGTCTCCACGGATAAAATATATTCCAGGACTTAGACCCATTACATTGATTTCCTGGCTTCCTTCTTGAATGATTAAAATCAATTGTCCAGAAACATTGTATACCCTTAAAGCACTCTTTACAGGTGCTGAAAAGTATAATTGGCTACTCACAGGATTTGGATAAATGGTCCATTCAGTATTCAATTCTTCATCCATACCAGCACATCCGATCACAGTCATTTGAGTTGAATCGGAATTACTGCAACTATTGGTATCCACATAGGTATATACGATCCAAAAATCTCCAACTCCACTCATACCTGGATCAAATGTTGAACCACTTACTCCTGGACCCGTATATGTTCCGGATGCCGGTGTTCCAATGGGCAAGTTAACAGCTAAATGATTTGCACATACCGTATCTATATTAAATGCACCGATCGTAACCGTGGGTATTGGATTTCTGATGATGTTAAATGAAGAACTGTCTTGATTGCCCCCCTGGTCCGTAACTATATACCAAACAGTGGTAGTTCCAATATTGAAAGTAGTTCCACTTGCATCATTGGTTCCTGAGGTAGATGTTGCCCCTGTCGTATAGAAACTAACCGTTTCTCCTGAACAATTATCGCTTGCAGATGGTGAAATATTTGCAACTATCGAATCGCAAGTGGTTACATCTGCAGGAGAAATAATAGTTGGGGCCTCGGTGTCTAATACCGTTACGGTAAAAGAACAAGTAGCTATATTGCTCATCGTATCTGTTACCTGATAGGTGTTGGTGGTAATACCAACCGGGAAAACGGCTCCTGAAGGCAGTCCTGCAGTTTGAACCGTAGTGAGTGATGTATCCATTAATACCCAGCTGATGACAATCGATCCATTTCCGGCATTGTATCCTTGTGTATGGATCACATTGGTGGCAGTTGGAATGGAGAAACTACTTCCCCCCGCTCCTGAACAACCATTATGTGCACCACCACCTCCATAATATCCACCACCACCTCCTGCGCAACGATAAACAGGATAAGCATCTCCACCCTGTCCAAAACTTCCGTCGGTCCCATTCCATGCGCAGCTGGTGGAAGTTCCACCCAGCCCACCGGCAGACTGTGTTCCCCCGGTTGCTATTGTTAAAGGAGTACACCCCCATGGATTGCCACCTGGAGCGCCATCTGCACCTATTAAACCACCGCCATGTCCACCATTCGCAGCTCCTCCATTTTCAGTGGCACCTCCGCCACCACCGGCTACCAGAACTCTATCGGTTAATGCAATTCCTCCAATTCGGATATCAGATGCCCCACCTCCACCGGAGCCGGGATTTGAAACCATACCACCGGCGCCTAATCCACCGCCATTCCACCCAGCATTCCCCAAAACCAATCCTTCACCACCCACATACATATTCAACACTTGACCCGGTATGACAGGTAGGGTGGCTTGCAATCTTCCACCCAGACCTGGCAGGTATATGGCATCTCCTCCGCCTGCGGCTCCCCGAAGGTCCACATCAACGGTAGTAACACCAGCCGGTACTGTCCATGTTTCAGGAGCACCGGTAAACGTAAAAGTCTGGGATTGTTGAGCACATGGATTGGTACCAATGGGGACAGTATAATTTACGATTGTTCCGCATGTACCCAAATCATTGCTGAGGACGGTATCAGCTGGGCAAAGGATGGATGGGCATTGGGCCTGCATCGTTTGCAAGCTGGTAGAGGTGATAAAAATAACCAACCAATAGGGTAACCTTGGATTTTTCAAGACGAAATATTTTAAGCGTTCAGGATATAAAAATAGGCTTTTGTTTGTTAACTCAATCAATCTTTTTAGGGAGAAATAACCCCGTTATTTTTGTTTTTCTGAACGATTGGCCGACCCGATTACTTAAAGTATTTTCAATTAGGGTTTTAGGAGGTAAACGGATCCTTGGTTTTTTTACGAATATTCCTTATATTTGCAACCCTTTTTGGGATGTTCATGAACTATAAACGAAACGTTTAACCAAAGGCGTAAGTGTTGAAAGGCTTTACCGAACATCCTGTATAAAGCCCCAAAACATCAATCGCCAGACAGAAGTTATTTTATGTCAGAAGAAACAAATCCAACAGTTGAAGAAACTGTTACCACCAACGTACCCATCACTGAATTCAACTGGGATGGTATCGACAAATACGGGAACGTATACACAAAAGAAGAACGCGAAGAGTACGGGAAATTATATTCCACCACTTTGCAAACCATTAATGAACACGAAATTGTTTTCGGAAAAGTAGTTGGATTGACCCCCAAAGATGTGGTGATCAATATTGGCTATAAAAGCGAAGGGATCGTCCCACGTACAGAATTCCGTTACAATCCTGATCTTAAATTAGGCGATGAGGTAGAAGTGTACATTGATATTTTAGAAGATCGCAACGGCCAGCTCGACCTGAGCCATAAAAAAGCACGTGCTATTAAAGCATGGGATCGTGTAAACGAAGCACATGCCAAAGATGAAGTAATTACAGGTAATATTAAATGCAGAACCAAAGGTGGTTTGATCGCTGATGTATTCGGTATCGAAGCATTCTTACCAGGTTCTCAGATCGATGTGAAACCTATCCGTGATTACGATATCTATGTAGGTAAAAACATGGAGTTCAAAGTGGTGAAAATAAACCATGAATTCAAAAATATAGTAGTATCACATAAAATTCTGTTGGAAGAAGAGTTAGAAGAACAGAAAAAAGTGATCATGTCACAGTTGGAAAAAGGTCAGATCCTGGAAGGTATTGTGAAGAACATTACTTCTTACGGTGTATTTATCGACTTAGGCGGTGTTGATGGATTGATCCACATTACCGACTTAAGCTGGGGACGTATCAACCATCCGGAAGAGATCGTTCAGCTTGACCAGAAAATTAAAGTGGTGGTTACCGATTACGATCCAGAGAAAAAACGTATTGCTCTTGGACTAAAACAATTATCAGCTCATCCTTGGGAATCATTGAATACCGAATTAAAAGTGGGTGATAAAGTAAAAGGTAAAGTAGTGGTATTGGCCGACTATGGTGCATTTATTGAAATTGCCCCTGGTGTTGAAGGTTTAATTCACGTAAGTGAAATGAGCTGGAGTAGCCACTTGAGAAGTGCACAGGATTTCTTACACGTAGGGGATGAAGTAGAAGCAGTTGTGCTTACTTTGGACCGTGAAGAAAGAAAAATGAGCCTGGGTATTAAACAATTGAAAGCTGATCCATGGGCGGATATTGAAAATAAATATGCAGTGGGAACTCAACATTCTGCCCTGGTGAAAAATTTCACCAACTACGGAATATTTGTTGAGCTGGAAGAAGGAGTGGATGGTTTGATCCATATCAGCGACCTGAGCTGGACCAAAAAGTTCAAACATCCATCAGAATTCTGCAAATTGGATGAAAGAATTGATGTAAAAGTACTGGGACTCGATAAAGAAAACCGCAAATTGAACCTGGGTGTTAAACAATTGGAAGAAGATCCATGGGAAGTATTTGCATCGGTATTGGATGTTAACAGCAACCACGAAGGTACTGTTACCGACATTAACGATAAAGGTGCCATTGTTTCTTTAATGTATGGAATTGAGGCTTTCTGTCCTGCACGTCATACCAAAAAAGAAGATGGAAGCAAAATGGTGGTAGACGAAAAACTGCCATTTGGTATTCTTGAATTCTCGAAGGATGATAAAAAGATCCTGGTTTCTCATACCCGTACTTGGGAAGCAGCAAAAGAAGAAGCTGTGAAAAAAGAAGAGAAAAAAGAGAAGAAAACAACCAAAGATGCAGTTGCCAAAAACAACAGCAAAAACTCCGAGAAAACTACCTTGGGTGATTTGGATGTTCTATCTGAGTTAAAACAAAAAATGGAAGACGATAAGGATAAAAAATAATCCTGGTCTTTTAAAATAAGGAGAAGCCCTGTCAATTGACAGGGCTTTTTATTTGTTTTTTAACAAAGAAATAAAACCAGTTAATCATTCTTTTTCTACCTTTCGGCCTCCATTCGAACCAGCGTTAAGGGTGAGAACATGGGTACAAATAAAAACGAATATATCAAGAGTAAACAATAACCAATTAAAACAATCTATTATGGGACTATTTGATAAGATTAAACAAGCCACCAACTTTGTTACCGGTGGAGGAGCCAATGTAACCATTGCTCCAGAAGGATCAGAATTTGATAAAGCTGCACCTATTAAAGTACGCATTACCGCACAGATAAAAGATGCTCCGATCAATGCAACGGCTGCTTACCTGGATATTCGTGCCAGGGAATATGTTTCTCTTCGCAAAAACATTAATGGTAAAACCGAAAACATTCATGAGGACCATGTAAGTTATACCCATAAAGTTCAGGCGGTGATCACAACTGCATTGGAGGGAAAACAATCCTATGATTGGGAAATGGAATTTACCTTACCCAGCAATGCTCAGCCTACCTTCCATGGTACCATGGGTCACCAGGTATGGGAAGTAAAAGGAGCCTTGGATGTAAAGGGTAATGATCCCGATTCAGGATGGATCGAAATCAGAGTAAGATAACCTTCTTTTTAAATATTCAAGACCGGATTTATTCCGGTCTTTTTTTTGGCTGGTGTTCTAAGCATACATTCAGGCGACCACTAACGATACTCTTTAATTCATGAACTCTAAATTTTGGCCATTCCAATGAAAGGATAATATGATGTGAGTATCGCCCAAGACCACCCGTTCTCCTTCTGCCTCAGCAACAATAGTACTGTCCTTTCCTATATAACATGTAAGTTTGGTCACATCCATATAAGGTATAGCATCAATTTTTCTTACTTCAATTGTAGAATTCTGACCTGGTGGAATATACACTGACTGAAAAACCGCTGTAGGACTGGCACCAAACTGAATGGTATCAGTACTGGTTAAATTATAAACTTTTAGCATTACATGATATTCCTGGGTCTGTTGACAGGATTGAAGGAATACTAAAAGAAATGAAATAATAAAAATGGATCTCAAAATGGTTTTTGTTCTCATATAATCAGAATTATTCAACAATATTAACAGGGCTATCACGTATAATCAATGATCTATATCAGTTTTGGAATAATTTCTTTAAATTGTTTAATGGTTTTTTAATTGATCTAGTTTAAACCTTCTCTATTTATCCTGGTCATATATACAAATCCATACGATATGAGAACTATCCAATTTTTAGGTGCTTTTGTGATCGTTTTAATGATCTCTTTGGCTTCCTGTGCTCCCACCAGAACAAATACAGTGGTTGTAAGAAACCAACCCAAAGTGGTGGTGGTAAAACAACCAAGAGCAAATAGAGTAGTAGTGGTTCATCCACGTAACCACCATCGACATAATAGGATCATTGTTGTTAGATAATAAATTGTTAGAGTTAGTTAGGTTTTATAAACAGATCATCATGGCGGTATCGTCATGATGATTTTTTTTGTATGTTTATCTGCATGAAGCCTGGTATTCTTATATCGTTTCTGTTTTTTTCCATTCAGTTAAACACGGCAAAAGCACAGCCGGCCAGTTTTGTCTTTACCAATGATGGCACAAATGCCGCCATGGATTCAGCGATTAACTATACCGGACAGATCTGGAGTAGTTATGTCAGCTCTTCCATACCCATTAAAGTGCATGTTCACTATGTATTTATGATCATACCAGGTTTAAAAATGGTTACCATCAGCAATGTTCGAAAAGATTTTAGCAATGCTTCCTTCGATTCAACCTGGTACCCTACATCCTTGGCCAATAAACTGCAAATGACCGAACTGAACCCAGGGGAAGCTGATATGGACATTTTTATCAGCGATGCCATTCCCTGGTACCTGGGGACTGACATGCAATGCCCCGAAACAGCATATGATTTCGTGACGTTCTTGCTCAGGGAAATAGGTCATGGGTTAGGGATGATGAGCCTGGTAAAGGTCGAAAATGATACTGTTGGCTCCATTGGCACCATAACAGCAGCTGAGTTGAATGAATTTCAGCCAACCTCCTATGCTTATCCTGACCTTGAAATGAAACATGCCGTCTTTACCAGGTTTGTAGAAAACGGAGCTGGAGAAGGACTGGATAACCAGTTATTATTTCCAAACCCATCATCGAATTTATTTGATCAATATACTTCGGACGATCTATACTTTAATGGACCCAACTCATTTATTGCAAACAACCTTGCCAGGATACCCCTGTATACCCCGAATGTGTATGAACCTGGAAGGTCCTTACAGCACATCAACGAAGCCGATTATTCTCCTTTATATGACAATAGTTTAATGAGTCCTGATCTCATGCTTGCTGAAGTTCACCATAGACCCGGAGAAGTGAACCTGGGAATTTTAGAGGATATAGGGTGGACAGTTGATTATCATATTGGAATGGAAAATGAGTTTTCAGAAAATTCCTTGAATGCATTTCCGAATCCCTCCACCCATCAAGTTTCCATCACTGGTTATCATGGTGACGACCTATATGCATTTACATTACTCAATGCACAGGGTAATATCATGCTTGAATGCGAAGTGGTGGAAATGGGGGAAAAGATCACCATTGATTTGTCGGAACTGCCCGGGGGAATCTATATAGCTATAGTAAATGGCAAGGCGATAAAAATTGTGAAAAAATAAAAAAGGGCTGTTCAACATAGGTTTACAGCCCCTTTCCCCAAATCAAAAGAGTTAAATATTATAGAAGATCTGTTAATTTATAATCTTTACCATTCATATCGCTGGTTACTTCAAACCATTGTTTTCCGCAGCTACTTCCCTCGATATAATAAAAATCTTGACCGCTTGAATAACTGAACGACTTTGTAGAACCGCTGCTGATATAATTATGCCCGCCGTTTACACAATATTTAAATTCAGAACTTGTATTATTCGTGATCTTAAACTCAACATTTCCGGTCTCATGTTTTACTAACATAGATTTCGCATCGGCTGATTTAAAAGATGTGGTGCTGATGGCAAGAGAGGCCACCATGCAAATAGCTGGAAGGACTTTGAATAATTTTTTCATGCTTCTTTGTTTCTTGTTTTGATGCCGTAAATGTAGAGGTATACCATGCTGACGGCAAATATTCAGGGCATCGTTTACTCAACGATAGGGCTCATTGATTAAACGAGGCTAAATAGACTATAATCGATTGAACTTGCTGAATAACAAAGGGATTCACTCATAAAAACCCCAAATTGGCCCTATATTTTCGAAGGGAGTGACGAAGGGTACTTAGGTTTGTGACCGAACATGGTAAAGAATGCTGTTTTAATGATGATAGGACTGCTGCTGTTAGCCGGTGGTTATATGATGTTTATTCTAGGCAATACCTATTCAAATTTAAACCCCCTCAGTCAGTATTGGTATATTCCGCTTCCATTCGGGCTGGTGGCGTTGATCGTAGGCATTATTCGTCTTCTAAGGCGTATGAGCCGACATTCGTAGCACACTTTATTTTATTTTGGTACAGGTTTTGAATTATCATTGTGGTAGAAATACCCGTAGGTATGAAAGTAAAATTCATTGGTTGCTATATATTTTGTTGGATGATTGTTTTATCCGCCTGTAAAATGAAGGGTGAAACAACGGAAGGGGCAAATAATCCCCATAAGAAGACCTATAAACTCTCGGGCAAGGTTACCTCAACCAGTGATTATTGTGGCGGAGCAGAGCCACCTCCTGAGCTTTTAGATCAATTGGCTACACCCATACCCTATCAAGGGAAAACTTTTTACATCAAGGCTGGAACCATGAACAATATCAATGCCCCTATTTTATATACGGTAGTTACCGATACTGGTGGAAATTATTCTGTTCAATTACCTCCGGGAAAATACTGCATGATCGATAAATTCAGGGCGGATACCAGTTTTTTGCGATCTTTATTAAAGAATGATCCGAATAGTAACCTGAAGGTAGGTGATAAGAAATGTTTGCAGGATTGGTTCAATAGCTGTTTTTATGCTTTTTCTATTTCCGATTCAAATCTTACCAACGTTAACTTTCATGTTCACAGGCCCTGTTTTACACCGGAGGGGGTTCCCTGTGTTGGATACTCAGGCCCATTGCCTGAATAAATCATACCTCCACTAGATGTCCATTTTCATGGTCTCCCCGAAACTAAGTCCCAATGATAATCCTCTAACAGTTTTTGCAATTCTCTTGGCTTTGGTTGCTTCTGTTTTGGCCGACTCGATCCAATTGGAATAATATCGCTGATGCGACCCCGGTAGGGATTTGAATATTTTATTGGCTTTCGGGTCATCTTCCAGGCAGATAAGTAATTCTTGGGATATTTTTTTCTCTTCCTGGTCTACTTCTATCTTAACTAATACTTTTTCGCCATTCTTTTTTTTGATCCCTTTTCTCATGGCTGCATTCAGTGGCATAATAAAATCCCCTTCGCCCATGGGAAGCAGACTTACCCCCTTAATGGGATACTTGTCCAGGCTTCCCTTTACCCTAAATCCTTTCTTGTTATCGGGCTTGAGTTGTTGCGCCATTTCTGAAGGGATCTCAATATAGGTCCAGCCCGTTTTCTCTCCTTTATCCCCGAACTTTTGAATAAGTGCCGTATAGCTGATCATATTCTAAAATTAGCGATTTTTTTGATTTTATTATTAATTCATGGGTCACCTAGGAGGGTTTTGGCATATTTTTGATAGATTTGCCTTATAAACGAAACGTATGAAATATTCAGCATTAATTGTATTGTCGGCTTTTTTATTTTTAGGAGCAACTCAAGTTTCAGCCCAAAAAAATAAGAACAAAAAACAAAAAGGTAAAGTGGAACTGAAAACGGTAACAGATTCATTGAGCTATTGCATTGGAGTAGCAGTGATGAAAAACATCACCGACCAAGGGGTGGATTCGATGAATATGGATGCATTGTTAAAAGGAATGAACGATGTGAAAGCCAATACATTTACCATTTCACCCGAAGCAGCCAACCAGTATGTAAACGATTATTTCTATAAGCAATACATGGAAAAAGCTGAAAAAGACAAGCTGGTTCAAAGCAAATGGTTGGAAGAGAATAAAACCAAAGAAGGTGTAAAAACCACTCCATCCGGTCTTCAATACAAAGTGATCACCATGGGACAGGGAACTATTCCTAAACAGTTGAATACTGTGAAGGTCCATTATTCAGGAAGCCTGATCGATGGTAAAGTATTTGACAGTTCTTATGATAGAGGTGAACCCATTGAATTTGCGGTTACCGGAGTAATAAAAGGATGGACCGAAGCTTTATTAATGATGCCACAGGGTAGCAAATGGGAATTATACATCCCGGCAGACCTGGCTTACGGTGAAAAAGGAGCTGGTGGGACCATCCCTCCGCATGCTACCTTGATCTTCGTGGTAGAATTATTGGAAGTAAAATAATATTTGAAAATACACCATACGAAAAGGGTAAAGGAAAACTTTTACCCTTTTTTTTATATTTTTATTGTTTCAAAACCGAACTACTATGCTGAGAAAAACTGTATACTTTTTTATCCTCTCTTTGTTCCTTTCGTTGCATGCTCAACAATGTGCCACTTATGACCTTCATCAGCATCAGATGGAGAATAATTCCCAATATCAGGATGGGTTTTTACAATCGGAAAACCTGGCCAGGCAATGGAGAGCGGAACATCCTGCAGATGATGGGGAAAGAGCATTGTTGTTGACCATTCCAGTGGTGGTACACGTATTATACAAAGATGCGGCTCAAAATATCAGCGATGCTCAAATAGCCTCACAAATAGACGTGCTTAACAGAGATTATAGGGCTTTGAATATAACTTATTTGCCACCTTATTTTGATTCGTTGAAGGCGGATATTGAAATAGAATTTTGTTTGGCCAGTGTTGACCCTTTAGGAAATCCAACCAATGGAATTACCAGAACTTCCACCGCCGGTGGACAGATATTGGGTTATTTTAGTCCTCTGGGAGAAGACGCAAAATTTGATAGCCTGGGTGGAAAAAATGCATGGCCTACCGATGAATATCTGAATCTATGGGTGTGTGATCTGTTTCCCGGACTATTAGGATATGCACAATTTCCGGGAGGCATTGCCAATACTGATGGAGTAGTACTCACCACCACTTCCTTCGGTACTGTGGGGAACATAAATACCCTAACACCTGGGGGAAGAACGGCCGTTCATGAAATTGGCCATTGGCTTGGGTTAAGGCATATATGGGGCGACGATAACAATTGCACTGGAAGTGATTCTATTGCTGATACACCCAATCATACGGTTTCCTCCCAACAAGATTGTAATATTAATATCAACACCTGCGCTAATGAAGATCCTTTTTGGGGACTATTTGACCCCACTGACATGGTTCAAAATTATATGGATTATAGCAATGATACTTGTATGGGTATGTTTTCTAAAGGTCAGAAACAAAGGATGCATTCTTTCCTATATGGAGATCCCAACAGGAATGCCCTCTTTACCTCTAACAAAGGTTGTAGTTATGTAGGAATGGAAAACATGGAAGATGTACTGTTCTCTATATATCCAAATCCAACGTTGGATGTATTGAATATTAAATGGAATAAAAATGAGAATGCAAGGGTGAGGATCATCAACCTGAGCGGGGAGGTGCTGGCAGATTATTTACAAGTGGAGCCTGGTGAGGGAATGGACGTTTCAATGTTGAGTCCTGGAATTTACTTTGCTGAAATATACGTAAGCAACAAAACGGTAAAAACGATCAAGTTCATTAAGATCTAAAAATAAAAAAGGAGCAGGAATTTCCTCCTGCTCCTTTTTTATTCATCTCTGCCTTATAGTGTAGTATTTGTATTCTTTGAGTGCATGCTCATCTTATCAGCTTGCTTAACATCCCTCGTATTTTTTTGCACAGCAATGGCACCAAACATACTTAATACGAAAGCAATCCCATAAAACCCCCTTTCTGCCAACGGGATATCTGCGTTCCATAATCCGATCACCAACAATAAGAGTGAAAGAATGGTCGCCACCCAAGCGATACCAAAATAAAGAGGGGTTACAGGAATGTTCTCCATTTTATCCCTCACTGCTTTTTGCAGGGAGACAGCGGAAAAGAGTCCGAACATAAGGATGGTGAAATAATAACCCTTTTCGTTGAGCTCCATGTTATGGGCAGCTCCTAAGCCAATGTTGTAACATAACATACCAATGCCTAATGCCACCCATGAGGAGGCAATAAAGGCGGGTGATGGTTTTGTAGTCATAACGCTTTGTTTTTAAATCATGACGTTTCGGTCATGATGTGGTTTATGAGTACAATATTACGTAGGCAATGAAAATGCAAAAACCAAGAAGTCTTAACGATCTCAAATTTTTAGCTTTGTTTTCAAAAGAGAATGGAAATGTTGTTAAGAGGAGGTTAAACCAATTTATATTCATAGGGCGTTTTTGCCATGGCCAATCTTTTTTTGAACAGGATAAATTCATCCACCGTTATCTCACCGGAGATGTCATTTACTTTTTGTATCAGTTCCTGGTACTTTTTCATTAACTTTCTTTTTTTTCTCAAACGAATGATGAACCAAATCAAGCCTGGGATATATAAAAACAACAGGCAAAGGATTACCGGATATCTCCACGAATAATATCTTCCCATGACAAGTTCATATTGGGAGATCTCGATAGATATGTCGACTTTATCTGGCATAAGAAAATAATATTAAAGGTATGATTTTTCATATTGATCCGGATAGGAGCGGATTCTTTTTAAGCCGGACGCGAAGCCAGTGTGCTGACCTAAATAATAATTCATTATATTTGACATAAATCCCTAAACATTGAAGACAAACTATCTTTACATATGGGGATTCTTATCCTTATGGTTGCTTTCTGGCAGCCTGGTTTATTCCCAGCAATACCCATTAACCGTTATTGACTATGATGATGGATTGGCCAAGTCATCCATTTACGAGGTGGCCAAAGATCCGCAGGGATATATGTGGATGGCTTCAGATGCGTCGGTGATCCGCTATGATGGATCGAATTTTCGATATTATACAGTGAGGGATGGTTTTTCAGGGAATTATGTACTTGATATTGATTTTGATCAGAACAAGAATATGTGGATATCCACCTATGGAGGAGGGATTGCTTGTTTTGACGGGAATAGTTTCCATTCTTATAATCCCACCAATGGATTTCCGGCCAGCTATGTAAGAAGTTTGTTGTTCAGCAGGGATGGAGATCTTTGGGCCGCCACCGAAGATATGGGGGTGGTAAGGGTAAGAAAAGGGAAAGCACCGGAAATTGTCTTACAAAAAAATGGGAACCCATTTTTAAATCCATGGAGTATATTGGAAGATGATGAAGGGGATATTTGGGTAGCCGCTATTTCAGGTATTGGGGAATTTGAAAAAAGTAAAAACTACGAATACGAAGCAAGATATGTGGAGGCGTTTACTTTTACTTCGGTGTCTAAGGATATACATGGAAATATTTGGGGAGGAGGGGCCTATAACCTGGTAAAAATTGGAAAAGATTCTGTTACCAACCTCACTCATTTAATGCCACCAGGCACTATACTGCTGGATATTCACGCCAGCAAAACTTCAGATAAGATCTACCTGGGTACCGTTTCAAATTTATTGATCCTCGAAAATGATTCTATTACTGTGCTTGATAAATCAAGTGGGCTCAGCAATACCCAGTTCTGGGATATTTATGAAGATGAAAATAAGGAGATATGGTTAAGCAGTGCCGGAGGTGGAGCCGTGAAATACGACAAGAGAGGGATCACTATATATGACCACCAGGGGGATGTTAGTTTTGAATCGATGATCTACGACATTGTAGAAGATAACCAGGGTAGATTGATCTTTGGAACTGAAATGAACGGTTATTTTTATTATGAGAATGGTCAATTTAAAAAATTTGAAGAGCCTGCTATAACGGCCATCCGCTCCTCTTATGCTACTGCCCATAACACTGATTATTCAACTACTATTCTCACCAGCACTACCGGCTTTATATACTGGATGAAAAATGGGAAGATCATTGGAGGATACGAGCCGGATAAAGAGCATGTAAAACTTGCCTATGATATTGAATTTATAGACAGCCTTCAGTTGATGATCTTATCAGATGATGGCTGTTATACGATTGCCCCTGGTTATCCTGAAAGGGTGAAGATGACGGAGATCCCATCTGTTTTCTGCAGAACTGTTTTTACTGACGACCAAGGATATTATTGGATATTGGGTGATAAAGGAGAGATCTTTAAATGGAAAGATGGAAAAATGGAACCCATGCAAGGCATCATTAATCCACAGAATTATAATTTATGGGATGGGTACTATGATCCCTTCCATCGATTATATTGGTTTTGTACCAATGCCGGTTTGATTGTTTGGAATGGAAAAAATACGTTGGTGCTGCATGCAAAAAATGGTTTGAACTCTGATATGCCTGTATCCATTGCTCAGGACCGTCAAAGAAGGATCTGGGTGGGTCACGACAGAGGACTTACCTGTATTGATGTGGACAAGAGAACCTTTTCCTACCTGGGTTATGACCAAGGCTTTAGAACTGTGATCACCAACTTAAGAACTTTATTGGTAGATAGAAAGGGAGAATTGTGGGCAGGTTCAGTGGATAATCTTTATCAAATCAACCTGGATCAACTCATTCCTGAAAATAAACATACACAATTGAGATTGCAGGAGGTAAAATTCCGCGATAAAGTATATTTCCGCGAGACGTATTTCCAGGATTCCATTCCTCCTTTGGACCTTCAGTACAATGAAAATAATTTGCAGATCAATTTATGTGCATTGGATTTTGTAAATGCGGCGAAAGTAAAATATACCTGGAAGCTAAAAGGCTATGACAAGGATTTTATGCCCTATACTTATGCGAAACAGGTCAACTATACCAATCTGGAGCCCGGGGATTATGAGTTTATTGCCAAGGCCATCGATTCGGATGGATTTGAAACCAACGAAGTAAAAATAAAGATCCATATCGAAAAACCCTTTTGGGAAAGAATATGGTTCTATGCATTGGAAGTGTTTATTTTTGGTATGATCGTTTTCCTTAGCTTTTTGTTCACCTCCAAGTCATCCGACAATAGGTTCGGACAAGTAATGACCTTCTTAACGATCATTATTCTTTTTGAGTCTTCTATCTTTTATCTATCTGGATTTATCAATCCTCTTACCAATGGTATTCCTATTTTCCAATTGGTGATGAATATTATCCTGGCGGCCATATTACAACCCGTGGAAAAATTGGTGAAACGCCTGATGAATAGAACGGTGGAAAAAAAGAAAAAAATATAGCTCTATTACCTATGAAAAAGGCAATGGTCCTGTTTTTCGTTTGTTTCATTCCAGTTTTGTTGTGGGCTGATTTTGTCCCGTTAACCTTTATTGAGTTTAATTCTGCAGTGCTCATGAAAAATAAGGTAAGGTGCATTCAGGTAGATTATAGCAATCATGGAAGCAAGCCTTACAATGCCGGTTACATCTATTTTGATGAATGGGGAAGAAGAACAAAAGTGGTCATACTTAATCCTGACTCCAGTGTTTACCAGACCGATCACTATTTTTATAATGCGAAGGGACTATGTATCCTGGATTCTACGATTGAAAATACGAAAAGTTATCGAACCACTAAATTTGAGTATGATTCATTGGATAGGATCATTAAGATGCACCATGTGGATGGCTGGTACCAATGGAAACAGACCTTTTTTTATAAGGAGAGATTAAAATATACCTGGTATGAATCCGAAGGATGGAATCGGTGTATCCAAATATCTGATCTGGATAGTCTGGGCAGGGAAATAAGGTCTTATGATGAATATGAAGGCAAAAAAACAAGACCTATTGTTGTATATACCTATGCTGATCATGGAAGTCCCCTTACTTACGTTTGGGATAATGAGGAAGGTATTGTTGAGAATGTAGAATATGTATACAACGAAAAAAACTTACCTGTTTCTTATATTGAAGAGTCTGTGCTGAAAGGAAGAGAAAATATGTTCCTAAAGTTGAACTATAGTTGTTCTATTCCTTAGAACTTATTAGAGATTTTCGATCCTTATGAATTGAATACTCACCGGTATTAGATTCTTGGCCAACTCTTTTTCAAATAAGCTCCACTCCGACACAGTGCTGGTATACTCATTTTTGACATTACAAATCGTGTAAACCGTTCGGGTGGTATCTACTTTTATTTGATTGGCCAATTCACTGCTCAAACCTTCCTGGGCTTTACTCTCCGGAAAACTATAGCTGATGGGATGAGATTTTGCCAGAATAAAATCATTGTATATGGCTAATTCATAAATACAAGGTTTAATCTTTTCGGCACCCCATACATTCCTTCCACTTTCCTTCGACACATAGATAAGACTTTCGGTTTTCTTATACAAATAATAATCCCCAATCACATGCCTGGAAAAGGTAATAGTAGCCAATCGGCTGGATTCACGGTAATTACTTAAGAGCAGCATGCCCCCAGCTACTACCAATAAATACAAAACCAATGGAATTCCTTTTTTCATCATGTAAAAAACTTATGCTTTCAAAAACTGTCTCAATACATAATTCAAGATACCACCATTCTTATAATATTCGATCTCAATTTTCGAATCTAACCTCGATTTGGTTTTGAATTCGGTAACCACCCCTTTATCGTTTACGGCTTTTATGTTGATGATCTGTTGAGGAACCAATCCTTCTTCTATTCCTGTAATGGTATAAGTTTCATGCCCTGTTAACCCTAAGCTTTCTGCATTTTGCCCATCCAAATATAACAAGGGGAGTACACCCATACCGGCCAGGTTGGAGCGGTGGATCCGTTCAAAAGATTCGGCGATCACTGCTTTTACTCCTAATAAATTCGGACCTTTCGCTGCCCAATCCCGGCTGCTACCATTTCCATATTCCTTACCACCTAAAATGATGGTTGGAATTTTTGCAGCCATGTATTTTTCTGCGGCTTCAAATACAGTCGTTTCTTCCTGTGTTGGATGATACAAAGTATATCCACCTTCTTTGGTGGCCAGTTTATTTTTGATCCTAACATTGGCAAAAGTACCACGCATCATAACTTCATGGTTACCGCGACGTGCACCATAACTATTGAATTCACTTTTTTGCACTCCACGCTCAATTAAATATTTTCCGGCTGGGGTGGTTTCTTTAAATGAGCCTGCCGGCGAAATATGATCTGTTGTAATTGAATCACCCAGAACCAATAAAGCTTTTGCGTTCAATATATTTTTAGGCTCATCCACGGTCTCAGAAATATTCTGGAAAAATGGAGCTTCTTTTACATAGGTGGATTTAGGATCCCATTCGAAAAGCTGACCAGTGGGTGCTTGTAACGATTGCCAGGCGGCATCCCCGTCAAAGGCAGTGGCATAGTTAGTGGCATAATCATTTGGATCAAGGGCCATATTCAATGCATCGGCAATTTCTTTGTCGGTAGGCCATATATCTTTCATATAAACAGGTTCACCATTTACATCAAAAGAGATAGGCTCGTTATAAATATCAATATCGGTTCTTCCGGCAATAGCATACACAACTACGAGCATAGGGGAGGCCAGGAAATTCATTTTTACATTTGGATGTACCCGGGCTTCAAAATTTCTATTTCCACTTAGAACGGAAGCCACCACCAGGTCATGTTCGGTAATGGCTTTATCAATATGTGGAGGTAAGGCACCTGAGTTACCGATGCAGGTAGTACAACCATAACCTACGGTATGGAACTTTAAAGCTTCGAGATACTCTGTAAGGCCTGCTTTTTCTAGATATTTGGTAACCACCCTGGATCCTGGTGCTAAAGAAGTTTTTACCCAGGGTTTAATGTCTAAACCTCTTTCTACTGCCTTTTTAGCTACCAACCCTGCACCCAGCATTACACTTGGATTCGATGTATTGGTACAACTGGTAATGGCCGCAATTACAACAGATGCATCGTGTAATTGATACTTGATATCTCCAACCTTCAACGTTACACTTTTCAATTTTCCGTTGTTGGCGGCAATAACAGGTCCACCATCATCCAGCCATCTATCAGCATCTGCCACGTATTCACGTTGGAAAGAATCCGCCAATACTTTTCTCACTGTTTTATCAAGATCCTTCAGGATGATTCTGTCCTGGGGTCTTTTCGGACCTGCAACTGCTGGTTCAATGGTTGATAGATCTAATTCCACTACTGCACTGTATTCAATCTGGTCTTCGTTCTCTCTCCAAAGCATATTTTCTTTGCAGTATGTTTCCACCAGTTTCAAGGTGTTTTCATCCCGTGCCGTTCTGCGCATAAAGTTGATGGTTTGATCATCCACCGGGAAATAAGTAATGGTACATCCAAACTCGGGACTCATGTTCGAAATAGTAGCTCTATCCGTTACCGCCAGGTTATTTAAACCATTTCCAAATACTTCCACAAATTTTCCAACTACCCCATGCTTACGCAACAACTGGGTAACCGCCAACACTAGATCAGTAGCCGTAGCTCCTTCGGGTAGTTTGCCCGTTAATTTCAATCCGATCACTTCAGGCATGATAAAATAGGAAGGCTGACCTAACATGGCAGCTTCCGCCTCTATCCCACCAACACCCCAGGCCACAACGCCTATACCATTCACCATAGGAGTATGGCTATCTGTTCCAAAGCATGAGTCCGGGAAAGCCACCCCATCCCTGGTAAGTACCGCCTTACTTAAATATTCTAAATTCACCTGGTGGCAGATCCCCATACCCGGAGGCACAGCCGAAAAATTATTGAACGCTTTTTGCGCCCATTTGAGCAACATATAACGTTCAGCATTGTTTTTATATTCCAGGTCTACATTTTTTTTCAAAGATGAATTGGTGCCATAAAATTCTACCTGTACAGAGTGGTCGATCACCAGATCTACAGGGATCAACGGATTGATCTTGCTAACATCTTTTCCTTTACGGGCAGCTTCTGCCCTTAACGATGCAAGGTCCACCACACAAGGCACGCCGGTAAAGTCCTGCAACAATACACGGGCAGGCATAAACGGGATATCTTTGTCACTGGCTTCTTTTGAGGTCCAGCCCAATATAGTTCTTACATTTTCTTCGGTAACACGTAAACCGTCATGGTTACGTAATGCATTTTCCACTAGTATCCGAATGGAAAAAGGGAGCTTATTGATAGCGAAACCTTGTTTCTGTAATTCCTTTAAGCTATAGTATTTTACTTTTCCTTGGGCGGTGTCGAGCTCTTTAATAACACCAAAGATGTCCTGGTTCATGTGTAGGTAATTTAGAATGTTGAAAAACGTGTTGTAGGATCACTGCAAAAGTAATTTTTTGGAGGGATTAAGCAAACAGAATGGTCTGAAGAAGTGTGAATAGGTTTTTCCTTTTTTTAGGCCGGAGGCCCGTTCTTTCGCTATAGCCTTTGTTTATGCGCCTGGCCTGTCCAGATAGCTTTGGGCCTCCTGACCTCAACCCGGCCAAGTTGAGGTGATCAAGGTTACCTTTTCGCTAGGTGGCACAGGGTCATGCTACTTTAAGAGGTAGGTTGGGGCAAACGCGATGACCTAGCCTTTGATAAGATCCAGGAACTCAGTTTTTTTTCTCCTGGATATTTCTACTTCAGCTCCTCCCGTAAGTTCGATAAACCCTCCATCGATATTGTTCATTTTGGTTACATGCTCACAATTCACCAAAAATGATTTATGGACCCGAAAGAATTTTTTGTTGGATAATTCACTTTCATATTCACCAATATTTCGGCAAACAGTATAGACTGATCCATCAATACAAAATATTTCCGAATACCTGTTTTTGGCCTTGATGTAAATAACTTCTTTAAGGTCTTTGAAAAGCGTAACATCCTCGGAGTTGATACTCAGTTTGGCGTTCACTCCACTATCAGACGAGGTTGGATTGGCCTTTTTGAAAAAACTAACCGCTTTATTCATCGCCAGCTTTAGATCATCAGCCGAAACAGGTTTGAGCAAGTAATCGTTGATATTGTTCTTAATGGCTTTAATGGCATATTCTTCATGTGCGGTAACAAAAATAAAATACTTATTGTTTTTATTCGCCAGTTCAAGAAAATCAAATCCACCGGGGCCATGCATTTCTATATCAAGAAAAACAATATCCGGATTTTTTTGTTTTAATATTTTTAATCCTTCTACTACATTCGAAGCTGTTCCGGAAATTTCTATCGGCATGGCCAAATGTTTAATTAGCAAACTCAAACCGCTAATAGCATTTTCTTCGTCGTCAATAATAATGGCTTTATACATTTTCAACTGTTTTATAAGGGATGATAAATTTAACGATGGTTCCAGTTTCATTGGCATTCTGATCAGATTTATCCCTGATTTCGAACTCATACTGGGTTTTATGCACCTGACAAAGCATTTTAAGCCTGCTTTGTGTAATTTCCATGGCCGCTGAAATATGCTCCTGAGGTGCTATTTCGGATTTGCTGTGATTAATTCCTACCCCATTATCTTCTACACTACAGTATAAAAAGCCAGATATCTTGTGGAAGGAGATCCTTATCATTCCGTCTTTGTCATTTTTTTTCAGGATACCATGCTTTAAACTATTTTCTACAAACGGTTGTATAAGCATAGTTGGTATATGGATTTGTGTTGCTAATACCGTTTTATCCACTTCTATTATATAATCCATCTTGGTATACCTTGTTTTTTCCAGTTCCAGATAATGGGTCAATAGTTCAATTTCTTCCTTCATAGACACCAGCGCTTCCCTGGTATTTTGGAGGGTCAATCGCATCAATTTCGAAAATTTACTCAGGTAATCGATGGCTTTGTTTTTATTTTCAGCGAGTATATAGGTTTGGATGGAATTAAGCGCATTGAAAATAAAATGAGGGTTCATCTGATTGGCAAATGCCTGTTGTTTTGATTCTAATAATTGCAGTTGCGTATCTTTTCTAACAGCAAGACGTTTGAAATAGATATATACCAACGAAATAATAAGTAACATAATACCCACTGAAACTGCTACATAGAACCATCCTGTTTTCCAATAGGCTTTTGTAATGATAAAATTAAATATGGCAGGCTTATCGCTGTACATATTATCTTCATTCAATGCATACACTTCAAATGTGTATTTTCCCGCCGGCAAAAAATTAAATCTAATCGTATTGTTAGTAGTATAGCTGAATTCATCTGACAATCCCCTTAACCTGTATTTATATTCAATATTACCTAATTGATTATATAAATAACTATGCACTTTAAACTCTATATTGTTTTCAGTATATTCAAAACTATTGCTTACAAGACTTTTTAGGCTATGATTGTTTACCTTTACTTCTTTAATAAATATTTCGGGAGAAAAAGGGGTGGAAGTCACCGAATGAATATTGAAAAACGAAAGGTAATTGTTACTTGCCATGAACAGGGTATCGTTGATCATGGCAAGCATTCTCACTTCGGAGGAGGGGAGCCCTTTTTTTTCGTTAATGACCATTTCCACCGAATGATCATCCAGATTAATCTTACATACTCCACCGGTAGTAGCTGCCCATAGAGTTTTTTTATCCTGAACAAGGATCGAATTAACCATATCTGATGGAAGCCCTTTATCCACATTAATGCATTCCATGGAGGTTGCCGAAAGTATAATAATTCCATGGCCAGTTGTTGAAAGGTACAGTCTGTTCTTATTTTCAACAATTTGGGTTATACTGAACGATGAAATAAAGGGTAGGTTGATTTGACATAAGGTATCATCTTTTATGCAATAGAGTCCATCATACCCACCCAACCATATAGTGCCTCGACTATCACAGAAAATGGAAGCAAATTTTACCGTTTTTCGATTTTGTATGATGGTGGTGTCTCCGTTACCGGATATTCTGTTGATACTCCTGCTTGCACAAAAATAGGTGTTGCCTTTACCGTCGTTTGTGATTGTATGAATAGGCATCGTGTTGTGATGGACTTCTTTTTTTTGGATAAAAATTGAATTCCCTGATCCAGATATGAAAAACCCATCTTTCAATTGCTCAATGGTGAGTACATAGCCAATTTTCGTGTTGCCAGGGACTCTATATTCTACAAGTTTATTGTTGACATAACTATAAATTTCCCCGTTGTTGGTGCCTACATAAAGCTTTCCATTTATTGCCCTGATTTTAGAAATGTAAAAGCCTGAAATGACCTTTGTAACGTCAATCATGGTCTTTATATGCATATTGGGAATATAAAATACTCCATTCTCAAGGCTGGTGAACCAATAATTACCTGAATGGTCTTGTAAAGTTTTAGTGATGGACAGGTTATTAAAATAACATTCGACCGCTTCATTTTCTTCGAAATGATGAACGGTCTTGAATTTTTTAACCCCCGTCGCTTTGCATCCGATCCAAATATTTGAGTCCCTGTCCTCATACATAGAAATGATCTCGTTTGAATAAACAAATTTGTTGAGGATCTGGCAATCCCTGACTAAATAAAGTATGCTGGAAATGGAAATCAGGAAGTCCCCGTTTTTTCTTTGCACAAAGAAAATGTTCTGCATGCCTCCCCCGGAAGTAATGCTGTATAAGCTGTCTTTGGTTCCACAGTTGAATGCTAAATAACTCTTTTTGTTCCTGATTTGTGGAGATACAATATAAGGAAGGTATGCTCCGGATTGATGATACAATCCAAATACCCTGCTGGGTTTCTGTTGAGTACCTGTTAGGTCTTCGAGTTTTCCTGAGTCGGTTATTTTCACGACACCTTTGGCCAGAAAACCGATATACATGTCTTCTTTTTCATCAATAAATAAGCCTCTTGGAATTCCTTTGTACAGGATATGATCTTTAAGGATTTTATTATATTGGTAGGAAAGTATTTTTCCCTTGTAATAATAAGACAACATTCCGTTGTTAGGTAAAAACCAGATCCTTCCGCGTTTATCCTGGTGTATGTAGTATACGGAGTTATCACCGAGCCCATCCTTGGTGGTATAATGAACAAATTCTTCCCCATCGTACTTTACAACACCCTGACCAGTGGCTATCCAAATATTTTTTTCAGCGTCCTGGAATATATCAAATACCTCATTGCTGGTAAGTCCGTTTTGGACATTGAAATTAACGTAGTTGAGACTTTGCCCCCAAAGAGAAGCTTTTAGCAACATAGCGACCATGAAAATGCTTCCATTCCGCAGGAATATTGTAAAATGTGGTTTAGATTGAGGGTTTCGTTTGCTTTGTTCATAAAATATGAACGACTTTAAACCCATACACCTGTACGTATGGGCCGAATATACAAATGTTTTTGCATTTCAGATAAACATTTTTTTTGTCAAATCGGGCTGTTAATTCGATTGAATATTTAAAATTAATTTTTAAGTTTGTGTATACACTTAGCTACAATGAAAAGATTGCTTCTTTTTTTGGTTTTTTCTGCTTCCACGAGCCTGTTTTCCCAACGCACCACCTATAAGGATGTGGATGAATATGTAAAAAGCATCAAAATGCCCGTTATTACGCCAAAGAATCTGGAAGCAACTGCCCATCTGGTGGCCGACAAGTTTGATTCGGATTCTTTGAAGGCCAGGGCCATTTATGATTTTGTAGCCAATTATTACGATTATGACTACGAGATGGTCAAAGAAGGATTTGGTAAAGCCACAGAACAGGGCTTGGGCGTTTGCTGGCAATATTCTCAATTGTTTTGCGATATGGCCGATGCAGTGGGCCTGGAAACCAGGATGATCTATGGATGGAGTAAGTCTTCGTATCGGGATATCGGCAAGGTCAATAAAAAATCATACCATGCATGGAATATGGTAAAAATTAATGGGTTTTGGAGGCCATTGGATTGCACATGGGCCAGTGGTTATATGGATAAAAAAACGAAAGAATTTGTGCATGAACTCGATGGGAGCTATTTTCTTACCAATAAGGAATTATTCTCTCTGAATCATCACCCTGATTCGGGGTTTCAGTACATTGCCTATTCAGCACAATCATTGCAATCGTTTTATGATGCTCCTTTATACATCACCAAGAACTTTCCAAAAGAGTTTTATTTTAAACCTTCAGGAGCAAAAATGATTGATTATTCTAGTACCAAAACACCTTCTTTATCCTTTGAATATGTAGGTGAAATAAAACCTGCTACCTGGACCTATACGGACGTTAAAGAAAAAAAAGAATTCGACCTTAAACCTGAAATTAAAGATGGTATTATCACTTTTACCTTTCCCGAAGATATCGGTGTAGATGGGTATATTTCCATCCGTTATGCAAAAAAGACCTTGGTTACAGTGCCAATCGGAAATTAATCATTAACTAAAACTCATTATCATGAAAAAATTTTTGAAGATCACCGGAATATCATTACTGGTCATAGTATTGATATACCTTATTTTATGTATTGCTGCTCCACCGATGGAAGTTGAAAGATCGATCGTGATCAACGCAAAAGACAGTGTCATCTTTTCTAAATTTGGTGACTTTAAGCAATGGGATTCATGGAGTCCATGGACCCAAAATGATCCACAAATTCCGGCTAACAGTGTATACACCGGAACACCTTATACAAAAGGGCACCAGGTAGAATGGAAAAGTAAAAAGGAGGGGAGTGGTCGTCAGGTGATTGAGGAGATCAAACCTTATACTTATATTAAGACTGCGTTATATTTTCAACCCAACGACAGCGATCCGGGCTATTCTGAATTTAAGCTAGAGCCCGACGGCGCTGGGACCAAGGTTACCTGGAATATGAAAGGTAAAATGCCATTCCTGTTCAAAGGTATAGGAGTAATCATGGGCATGAATAAAATGCTTGGGGGCTATTTTGATAGGGGATTGGCCAACCTAAAGAAAGACTGCGAAAAATAAAGATACCTGTAAATAGGTATGAACTTAAACCGAATTCTGCTGTATATTTGAACAAACATTTTGATATGAAAAAAATCACCCTTGGTATCTTGTTTATTGCGTTTACTGTAGCACTGAATGCTCAGAAAAAACCTCTTGCTAATCCAACCCTTGATATTACCTACTTTGTGCAGGGCGAAGGCGGGGCAAATGGACTAACAGTGGTCTATAATCCTGATAATGGCTATTATTATGCTATACAGGCAGGTAATGCCGGGTTTCCATTGGAAATGTTCAATTCGAAGGGAGAAAATATTTATTCCACCACCGCCAAAAAAGACTGCCGTGGATTCTGGTATAACCCAAAATTAAAATGTTTTGAAGGTACTATGTACATGGGTGGAACATTTAAAATGTACCTGGATGGCAGTGGCTTTCCTACCAACGCCATCATGCTGGGTAATTCTATGGATTTTGTGCCACCAAGTGAACAGGTGCAAACTGTTTGTGATGTGAAAAAGGGTGAAATGTATTGTTATGAAAGCGGCACTATTCATGTTTTTAATCAAAAGACCAATAAGAAAAAGAAGAAGATCACTTTAAAGAACTGTCCTGTTTCATGGGACTATGTGAATCCTTATGCGATGTTTTTTACAGGCTATAAGAACTATGAATTTGGATTGTATGATGTAGTGAATATGAAAGTATTGCTCTTTAATGCTAAGGGTGTTTATACGGAATCCGTTCAAATGCCCTTTGATGTTCCTCAAATAGAGTGGTTCAGACTAGGTTTTACCAACGACCGTGTATTCTTATATGATGGGGATTACAGAGCTTGGTATGGTTATAAAATATTCTAACTGGGTTTCTTCTTTTTCTTAAATACCACCAGTTCTGTTTTATTTTCGATAGGCTTTAATGATTTTAGGTATTCGTAGATAGCAGACAAATCACTTTCTGTCATTCCTGCATACTGGGTCCAAGGCATAATGGTATTGAAGTCGTCCTTTTTTACGTTTGGAGTTGGGAACGAATCCGGATCAAAGGCTTTGAACCTATATATGAAATAATCCTTGGTCCAGTTTCCTATGCCGGTTTTAATATCGAAGGTAATATTAGGGGAGGTGAGGGTCATGAATTCAAAATCGAAAACACGTCCACCACCAAATGCCTTTTCTTTCACTAATTTTCCTCTTTCAAATGGAGTATGGCAATCGATGCATCCAGCCATGGTGGTCATATATTCTCCATAAGCTACCCGGTTATTGGTGTCAGGTTTGGAAACGAAGGCTGACTTCCGCGGGAGGGTATGTATAATGATGTTCATAGGAAAATTGGAGGAAGAAACAGGCTGATGAGACTCAATGGGAGTCAAGGTTTTTAAATAGGCGATGATACAAAGCATATCTTCTTTGTCAACCCTGCTGTAATTTTGATAGGGCATAATGGGAAATAAAGGACGGTTGTTTTTACCAACACCGCAGGTAAAAGCTCTCAGGATTTCTCCGTCGCTCCAACCTTTCAGCCCATATGGAGTTATATTTGGGACTATATATTTACCCGGGAAACCATATCGTTCATCAAATATATCACCTCCCATTCCCAAAGTACCTGGTTTAGGAGGGCCTGAGAATTTATCCCAGTCTCTTGTACTATGACAATCGATACAAACAGCCACATGGTTCGCCAGGTATTCACCCCTTTTAACTCTTTCAGGAGTTGGTTCCACATGGATCTGTTCTGCAGGGATATTTGGTAAGGCTTGGGTAACATACATTACAATGATACCCAGTAGGAGAATGGAAATCCCTATAGTGATCACTGAAATCTTTATTTTTTTTTTCACCCTGCTTGTTTTAGCCCAACAAAAATAAAAAAATAGAACCATTTACATAACAGAACCTACCATTCAATCGATCAAACAACCCAAATAATGGTTGAGACGAAATCAATTTCCTGTTTTATTGAAATTTGTGATACAATTTATCTCAGGTTATTAATTACTTTACTATATTTAATTCATACTATTAATGCACGATAAAACAATAAATTCATCAGATAAAGGAATTGGTTACTATTTAAAGGAAGATTTTCAGGTTAGCTACGAAAAAGAAAAATTAAAATTCTCAACTAAAGACAAGTCAATGAAAAAGTACAAGGCTTTAATTCTGGATGATGAGATCTATGGTCGGGAAAATTTAGCTTTAATGATTGAAACCAGGTTTGAAGATATTGAAATTATAGGAAAGGTGGCCAGTGTGGAGGAAGCTTTAGATGTTATACAAAAAATAGTGCCTGATATTTTCTTTCTTGATATAAGACTTGAGAATGGAATTGGGTTCGACTTGTTGGATAAGTACCCTCATAAAAATATTGCTACTGTTATTGTTTCAGGTTACGACGAATATGGGGTTACGGCTTTGAAATATGGTGTAGTTGATTATATTTTAAAACCTATACATGTTGAAGACCTTGATGGGGCGATAACTAAAGCCCGTACATTTATCGATAGTTTAGACAAAAGAGTGGAAACAGGTAAAAATAAAGGAGTCGACAAACTTAAAATATCTACGTTTAACGGTTTTTCACTTATCGAAATTAAAGATATTGTTAGGTTAGAATCCGACAGCAATTATACCAGCATTTTTTTACTGGATGGAAATAAACTGGTAGTGTCCAAAACAATGAAGGAATTTGAACCATATTTGGATGAATCAGTTTTTTTCAGGGTACATAGGTCACATATTATTAATGTTAACTGTGTAAAAGGCTATAATTCCAAAGATGGTGGTTATGTAGTATTGAAAGATGAGACCATGGTTGAAATATCCAGGTCAAAGCATAAAGAATTTATGGAGTTTATTGCACAAAAATTTAATTCTATCTCCTAATGCTTAAAAAGGAATACTTGCTGGCATCCTTAGTCTGCTTCTGTATTTCTTTTCCTTGTTTTGCTTTTGTATTTAATAATTTTAACAGCTTAAATGGACTGTCAAATGATAATTCATTTCAGGTGATCCAGGACAAGGATGGTTTTATTTGGGTAGCCACTTCTTACGGCTTATGCAAAGTGGGCCCCAATGGAATAAAAAAATATTATAAAAATGATGGACTACCCAATAATAACATTTTATCGTTGGACATTGATAAGGATGGATTGCTATGGATTGGGACTGCCTCAGGTCTTTGCGTATTTGAGAATGGTAACATTCAAACCAAGTATCCTGGTGAATTAATATATAGACCGGTTGATCTATTAGTAGAGCCGGACTTTATTTATTGGTTGGACCAAAGCGGCGCATTATTTTGTATGGACAGAAAGAGTGAAAAGGTAACGGGCTTACTTGTCATTAGTAGTCAGTCAGTCATTTCTGATGGTGTAGCCAGATCCATTTCCAGGTCATCCGATGGATCTGTGCTGCTTGCAGCTTATAATGGATTCTATCAGGTAAAAAGAGATAAATTGGAAAAGATGACCATTCCAGGTATATCTGATACTACTTTTTTTAAGGTGATTGAAGATGCCAAGCATAATATTTGGCTGGCAACCTATAACAAAATATTTAAAATAAAGGATAACCAGTTATTAGGTGTAATTGAAATTTGCTCCGACTGTAATTCCAGGATCAATCAATTGTATGTCGACAAATATGAGAAAATATGGTATTCAGGTCAGGCAGACAGGCCCTTTTCTAATATGTACTACAAGGGAGTTACCTATAATATAAATGCCATCCTGAATAACAAGTCGGTAATTAATGATTATATCTGCGATAACAATGGTGATATATGGATGGCTACATTTGGCGGTGGACTTTTTTTTATAAAGAACAAGCCTTACCAATATTATAATTCAAATAATGGGTTAGCCACTTCGTACACCACAGATATTGCTTCGATTAACAACAAACTATATATTGGTACCAATACGTCGTTTCATTATTTCAATAAAAATGATACGCTTATTAGGCAGTTTAAGCTGGCGAAAAATAAAAATGCCACAGAATATATTAGAAACATCAGCAGGTTTGGAAAGGACTTTCTTGTGTCCTTTGCCAGCCAAGCATTAGCCCCATATGGGTATATAAAAACCAAATTAGGAAATGGAACGGACTCCCTCTATTTCTTTAATTCCCGATATGTTTTTGGCGATACGGACCGAAAGGTAGCCCTGGTGGATCATTATGATGAATATTTAACGGTATATAAAAACATATCCGGCAGGTTTTATTCAAGTTATAAATTCAACAAATCCCTTTATCTGGGTAAAAATGCCCATGTAAACAGGATAAAACTCATTAACAACAAATATTTTATATGTACGGTAAAAGGTTTGATGAGCTGCGAGCTTGATTTTTCGAATCCCCAGGTTCATATATTTGATCGAAGTGTTTCTGATATTATTCTATACAGAAATATGATCCTAGTATCCGGTGAATTGGGTATCCTTATGTATTCTCCGGTTACTGACCAGATATTTCATTTTAAAGATTTCGACAACCAATACTTTTTGGCCATCAGGTTTGGATTGGATGGTTATGATCGACTTTGGATCAGTACCGAGAATGGCATTTATTTATTTGATAAGGATAGAATTAACCATCTAGGGCCCAGTGATGGATTGCCCTCCATACATATCACGAATTTTGAATACCAACCCGAAGGGAATATCATGTGGCTCTCTTCTTATGATGGAATAGTTGCCATCTACTTAGATCAACTGAACAACAATGAATATAAAACCCCGAAATTTATTATCGAGGAGATCGTTTCAGGTAATAAAACCTATTCATATCTTTTTCCCCAACCTTCTGTTTTAGATAAAAGAGATGTACAAATAAAAACTGCCTTTTTTAACTATCAGTCGCCCAATAGATTCCATCTACGATACAAGATAGATAACAGCAAGTGGTATTATACCAACGGGAACACATTGAATATTTCCAATCTGATCCCGGGAAATCATCATATTAGGATGCAAGCTTCTGAATATGGATATGTCTGGTCGGATGAGGTCCAGTATAGCTTTTATGTACAACCTAATTGGTATGAACGATCTTGGGTCAGAGGCCTTTTCCTGGTTGGTTTTTTGGGAATCCTATGCCTTCTTATCTTTTTCATCATTCGAGCTAACAATAAAAAGACCGGTAAGAAGATTGAGTTTGAAAGAAAAGTCATAGACCTTAAACTACAAGCTCTCAATGCTGCCATCAATTCTCATTTTGTATTTAACGTATTAAATGCGATCCAATATTTTGTATCTTCTAATCAACAGATCAAAGCTTCCAGGTTCATTGCCGATTTTGCTAAATTCATGAGGATCATTATAGATAATTCTAACCTCACCATTGTGCCCATAAGAGAAGAGGTGAGAAGGACCCATTTATATATTGGCCTGGAGATGATGCGTTTTGAGGATCGATTGACGTATACCATTCATGTGGATCCAACTATACAGCAGGACGATATTATGTTACCCAATATGATCATACAGCCATTTGTGGAGAATTCGATATTGCATGGGATTCTTTCATCGAAGAACCCGGGAGCCATTGCGATAGAAATTCTGGATGAAGGAGAGTGGATACGCATTAGGATCAAGGACAATGGCATTGGGATCGACGCCGCGAGGCAGAAGAAAAAAATATTTAACAAAAAGTCTATTGGCCTTAAAAATGTACTGCAGCGTCTGGAGTTATTTTCCGGAAAGAAGGGGTATACCTATTCGATCATTGATCTTTCAACCCAGGGAGATAAAGGCACATTGGTGGATATTCTGATGCCCAAATTCACCCTTTCGAACCTAAGTTAGGCCAGGCTTTACCAAAAACTCAAGGAGGCCTACATTTTACTCATTGGATCTATTGAATGACTTATTCTGCCGAATCGGCATTCCATTCCCACCTACATTGCATTAACTAATTTCAAGGATATGAAAAAATATATACTGTTACTCGTATTGCTGGGAGCACTCATCCAAACATACTCCAATATATTTCCTGGATATATTGAGAACAAGGGTCAGATCATCGACCAATATGGAAATCTTAATCCACAGGTGAAGTATTTTTTCACCGTAGGTAATATCAGGATTCAATTAAGAGAAAATGGATTTAGTTATGAGATCATCCGATCGGATAAAATTCCAGACACTAACCCTTCACATGTAGACCATTATATTCAAACCATTCATCGAATTGATATTGATTGGATGGGCTCGAATCCAGGTATTGAGATGGAGAAATCAGGTAAATCCACAGATTATATCAATTATTATACCACTGGAACTGCTGAAAGCGGAGTGACAGATGTGCACTATTATTCTAAAGTTCTCTATAAGAACGTTTATGATAAAATTGATGTGGAATTTATGATAGAAAATGGCACCCCCAAGTACAATATCATCCTCAGGCCAGGTGCAGATATCAGCCAGGTAAGACTAAAAATTAACGGAAGTGACGACATACAAGTAGTTGATAATAGATTAATCATTCATACTTCGTTAGGGGAGTTGGAAGATAATATTCCCTATAGCTACCAGTCGAATTCCAGCCAGAATATTGAAGTATCATATACCAGTTTAGGAGAAAATACTTTTGGCCTTCAGATCATTGATCAATATGACCCTAACCTGACTTTAATTATTGATCCTATTCCGGCGATCGAATGGTTTACCTACTATGGAGGTAGTTCATCCGACGTAAACCGGGATGTTATTGAGGCATCTGTTGATCGTATACTTGTTACCGGTTATACTGGATCCAATACTAATATAGCCACTTCAGGAGCGCACCAAACAAGTTTGTCTGCCTCTTATGATGCTACTTTGATGAAGTTTGATACCAGTGGGACCAGGATATGGGCTACTTATTATGGTGGTGGATCAGATGACTACGCTTTTTCGTTGGACCAGAATAGCAGTGGAGATATTTACATCGTTGGTCAAACAGGATCTAACTCGAACATTGCCAATGGAGGATATGACAATTCGTATGGAGGTGGATCGTATGATGCTTTTGTGGTAAAGTTTACATCAGGCGGCACAAGAACCTGGGGTACCTATTTTGGAGCAGCCAACCAGGACCTGGGATATGGAATAGCAGTAGATGGGAATGATGATATTATTATTACCGGTTGGGTAGATGGAGGATACACTTCAGGAACCATTACAACTACCGGGACTCACCAGGCTGCTGCTGCTGGAAATTATGAGGCATTTGTGGCCAAGTTTGACGGAAGTTCCAGCCTTTTATGGGGAACTTATTATGGAGGTAGTGGAGCCGACAGATCAAATCAGGTGGCGGTGGATGATAATGACAATATTTATATTGCAGGTGAAACCAGTTCCTCTTCCGGAATAGCTTATAATAATTGTCATGTTTGTTCGTATCAGGGATCGGGCGAATACGATGCTTTTTTAGCAAAATTTGATCCAAATGGTGACATGGTTTGGGGCACGTATGCAGGAGGTTCGGCCGAAGATCGTGCATTTGGAGTTGAGTTTGATCATTATGAAAGTATTGTTATTACCGGAGTCACTCAATCCAATGCAGGATTCTCTACTTCAGGTGCCTATCAGACATCCAATAGCGGAGGTGGTGGAGATGGATTTATATGCAGGTTCAATGTAAATGGAAGTATTGATTGGAAAACTTATTTTGGTGGTACCGGATACGACAGAGCCTACAGACATTCCATAGATGCACTCGGAAACATTTATGCATCGGGTCAAACAGCATCCAACAGCAACATTGCTCAAAACGGATTTCAGAATACTTACGGAACCAATAATGATGCTTTCATGGCCTTGTTTGATTCGTCGGGCACGGTTCAATGGGCTTCTTATTTAGGGAATTCAAGTAGTGATGATTGCTGGGATATTTGTGTGCAAGGGAACGGATATCCTGCACGACCTATTTATATGGTTGGTGCTAGTAATTCCACAGGTTTAGCAACATCCGGTGCCCATCAAACCACCAATGGATCTAATGGAGATGGGTATATAACTAAAATACGTTGGACCAGTCCTCTTCCGGTAAACCTGGCTAATTTTTCTGCAGAATGTAATAATACCCAAGTATTGTTTGCCTGGACAAGTTTATTGGAAGTTAACAATGCTTATTATACACTTGAAAAATCAGAAGACCTCATGGTTTGGAAGGAAGTCATAAGGATTGAAGGAGCTGGAAATAGTAATATCACCAATGAATATAATTTTGCGTTATCATTGGATCATTTAACACAGGATGAGAAATACTTTCGGTTACTACAAACTGATTTTGATGGTAATACAAAAATATATTCACCTCTTTCTATTAATTGCAGTAGCAATCATTATCCTGAACTTTTAATTTATCCTAACCCAACAGCAGATTTTATAACCATACAGACCCCCGATGAAATTGACAGGATAGAAATAGTTGATATCAATGGGATGGTAGTGAGGTTTGCTGATATACTTGGTAATGTGACAAGGCTTGATCTCTATAATCTGGCGACCGGTATTTATACAATCCGTACGTATGGTGATAACGGGATTAACATATATAAAATAATCAAATTCTGATTTGTGGATGTTAACAATAAAAAGGAAGTAAGTCTGCTTCCTTTTTATTTGCTCATTGGATTTAACCATCGGCTCGATGGATCTGTAATTTCAAATAATACCTTCCATGGTCTTTTATCTACATGTACATTCATTTAAAATTACCGTGATGAAACATATATTCTTATTAATCATAATTGCTGTTTTTACAGGTATGCCTGTAAAAGGGCTCTTTGGTCAGGCAAGTGGAGTGGCCATCAATACCACTGGCTCCGCTCCTGATAGCTGTGCAATACTGGATGTACAATCACCTACAAAAGGAGTGTTGTTACCAAGAATAACCACCGCAGTTCGAACCGGCCCAGGAAATGGTTTATTGGATCTTACAGGAAATTTACCACATCCTTGCCTGGGATTAACTGTTTTTGATATTAATCTTGGCTGCTATTATATAAATACAAGTCCTACCATTATTCCCAATTGGATGCCACTTTGTGGTGGAGGCATTATCAGAACACATTCTACGGTAGGGGCATCCAATATATCTAGTGCCAATCTTGCCTGGACAGATATGACGGATATGAGCATCAACTTTACACCTATTACTAATAAGGTGTATATACGTTTTTGGGCCGAAGGGATACTTGGTGGTGTTTTTGTTTCCGCCTCAGACGACGATTATGGCACCATGAATTTTCGCTTATTGCTCAACGGGGTACCTGTATTTACTTCATCAGCAACCTTCGGAGGAAGTTTCAGCACTTCCGGTGGAATTAGCTATGTACTGAATGTTCCACCAATGGTGCCCTCCAATATCAGGATACAGTGGTATGACGACTTGCATGATGTACCACCTGCAGCAGATATAGACAATAGTTTTCGATCCTTGATCATTGAAGAAGTAGTAGAGTAATTCAACTCATTCGTTCAGACTTTCTGTTCACTCATTCGTTCTTACCATCCACGAGTTCATCCAAATTCAATCAACTACGGCATGTATTTTTACTTTATAAATAAAAAAAACATGAAAACAACCCCTCAAATTCAAACCTCTAAAAAGCGATTCTCCCTTAGGTTGAAACCTTATCAGTCAGTAATCATTGGCTATACGGTTGTAAAAGTGGGTGTAATTTATCTACTCACTTATCTCGGAGTATAAATGATAAAATTAGAAACCATGAAAAAAAATATCAACAAGAAGCTTTTACACTATTTACATGCAAGCTATTGTGTAGGATATCTTTGTTTGGTTTTCATACTTATGATAAGAGAAATATCTTGATCATAGGGAGGAAATCAATGATAAACAAACTGGAGTCTTTTTTTACCATTGCTGTAAAGGGCAATGTAAATATTCCTAGGAACCAAATACATCACTTCGCGGCCTAGCAGATCGTACCAAGCGAGGATGGTTGCTGGCTCGGTTGGATCAGGTGGGGTTTCTATTCCTGTTATACAGTCGCTAAGCATGTTGGTAATGATGAGTGGATTGGAGCCCAACATGCCTACACCATGATCCATCCAAACCTGGAAAGTATCCGGGCTGGTGATGAATATGCTGGAAGTGGTATCACCGGTACTCCAGATATATTTATTATAACCCGCCGGGGCATATAACATGATCCCATTCCCCATATTGTTGCAGAAAATATTCGGTTGTTGAAAATTGAACGGAATGGACCCATATACATAAGATCGGTAACTCATCACCGAATCTTTGAAATAAAAATCAGCCATGAGAGAATTATTGTCATCAACCATCACAATACTGGGCCTCGGTCGGTATAATAAGCCATAATTGATCAGGTGATCTTCATTGACCGTAGTTTGATGATTTCCCATGGCCCTCGCAAAAAAGAAAGGGGTATGGATGTATTGCCAGGTCCGGGTGGCCGTCCACGCAATGGTATCAAGTATATATTCAACTCCTCTTGATTTGCGTGGAGGTGGCGATGTATTGGCATTGTCGTATAAAGAAATATTGCCATTGGGCAAGCGACGAATATCATGCTGACCACCAAATCCACTGTCATTCGGGAATGTAAAATCACTTGATTTACCGCCCAGGATCCAAATTACATTTCCAGTATTATGGTCTATTTTATACACAGCATCCAGATGTCGAAAAGAGACCAATAGATTTCCGTCGTCATCTTCCTCTATAGCATTACCATGATAACAATCAAATCCATTAGGGTTATATCCATAGGTAACCTCATAAGCTTCGGTGGGGTGGATGTGGTCGATGCTGTTCCATTCGAACACCAGGTTGTGCAAAGGGTCAAATTCCTGAATAATAAAAGCCTGGACCACGGTATTGCTATCTCCCTGCATTCCGTCTAAAATATAAGCACTTAGGTCCATTACCGAATCTTTTGCACCTCCAATGATATAATTCCCATTGGACAATATGTAAAGTTCATGGGCATCAGGTCCAACATTATTTACATTGGCAAATGAATCAACAATATTCATATTCAAGTCCATTAATTGGTAGGAGGAATATCCGTTATGGGTTTGTATAAAACCAAACAATGAATCATTTTCGAAATATTTAAAATCATTGTTATGATGAGCCATATTAGGCATATACCATACAATGTATCCATCATGGTCAATAATAGTAGGGCAGGGGGATTTAAATAACGAGTCTGCGGTCCCAACACCTATTTTAAAGGGACTGGTCAGAAAATATCCTTGAAGCGAAGTATAAGAAGTAAATTTGTATGGATAAAGGTCGGGAGAAACGGGCCGGTTAAAATTTTGCGAAAAGGAATAGGACCCACAGGTAACAAGAAGCATCCATATGAAAACTCTTTTCAACATTCATCAAATATACTCATTGAATTCCAATTTTAGCTTAGATCATATAAGTAAATTTAACCACCTTTGCCGATCTACCTGGATAAAAGGCGACCGACGATCATTACTGCATATAGGTGCATAATGATGGATTCGAAGGTGCTAATGTTCTTGATGATTTGGGGAACATTTTCATAGGGAAAATCAACGCCGGCCACGGAGTAACTCCCAATAATAAAAGATACATTGTTAATGTCGTTCACAGTAACGGCTTGAGGCATAAATGCAGGATTACAAAGAAGCACCAAAGAAATAATAAAAGAAAAAGTGACAATGATCGAAAGAAATATATTAGCGGCCCCTAGCAATGCATAGGTTAGATCATGCTTTTCGGTAAAAATATCACGGATGGTAACGAAGAGAATTGAAAAAAATATAATAACAGAAATAACCACGGACCAGATCAATAGCTTGTGTGGTAAAGTATGTCGATCTTCCATTATGTTTAAGCTGAGTGCTGAAAGTTGGAATATAATGCAAACGATGAATAATAGAATATAGAGTACAAACAGCCATTTTCTTTTAATAAAGTATTTTAAAAACAAAACGCATAATACGGTAAGTCCTGCAGCCACTAAACCCAGAGCAGTTTTTACTGCCATGTCGGAAAGTGGCCATAATCCTGTTTTTACCATTTCATAAAGCACCAGGTGAACCAGATGGAAAAGGATTAAAAAAATAAGCAAACCCAGGTGAATTCTTTTCTTTTTGGTAATTTGACTAGTTTTTTCCATAACAAGGGACCGAATAACGAATATATAAAAAAGCACGAATCTACCGTCCAATTGAAACCGCTCCCTTCGAAAGGTAGGTTCTTAGGCCAACAAACCACTGATAAATAAGTATATAACTCTACTTTTTATTATTCAATAAATTAGTTTATTTTTACTTGTTAATTTTTAAACCCTATATTTTTCCCAAGTTTGAAAATGTGAATTTATCTATTCCACATATACCCTATTATCGTAAAAAATATTTCTACTGTTTTTTAATTGTTTTCTCGACTTTATTTTTTTCTCAAAAACTGCTGGCGCAATGCCCTAACATCAATCCTTCTTTTACTACTTCGCAAACTATTATTTGCGGACCGGGAGCCACCAACATTTCATTTGTAAATACAAGTACAGGGCCTGGAGCTGCTGCTGCTAATTATGCCTGGTATTTAAATGGTGTTTTGTTTGATAATACTACCGGCCTGGCAGCTCCCTCGAATTCTACTATTTCGCTCATTGGCACCTATACCTATATGCTGGTGGCACAGGATACAGGAACTTTATGCCTGGATACTACGGTGGTAAATGTTTTTATTCGCCCCATTCCCGTTGCCAATTTTACATTTAACAACAATAACCAATGTGCCGGGACTACCATTTCTTTCACGAATACCTCCACTGGTACCGGTGCTTTTACCACTTATTCCTGGAATTTTGGGGATGCTACTACCTCTACCGCTATTAGTCCTACTCATGTATATGCAGCAGGGGGGACCTACAACGTAGTACTTACCGTAACCAATGGGGCAGGATGTGTTAGTACATTCAACCAGAGTGTAACGGTGCTTCCTCGACCAGTGGTGAACATAGCAGGAGATGATGGTGATGGAAATACCATTTATTGTTTAGCTCCCATTGACACTACAAGTATTGATCCGGTAACCTTCTTTAATTTTACTACCGGAGCAGTTTCCTACAGTTGGGATTTTGGAGATGGATCTCCCGTTTTTAATACAGGGTCTACTGCTAGTTTTGTGCATAACTATACCGCTTATGGAACCTATACGGTAACCATGACAGCTACTGGAGCCAACGGTTGTACAACTACCGGAACCCTCACAGTGGTGTTTGATAAATTTGTTGCTGCCTCTTTCAGTGTACCGTTGATCCAATTTTCAGGTTGTGTGCCACATACGGTTACTCCGGTAAATGCATCGCAGAATGCCAGTTTGTATGTATGGAACTTTGGGGATGGTTCTCCTCCTGTTACTACTACAAGTTTTACACCACCCAGTCATACATATACCGTTGGTGGTTCTTATACGATTTCGCTGGTTGCGTCCAATAGCTGTAATTCCTCCAACTCAACAGTAGGTCCTATTACGATTGTAGGTGCACCGGTCATTGCCTTTACAGCTACCCCTTCGCCAGGCTGTGCCCCTCAAATGGTAAGCTTTGGAAATACTACGACAGGTGCATCACCTGTAAATAATTTTTATTGGGATTTTGGGAATGGAAATACATTGAATGGGGTTAAATTTCCTCCTCCACAATTGTATAGCAATCCAGGGACTTATACCATTATGCTGATCTCGGGAAATGCATGTGGAACCGATACGTTGTATCAAACTATTATTATTGATACGATACCTACTGCATTGATCACGGTAAATCCTACAGTAGGCTGTTCTCCCTTAACAGTTACAACGGTGAATAATTCAGTGGGGGGCAACTTAACCTATCAATGGTTTATTGATGGTATATTAACGTATACTTCTCAAAATATACCCAACCAGGTATTTACTGCACCTGCAGGAAATTCAACCGCCACGCATACCATTCGCTTGCGGGTTACCAATGGTTGTGGTTTTGATGACAGCTTGGTAACCATCACGGTGCATCCACCTGTAGTGGCTATTCTCAATCCGGTTTTCTCCACCATTTGTGCTGGAGGATCCGTTAACTTTACACAAACCTCACAAGGAACCAATTTAGTTTATGGCTGGACTTTTGGAAACGGAAATACATCCACATCAGCTAACCCACCTGCGCAAACCTATCCATTGCCAGGAACTTATCCGGTATTGTTAACGGTAACCGGTTTCTGTGGAACAGATACTGCATCAGCAACTGTAACCGTCAATCCTATTCCAGCCGCACCAACAGCCTTACCTGCTTCCATTTGCGCAGGAACTTCCACCACCTTAACTGCAACAGCACCTGGTGGAACGTATCAATGGTTTGACCTTCCGGTAGGAGGGACGTTGTTGCAAACCGGACCTACTTATATTACTCCGGTATTGGTAACGACCACTACGTATTATGTGCAAACTACCATTTTGGGTTGTACAAGTCCAAGAACTGCAGTTACCGTTACGGTAAATCCAACACCGGTTGCTCCCACTGTTTTGGGGACTACTATTTGTGCCGGGGATTCTGCGACCTTAACTGCTACTGCACCTGGAGGAACTTATGAATGGTTCAATGCACCGGTAGGAGGTATTTTGTTAAATACAGGAGCTACCTATACAACTCCTCCGTTGATCCTTACTACTACTTATTATGTGCAGACAACCGTTGCTGGATGCACGGGTCCAAGAACTGCTGTAACAGTTACCGTTAATCCAATTCCAGCTGCACCAACCGCAGCTTCTACCAGTATTTGTACAGGTAATACCGCTACATTGAATGCAACAGCTCCTGGTGGAACTTATCAATGGTATGATGCTCCTGTGGCAGGAACCTTATTACAAACCGGCGCTTCCTATACGACCCCAGTTTTAACTAATACAACTACGTACTACGTACAAACCACGGTAGCCGGCTGCACAAGTCCAATGACAGCTGTTACCGTTACTGTTAATCCAATTCCGGTGGCCGATATTGTACCTGATTTTTCGGCTGGTTGTGCTGGTTTAGTAGTTACCTTCAACAATAATTCAACCTTGGGCGGTACTTATAACTGGACCTTTGCCGGAGCTACTCCTGCTACTTCAGCTGTGTATTCTCCGCCACCCATTACCTTTAACACTGCTGGAAATAATATGGTGGTATTGGTAGTAAATGTATTGGGTTGTATCATGAATGATACCACTTTCATCAATATTGCTCCTTTGCCAACACCAGGATTTACGGTGGTTCCGAATACAGGTTGCTCTCCGGTTACCAGCACCATCACCAATACAAGTGTCCTCACCGCAGGAGATGTATATGCCTGGGATTTCGGGAATGGATCTACTTCTACTTTGCAAAACCCGCCTGCTCAAACCTATACTGCAACCACCATCGACAGCATTTATAATATCACACTGGTTATTACGGCGGCCAATGGTTGTGAAGATAGTATCACACTTCCCGTTACGGTGCATCCAAACCCTGTGGCAGCTTTTACGCCAAGCAGTGATACGGTTTGTGCCAATACCAATATCATGTTCTTTAATACTTCCTCCGGTGCTGTTTCTTATGCTTGGAACTTTGGTGATGCAACAACAAGTACACTTACTAATCCGAATCATACTTACCCCACACCTAATAATTATACGGTTCAGTTGATTGCTACTACAGCATTTGCTTGCACGGATACAGTCCTGCAATTGATCGTGGTGGATTCGGTTCCTGCAGCCGGATTCAACAATACTACTGAATGTTTAGGATTTGCCACCCAGTTTACCAACACTTCTACCGGCAGTATTGTCAGCTGGTCGTGGAATTTTGGAGATGGATCTCCTTTGGGGACCACACCTAATCCAACCCATGCCTACGGTTCCAATGGAACTTATAATGTAGTTCTTACAGTTACCAATTCTTTTGGATGTACTAACTCCATAACGCATTCAGTAATTGTGAATGCTGTACCTATTGCCGCCTTTAATAACAATACGGCTTGCTTTGGTCAGGCGACTAATTTTACGGATCTCACCAGCGGAACCCCCATCAACTGGATCTGGGATTTTGGTGATGGAAGTCCGGTTAGCAATGCACAAAACCCCACCCATACCTATGGTTTGGCCGGAACTTATAACGTAACACTCATCGCTTTCGGTGGAAGTGGGTGTTCTGATACCATTACAAATGCAGTGGTGGTCAACCCGGTACCTACTTCCAGTTTTGTATTCAGTTCGGTTTGCTCTGGGGATACTACTTTCTTTAACAGCACATCAGGTGGTGGACCCAATACATTCGTTTGGAGCTTTGGAGATGCTACCATTGATAATACCAACAACCCTTCACCATCACATGTGTATGCAACCGCCAATACGTATAATGTAGTATTAACCACCGGTTATTCTCTTACAGGTTGTACGAATAGTGTAACAATAGCCGTAGTTTCCTATCCACATACGGGTCCTGCATTTACCAGTAATACACCCTGTTTAAACGCTGCCACTAATTTTACCGACAACACCACCAATACTCCCACTATATGGACCTGGAATTTTGGGGATGGAAGTCCGACTAATTCAACCCAGAACCCATCTCATACTTATCTGGCCCCCGGAACATATCCGGTTACCCTGACTACTGAAAATGTTTTTGGCTGTGTTGATTCGATTACCATCAATACAGTAGTGAATCCGCTTCCTATTGCAGCATTTGATTTTGATACAGTTTGTCATAATTCAACTACTACTTTTACTGATCAGTCAATTTCTGCTGTTGGATGGAACTGGGATTTTGGAGATGCATCGACCAGTGTCAGCAATTCACCAACACATACCTATGCCTCACCAGGGACCTATAATGTTCAACTCATCGTAACCAATGTATTTGGTTGCACCGATACCATTGTTCATGCTGTTATCGTCAACCCAAATCCTGTTTCTGCTTATGTAGCTACCACTGCTTGCCATACTTATCCAACCCAATTTACTGATAATTCAACAGGAGCGGTGAGCTGGAGCTGGGATTATGGAGATACATCACCACTGGATCCTGTTCAATCACCATCGCATTTATATGCGAACCCGGGCAACTATAATGTAACTTTATTGGTCACCAATATTTTTGGTTGCACGAACTCTTCCAGTCAATTGATCACCGTACTTCCACAACCACAAGCTAATTTTACATTCAATACAGTTTGTGCCGGTCAGACCGTGCAGTTCACCGATCAAACGGTGGGAGCTGCTATGACCAACTGGACCTGGGATTTCGGTGATGGAACTCCGATGAGTACGCTTCAAAACCCTGTACATGTCTATACGGCTGGTGGTAATTATAATACCACACTGATATCGCAAAATTCAGCAGGTTGTGCAGATACCGTAGTATTACCGGTTGTGGTAAATACAGTGCCGGTCCCGTTGTTTACTGCTACCACCACTTGTCAGGGAAATATTACTTCATTTACAGATCTATCTACTGACTCGGTTGCGATAGCCACCTGGTTCTATGATTTTGATGATGGAAATAATTCAGTATCCCAAAACCCGAATTATATTTTCCTGGCACCGGGGATCTACAATGTTTCATTAACCGTTACCAACATCAATGGATGTGATAGTACTTTTATTCTTCCAGTAACCGTAAATGTGGTACCGAATTCTATTTATATCACCGATACCGTTTGTATTGGTTCACCCACTTCCTTTACAGATCTTTCAACGGGTCTGCCTAATTCCTGGTTATGGGATTTTGGAGATGGACAAACCGATACCATTGGACCGAATACAACACATACCTACGGAGCGCCCGGTTCTTACTTAAGCTCATTAACGGTTTCGAATGGTCCTGGTTGTTCGGATCAATCATTCAGAGTAGTGGTGGTGATAGCAGATGTAATAGCAGATATTTCGGCACCGAATGCTGCATGTTTGAATTCTACGGTGGCGATGAACGATGCTTCTACCATTAGCTCCGGCTTTATTGCCAGCAGCAGTTGGGATTTTGGTGATGGATCACCCCTGGTAAATGCATTGAACACCACCCATATTTATACAAATACCGGAACGTATATCATCACCCATTATGTTACTTCCAATGGAGGATGTGTTAGCACCACCATTGATACCATTACCATCAACCCATTGCCGGTGGCTGATTTTACTACGGCCAATACCTGTCAGATACAACCTTCAAACTTTACCGATATTTCTGCAGGTGGGCCGGTTGCCTGGAACTGGGATTTTGGAGATAGCTCTACTGACAACGTTCAGAACCCTTCGCATATATATGCAACTTTCGGCACCTTTAATGTAACCCTGATGATCACCGATGCCAATGGATGTGCCGATACTGTGATCAAGCCGGTTACCGTTTATGGACAACCCACCGCCTCCTTTACCAATAGCATTGTATGTTGGGGCGATACTACCAGTTTTAACAATACATCCGTAACACCTGATGGTACTATTACCAACACGCAATGGGATTTTGGGGACGGAACTACCTCTACCCAATACAGTCCTGATCATGTATTGCAAACCCAAAATGATTCTTTTACGGTGAGTCTCATCATTACCACCAGTTTAGGTTGTATAGATACAGCCACCCAATTGGTAACCACTTTACCGATCCCTGATTTTAATTTCGGTCCAACCGTGGCCAGTGGTTGTGTAGAATTTACCACTGCATTTAGCGACCTGAGCACGGTACCTGGTGGAACCATTGTGAATTGGTTATGGGATTTCGGTGACAGTAATTATACCTATACACCTAACCCGGCACATACCTATTATGATCCTGGAAGTTATACTGTGATACTTACCTTAACTACCAGCTATGGCTGTGTTATGACAGATACCTTAAATTATCCGGTGGTGGTTTATCCAAAACCGGAGGCAGAGTTCACCGCAGATCCGTTGTTCACCGCCTCTATATTTACACCAACGATCAACTTTTATGATCAATCCATTGGAGCCACCATGTGGGATTGGCAGTTTGGGGATAATAATTCGGATATAAGCCAGGACCCTATACATACCTATAATGATACAGGAACTTATATTGTAACATTGGTCGCTATTAATCAGTTTGGTTGCACAGATACCATGCAGCATCCTGTATTGATCTATGGTGAGACCACCATCTTTATCCCGAATGCATTTAGTCCGAACGGAACGGAGTTAAACGAAATATGGTTCCCGGTAATGCATGGATTTAAAACCTATAAAATGTCCATTTTCGATAAATGGGGAGAAGAAATTTTCCATTCAGAAGATCAATCGATCGGTTGGAATGGAAGGTTTAAAGGGACCGGCGATGTGGTCCAACAGGATGTCTATGTCTATAAAATTTTCGTAATCGATCTCATGGACAATGCCTATACCTATATTGGTAAAGTTACTTTATTGAAGTAATTGTTTTTTGGAGCTGTTTCCGGTCTTCCGCTATATCTTTTTTGTTGTACTTGCTGTTTCCCATCTCCCGATAGCTATCGGAACCTATTTAGGTTAAACAAAAGTGTTAGCAAGCACAACAAAAAAGGATACCGCTGCAGCCCGGGCTAGGCCAAGCACCTTGGTCCACCTATCTATAAATAATATCATTTCCACACTCATCATGAGTTCTGTACCAATCATAATAAGTAACTATCCTAAAAAGGTTTTTATACCAACCATCCTGTTTTAATTCAATATAACCTTCATCGATTGAACACCTAACCACTTTGAACTTTCGCAATGTTCCATTGATGTTCAGGAGAATGGTATTCTTGTTCACCACATCAGCCTTGTCGAGTTTATAAACCGGAGGCATGTATACAGGATAGGTAACTCTCCATGGAGGATTCCCGGAATAGTCCATACAATCCTGTGTTTGTAAATACCATTTACCAAATAAGGAAGGAAGATAAACAGTATCTCTGAGCAATGTGTTCACGATCTTCTGGTCAAACGTATCACGAACATAAAATCTATACCCTTCCATTTCGGATTCGTCTGACCAAATAACCAGGGTATCATGCAGAAATTTCAGGTGATCCAAAGTTGGATTGGTTTTGAAAACTGAATCCATATTGGAGACCTCTAACCGGTAAAACTTGCAGGGATATTCAAAATACCAGGTACTGTCACCTTTTATTCTCACATTATTCAAATGTACATCAGAGGTAACGCCTTCCTGCATAATATGTCTATCAGCCATCACACATTTCCAATCACCCTGCAATTGATCCAGCGAAGTTATGGGAACCCCTCTTTTTTCAACGTTCGGATATACCTGGGCCATTAAAGGAAGGGTTACAAAACAAAGTAATATCAATAATTTCCGGATCATATACTTCTTTATTTCTCCATCTTTTTCTGGATCAACGTATAGAATTCATCCTTATTATCAATGGACAATGCCAGCTTAGTAACATTTTTTGAAATTCCATAAAAACCTTTCATTTTCATGGGTTCTTTTAATATGATCATGATATTTTCACTTCCCATTAAAGAGGCATTTACATACCCTTCTTTTTTATCTTTCCATGCATAACCTTTTTCAATATATAGGATCTGATCGAAAGGAATATTCACCCACCATCTTAAACCGATCCGAATGTTCAGATGGTCTTCAAGTACCAGAATAGGACGTTTTTTAGCGGCATTGAAATCAGCAAACAGAAAAACAAGGCTATATACACTCAATGCACTTAAGATCCATGCGGCAGTAATACTCCATTGAGAGATCAGGAGGTGAAGGGAAAAAGTTTCCAGCAGGATCAAAAAGAAAAATACACCCACAACCCAGCTATATCCACATGTTTTATGGTAGGTAAATGCTTGTTCATTTCCCATTTCTTTGGTTTTCCCCCAACCGAAAAAGGCATAGTAAAAAAAGGAAACTTCCGTTGCCATTATGTCAGCGGCTTTATTCTCCCCAAAGGTTGTATACAAGCTCTTCCTCAGGTTCACCATAAAGTCTTTGCTATTCCTGGCATTCGATCGATGTTCTAGCGTAACTTTCCTGACTTTATAGATCAAATAACCCACTGCCAATAGCTCCAAAGGAGCCAACAAAAATTTGATGATCTTCAGGTAGGATTGGCCATCTGCAGGAAGCAGAAAAGACGCCAACGTATAAGAAAGGATAATAACAGGGATCAGGGTGATCTTCGAAACTTTTCGTTTACGGATCAGAAAAAAATACAATGCGGGGATCAACAAACAAATATCAACAGTAATGGCCAATGAAAAAACAGACCTGTTGGAAACATAAAAACCTGAGCTGATGATGAAGTATGAAACCCCTAAGATGCTTATTACAGCCGTTAGAAAGAGAAAATGAAGCCGGTTCTTTGTAGCATTCATGGTTAATCAATTATACGTAAAAAACAGAAAAAAAGTCAGAAATTTTATAACTATTTCAGGTACTCTTCACTCACCAATCCATAGTACATGAGGTCCACTAAATTTCCGCTGGTGGTTTTATAATCTTTGCGGATCACCCCTTCTAATTTAAACCCATTTTTCTCAGCAACCATTCGGCTTGATATATTTGCTTCATGGGTACGGATATAAAGTTTGGTGAGTTTTAATTCCTTGAAGCAAAAATCGATGATCATGGCTGTGGCTTTGGTAACGATCCCTTTTCCTTCATAAGCTGCATCTATATAATAACCTAACTCGGCCTTAGGGATACTCCAATCCACACTTTTCACCTGTATAGAAGCGATGATCTTCCCGGTAGCATTTTCTTCCACGATGAAAGGAAAATAGTTTTTCTTTTCGGCTTTGGTAACTATGTCGGTCAAATGGGTCTTGGTCTCTTCCACGGTTTTTGTAATTGCCACTGTACCCGCAAAAAAATCTTCCAGCCTTTTTCGATTGTTCTGGATGATCTCAAAATAATTTTCCAGGTCATCGTTATTGAGCTGGCGGATGGTATAGTTGTCGAAGGTCATGGTAAGGTGGAATAAAACATTAAAAGCATTGAAGCGTCATCCATATATTTTCAAATTTCTTGTTTTTGAGGTCATCTTCTTTGATCCAAAAATAAATTCGACCACAATCACCCCACATCATTCCAGCCTCATCCTCATTACTATCAACCTGAAGTAGCAAAGTCCATTCATGCTTGCTTTTTGATAATTCTTCGGCTCTGGGATCTTCATAACCGGTAGAATCACCACAAAAAAGCCCATTGGTAACTAGCTGGCATTCCAGCCTCATTTCACCTTGAATATTGTTAGGACTTCCTAACATCTGGTTAAAAATATCACCATCATTAATCATTTCATGATAGGTTTCGTCTTCTTCATCCGAAAATAATCCTTCCAATTCATCATATTCATAAGGATTTGGTAAACTTGGTGTGGAAGTAAAACTTAGTTGACAAGCATGATAGATGGAATACTCATCTAAATCACTCGGTGCTTGTTTCCTTTCAAGTTCCTGAGCATCGTCGTCAAAATAATAAACCAGGAAGCTTCCTTTATCGTTGGGGTCAAAACCCCATGTTTCCTGTTCTGCGTGATAAAAAAAATAGGCAATTCCTGAAAATGGTAACCGATCATCCATATCAAATTTTTTGACCTCGGCAAAATTGATTTGACCAATAAACGAAAGCGACCTGTTTTTCCATGTAAACCATTTTTCACTTTTGGGCAAATCTGGTAATCCTCCTATTTTTGATTGGCCAATGCTCAGGGTATTTTCATCAGTTTTTTTCAATGAAAGTTGGATGCAGTTTTTAATAAGGGGTTCGATCAATGGAAATGTCCTAGCTAGACCATTTTTTTCAAAAAGTGTATATGTTTTTTTTTTATCCATTGGGTAGTTCAAATTTAAACCGAAAGAATTTAATCTTTGCTAAAAGACCAATCATAAGTTAAAGATGCTAAAGTTCACCTGTAAATACAAATGGTATTAGTTTTTGTAATTATTTATTTTCGAATACCCTTAAAATAGTATCTTTGTCGACGTAAATTGGTTGTTTATATACTGAAATTGAATATATTAATCTAGTAAAATGTACAGAACACATACCTGCGGAGAATTAAGAATGAGTCATGTTGGACAAGCCGTTACCCTGAGTGGATGGGTGCAAAAAGGCCGTGATTTGGGGGGAATGACCTTTGTGGACCTTCGCGACCGGTATGGGATCACCCAATTGGCCTTCAACCTGGAAACCAATGCGGCTCTGGCTGAACAAGCCCGGAAACTAGGCCGTGAATTCGTGATCATGGTGAAAGGAACGGTGGCCGAACGTTCCTCAAAAAATAATAAAATGGAGACGGGTGATATTGAGATCATCTGTTCTGAATTGCATATCCTCAATCCTGCTGATACGCCTCCTTTTACCATTGAAGAAAACACAGATGGGGGAGAAGAGTTGCGGATGAAATACCGTTACTTGGACCTGCGTCGCAAACCTTTGCAGCAAAATTTAATGTTGCGCCACCAGGCAGCCCTTGAAACCAGGAAATATTTAAGTGGATTGGGCTTTATGGAAATAGAAACCCCTTTCCTGATTAAATCTACTCCCGAGGGGGCTCGTGATTTTGTGGTGCCCAGTCGTGTACACCATGGTGAATTTTATGCATTGCCACAATCACCGCAAACCTTTAAGCAATTGCTCATGGTTAGTGGGTATGATCGGTATTTTCAAATTGTTCGTTGCTTCAGGGATGAAGACCTGCGTGCAGATCGTCAGCCTGAGTTTACCCAGATCGATTGTGAAATGGCTTTTGTGGAACGAGAGGATATATTACAAACTTTTGAAGGTCTGCTCAAACATGTACTGAAGGAAGTAAGAGGAGTTGAAATAGGGGAGGTGCCCCGCATGAGTTATGATGATGCCATGAAATATTATGGATCCGATAAACCGGATATCCGTTTCGGGATGAAATTTGAGGAGATCACCGAGATAGCCAAAGGAAAAGGATTTCCGGTATTCGACCAGGCGGAGATCGTGGTGGGTATTTGTGCCAAAGGCGCTGCTACCTATACCCGTAAACAACTGGATGAATTAACAGAATTCGTTAAACGACCCCAGGTTGGCGCAAAAGGATTAGTATATGCCAGGGTAAATGAAGATGGAAGCATTAAATCATCCGTAGATAAGTTTTATAACGAAGACCATTTAAAAGATTGGGCACGCCAGTTAAATGCAGAACCAGGGGACCTGATATTGGTGATGGCCGGTGAAACGGAGAAGACCCGGAAGCAATTGAATGAACTGCGCCTGGAATTAGGTAACCAATTAGGTTTAAGAAATAAAGATGATTTTAAACCATTGTGGGTATTGGATTTTCCTATGTTCGAATATATTGAAGAGGATGGTCGTTGGTTTGCCATGCACCATCCATTTACTTCACCTAAGGCCGACGATATTGAAGCCATGATGAACAATGAATTGGGTAAAGTAAAAGCCAATGCTTATGACCTGGTATTAAATGGAACAGAAGTGGCAGGTGGATCTATACGGATCTTCAATAAAAACCTGCAAGCCAAAGTTTTTGAAGTTTTAGGCTTTACCAAGGAAGATGCCCAGGAAAAATTCGGATTTTTGATGAATGCTTTCGAATTCGGTGCTCCACCACATGGAGGAATTGCTTTTGGTTTCGATCGGCTATGTGCTTTGATGGGAGGGGTTGAGTCTATCCGTGATTTTATTGCCTTCCCAAAAAACAATGCAGGCAAAGATGTGATGATCGATACGCCTAGCGTTATTGATGAGGCTCAACTGAACGAATTGGGAATCATCGTGAAGAATGAAAATTTTTAGATAGAAGATAAACTTTAAAGGGCCTCCGAAGAGGCCCTTTTTTATTTACAGCAATCGCATCCACAGGTACAACCTTGCCCAGGGCATCCATCACCGCAGGTACAATTGGTACATTTACATTTCGGATTACCACAACCACATATTGGTTTTTCATCCTTCGGATCTCTGATTTTTGATCTTGTTTTCATGATTTATAGTTTTATTAATTGTTGATACAAAGGTACGGTGACCTTGCCTGAGGGGCGTTATACAACTTTGGGAAGGTTTTATAGGATTTTGGGATGATTTGAAAAATCCAATATTTCGTACCTACGGCACTCCAACAAAATCTACACTGTTTATTTTACCAATATGCCGCTCCTACGGAGCTCATATGAATCCCGTAGGCCCGCCAGGCCCTACCGTTCGGACGGGGATGATAGATTGGTAAAAGTATGCAGGGTATAAAACATAGAGTGCCGTAGGTACGAAGCAAATACTCCGCTTGGATCGGTTATCTACACCTGATCGATCGACTTCCTCTTTTGGTCTCCGATCGACTTGAAATGAGAAGGAGTAAGTCCTGTTATTTTTTTGAACTGGGCCGATAAATGTGCAACGGAACTATAGTCCATCTCCACCGCAATTTCAGATAAGTTCAACTGGTTATACACCAATAACTCTTTTACTTTTTCAATCCTTTGTTCAATAAAATAGTTTTCTATGGTCCTTCCTTCTACTTCCGAAAACAAGCTGCTCAAATACGTATACTCGTTGGGGATATGGTGAATGAGGTATTCCGACAATTTCCACTTCTTTTCTTTTTCGGTTGTTTCATTTCGGGCTTTTAGGATTATCCAATGCTTGATCTTCTCAATGAGCCCACTTTGATGGCTGCCGATCAGCTCGAAACCAATGGACTGGAGTTTTTCTATCAACCCTTTTTTCTCTGAGGCCGTGAGTTCTTTGCTAAGTTGTACTTCTCCAATGGTTACTTCAGTATATGGAATATTTAATTGTTGGAGTATTTGTTCAACCGACAATACACAACGGTGACAAACCATATTTTTGATGAGAAGTTGAGGCATTAATCCTTTTTTATTTGCTGAAATGTGCACCTGATCAACAGACCTACCATATTATAGGGCATGGAGTCGAGTTCAAGTTCTATGCTATTTAAATATAAATTCTTATAAACTACTATATCCTTAAATCGATTGCATAAAGAATCTTTTTGAACATACAAACTCTCATATCTGCTTAGTCGAAGTTTCATACCTATTTTATCTGCCAGATTTTTCGAAAGAGGTCTAAAGCTATACCTTGATACCGGGTAATATTTCTCAAGTATTTCCTTATCTGCCTTTAACTCAAATCTACACGAAGGCGCTGTACCAGTTTGAGTTTTGATGATAATTGGAGATATAAAAGCAAATGATATGATAAGTAGTTTTTTCACTATTACTAATGTACAACTTTATCTCAAAGTTATGGATTAGAAATGTGACCGTCTTAATGCTGCACCATTATCTTTTTTACCACCTGTTTACCATCAATATTCAATCGTAGGATATAAAGACCATTGGTTAGGCCGGTGGTTTGGATCATACTGGTATTTGCTGCACCTGATTGAATGATTTTTCCATGTACGTCGATCCAATCAAAACTTGCCTGACCATAGGCATAGGGAACTTCCCACCTAACATATTCATTGGCCGGATTTGGATAGACCCATAACATGGTGCTGGTTTGTTCCTCTATAGAACCTGCGCAGACGCCCCAACCCTGGCCAATCTGGATATCATCTATCATCCAACCTTCATGTCCAGGGTTAGCAAGGGTGTCAGACATAAATGAGAATCGATAGTACAAAGTATCAAAAGCACGTCCAGGAGATAGGGCTATCCAAGACATTTCTGTACAGGTATGTTTCCAACTTGTATCGCTTTGCCCGAAGCCCAAAGTATCATTGTAGAGTGTATCATAGGCAATGTTCTCCATCCAGCCGGAGCTATCATTATAAAATTCAAACATCCAATAATAATAGTCGAGACCATAGATGCCTGTACTGAACCCCCCAAATTCGGAGAGATACTCATTGTTATCTCTTAAACTGACCCATCCACCGGCTGCTGCCGGGTCCCAATCTGATTTATGGCGAAAACACATTTTTAACGGGCATACAAAGTTAGAGAAGTCAAAAACACCGTAATCGTTTGGAACAAACGGTACTTCGAAATAAGTATACGTTCCAGGTGCATAAGGATTGACCGTATCGGTTACCATAGCATGATCAGGAGAATAAGCGGTATCCAATACTGTTTTTTGAGGAACACCCTTTTGCCATTGGGTACCGGATACATTGTAATAGCTGATAATGCTATCAGCTCCATTCTCAAAATCAATGGTGAGTAGCAAAGACTGAAAATCAGTCTGCAGAAAAGCGGAGGAAGAAGAAAACATAGCCAGGATAACAGAGAGTAAAGTTTTCTTCATAGAACTATTTTTTTTCAAATATATCAATTATTCTTTTTATTTCCACCGAAGTACTAATAAAATCCTACGAACTTACGAATCGCTTCGGGCTATATTCGTAGGTTCGTAAAAGTTCGTACTTCGGTGGAAATAATATCAATCTTCCATTTCTTTCTTCTCCTTGATCAGATCTTCCTCTTCCTCTAAGGATTCCTTACTGGCGTATGTTAATGTTCCATCGGGATTAAAAATGCGGATGCGGCCTCCATATCCCAGGCAATAAATGGTTCCATTACCTCCGATGGCCAGCATGTTTTCTTCACATAACTTGCCTCCATCCATGATCCCTTTGATAGAAGGGCCAAAGTTCTTGCCGTCGGGAGAAATTTTGATCAGAACAGTGGTATCCTTTTGGTCCTCATTCATCAAATAGTATGCATTTCCCTCGGCATCTCCCACCACTTTATGCATTACATAACCACCGGTAATTGTATGGAAATAGATTTGCTCCCCATTTTTATCCAATTTAATGAGGTCGTGATGCTCTAATAAATAATAGGATCCGTCGGCTCCGATACTTATTTTTACATCATAATTCCGGCAACGTGTTGGCCGGTTTTTTAACTTCTCAAAATAGGGGGCTTCCCCTATACCAGAAAATGCTTTTTTAAGGGAACCAAAAAATCCTTTTTTAGCAGGATCGTCTAATCCCCATGGTTTGGAAATATTTGCTTCGGGGTCCAATACTAAAAATTCGCAATAGGTTTTGCCATCCGCTTGCCGATCTCTTATTGCATATACAAAATAGTTACCATCTTTGTTACCTGCTAAATGCCTGGTCATAGTAAAGTCAAAAACCGTAGTGGCAGCTTTATCCGGATCTTCATTTTTCTTCCCTATCCGTTTAACTTCCAAACCATCTTTTTTAGAAAGCAACAGCATGGTATTGCGATCCCAACTCCATACCATTAATTCTCCATGCGTATTCAAACCTAGTTGGGCTTCACCTCCGCCTGTATGGGTTTTGAATTTTAACTGATTCCTTTTCCATTTTATGGTGAGGTCGGGATTGAGTGCTACGATCCACAGATCGTCGTCAGACCCAAAAATAGGATCAACACTCAGGTATAAAGTTCCTTCTTCATCAGCAATGCAATCATGAAGGTCCGAATCCCATTCAAATTTCATGGTGAGCTCATCATACCAAAAATAAAAACGTTCTTTAGACTTGGTTGGATTCATTTTCTGCCAGGTCTCATCTGGAATATATGATTCGGTGGAGCAGAACTGACATTTAAGTGTTCTAACCGAACCATCGATTTGCAAAGTTCCTGCACAATTGGGGCATGTAAAGGGAACCAGCTCTTTTTTATGATGGTTGTCCAATACTTCCGATTGACCCGTGTAGTTGGGTAACAAGGTAAAATCTTCACCAATGATATAATGTACATTTGGACATGCGGAAGCAAATTTTTCAGGTAGTTTACGAATGGAATAGGCAACCTGCGTTTGTGGATTGATGATCTTACCCGTTTCCGCACCTGCTACGGCAGTTTCCATGTCCATATAGGTCTTGGTATCCAAAAATTTGGGGTTCTGCCTGCCGTACATGATCTGATAATTTCTACCACCCATAATGGAAGAAGGTTGCCCTTCATTTTCCCGAAAAGTAGGGGCGGATTTAAACATATCTTCCAGCAGGTTCTTCCAGCCTTCCACCGTGAATTTATTCACGGTGAGACATTCGCTACAAACAATGGTTTCTACCAGGGCATTCATGGCCAGGGGGCGGGAACATGAACTGCAGGGAGTATCAGCTTCAAAACATAAGCCTATCATATGAGTTGATTTTTAGATTTAAATAATAAGTGGATATAAGATCGAATCAGGCTAAGATAATATTATAATCGAATAGTTACCTAGGGTAAAATCACGTAATGAATAAGCCATCCTTCTTTCTTATCGACCCTCCAGGTCTGTTGATGGAACTATCACTAAATCAGTATAGAAAATCATAAAGGAATGTTAATTTTTAAATAAACCTAAACCTCCTATATTTGTGGCTCAAATATTGTCTTTAACACCCCAAAAAAACTAATCATGAAAATTAAACTACTATTGAGTGCATTGATTTGCATTGGACTTTCAACAACCGCAGCTTATTCTCAAAACTTGTATACTTGGACAGGTACAGGTATTTATTATGTAAAACCCAACACCGATAAAGGGTCTAATATTTACGGATGGAGTGGAACAGGTTTGTTATATTCAGTACCCAATGTAAAAGGAGGAATGAATTACCATAGCTGGAGTGGTACCGGATTATATTATACTGAACCAAACGTGGAGAAAGGCTATAATATTTATAGCTGGACTGGGACTGGTCTTTATTATACCAAGCCAAATGTAGACGGTGGAGAAAACCTATACGCCTGGGGTGGTGAAGGAATGTATTATACGCAGCCAAATACAGATAAAGGCATCAACATCTATGGATGGACTGGAACCGGATTTAATTATACCGTTCCTAATACCGATGGAAATGCAGGAGCATACGATATGCTGTATATGATGGCCACAAAAGAATTGCGATAATAAAGTATTTGCACTAATCGAATAAACTTTTGGGTAAGGCATGTTCATGTTTGAGTAGCCATTCCTTTCTCCAGAGTCCACCCGCATATCCTACCAATTCACCGGTAGATCCGACGACCCTATGGCAAGGAACTACGATGGCTATATTGTTTTTGCCATTGGCGCTACCTGCTGCCCTGATCTTTTTAGCGTCACCCAGGTTCAGGGCCAGTTGTAAATACGAAATGGTTTTTCCATAGGGTATTTCGATCAATTCATTCCAAACTGCCATTTGAAAATGGGTACCTGGTTGAAGAATCGGGAAAGTGAATTTTTTTAAACCGCTTTCAAAATAAGCTTTGATCTGGTCATGGGCAATTTGCAGCAATGCATTTTCCTCCTCATTTTCATGGCTAACGGTTTCCGGTTCTTGATCATGAAATTCAACCGCCATGATATAGTCTTTGTTGCCGACGATTTTAATCCAGCCGATGGGAGAATGATATGCGATTGATTTACTCTCCATCTTTTTTTTCGGCTAATTCGATCAATGTAACCTGAGCAGCTGCACATATTTTTTCTACCCCATTTTTTTGTACAAATACATCGGTCCTGCATATGGTAAGAGTTCTTCCATATTTTAATACGGTTGATTTGGCAATGAGCATTTCTCCATTACCAGGAGCCATTAAATTTACTTTATATTCCACGGTAAGAATAGAGGAGTCTACAGCCATCAACGTATAGGCAGCATAGCCTGCAGCATTGTCGGCCAAAGTGCCCACCACACCTGCATGAAAATATCCATGCTGCTGTGTAAGTTCTTTTCGATAAGGAACGTGGATCTCACAATATCCGGGCTTTACTTCTGCAAGTTTTGCGCCGATATATTCCATAAAAGTCTGACGAGCAAAACTCTCTTTTATCCGGGAAGCATAGTTTTTATCTTGAGGAATGAATTCCATGGCTAGATGTTGATCTTCTTTTTTTTGAGTGGTTTAAGGTAATAAAGATTCCTATTCATTTAAGGGCTTGATGATTTTTTCTTCAAAAATTTGTATGATCTGCGTTTTGAACTGGTCTTTTTTATCATGACATTCATGATAGAGGTAGGTGGATTTTAAGGAAGATCCTTGATCGTTACCCGATAATTCTATTTGAGCATAGAATCCATCGCTGCATGCAGTATCTTCCACCCTTAGTTGTGTAAATCCAAGAAATCGGTCGAACAGATCGTTCTTGATCTTGATGGAATCTGGGTGTTGATATACAGGATCCACTTTTTCCAAGGAATCCCTTTTTAGCCACTCAGGCCTCAAACCATTATAAACATTTTTGTGTAGAAATATTTTTTTCTTCAATGTATCTAAAGAATAATCGAAACGATAGGTTTTGTTGTTCAATACATTTACCCTGGCCCTACTGGTAGCTATAAAAGCAAACGATGCCACCAGGATCACCGGCAATGGATGAAGTTTGAAATTTGTACCCTGGTAATTCGTAAAATACCTGTAAGAAAATGGCAAAATGATCAAGGCCAATAGATCGGTCCAGTCGATCACACGGGAAATAGAAAACAGATCCAGTTGATTGAAAAACTCGATGAATCCATTAGCCAAGGGAGATTTAAACCAGATAAAACCCAGGACCGTGATCCCATACATGTTTTTTTTGAATCGAGGTACAAAGGCTGCCAGAAAGATGGGGAAAATAAAAAGTCCGGCGATATCAGATAATTTACCGGTGATCCAATGGGGAAAAAGAATTTTTAGAAAATGATCGTTCACCAATAAGATGATCAGGCCAATAATAAAACCTGGAGACCAGAAGATGGAAATTTTTCTCTGCATGTTGAGTTTAAAAGTAATTAATTAACACCTTGTTTTTTCGATACATATCCTAAGAAAATTTAAAATATTAGTTTTGTACAGAAAACGAACGATGAGAAAAGTATTCAATCTGATATGGCAAGTTTTTTTCGCCCTGAACTTTTTGTTCTGGATGTTGTTCTTTTATTGGCCCCTTAAGTTTTTATTCGCCAAAGAATCCCGTTGGCCAGCTTCTATGAGGGTACAACGGTTCTGGGCAGGTTGGCTCAGGGTAACCATGGGGATCAGGACGATCGTAACCTATGAAGAGCCGCTGGACCCGAAAAAAGTATATATCTATACACCTAACCACAGCACCTTCCTGGATATCCTTACCGGATATAAAGTAATTCCTAATTATTTTCATTTTATGGCCAAAGGCTCATTGGCCAAAGTACCTTTGTTTAAGATCATGTTTTCAAAGACCCATATACCTTTTGACCGGAGCAGTAAAATGGATTCCTCAGCGGCGTTTTTAAGAGCGGTGAAAGACATTGAGAAGGGATATAGCATATTGGTATATCCGGAAGGGACCCAAAACAGGATAGAGGGTACGCTGTTACCTTTTAAAGTAGGGGCCTTTAAAATGGCAGTCGAGACGAATACGCCCATTGTTCCGGTTACCACCCTCAATTCGTTCGACAGGATGCCCCATGAAAAGGAATTACTGAAGCTGAGGAGGGGAGGGCCTGGGAAACTCTATATCAAAGTGGGTAAACCCATCTATCCTTCGGAGGTGAATAATGATATTGAACAACTAAAGGAAAAAGTTTATAATATTGTACTTTCAAATTTGCAGGAATATCATGGAAATAAACGATGAAACAGTAGATAAGTTGGCCTTTTTGGCCCGACTTGAGTTTTCTGCTGAGGAAAAACCAGCCATTCGTCAGGACCTTTCACGGATCATTACCTGGATCGATAAGTTGAATGAATTAGATACTTCCAACGTAGAACCGCTGATCTATATGAGCAATGAAGTGAATGTCTTGCGGAAAGATGAGGTGAACAATTCCGTTTCACACGAGGATGCCCTGGTGAATGCCCCTAAAAAAGACTCCGACTATTTCAGGGTGCCCAAGGTTTTGGATAAATAGCTACTCTTTATTTGTATGGTTAAAAACAAAAAAGCCCTCCCAGTGAAGCGGGAAGGCTGATTCCATAGTTTGTTGGTTCAAAAACTCAAATCATAATCATATCAAGATTAACGAATCCCATTTATTCAGGTTGGAAATATTGGGTGAACAATGAAATTTTCTGAGTGAATGAGCCCTAAATCAGGTTGATGCGGGCCAATAATTCCTGCCGATGGTTTTGGCTCATGGGGATCTCTTTTCCTTGGATAATAATATAATTAGGTCCGATCGATTCAATGTCCTTGAACCTCACAAAATAGCTTCGGTGTATCCTTACAAAACCACCCGCTTCCAGCTTTTCAAAAACAGCTTTCATGGTTTGACTGATCATGTATTTACTTTTGGAGGTATAAATAATTGTGTAGTTATCTGCTGCTTCGCAATACGATATCTCGTCAAACTTTATTTTCACCAGTTCATGTTTATCCTTGATAAAAAATGAGTCATCCTCTGGATTATTGGATGTTTTTATGGGGATGGAAACCGGTTCGTCTTTCTTATACAAGGCCAGGGTCATATTTACTTCCACTTCCTTTGCGGTATAAGGTTTAATGATATACGCTGCAGGTGATGTTTGTTTTGCTCTTTCAATAGTGGAGGAATCACTAAAGGAAGTAATAAATATATGGGGTACCTGGATCCTTTTTTGGATCATGGTTGCCAGATCTATTCCATCAATTTCACCATCAATACTTACATCCAGCAAACAAACTTCGGGAGGATTGTTTTTAATGGATTTGATAGCCTCTTCTGCATTGGCACAAATATCCGTTACTTCATAATTAAGGTCTCCGATAATGGCTGCCAGGTTATCAGCAATCAATGCTTCGTCTTCTACAATGAGCACTTTTGTTTTTTCCATGATGATGAGTTATTACACTATGGGAATGAAGAAAATATGTTTCACTCCGGATGTTAAAGATAGGGAATATTCTGCTTTTAATTGACGGGTCATTGATTTTACCAGTTGGTGCCCGAACCCTGTTCCCTCCACCTCCTCTTTCATCCCAGAACCGTTATCTTCAATCACCAGTTCGAGTTGATCTCCACGATTCATTAAGCGAATGAATATTTCTCCTTCAGCCGATTCCCTGAATGCATATTTAATGGAATTGGTGAGAAGTTCGTTAACGATCAATCCAATCGGGATCGCTTTTTCGGTGGAAATAGAAATATCCTCTATTTGTGGAATGATCTTTATGTGGGTACTGTCATGGATGGATGAGGATTGAATGGAAATGCTCAGATCCGTCAAGAAACTTTTCAGGTTGAGTTTTTCTACGGTATCATCTCCGTATAAACGTTGGTGGGCAAATGAAATAGCTTGGATCCTTTGCCTGCTTTCTGCGAAAGCTTCTTTAATGGCCACATCTTTTATATTTCTGGATTGAAGGTCGAGGATGCTATTGATGAGCTGTAAGTTATTTTTGATCCTATGATGGGATTCTCTCATCAATAATTTTTCCTTTTCCAGCATTTGCTCAGCGTATTTTTTCTTTTCCAACGTGAGCTTGCTGTTGGTTCTTTCTAAACGCAGGGTAATGATCAATAATATAATAAAAACGGCCAACCCAAATAATCCGATCCCACCTGCGATCAATACTGAATAAAAGCCTACCTGCAGCCGTTTCTTTTCAAGCTCCACATTTTTTCTTTTCTGGGCTTCCAGCTTAAGTTTGTTGATCTCATTGACTGCTTTTTCGGATTGGTACTTGGTTTGCATCTCTGCGATCTGCTTTGTTCTGCTATCGTTGATCAATGAATCCCTTAGGTCGCGGTATTTGGTCCCAAAATCAAAAGCTCTTTTATAATCGTTTTTAGCATAATATAGATTCGATAAGGCTTCGTAGATATATTGCTTACGTTCCGGCACATTCCCTTTTTCGGCCTCTTCCAGGGCTTGTAACCCGAATTTTTCGGCCTCGGCATACCGGCCCATTTTATAGAGGATATTGGTCATTAAAATCCTTTCAGTGATCCAATCAGACAAAGATTTATTCTCATCAGGCGATTGAACAGATTTTAGGTTTAATAAATAAGCTTGTTCATAATTGCCTCTATCGTGGTATATTTTTGCTGTATTGCTCCAGATTGGCAGTAAACCAACGCTATCTCCTTCTAATAAATACAGTCGTTCCGCTTCTGAATAATAATCTAGAGCATTCCCTCCATTGGGTTGATATGATTCAATAACGCCTATATTGATCAGTGAACCAGCAGCGCTTGAATAGTCATTTACGGTTAAGGCGGTCTCATAGGCTTTTTTATAATAAGTGGTGGCCATGGTATATTGATACTGGCTGAAGTAAAATATACCCAGGTTATTATAGGTAGTGATCAATCCCATGGTATCTCTGATGGATTCCTGGATAGACAACGCCTTATAAAAAAGGAAAAGGGCGGAATCTGCTTTGGCTTCTATATCATAGTAAATGGCTCTGTATGCCAATGCCCTACCCATGGTTTTTAAATCGCCTTTTTCCTGAGCCAAATGATAACCTTTTTCGCAAAGTATTTTTGCCGAATCCATATCATCTCCAAAAACATCCCATGACCCTTCCACCCATTCGGATGCCTGTGCATGAAGGTTGTATGCAAAAAAGAATGCAATGAGAAGGATGAAGAGTTTCTTCAAGGTGTTGATGTTGGTTTACAAAGATAAAATTATAAACGGATTGATCATTGCCGATGGTATGGACGCAATATATTGCGTCCATACAACGATAAAACGTAGTTTTTAGCAATCAATCAATATCCCAAATTTGGTGATAACCATCTTTCCATCATCTCCATGCTCATTCCTTTACGCTTGGCATAATCTTCTACTTGATCCTTATTGATCTTACCCAACCCGAAATATTTTGAATCAGGATGCGAAAAATACAAACCACTTACCGCCGCCGTAGGGAACATGGCGAACGAATCAGTAAGGATAATACCCGTGTTCTTTTCCACCTGCAGCAGATCGAACAATAACCTCTTTTCAGTATGGTCCGGACAAGCAGGGTAACCAGGTGCCGGACGGATACCCTGGTATTTTTCTGAAATCATTTCATCATTCGATAGGTTTTCATCCGTTGCATATCCCCAGAATTCTTTTCTAACTCTTTGATGCAATCTTTCTGCGAACGCTTCCGCCAATCTATCTGCCAATGCTTTTAATAAGATGGATGAATAGTCATCATGATTTTTCTCGAATTCAGCTACTTTTTCATCGATACCAATTCCTGCAGTTACGGCAAATCCACCTATATAATCTTTTTTACCTGAAGATTTAGGGGCAACAAAATCGGTAAGAGCATAATTGGGTAAACCTTCTGCCTTTTTATTTTGCTGGCGCAATGAATGTAAAACTGTTTTAAGCTGGTTGTCTTCGTAAACCTCCATGTCATCTCCCACCGCATTGGCTTCAAAGATCCCAATCACACCTTTGGCCTGGATCCAGTTTTCGGCAATGAGTTTTTTTAGCATTTCCTGTGCATCTTTGAATAAGGAAGTAGCTTCTTCACCCACTAGTTTGTCTTTTAAAATGGCAGGATATCTTCCAGCCAATTCCCAGGTTTGAAAGAAGGGTGTCCAATCAATATATTCTGCCAGTTCTGCCAGTGAATAGTTATCGAACACTTTTACACCTGTGAAGCGGGGAGTAGGGGGGGTATAGGTTTCCCATTTTCCATCAAACGCATTTGTACGTGCATCCTTGATAGGAATGAGATTTTTAAGGGATTGCTGACTTTTATGCCGTTCCCGCATTTCGGTATATTCGGCCCTGATATTTTTTACAAAATTTTCTTTTTTATCACCCAGCAATGCTTCAACCACCGGAACTGAACGTGATGCATCCAATACATGCACCGTAACACCATCCGGATAACTCTCTTCTATCTTTACAGCTGTATGTATTTTCGATGTGGTAGCCCCACCAATGAGCAATGGAATGGTCAATCCAACTCTTTGCATTTCTTTGGCCATATGTACCATTTCATCCAATGATGGAGTGATCAATCCGCTTAAGCCGATCACATCCACTTTTTCCCGGATGGCAGCTTCTATGATCTTTTCGCTGGGCACCATTACACCTAGATCCACCACGTCATAATTATTACAACCCAATACCACCCCAACAATGTTCTTACCAATATCATGTACGTCGCCCTTTACCGTTGCCATTAATATTTTACCATTGGCCGTGATCACACCCGATTTTTCTGCTTCAATAAACGGTTGCAAATAGGCTACCGCCTTTTTCATCACACGGGCCGATTTTACCACCTGAGGTAAGAACATTTTTCCACTTCCAAACAGGTCTCCTACGATATTCATTCCATCCATCAGCGGACCTTCAATCACTTCAATGGGTCGAGGATATTTTTGACGTGCCTCTTCAATATCCACATCAATAAAATCTATGATACCTTTTACCAAAGCATGCGCCAGTCTATCTTCTACTGATCCACTTCTCCATTCCTGGGCTACTTCGTCTTTAATATTTTTTTCTCCTTTAAACTGTTCTGCATATACCAGTAACCTTTCGGTAGCATCTGGTCGGCGGTTCAACAATACGTCTTCCACATGTTCCAGGAGATCTTTAGGAATAGCATCATATACTTCCAGTTGAGAGGGGTTCACGATCCCCATATCCATGCCGTTTTGAATACCATGATATAAGAAGGCAGCATGCATGGCTTCACGCACCTTATCATTTCCCCGGAATGAAAAGGAAACATTGCTTACACCTCCACTTACTTTGGCAAAAGGCAGATTTTCCTTGATCCATTTGGTGGCTCTAAAAAAGTCAATGGCATTGTTGGCATGTTCTTCCATTCCCGTGCCAACTGGGAAAATATTCGGATCGAAAATAATATCCCAGGCAGGAAATTTTAATTGCTGGGTGAGGATATCATAGCTTCTTTTGCAGATCTCGATCCTCCGTTCAAAACTGTCAGCTTGTCCTTTTTCATCAAATGCCATCACGATCACTGCCGCTCCGAATCGTTTGATGATCTTGGCCTGGTGGATAAATTCATCTTCGCCGGATTTTAAGGAAATGGAATTTACAATTCCTTTTCCTTGCAGGCATTTTAACCCTGCAACAATGATCTCCCATTTGGAACTATCGATCATTACCGGAATACGGGCAATTTCAGGTTCAGCTGCGATCAGGTTCAGGAAACGCACCATGGCTTTTGCCCCATCGAGCATACCCTCATCCATGTTAACATCTAATACCTGTGCGCCACCTCGAACTTGTTCCAGGGCTACCTGGATCGCATCATCGTACTTATCCTCCTTCACCAACCGTAAGAACATCCGTGAACCGGTTACATTACAACGTTCACCCACATTCACAAAATTTGTTTGGGGTGTAATGGTTAATGACTCTAAACCACTTAATCGTAAATAAGGCTTTATAACGGGATTGCTCATTGGGGGGCAAAAGTAGCGAAAAGGTTTGAAGTTTGAAGTTTGACGGGGTTTGAAGTTATTTTCGTGCCAGCCTCCAGCCTCAAATTGATTTTATCAACTTGATATTCCGGTGCACCCACCACCGCCGAATATATAATAAACCTCACCGCTTTTATACACCTTGTCGAGCATATGGGCATATTCAACATTTCCGAGGTATTCCTGGCTATCCGCTTCAAAGAATAAGACCTGTTTTATTTCCCTTTCACTTACCACCGCAATGTTCTTTTCCTGGTCAAAATACTTAATACTGGCATTCGTGCTGAGTTTCCTGTTTTGAACGATTTGAAGGTTTTCGTCAATGATCATCAAAGGGTAATCCGGGGCGGAAGAAACTACATAATCGTTGTTCTTTGTTTTGTGAATATTAAGTACATAGCCCTTGGCAGGATGAATAAGTAATTCAGGCCGATCACCATCCTTTCTCCATTTGGCGATCTGGCCGTCAGAATAGCCGACAATAAACCAATCTTTTTCCTGGTAAGCGCAGGAAGGATAGATAGAATCTTTTTTCCAATGTCCATAGATCTCGGTGCCCTTCAGCCAAAACTCTTTTATCACCTGGTTCGTTTCGAGGTCAATTAAAACCACGGGAGCTTCTCTCAGCTCCTCATCAGGTTTTCGTTTATCCAGGTCAAAGTCTTTGTACTCGTCTGGAAATGCTGGATAACCACAGCCAATTATTTTGTTGTCAATGATATTCGAAAAATGATAAATAGCCGTTCTGAACCTAATTTCTTCCAATGTAAAATTTTCCAGGTTCAATATTCTTGGAAACTGGCATACCATGGAGAAGTAAAGCAGGTTGTCTTTAATAAAACTATACTGCATTTTTACGTAACGGCATATTTCTACCTCTTTTTCAATGGTCATGGATTCCAGGTTAAGAAGTCTGGCAGCATTGTTTTCAATGATCACAATTTGATGGGGAGAGATGAAGGAGCAAACCGCAATTTTACTATCATTACTTAGGTAACGGCTTACTCCAGTTCCATCTTTGTTCCAAACAATAATAGATTTATCATCTGATGAGGTAACCAGGTAATCTTTATTGTCGATCACATGGGTAACACTCCCGCCATGACTGTACCTGAATTCGGTTTCCAACAGTTCTTTGATGGCCCAAACGCATATATGCCCTTCCTGATCACCTGTATAAAGAATGCCATCCGGGTCAATATCCATGCTATAAATATTTTCCTTTTGTCTTTTTGAAAAAACCTCTTCCCAGTTATCTGTTTTCCATCCTTTCAGAAAATCGCCCCCTGCCCAGAGTATTCCATCAAATACCTGAATATCACTGGGAGCAAATGCCATTCCTTTGATCACATGTACTTGTTCAAATTCATTGTTATAGATCCTTAGCTCGTCATCCGCCAGGATCAAAAAATCATGGTTCCACAAAGCTGTATTAGCTCCAAAATGATTGAGCCCTTTGAAAAAGGCCCCTCTTTTTTCAGTCAGTTCTTTCACCATTTTCATTTCATGCAGGTCCCAGATCAAAGTTCTGCCCGACATATCATTTGAAATGGCCATCTCTTTTTCAGGATGTACAGCCACCGCATTTACAGTTGCTTCATGGTCGTTAAAAAAAGCGGACCTTCCACTTTCAAGGTGCCAGATACCCAAGTGCCCTGAATTGGAACCTGCAATCACATGCCCTGCTCTGGAAAAAGAGGCTTTTCTTACACCCGATTTATCGAGTCCGGTGAGTTTATGGACCTTGGTAAAATGTGCTGTTTCGTACAAATAAATATTCCCGTCGTCGCTGCAAGCCAGCAATAATTGCTGGTTATGGTTCAAGGCAATATAATTGAAAGCATGTTCAGACTGGTCGATGATCTTGCTGATGCCATCAGCTGCGGTGATGCGAATGGTCCCATCTTCACTTGAGCTAATAATATAATCATTGAGCCAGCATATACCGCCTACAAAGCGTTCCCGACTCAATAAAACATCTTTTTCTTCTGGTGATAGTTTACCCCAATTATGATAAGGGAGGGTATGGGTATTAAATGTAAATCTAGGTTTAGCCATGATGCCAGATATTATCTGAACAAAAATAATTTTTTTCTTTTATTTTTTTTTGATGGACGTTAGTGAATATTGAAAGAATCCACCATTTGTAAAAACAATCTTCTCGTTTTACCTGTCTTCTTTTTGGCTTGTGTTAGCGTAAGCACCCAAAACTCATTTTTATATTTCCATACCGCTTGCATCATATAAGCCGAGGGGTTGTAATTTTTATCCGAAATATTAAAATCCGTAACAATGCAATTTCCCAGTTCGTTAGAAGTTTCGGTGGTCTTATCAGAAATAACACCCTCCATTTGCATAAGCGCAATACTGAGAATAGCTGAAAATTCGGAAATAGTTGAATATTCTTTGGGTATCTCATGACGGGCGATGGTTGCATTGCCATTCAGATCGTTGATCATACTCCCATTGAACTTGAAAACAAGCTTTACATATTTTAGAGAGTCTGATGGTTTTTCAACGATCCAGGTATTCGGATATTTTAGGGTATAGGTGCCATCATTGTAGGTTTGCCACCCGAATTTTGTTATTTGCGCATGGATGGATAAGGATCCTCCACCGATCAAAAAAAACAAAAAGAGTTTTTTTATTGGAAGCATGAAAATAAGCTTACTTGGATGCTACTACACTGATCTCCACATTTGCCCCTCTTGGTAAGGCTGCTACTTGTACTGTTTCCCGGGCAGGATAGGATTGTTTGAAAACAGATCCATAGACTTCATTCACTTTGGGAAAATCCGCCATATTTTTGAGATAAATGGTAGATTTAACCACATGGTCCCAATTATGATCTGCGGCGCTCAATAAAGCCTCCAGGTTCTTCATTACCTGGACGGTTTCGGCCTCAATGGAGGTTTGGATCATGTTTCCGGTAACCGGGTCAATGGCAATCTGGCCGGATGTAAATAAAAAACCGTGGACCTTCACCGCCTGGCTGTAAGGACCTATGGGTGCAGGTGCCTCATCTGTATCGTAAATCGTCTTCATGCTGAAAATAAACGGGTTGAATTTGACCAAATATAGAGTATTTTGTAAAATTTGGTATCAATATTGCCAAATAAACAGGGAATTACGTATTTTAATCCTATAAATTATTCATATGAAACGTTTCATACTCCTTTGTCTGATCAGTTTTCCTTTCCTTTTAGGGGCTCAGAATGAGTACCGGTTCTCGGGTACTTATCTTGGTAATAGCAGCACGGGCCTTCGAAATATTAAGTTAGACATGGAGGTCCTCCAGAACGGGAAATACAAATGGATCCATAAATGCACCATTACTACCGGGCTTAACCTTGAAATGGCAACGATTGAAAGTGATACCAATTACGATGCCCGCAGTTGGAAGGATCTCATGGCAGATGCCGAAATAAAAGGCTTGTATACTCATTTTATGGACAGCTATCTGCAGCGAATAGATGCTACAGACCCAAGTAAGTTCAATGCGGAGGAGAACAAGACCAGCAATACCATTCTCCTGGACCGTACAGCCCAGATCTTAACAGTGCAAATTAGAGGAGTAGAAGGGGATAAGTCCTGTTATATTGATATCCAATCTTTGGATAACCATTATTATGTGATGTATAACAAACCTATTTTGCAGTACTCGGCTAATTTATTAGATATGTCGACGGTGCGGTTAAAACCAGCAGATTATATAGTAAAAGTAACCCCCAATAAGGGTCAAAGCTTTTCAGGGAAGATCAGTATTTACTAGATTTTTATACTTCACTTGACAACCTTCGGAGCATCCACTTTATATTCCTGGGTGTTCATTTTCCATGAAATAATATTAAATTCTGCCACGGTATATATCCATTCCTCCGGCTCCTTTTCGTTGGCACGCAGGTCCATTACTTTCCATTTACCCGTAAAATATCCGGTCACCACCAAACTATACCCTTTTTCATCAGGTGAAGGAAGTTTCTTTTTAGCGATAGGGAATATCCAGGAGCATTCTTTCACATTGGCACCTACGCCTATATAATTGTCGGGGCACCTGCATCCCCATGCTTTTGTTCGAACTACCAATGGCATTTCTACTTTTTCAATGATCCCATTCTTTGCATTTTCAACCCGTTGGTTCACCCAGCTATCCGAATTTCCCTGTAATGAATCCGCAAATGCATCATAGGTCATTTGCGTATGACCTGAGCCAAGAAGAAGGATAAAGACCAAGAAAAAGAAAGATAGTTTTTTCATGAAGTGAAAATAATAAAAAAGGGGAGAACTTCCTCCTCCCCTTTTTTGATTGCTGCCGAAGTGAAACAGCAGCTTCACCAAAACTATTGTAAGTTGATGGTACCCATATGATAAACCTGTCCTTGCGTAACAACAATACCATTGATCTGGTGTTGTTCGTTCGATTCAGAGTTTTTATAAATGGTACAGGTATAAGTACCTGATGACATACCACGAATAAAGAAATAACCGTCGGAATTAATATAACCACTGTAGGTATGAGATGGGTTGGTGAACACTACCGCAGCTGTTGATGCTCCTTGTGTACGACCTTTTACCCCAGTATCCTCATTATGAACTTCCCTTACAACAGGCTGAAAATGATATTGAGCGCCTATCTGAATGATAGATTGGGCCACATCAAAGTCGAGCAATACATTTGCTCCTGAGTTGTTGGTTACCTGGCGATTGACCAAGATATCCACTTCCTGAGGTGAGTCCCAGATCAGCGTGAAGAGTAATCCGCTTCCGCTTCCGGTGGCATTGATATTAATAGTTGCAGTACCACCAAATTTTATCCGTAAATGGGTATAAAATCCGGTTTGCACATCATGTGCATCTGCAATTACTATTTCACTACCATTTGTTAGTGATGCCACATTTATTGTTTGAGTTTGAGAACTAAGTGTAACCCATCCATGATCTTCAACATATCCATCCACACTGGTAATTGTTACATTTAATGCAGCATAATTACCAGGGGAGTCGGTCATTCTTACTTTGAAACTTTTAGGTTCAACCGCTTGATCATCTTCACACGACGTAAACGTGAATGCAGTAAAAAGCCCGACAACCATATACAAAATAATTCTTTTCATAATTTTAAAATTTAAATGATTTAATTCATTATCCTATTTTCAATGATAGTGCCACCAAAACGGGCATCGATCCAAATTGGATGCAATTAATTGATTATAAAAAAATTACAAGGGTTTTAGTGATTTGACATATTGTTTTAAAAGAGTTTTTTTATCTCATTTTGAGACAACCATTCACTAAAATGAAAAACAGGTTTGCCAACCCATGTTTATTTTAATGGATAGATAATATAAATATCAAATGTTCGTTAGATCCGGAATTTTAATGAACCATTTTCTAATCCATTGGTCATTCAAGTGGAAAAGGTGAGGGTGGCCCAATTAATGGATGATTAATTTTGACACATACGTTTTTTGATTAGCATCTAATACCTGGATGGAGTAGATCCCTGCCGGGTATTGGGACAAATCCAGGGTAATTATCTCATCCGCCGGTATATTCATTTGATGGATCATTCGACCAGCTATGTCGTAAATCGCTACATAATTGGCTGTTATATTGTTGAATGCAATATGAACTATACCGGTTGAAGGATTTGGGTATATGTCGATAGATGAAGTCTCATTCACTGTATTTTCTATTGCGGTAAAATCAGGAACGCCCGACAAAGAGCAGGATACGCCATCCAATGAATCAGCAATATGGTTTTTGGGATTATAGGTATGTGAAGCATCGCAATTACTCATCTGCCAATAGGCAGTTAGTCCAGGCATATTTGCCGGAACATTCATATGCATTACATCGTTTACTTCTGTTATGTTCAAGCCTTTATTAAAAGTGGTTACCTCATCTATTTCTCCCTCGAAATAGGCCCCCGAGCTCAAATTAAATCCCATTTCAAGTGCCCTCATGCCAATATAAGCAGTAGATCCCGAAGGAATGGTGCGGTACAAAACCCCATTTTTATAGGCCTTTAACTGGTCGTTGGTATGAACCAGTGCAATATGGAACCAGGTATCGAGGGTATAATCCATTCCAAAGAATTCATCCGCCCCATCATAATTATAAAAATAAAGGCTATCGCTTCCACCGGCATTCCCTAAGTATACACCAATATAAGTACCGTCGGCGTCACATAAAACACAAGCCCCATCAAAAACATCTGTTATCGCAGGAGCGATGTTCTGATGAATATTGATCCAGGCAGTAAAGGTCGCACCTGTATCGGTGATCAAATTGAGCAAGTTGGAATAGGAATGGAATGCATCATCCACTCCATCGAAGTCCAAAGCAGAACCGGGTATAGTTTCAGGCGTGAATATATTAGTACTTGCCGGGCTAATGGAGACGGCATCTATTTCAACCCAGTCAGGTGCGGTATCATTGGCAAGGGTAAGGCGGAGCTCATTCACCGGATAGCTGGTCATGGGAAAACCGATGGCCAATATGCTGGAGACGGGTGGTCCTGGTGCAGGAATGGCAGAGTATACCAGGTCCCAAGCCTGGGTACCTGGGTTTTTAACAAATACAGAATCTATAAAACCAGGGGTATAGGTTTGATAAATAAAAATACTGTCAATAGGTCCGTAGTTATCATACCCTATATCAATAAAATCTCTTTGTATACCAAAATTTTCAGGATTAAAGGCATCCTCAATATCACCATAGGCCGGATACACATTAGGTACGCCAAGGATCTGGTATGCCGACCAACCTTGGGGGTATACATCATATTCGGTGCTAAAGTTATTCACCCTGCCTGCAAACAATCTTTGCTGGGCGTTTAATGGCAACAATCCTCCTGAAATAAACAGAGAAGCGAAGAAAATAGAGCAAAGGTAGGCTTTCATGGTAATTATAATATATTCAAAAGTAACAAAAAATGAATGTATGGGCATAAGAATGAATGAAAGACTATTTTTTTGTTTACATTTATGTTTGAACCTCGACCCTATATTTTTTAATAGTTTTTTTCTTCCCTAATTCTATAAAAAGATAGTGGCAATCACAACAAGATATCTTCTACTCACCCTACTATTCAATAGTCTTCATTTAATGTTGAATGGGCAGCAAACACCTACTGATTCGCTGCTTCTGGTTCTTAAAACAACTGGAGAGGACACCAATAAAGTCAATACACTCAACAAACTTGGCGTGGAGTACTTGAATGCCGATAATTTTGATAAATGTATAGAGTATACGCAGCAGGCGATGACTTTATCCGTTCAGATCAACTATCAAAAAGGAGAAGCCAAATCCTTTAGCACAATGGGAAGATGTTATTTGTACCAGTCAAAGTATCCCGAATCCCTGAAATATTATAATGGAGCCTTGGCTATATATTGCGAAATGGAATATAAGCCGGGCGTTGCGGATATGTGTGGAAAAATAGGAACGATCTGCTTACACCAGGGAAACCCTCCTGAAGCCCTAAAATATTACCTGTTCGCACTTAGGATATATGAAGATCTGGATAATAAAGGGAAAGTAGCAGACTATTATAACAATATTGGAAATATATATTATGACCAAGGAGATTTTAACATAGCCAGGAGAAATTATCAGGCGGCTCTGAAACTATGGATCTACCTGGGTGATAAGGAAGCTATTCCTCTTGGTTATCATAATGTGGGGGCTACTTATTTTCGCCAGCAGAACTACCCTGAGGCATTGAAAAACTATCAGCGCAGTCTAGCGCTTGCCAAGGAAATTGGAGATGAAGCAATAGTTGCGGGTGCATATGGCGGTATAGGTAGCGTATATGATGAGCAGGGTGACCATGAAAAAGCACTGGAATACCTTTTACTAGGTTTGGAAATAGAAGAAAAACAAGGGAATAAAGAAATTATATCGTACAAGTATACCATTATAGCTCATGTGCTCACCAAGCTCAAAAGATTTACGGAGGCAAGGGGGTATTTGAAGGATGCTTTGTCGATCTCATTTGACATTGGTGCAAAGACCATCATTCGGGATACTTATCTGCAATTGACTTTTTTAGACAGCTCAGAAGAGGATTTTAAGAGTGCATTCAACGATCAAAGGATGTTCATGTTATATCGGGATAGTATACATAATGATGAAAACACAGAAAAAATGCTGGAATTGCAAGGTCAATATGAGTTTGAGAAAGAACAGATGGTAATAGAACAGAAGGAAAAGGAAGAGGCCAGAAGAATTGCACGCCGAAACATATTGCAATACACCATTATTCTTCTTGCCATTCTACTTGTTTTTGGGATTGTATTGTCTTTAGGCTTTATAAAGGTATCTGAACAGGTATCCCTTGGACTCATTTTTATTTCTTTATTATTATTGTTTGAATTTATACTGGTATTTATTGATCCCTATGTGGATAATATAACCCATGGGGTTCCGATTTATAAATTATTGGTAAACCTATTATTGGCAACACTTATACTTCCTGTACATCGATTTTTGGAAAGTAGATTTAAGAAAAGGGTGAAGAAATGAATCCATTGATGCATATATTTGTTGTATGAGACTAATTCAACCTTTCATCCGGTCAGTTTGTATCATTCTTTCGTCGTTGCCTGTTCTATTCATCAATGCCCAGCATTATCCGTTTACTACCATCACTAATAAAGATGGATTGCCTCAATCGTCGGTATTTAAAATAGCACAGGACCATCAAGGCTATATATGGATGGCTACTGAGGCGGGTTTATGCAGGTATGATGGATATGATTTTAAGAACTACTCTTATCATTCAGGTTTAGATGCCAATTTTATTTTCGACATAGAGTTTGATTCAAAAGGGAGATTGTGGATTGGATCGTTTGGAACCGGTATTGCGGTTTTTGATGGAACAAGTTTTTACTCTTTTAATGCTACCAACGGTTTTCCTTTAGGTTTTATAACAGATATATTTTTTAGCCGTGAAAATGAATTATGGGTTGCCAGCAAGGATCATGGCATCGTAAGGGTTACAATGGAATATCGACCCAGGATATATTATTTCGATGAACTTTCTAAAGGACTCTATGCCCAAAAACTGGATCAGTTGCCCAATGGAGATATAGTTTCTACCGGTAATAAGGGAATTATATGTTTTAAAAAATCGGCAAACTATCAGCCCCGGAAGATCCATCCAACTATGACCGAAGGTTTATTTGTGGATGAAACCGGGGGTATCTGGGCCGGAGGCTATGGAACGCTTCTATATATAAAAGATACGATAGTAATAGACCGAAGTGGATGGTTAAGGAATCATGCTACTGTCTCGAATATTAGTTCTCCTCCAAATAGTGGTAAGCTTTATTTTTCTACCGAAGAGGGTTTGCTGGTGATTAAGGATACCAGCAGGACATGGATCACAACCGAAAATGGATTGTCTTATAATCTGATCAAAGATGTCATGGAGGATAGATTCGGTAATACCTGGGTTTCTACCTATGGCAATGGAGCCACCCTATTAAATGATCGGGGAATGACCCATTATGATTCCGATGGACAAGGGGGGGATCTATGTACATTTTCAATAACGGAAGATAAAAACGGCAAGATATGGATCGGCAAATATTATGGAGGCTATTACGAAAGAACAGATACTTCCTTTGAAAAAACAAAGCTCGATATTAATGAAACCGCGAACCCGGCCAGCTGTATATCGGATGATGAGGGAAATGTTTATCTCCTGGCCAATAACAAGTTTATTTATAAGATACACAACAATCAACTAGAATGGTATATCGCAGTCCCGGTTGAGATAGTGCCCTTCAGTTTGTTAAAATTGAAGAACGATGATCTTTTGATCACGGGCTTTGGAGGTTGTTTGGTTTTCAATGAAGAGAACCGTAGTTTTCAAAAATACGGTATGACAGAAGGGATCTTTATGAAGGAGCCGTTTTTTGATTCGAGTGGTAATATTTGGGCGATGGGAGAGCAAGGAGAGGTATATAAAATGGAAGAAGGAAAGGTTACCGACTATACCGAATTGATCAACCCAATACAGGCAACTATAACAGATGGCCTTTATGACCATATGCACCGTTTGTGGTGGTTCACCAGCGCCAAGGGATTGGTAGTATGGAATGGGAAAAATAAGTTGTTGTTACACTCAGGCAATGGATTAAGATCGGATCTTTTTTTTAGCGTCACCCAGGATCATTCGGGAAGGATCTGGGCAGGTCATGTACAAGGGTTGGAATGTATTGATCCCGGAACTTTCAAAGTAACCCACATAGGTTACGACCAAGGTTTTCTTCCTATAGAAACCAATGCAGGTTCAGCTTTTACGGATAGTAAAGGCAATGTTTGGTTTGGAACCCTTACTGCTGCCACCAAGATCAATGTGAACGAATTTGATAAAGACAGTACCAAAGGAATGCTTCGGTTAGAGCAAATGGAAGTGAACGGTAAGAACATTTTTTATGAAACCTATAACGATTCTGCTTATCCCAAACTTCGATTGAAGCATAACCAGAACAACCTTAATTTCCAGATTGTCTCCTTATGCTATACAAATGCCAAGGATGTAAAATATTCATGGAAGATGGAAGGTGTGGATGAGGAATGGACCACAAAGGTAAATACAAGGGAAATCAACTATACGAATTTAGCTCCAGGAGATTATACATTTATGGCAAAGGCGATCAATCCGAATGGATTTATGACTAACCAGATCAATATCGATATCCATATTTCAAAACCTTTCTGGAATACACCTGGTTTTTATTTGTTCGAAGTGGTTACCTTTTTATTCATTGTTTTTCTCAGTTTCAGATTTACCCGGCAGGCAGCCAATAACAGACTTGGGCAGATCATGACCTTATTGTCCATCTTCATCATTTTTGAATCTGCGATGTTGTATATCTCTGGTTATACAGATAAGTTCACCAATGGTATACCCGTATTTCAATTGGTGATGAATGTTATTTTGGCTGCTTCTCTGCATCCATTGGAGCAAAAAATTAGAATACTTATGAGAAAACTGGCTAAACGAAGAATTGAATAGAGTTATAAAATTCTTATAGTCAGGTTATTAATCCCGTTTTGGACTTTTTCTTTCCTTGAAAATATTTTTAATAGGTTTTAGATCAAAATCCTTGAATAATGTTCTAAAAAATCCTATTTTTGTTTATAAGTATCCGTCCTGGGGTTACTTTATCATACTTTCACAGGCTAAATCACTATTCTGATTGCTGGATATTTTAATCCTAAACAACTTATTTATATGAATTCAAAGAAACGAAACCAGCATGGTTTTGCAAGTGATTCTACAGAACTCAGCGATGTAGACATGATCGCAAAACAGGAAGAAAAGGAGAACAAAACCAATGGAGTTGTTCATGCTGAAAAAGAACAGGTAGATCAATTGTCCGGAATCCTGGATAACAAAGAACTTTTGAAAGTTCTCTCCGAAGTGAGAAATGGAAACTTTAAAGTAAGAATGCCGATTGATCAGATAGGATTGTCGGGAAAAATATGCGATACCATTAACGAAATCATTTCTTTGAATGAAAAGATGATGGATGAATTTACCAGGGCTGGAGATACCATCGGCAAACAGGGTAAATTAACACAACGGATTGAAATGCCGGGTGCAAGGGGATCGTGGAATACAGGTATTGAATCATTGAACGAACTTATATCGGATCTGGTGCACCCTACCATTGAAATTGCCCACGTAATTAGCTCGGTGGCAAAAGGGAATTTATCAGAAGAAATGCCAAAAGAAATTGGAGGCCACGTACTTCAGGGGGAGTTTGCACGTATTGCCAGGGAGGTAAACGACATGGTAAAACAGTTAAATTTATTTTCGATGGAGGTAACGAGGGTTGCCCGGGAGGTAGGATCCGAAGGAAAACTCGGAGGACAAGCAAAAGTAAAAGGGGTAGCAGGTGTATGGAAAGATCTTACGGATTCCGTGAACCAGATGGGATCAAACTTAACTGCTCAGGTACGTAACATTGCTGAGGTAACAACAGCGGTTGCGAAAGGTGACCTTTCAAAAAAGATCACGGTGGATGTAAAAGGAGAGATCTTAGAGTTAAAAAACACCATCAATACCATGGTGGATCAGCTGAACTCATTTTCATCAGAGGTAACCCGGGTGGCATTAGAGGTGGGAACAGAAGGAAAATTAGGAGGGCAGGCACAGGTAAAAGGAGTTGCAGGAACCTGGAAAGATTTAACAGACTCTGTAAACCAGATGGCCTCTAACCTTACGGGTCAGGTAAGAAATATTGCAGAGGTAACAACAGCCGTTGCAAAAGGCGATTTATCCAGAAAAATTACGGTTGACGTAAAAGGAGAGATCCTTGAGCTAAAAAATACGATGAACACGATGGTGGATCAGCTGAACTCATTTGGTTCGGAGGTAACCAGGGTGGCATTGGAGGTAGGAACGGAAGGAAAATTAGGAGGGCAGGCAAAAGTAAAAGGAGTAGGTGGAGTATGGAAAGACCTCACCGACTCAGTAAATAAAATGGCGTCGAACCTCACCTCGCAGGTAAGAAATATTGCTGAGGTAACAGTATCGGTTGCAAAAGGCGACTTATCCAGAAAAATTACGGTCGACGTAAAAGGAGAGATTCTGGAATTAAAAGATACCATCAATACCATGGTGGATCAATTGAACTCATTCTCATCGGAAGTAACCAGGGTGGCCTTGGAGGTAGGTACGGAAGGGAAATTGGGAGGACAAGCACAGGTAAAAGGAGTAGCAGGAACCTGGAAAGATCTTACAGATAGTGTAAACGGTATGGCAAGTAACCTTACCGGTCAGGTAAGAAATATTGCGGAGGTAACAACAGCGGTTGCAAAAGGTGACCTTTCAAGAAAAATTACGGTGGATGTAAAGGGAGAGATCCTTGAGCTAAAAAATACGATCAATACAATGGTGGACCAGTTGAACTCTTTTGGTTCAGAGGTAACAAGGGTTGCACGGGAGGTAGGATCAGAAGGAAAACTGGGAGGTCAGGCCGACGTACCTGGAGTAGGAGGAACCTGGAAGGATTTAACGGATTCAGTAAATAAAATGGCATCAAATCTTACTTCCCAAGTACGAAATATTGCGGAGGTAACAACAGCCGTTGCAAATGGTGACTTATCCAGAAAAATTACAGTGGATGTGCAAGGAGAGATCCTTGAATTAAAAATTACCATCAATACCATGATGGACCAGTTGAACTCATTTGGATCGGAGGTAACCAGGGTTGCACGGGAGGTAGGATCGGAAGGTAAGCTGGGCGGACAGGCAACTGTGGAAGGTGTTGGAGGTGTTTGGAAAGATCTTACCGATTCAGTAAACCAGATGGGGTCTAACCTAACTGCGCAAGTACGAAATATTGCAGAGGTAACAACTGCGGTTGCGAAAGGCGACTTATCGCGAAAAATTACGGTGGATGTGAAAGGAGAGATCCTCGAGTTAAAAAATACGATCAATACCATGGTGGACCAGTTGAACTCTTTCGGTTCTGAAGTAACACGGGTTGCACGGGAGGTAGGATCGGAAGGAAAACTGGGAGGTCAGGCCGACGTACCTGGTGTAGGAGGAACCTGGAAGGATTTAACGGACTCAGTAAACAAAATGGCATCGAATCTTACTTCACAGGTAAGAAATATTGCAGAGGTAACAACAGCGGTTGCAAATGGTGACCTTTCAAGAAAAATTGCGGTAGACGTAAAAGGGGAGATCCTCGAGTTGAAGAATACGATCAATACCATGGTGGATCAGCTTCGTGGTTTTGCATCGGAAGTAACACGTGTTGCCCGTGAGGTAGGAACCGAAGGAAAATTGGGAGGTCAGGCCAATGTACCTGGAGTTGCAGGAACCTGGAAAGATTTAACAGACTCAGTAAATATGATGGCTGGTAATCTTACTGCACAGGTAAGGAATATTACCGAGGTGGCAGTTGCGGTGGCCAATGGGGATATGTCGAAAAAAATTACAGTGGACGTTCGTGGAGAGATCTTACAGTTGAAAGAAACGTTGAATACCATGGTTGACCAGTTGAGGGCATTCGCTTCGGAGGTAACCAGGGTGGCAAGGGAAGTAGGGACCGATGGTAAACTGGGAGGACAGGCCTTTGTACCTGGAGTTGCAGGAACCTGGAAAGACTTAACGGACTCCGTAAATCAAATGACAGGTAACCTTACTTCACAGGTAAGGAACATTGCTGAGGTAACAAAAGCGGTGGCGGGAGGTGACCTTTCGAAAACAGTAATGATTGACGTGAAAGGAGAGATCCTGGATCTAAAAAATACCATCAATACAATGGTGGAGCAGCTTAACTCTTTTGCATTTGAGGTAACCAGGGTGGCAAGAGAAGTAGGAACAGAAGGAAAACTGGGAGGTCAGGCGGAAGTAAAGGGAGTTGCAGGAACCTGGAAAGATTTAACAGACTCAGTAAATATGATGGCGTCCAATCTTACAAGTCAGGTAAGGGGGATTGCAAAAGTAGTAACCTCGGTTGCAACAGGTAACCTGCGTCAGAAATTATCGATTACAGCAAAAGGTGAGGTGGCACAATTAACGGATACGATCAACGAGATGATTGAGACGTTGGCGGTATTTGCCGACCAGGTAACGAACGTTGCAAGAGAAGTAGGGGTGGAAGGAAGATTGGGTGGACAAGCAAACGTACCAGGAGCATCCGGTATATGGAAAAACTTAACGGAAAACGTAAACCAGTTAGCCGAGAACCTTACCACACAGGTACGTGCTATTTCGGAAGTGGCTTCGGCTGTAACAAAAGGAGACTTAACCCGAAATATTCGTGTGGAAGCAAAAGGTGAGGTGGAAGCCTTGAAGGATACCATTAACCAGATGATCACTAATCTGCGTGAAACAACACTTCGTAACCAGGAGCAAGACTGGTTAAAATCAAATCTTGCCAAATTTGGACAAATGTTACAAGGGCAGCGAGACTTGAAAACGGTTACACAACGTATCCTTTCCGAGTTAGCCCAGGTAGTAAAAGCCCACTTCGGAGCATTTTATATTCTTAGGCAGGATGAAGAAACCCAGGATATGAAGCTAACCTTGTTTGCTGCCTATGCTTATAAGTCGGAAAAAAATATTCCGAAGGAATTTGCGATCGGAGAAGGCTTGGTTGGTCAATGTGCATTGGAGAAAGAAGGAATTATTATCTCCAATGTACCTAAAGACTATATTAAGATCGGTTCCGGATTAGGTGGAGCAAAACCTAACAACCTGATCGTTCTTCCTGTATTGTTCGAGAACAATGTAAAAGCCGTTATTGAACTTGCATCACTCGATACCATCAGCCAGACCCACGTGGATTTCCTTGGCCAGCTTACGGAAAGTATCGGTATTGTATTGAACACCATTGAAACCAATACCCGTACCGAGGAGTTACTTACTCAGTCGCAATCATTAGCAGGAGAGCTAAAATTACAACAGGAGGAGTTAAGTAGAACCAATGATGAGTTACAGGATAAGGCATTACTTCTTGTAAAACAAAAGAACGAGGTGGAAGCTAAAAATAAAGAGGTGGAGGAAGCCAGAAAATCGCTGGAAGAAAAAGCAGAACAGTTGACACTTACCTCCAAATATAAATCGGAATTCCTTGCGAATATGTCGCATGAGCTTCGTACTCCTTTGAATAGTTTATTGATCCTTGCACAACAGCTATATGAAAATGCTGAGGGAAATCTGAATACAAAACAGGTAAGATATGCAAAAACCATCCACTCATGTGGTGATGACCTTATCCAATTGATCAATGATATCCTCGATCTTTCTAAAATTGAATCAGGGTTTATTACAGCTAATATTTCTCCTGTTCGGTTTGCGGAAATTGCTTCTTTTGTAGAAACAACCTTCAAGCCGATATCAGAAGCAAGGCATCTCAAATTCAATATTGAAATTGATAACAAGCTTCCTGATGTCCTGGAAACAGATATTCAGCGATTAAATCAGATCCTGAAAAATCTCCTTTCGAACTCATTCAAGTTTACCGAAAAAGGAGAAGTGAAGTTGAGTATTTTTGAGTCTAGTAATTCATGGAAATCTGGGAATCTTAGCCTCGATACGGCACAACGAGTGGTTGCCTTCGCAATTAGCGATACCGGAATTGGTATCCCTCAGGAAAAGCAGAATATTATTTTTGAAGCTTTCCAGCAGGCCGAAGGTTCAACGAGTCGAAAATACGGAGGTACTGGATTGGGATTATCAATCAGCAGGGGACTTGCAGAATTATTGGGAGGTACCATTGAATTGGAAAGTACTCCGGAACATGGTAGTACATTTACCTTGTATTTACCTATAGAAAATGTTTCCGGACTATCATCCAAAGAAATACCCCAAAGTACGCTGCAACAAATACAGCAACTCGAAACCAGTAACAATGATATCTCTACATTATTAAATACCATGCGTATTACTGGAGAAGGATTGGAGACCAAGGGATTGGTGAATGAGATGTTGAACGAAAGTGGGGATGACAGGAACAATATTCAGCCGAATGATAAGATTGTTTTGATCGTGGAGGATGATATGAGGTTTGGAAAAATCATTACAGATGTAGCCCGAAGGAAAGGATTAAAAGCAATAGTGGCGGTGAGTTATATTGAGGTTTTTGATTTTATAGCACGTTTTTCACCCATAGCCATTACGTTAGATGTTAGGTTGCCTGATACCAGCGGATGGAGGGTGTTAGACCTGTTAAGGAATGATCTGAATTACAGGCATATTCCTATTCACGTTATTTCAGGAGAGGAAAACAGGGTATTGGCAATGAAACGAGGTGCAAGAAGTTTTCATTTAAAGCCACTGGATAATACTTCCTTGACCGAATTATTTGAAGACATTGTTTCATTTAATGAAAAGCAGCGTAAACAGGTATTGGTTGTTGAAGACAACGAAATTGATTCTTCTCAGATAAGCAAGATCCTGAAAGGAGATCAGGTGCAAGTTTCTATTGCACCTACGGCTAAAAAAGCTTTGGCCATGCTCGCCAAAAAGCAATACGACTGTATCATTCTCGATTACACCTTGCCTGATATGGATGGTGCCACCTTGGTAAAAGATGTAACAGAGGCCAAGAGAAAAAATACACCGGTGATTGTATATTCTGCCAAGGATTTTACTAAAACAGAACTCAATATGCTGAACCAGAATTCGAACAGCATTGTGATCAAAGGAGTAAAATCATTGGAGCATTTGCTGGAAGAAACAGTGCTTCAATTGCATATCAATCACAATGATCTGGCTCCAGAGAAAAAGAGGATCATAGAGAATATCAAACTACAGGAGGATATTCTTACCGGTAAAAATATCCTCGTAGTGGATGATGATGTTCGGAATCTTTTTGCTTTGACCACTGTTTTTGAACGCTACCAGATCAATGCAATTACGGCAGAAAGTGGTCAGGAGGCAATTAATATCCTGAATGAGAACCCAAGAATTGACATGGTGTTAATGGATATTATGATGCCCGAGATGGACGGGTATGAGACCACCCAGAAAATAAGAAGGGAGCATAAAAACACTACCTTGCCCATCATTGCGGTAACAGCGAAAGCGATGAAAGGTGACAGGGAGAAATGTATTGAAGCAGGAGCTTCTGATTATATTACCAAACCATTAAAAATTGATCAGTTGTTATCCTTGATGAGAGTATGGTTCTATAAATAATTTGATTTGAATAATTGAGATATGCAGGCGAAGATATTGTTGGTTGATGATATAGAAGATAACCTTCTTTCGATAGAAGCTATTTTAGAGCCGGAAGGGTATACATTTGTAAAAGCAAATTCCGGAAAAAATGCGTTAAAAATTTTGCTCAAGGAGTATGATTTTGCCTTAATATTGATGGACGTAAAAATGCCCAACCTGAATGGTTTTGAAACGGCGGCATTGATCTATGAACGGGAAAGACTTCGTCATATCCCCATTATATTTATTACAGCGCATAGCTATGGCGACGAAAATATTTTTAAGGGGTATAGTTCTGGAGCGGTGGATTATATTTATAAGCCCATCAATCCTGGACTATTGAGGGCCAAGGTGTCTGTTTTTGTAGAACTGTACAAAAAAACCTATGCTTTACTTTCGCAGGAGCAAAAACTAATGGCCATTAATAAGAGCTTGGAGAACGAAATCAATGAACGTAAAATATCGGAGGAAAAAGTAAAAGCCCTTAATCATCAATTATTAGAAAGTATCGATCGGCTGGAGGCCGCAAATAAAGACCTGGACCGGGTTGCCTTTATGGCATCTCACGATTTGCAGGAACCTTTAAGAAAAATTATCATGTTTAGTGATCTATTGCACTCCAAATGTGAGGATGATATCAATGAGGAAGGCAAAAGTTATATTGTTAGGATCCAGAAAGCGGCTAGCCGGATGCGCCTGCTCATTAAGGATATTCTCACTTTTTCAAAAATTTCTCTTGAGAAAGAAACCTTTGCTATTTGCGATATGAATATGCTTGTGAAAGATGTACTAACGGATATGGAAACCAATATCAAACAGGCAAATGCCAATGTAAATGTGGATGAGCTTCCTTCCCTCCCTGTGTATCCTACACTTATTTTACCATTGTTCCAAAATCTTCTGAGCAACTCATTAAAATATTGTAAACCCAATACACCACCGGTTATCAAAATTTATTCAAAGATCAGTGAAGCCGAAAACAAAGAGAAAAATCTGGCTCCTTCTGTGCACAGTTATTGCAGGATTTATGTGCAGGATAACGGAATTGGATTTGACCAAAAATATTCTGAACAAATATTCGGGATGTTTCAACGACTGCATTACAATGTAGCTGATGGAACCGGGATTGGCCTAGCACTGTGTAAAAAGATCGTGGAAGAACACGGTGGTTTTATCTCAGCCATTAGTAAACCAGATGAAGGTGCTACTTTTATTATTTCATTGCCACTTAATACGGTTAATTAGCCTGGTCTTTCATTCACGGACGTGGAAGCCGGATAATAAAACTTGTACCTTTCGAGACTTCACTTTCTACTTGGATGGTTCCATGATGTTGCAAAATAATATTTTGCACTGTAGTCATTCCAAGGCCCATTCCTCCTGTTTTGGCAGTAAAGAATGCCTCAAATAAATTCTTGAGTATATGTTCATCCATTCCGCATCCATTATCCGATATTTTAAGCCTTACTTCCTTATCCAGGATATCCAGCTCAATTTTTAACAGCGGCTCCTTTACCTGCTCCATGGCTTCAATGGCGTTGGTGATGATATTAATAAAAGCAATTTTTAATTTTTCCACATCCACATATAATGGAGTTGATCCATCCAAACCAACGTTGATCAATTTTATTCCTTTCAAATGGATCCGGTCGTTACAAAGTATAAGTACATCCTGCAGGACTTTTTCTATAGCACACGTTACCATTATAGGATTTCCAAACCTGGTGCTGTTCAAAAGATCTGTGATAAGGTTGTTGATCCTTTCTGAGCTTCTTTTGATGATATCGGTGTAAAGAACAGCATCCTCCAATTTCTTGATATGATATTCCAATTCATCTGTAGCAAGATTGATATTGGTAAGAGGATTGCGGACTTCATGCGCTATGATTCTGGCCATTCTCGAAGTAAGGTTCATTTGCTCTGCCTGCATGAGTTCTTTCTCCGCTTTTTTTAGTTGGGTAATGTCACGGATCATTCCCTGATAGCCGGTTACCCGATTTTGAAAATCCAGGATAGGTGAGGAGGACAACAAGCAGATGAGATCTTTGTTTGAATTTTCAACCCGCAGCGTACAAATAAAATTTACTACAAAGCCTTCCGATAAAATCTGGGTTATAAAGTCGGTAAAGGTATCAGGTTGACTAAACAATTCCTGTAGGGTTTTACTATATAGATCTTCCTGTTTCAATCGAAACAGGTTCATCAGTGAGTCGTTAGCTTCTAAGAAATTCCATGTTGCATCGGTAACATAAATAGGGTCTATACTTTGTTCAAATAAGTTTTTGAACCTGGCTTGCTGGTTTTCGAACAATATACTTTGTTCAAACCTTTCTATTGAATGTCTTAGGGTCCTTTCTAGCATTTCAGTACTGAGCAATGTTTTCGGAAGGTAATCATAAGCCCCTGCTTTAATAGCTTGCATATCCAATTCCAGGTTTCCAACCCCGGTCAGCAGTATTTTGGGATTCCTGCACCCGTTCAGTGTTGCATCCCTGATCAGATCAAGACCTGTTCCTGCCCCCAACCAATGATCAATCAGATAAATATCATGTCTTGCCTCCTTCATGAGTTTTGATCCCATATCAAAATTAGATGCCCATTCATAACTATACTCTTCAGCACCTAGCTCTGATATATAATCTATCATCAGCATATAATCCTCTTCATCGTCATCGATGATCAATATTCGGTATGGTTTTTTTAGTACTTGCATTTTACTGTGGTAAATAAACTATAAAGTCTGATCCAGTTTTTCCATCGCTGCGTGCCGAAATATACCCTCCATGATTGGAACAGATTTTTTTACAAACTGCCAATCCAATTCCTGTTCCTTTGTATTCGTTGCGACCATGGAGCCGTTGAAAGATAGTAAAAATTCTATCCAGGTATTTTTCATCAAACCCAATTCCATTGTCGTGTATAATAATCTCATAGAAACTCTTCTGTGCTGGAATATTCTGATCTAGCAAACTTAATGAATCTCCCTTAACAATTTTACACTTGATCTTTATCTTAGGGGCAATATTTTCTTTTCTGAACTTGATAGCGTTACTAATAAGATTTAGGAACAATTGATGCATCTGTACAGGATTGGCTGAAGGTAAGGAGGGTAATTTTTCTATTTGGATATCCGTATTTGATTCAGAAATGGATAGTTGAAGATCTTCTAATACAGCTTTTACTGCTTCGTTCAGGTCAACAGGCATTTTATCACCTGCATCTCTCGAAACCCTGGAAAAAGCCAATAAGTCCTGGATCAATATTTGCATCCTCTCTGCTCCGTCCATCATTTTCATGATATATTCACGACCTGGCATTTCAACTTCATGACCATATTTAAACATCAACCGGTCGCCAAATGCACGTATTTTGCGCAGAGGTTCCTGCAAATCATGGGACGCCACATACGCAAATTCTTCAAGTTCTTCATTCGATTTTTTTAAGGCTGTATTAAAATCCTCCAGTTGTTTTTCATAGCTCCGCTGTTGGGTAATATTTCCAATAATTCCATAATATCCAATCAGATTTCCTTTATTATCCAATCTAGCAACTCCAACCGCATAAATGATTTTGCCCTGGCCACTGGCCGTTTCTCTGAACTCGATATGGTATGATTTTTTTTCCTCCATAGCTTCGTGAATAGTCTGAACTACTTTTTCGCGATCCTCCTTATGAATAATATCAATAAAAGCTTCATAAGAAGGGGTAAAAGTATCAGGACTCAGCTGATAGACTTTATAGACCCCGTCGGACCACAAAACCTTGTTTGATGGAATATCCCATTCCCAGGAACCAATCTGAGCCAGTTTTTCGGCTTCAGTAAGCATGATATTCGCTTTTTCTACTTTGGCGTAATACTCCGTTAATTGTTGTTGAACCGCTAATTTTTGTCTGTTTTCTTGTTGAAGCATTGAATAAGCATAGAGGCTTACGGTAATGGTGATCAGCCCAAAACATATAATGATGATATAGGACAAGCGATTAAAATTATCACCCATTCCTATTCTTTGCCTATATAAATACTGTTCGTATGCTATAATGGATTTTACTTCTATGCGAATCTTATCCATCACCACATCGCCAGCTAGAACGCGTGAATTTATCTTCTTTGCTGCTGTGGAATCATACAAATACCTGGATTGTTTATAAATATCAATTACTTCATTTAATAACATTTTCCTTTTCGTAATAAGAACTGAAAGTGTATCCATCATACGCTTTTGCTCTTTTTCATTATTCACAAGTAGATACGCATTCTGTAAGTGGTTGTCAATATCCATTTCCGCGTGCTTGTAAGGCGTAATGGATTCCGGTCGGCCGGTGATCAGATATCCACTCGAGGCCGTTGTCATTTCGTATAGACCTGACAGAACTTCGTCCAATTCCATTTCCATTTTGCGTCTATGGTCATTCCAAAATTGGGCTTGCTGGCTTTGGTAAAGCAGATAGAGGGCAGTAAAAATAAATATCACAATAAAAGACAGCGAAATGATAAATAGATTCCTATATCGTTTATGTGGATTTTCTTTCGTCATTGGCAATACTATATCAATACCTGGTTTAAGTAAAATGGAGCTCTTCCAGTGATTGAATGATCTTTTCGCGTGTAAAAGGCTTTTCTATAAAGAGGTCTATATCGGAGTCTAGTATTTTGTTTTTATCGGCAAGATTAAAAACGGCACTCATTAAAATGACTTTTGTGCCATTTTTCCGGGAATCGGATAGGGCGGGCAGCATTTCATAAGCCGTACCATCGCTTAAGTGAATATCAGTAATAATTAGATCAGGACCGAAACTATGAAGGAATTCAATACCTTCCTTGATACCGTTAGCTATCCTTACATCAAAATTGAAATTTTTAGTAAGGATCATTTTCAGCATCATGGCCATATAATGTTCGTCCTCAACAATCAATACTTTTTTCATACCTACCGAAGAAAAATTTATCCACTATTTGGTTTTTAAAGGTACAGAATTCTATTGCATTTTGGCTGAAAATGGACTTCCGGTTTATTAATAATCCTAAATTAATTTGGATAACGGTAGAATATATGCGTGAAGAACCTGTTTTTATGGCTCAGAATAGCCTATTTTCTGTTATTTGGCCGAATGTATTATCTTTGAACCAAACCACTTTTAGGCCTGTATGACCGCATCAAAGACGATTTTAATCATAGATGATGATCCCGACGATCGAGAACTGCTGATGGAAGCTATTAAGGAGACGGATCCAACCATTGTTTGTGGCACTTCATCCGGAAGTATAGATGCACTTCAAATATTATCTAAGGATCAGTTCATCGTTCCTGATTATATTTTTCTGGATATGAATATGCCTCGTATGAACGGCAAGGAATGTTTGTTGGAAATAAAGAAAATAGAGCAATTGAACCGGGCAAAGATTGTTATTTATACCACTTCTCAGAGAGAAGATGATGTAACCGAAATGTTGGATTTAGGAGCATCGTTTTTTTTGATAAAACCCAGCATATTCAACCATTTGAAAGAAGCAGTACGTCATATTCTGTTGCATGGAGATGAGAAAACCCAGATAGAAGGGCTTTTTCAGAGAAATACAAAAATATAGCAAGCTTATTTTTTGTTGGCCAGCTCCAACAATGCTTTTGAAAAACGGTCCAAATCCCCGAAAGAAGTATAGACATTGGGAGTAGCTCTGATACCATTTACTTTTTCGAATTTAATACCTACCACATGGATATGATGCTTGCTCATTAAATAGCTGTCTATTTCCGAAGCTTCCAACCCCTCAATACAAACCAACCCTAATGCCCCTGAAAGTGACATGGATTCTGGGGTGAGTATTTTTATCCTAGGATGCGTTTTTACCTGATCAACCCAATATTTTTTAAGATCATATAAACGTTGTTGTTTCCTTTCAGAACCAATGATATTATGAAAATCTACGGCTTCGCCAATGGCTAATTCGGCTGTTGTTGCCCTGGTACCCAGTTCTTCGAAGCGTTTGATACCACTTGGATCCATGGTAAGGTCCTCGGAGAAAAAAGTTTTGATATTGGCAATTTCCTCTTTTCTAATATACATCATTCCTGTACCAAAGGGGCAACATAGCCATTTATGCAAACTGGTCCCCAGATAATCGATGTCCCAGTCTTTTACATCGAAACGGATATGGGCAAATGAATGGGCCGCATCTACCAAGGTCTTAATTCCTTTTTTCCTTGCTTCGGCAGCTATTAATTTTACAGGAAGTATTTGTCCCGTCCAATTGATCAAATGTGTAATATGTACCACTTTAGTTTTCGAAGTAAACAAAGAGGTGAACTTATTGGCCAGTTTTTGTTCGTCGTTTTCCGGAAATTCAAAATCAACCCATTTTAACACGATACCTTCTCTTTTTTCCCTGGTCTTCCATGCATTGATCATTCTTGGATAGTCGTATTTGGACAATACTACCTCATCTCCTTTTTTTAATTCAATTCCGTGAATGAGGGTGTCCAATGCTTCTGTGGCATTTCTGTTGATGGCTATCTCTTCGTGCGAAGAACCTAAAAGTCCGGCCAGTTTTTTGCGTACAGCATCCTTACCCTCTTCCAAAATACGCCATAAATAATAGGAAGGAGCTTCGTTGGCCATTTCAGTATATCTGAAAAAAGCATCTTGCACAAATTTTGATTGTGGACTTACTCCACCATTATTTAGATTAAGTAAATTCGACGAAACCGTATATTGAGTTCTTACCCATCCCCAAAAATCATCCTCTGGTGGATTCAAAGCAGGAATAAGATGCTGACTGATCTCCCCAAATGGTTTTGACCAAAGTGAAGCCGAAACTGATGTAGCCATGGAGGCTAATCCTACTTTTTTTAAAAAATCCCGACGATTGGTCATGGTGTTATGGTTGGTCGAATATAGTAAAAAACCTATAAACCAGAAATTGAAGTTATTATTCGCAAGTATCCCACCAGCAAATGCCGAGAAAGACCGTTATATTTTCATTTTTTTTTAATAAAAAGAGGCCTGAAAATGTTTTTTCCCGGATCAGGTTAATGAGATACATTTTTCACCTCTTCGGGATTATGTTTGTGCCTGAAGAAAATAGCAAACAAAATGGCAACCACCAAGGCATAAGCGGCAAAAGCGATCCATATACCTTGCCAGTCCTTACTCTTATCGGCATTCGTAAAAAACTCCGTAATTACAATTCCACTCACATAACTTCCCAATATAGCCCCAAACCCATTGGTCATCATCATAAATACCCCCTGGGCGCTGGCTCTAATGCTAGGTGTACTTTGTGTTTCCACAAAAAGGGACCCCGAAATATTAAAAAAATCAAAGGCCATTCCGTAGATAATGCAGGAAAGTACAATCATCCATAACCCACTGGCAGGATCACTATAAGCAAACAACCCAAACCGAAGTACCCAGGCAAACATGCTGATCAGCATCACCTGCTTGATCCCAAATTTCCGAAGGAAAAAAGGAATGGCCAGAATAAAGAGAGTTTCTGAGATCTGTGAAATAGACATCACGATAGCAGGATATTTCATGGCTGAAATCTGTAATTCTCTATACAGATATGCAGGAAGATCACTGATGGATTCGTTTTGAAGATGGGCCAGGTTTTTATAGGCATCTACTTTTGCAAAGTCATGCAAAAAAGTATCGCCATAGGCATTGGTTAACTGAAGGGCCGCTCCTAACAACATCGCAAAAATGAAAAACACGGCCATTTTCGGAGTTTTGAAAAGAGAAAAGGCTTTTAAACCCAATATATCAATCCATGATTTACTACGCATATTCTTGCCTTCCGGCGGGCAACTGGGCAGGGTAAAGGAATAAAGTCCAAAGAGTAAGGAGGCCACAGCTGCAACATAAAATTGGTTGCCTGAAGTCTCAAAATGTAAAAGGCTCACTGTCCACATAGCAGCAATAAAACCAATGGTTCCCCAAACACGGATGGGAGGGAAATCTTTCACCACATTTTTTCCTTTCTTTACTAAAACCGTATATGAAACCGTATTTGCCAACGAAATGGTGGGCATATAAAACAACATGTATAGCAGAAGTACCCAGAAAAAACTAGTAGGATCATTCACCCCAGGGAGAAAAAAAAGAAGAACAGCCCCTATTAAATGACAAATGCCTAATAATCTTTCAACATTTACCCATCGGTCGGCAATAATACCCACGATGGTTGGCATAAAGACAGCAGAAATACCCATGGTAGAAAAAATGGCGGCGAACTCTGCTCCACCCCAATGCTTGTTTTGAAACCAATAAGCACCAATGGTAATGAGCCATGAACCCCATATAAAAAATTCTAAAAAACTGAGTATAGTAAGCCGGAACTTAATATTCATGGTAGGATTTTGTTGAAAAAAAGAAGGTATACAAAACCAATAAAAGCCGCAAAATCATTTTCATCAATATATCTTTAGCCCGGTAAATATATAAAAAATGAAACGAACAAACCCAAGAGGTTTTGCCAGTGATAACAATAGCGGAGTACATCCGGCAATTATGCAGGCCCTTTCTGATGTAAACGAAGGCCATGTGGTAGCTTATGGTAATGACCATTATACACAATCTGCCATCGAGAAATTCAAAGTGATCTTCGGGAAGGATATTGCCGTCTATTTCTTATACAATGGTACAGGGGCGAATGTATTGGCTTTAAAATCAACTACAGAAAGCTGGCAAAGTATCTTATGTTCCGAAGTTGCCCATATTTATGAAGACGAATGTGGAGCTCCGGAAAAAATTACAGGCTGCAAATTGATCCCTTTACCTCATATACATGGAAAAATAAATGTGGAGGGTATCCATAAGCACTTGGTTTGGCTGGACGATGAACACCGGGTTCAACCCAGGGTAGTTTCCATTACCCAGAGCACTGAAATGGGCGGGGTTTACTCCCTGGAAGAAATTAAAACCATTTCAAAATTCTGTCATGAGAACCATTTACTCCTCCATATGGACGGTGCCCGTTTAAGCAATGCAGCTATTAGCTTGGGATTGGAATATATAGATTTTACCAAAAATGCCGGAGTGGACATTTTATCTTTTGGAGGGACCAAGAATGGAATGATGTTTGGCGAGGCAGTGATATTTTTTAATCCTGAACATGCCAGGCATAGCAAGTATTTCCGGAAGCAGAATATGCAGCTCAATAGCAAGATGCGTTATATTGCAGCGCAGTTTGATACCTACCTAGATCCGGATATTTGGAAAAAAAATGCTTCTAATGCTAATGAAAAAGCGCAATATTTATATAATGCCGTAAAGGAGATTCCGGAAATTAATGTGGTGCATCCGGTGGATGCGAATGGAGTATTTGCCATTATACCCAGATCCATTACCGAGGAATTGCAGAAAGAAGTATTCTTTTATGTATTTGATGAACATGCCAATATGGTGCGGTGGATGTGCAGTTGGGATACCACTACGGATGATATCGATCGTTTTGTGAAAAGGTTGAAAGAGCTTTTAAAGAAATAAATGACCCATTTACTTCAATCCAATTATTCAGGAAAAACCTTGGAAGCAGGGGTGGATGAGGCGGGCAGGGGTTGCCTGGCTGGACCCGTGTTTGCTGCGGCCGTTATTTTGCCTCTTGATTTTTCACATCCTTTTTTAAATGATTCAAAACAATTAACAGAAAAACAAAGAGAAGAATTAAGACCCATTATAGAAAAAGAGGCCGTAGCTTTTGCTGTTCGTTCTGTTGACCATAAAGAAATTGATAAGATAAATATTTTAAACGCGGCCATTAAAGCCATGCATTTATCCTTAAAAGATCTTGCTATCCAACCGGAGCATATTATTGTTGATGGTAACAGGTTCAAACCGTATCAAAAAATTCCGGCTACAACCATCGTTGAAGGTGATGCTAAATATCTTTCTATCGCAGCTGCCTCCGTTTTGGCAAAGACTTATAGAGATGAATTTATGTTAAAACTACATGCTAAATTTCCTCATTATAAGTGGGACTCCAATAAGGGATATGCCACTTTAAAACATAGGCAGGCCATTGAAGAGTTCGGTCCTTGCGATTATCATAGAATGTCTTTTACACTCACTAAATCTCAAATGAGTTTTGAGTTCGACTAATGGAATTCTTGCTATTGAAAATGATTAATTTTACATAAGTGAGTAAGGTATCAATTTTAGATTATTTTGGAAGGACAAATACTTCCAATATCCATGCATTTGGATGGAAAGCAACCTTATGCCTTGAAAAAAAAATAAATTGTAAGCCGAGTGAAAAAATATTAGAATTTGGATTTGGAACCGGAAATACCCTGGTATACCTGGCATCAAAAAATCCAGCTACAAACTTCTATGGAGTGGATATTTCTGAAATCATGCTGAAAACCACCAGGTCCAGAATTAAATTTTCAGGATTAAAGAATCAACCACAACTGCATTTGATAAAGGAAAAAATGAAATTCCCTTTTGAAAACAACTTCTTTGACAAGGTTTATATCGAATCCGTTTTAGGGATCCTGGAAGTGGATGATTTAAATTTTGTGTTAACAGAAATAGCTAGAATTCTTAAACCTTCCGGGAAAATTGTTTTTAATGAAACCATTTGGCTATCCACTACCAGCTTAGAAACCATTGAATGGATGAACAGGAATGCATTGGCTGATTTTGGAATTAAACAAGCAAGTTCAGATTTTCCTTATGCAAACAATTGGAAGGAATTGCTGCATAGGCATGGATTTATGGTTGAAAGGGTAGTGCCCTTAAATGAAATAATAACCCAAAGGAAAACCCAAGGGGTCTCTTTTACTATTTTTAGGTCCGACTTGTTTTCTTATTTGGGTAAAATGAAAGGATGTTTTAATTCAAAATTAAGGAGAGATTGGAAGAAATTTCAAAAAATCATAGAAATGAATAACAAGCAAGAGCAGACCATGGAGGGATGGTTGTTTGAAGCCTCATTAAAAAAATAGCTTAGTTAAAGTATTGATGAATAGGTATTTATATTTTATATAAGTTAAAATTTTCTTCATTGTCTACCTTATAATTGTGGTCGTATTTTGGGTAATAGAACCCAACTTATATTTTTCACCACCCTGGTAGCTGCCGCTTATATATAGCTAAAATATTGACATTTAATTCATTGAAAGGCCCAAAGCACCAGAATTAGGTTATTTTTTTTTTCTTATCGCTTTTAGGTTAGTATATTTTTATTATCTTCGATACCCGTTTTAAAATACTGGATCATGTCTGGGATGTTGAAACATATACCAAAAACAATTATTTCAGTAATTGCTATTTTCTTAGCGATCATAAAATTACAGGCCGAACCCAAATCCATCTTGGTGTTAGGGGACTCCCATATGAAGGGGTATTTCGGTGAATTCTTCCATAAAAAGCTCCATAGCGAAGGGAGGTTTTTTATCCTGAACGTGGCCATTGGCGGAGCAGGTACCAAAACATTCACCCATGATCAGCTACGCAGTACATGTTGTGGTTATAGGGTAAGGTATACTTGCCCGGAAAGTAAGTTAAGAGAAAAGGAATGGATACCTGTGCTGGAAAGTTCAGAAAGCAGCGAAGACAAGCTCATATGCAGGGTATATGGATCAACCTTATATATGCTGCTTCAAAAATTCAAACCTGATTTGGTAGTGATTGCCCTAGGCTCCAATTATTACAATGCCCACAAGGAATTGCTCCGGATCATCGAAACATATAAAATTAATTTACCCTTTGTATGGGTAGGTCCATATAACCGTGTAAATGCAGATCTACGATATGATGCCATTTACGATGCCATGGCGAGCCGCAACAATGGGATCCTGGTAAGAAGCGATGATATTCTTGGAAGTGATACCCTTACCCAAAAACATTTTGTGGGCCGCACCGCCAAGTACTGGGCACATACCGTGGTAGAGAGAATGTTGCCATTTATAGATTCCACCTTGGTGAAGAAATAAACCAGCGAACATTCAAGTCAATTGATCCGTTCATAACTTCGGCTGTTAAATTCGGTAAAAGCGGTTAATTTTACCCCTTCTTATGTCTCTCTGCATTACATCTCTTAATTCTGGCAGCAACGGGAATTGCTATTATATAGCCAATAACCAGGAAGCTGTATTGGTGGATGCCGGTATATCATGCAGGGAAACAGAGAAAAGAATGACCAGATTAGGTCTTTCGATGAAAAACATCAAAGCCATTTTTATTTCCCATGAGCATTCCGACCATATCAATGGGGTAGAGGTATTATCAAAAAAATATGAGTTGCCCGTATATATCACCTCCGAAACCTACCGGAACAGTGGACTTCATTTGGATAAAAAAATGGTGCGATCATTTAATGCCTATGAAGAAGTGGAAATAGGAGATCTATCGGTAACTGCATTTCCTAAATTTCATGATGCGGCGGATCCTTATAGCTTCATTGTATCAGGCAATGGTATCAATATAGGTGTTTTCACCGATATAGGGTCAGAATGTGAGCATGTAGCCAGGAATTTTGGTATTTGCCACGCAGCTTTTTTAGAAGCCAACTATGATCATGCAATGCTTACTCAGGGCCGTTATCCCATTCATTTACAAAACAGGATCAAAGGGAACCATGGTCACTTGTCGAACGACCAGGCATTGGAAATATTCCAGGAATACCGATCTGAATTTTTAAGTCATCTGTTTTTGTCACATTTATCCAAGGAAAATAATTCACCTCAATTGGTGCAGGAATTGTTTGATCAGCATGCCGGCGACACCAAAATAGTAATTGCTTCCAGGTACCAGGAAACGGAGGTATATCAGATCAGGTCAAACCATATTGCGGAAAAACCCTTTCGCATCAAACCACCGATCGTAAGAAAGGATGTGCAGATGAAGTTGTTTTGAAGTAAAATATTCGGTCCTTTATATAGTTATATTGATCATGCGATTTACATTTACATGTTTGTTTTGTTTTTTTGCAAGTCTAGGGTATTCCCAGGATAGTTCATTTATTAAGGTCCATTTTCTCTATGGCTCAAAGCCGATTCCAAAGTATAAGCAAACCGAAAAAAAATGGTTTGGAGGAATATTAGGTGGGCATGTAGGTATTGAATCCGATAGCAACCAGATCTTAAATTTTCTACCTAGTGGTAAGTTTCATGTATTTGCCAGCAGAAGGAAATTACATAGCTGTTACCGGGAATATTCCCAGGATGATTTTAATTCTTTATTTGGGGGTAAAACAGATAGTGTTAAAACAACCGTGGTAAGGATTCCTGTTTCATACCGCCAAAAACAAATGTTGGATAGCATTTCTGCTACTTATTTAAAACAGACTCCATATGATTATGCCTTTTTTGGAATGAGATGTGGAGCTGCAGCTTATGAAATCCTTGCCCAATTGAACATTATAAAGAGCTATTCGCATAAAACCACCTATTTAAAAATATTTTATCCTAAAAAGTTGCGAAAACGTTTGTTGAAATTGGCCATGGAGAAGAACTGGAGAATAGAAAGAAAAGAGGGATCAGTCAAGAGAAAATGGGAAAAAGACTGAGTAGTTGAAACCATAAATCTTTCCCTTACCTGGGGACAGTGAGTAGCAGTCGGCCGGGTCTTGGTAACTTGGAGTACCAACCCAGGTTCAAAACATTTAAAAAGTCAGAAATAAGTTATACAATTCACAGATTCATAGCCTGGGATATAGCTTTCGTTCTATATTTGGACGTATAATGTTGTGTATCTGTGATGGTAAGCTTTTTTATATGTTCAGAATGTATTAAATTTATGATGCTTAATTATTAGAAAAGGAGGTTCCCTCATGTTGTTGACCAATTCATTCATCAAGGCCTACCTTAAACCTCGTATTGGAAGAATAGAGCATGCTACGCACCACGCCGGAGCAGTGCAACGCAAAACATTGATGTATTTGATCCATAAAGCCAAACATACTGATTGGGGGAAAATGCATTCGTACAATACCATTCATAGTAAAAAAGACTTTGTACAACAAGTACCGATAAGTACTTACGAGCAAATAAAACCATTTATACAACGTACGTTCGAAGGTCAGCAAAATGTTTTATGGCCCGATACGATTAGATGGTTCAGTAAATCATCAGGAACAACAGACGGAAGAAGCAAATATATCCCAGTCTCAAGAGATTCATTAGAATACACACATTTTCGAAGTGGTAAGGATACCACAGCCATGTTCCTGAAGAATCATCCCTATACCGAAGTATTTGGGGGGAAATGTTTGATGTTGACCGGTACCGTGAACCAGAATCCGGATTATAAAAAAGCATGGCATGGTGATATTAGTGGGGTACTTGTAAAAAAATTACCAGGGTGGATCAATTTTTTAAGGACCCCATCACGTGACATAGCACTATTACCCAACTGGGAGGAAAAGATTGAGCGTATCATAGAATCCACCCGGAATGTGGATGTACGCTTTATAGGGGGGGTGCCAAGCTGGATGCTGGTACTGATGAACAGGATATTAGAAACCACCGGTAAAAAAGATATCCGCGAAATCTGGCCGGGATTACAATTGTTTATTCATGGAGCAGTCAACTTTAGTCCATACAGGGTGCCCTTTAAGCAGTTGATCCCTCATGATGATATGTATTATTATGAAACTTATAATGCGTCAGAAGGTTTTTTTGCTTTGCAGGATACAGATCATCCTGGTGCTATGAGGCTCATGGTAGATTATGGGATCTATTATGAATTTATGCCCATGGATGAGATCCATCGAACCAATCCAAGAACCCTTACCCTTCAGGAAATCGAAGTAGATACCAATTATGCTTTAGTGATAAGTACCAATGGAGGTTTGTGGAGATATAAAATCGGGGATACCATTAAATTCACTTCCATTAAACCTTATCGAATTGTGGTAACCGGAAGGACCAAACATTTCATCAATGCTTTTGGTGAGGAACTCATGGTAGAAAATGCGGAACGAGCCATTGATTATGCATGTCAGCGAACCAGGTCATTGGTAAAAGAATTTACCGCGGCTCCGGTTTATTTATCCAATAACCATTCGGGTGCCCATGAGTGGTTGGTGGAATTTGAACATGCTCCCAAGGATATAGAGGAATTTACCGATTTGCTAGATGATAAATTAAAGGAGATCAATTCGGATTATGATGCCAAGCGAAAAGGAGATTATATTTTGCAACGTCCTTTGGTACGTGTTTTGCCTAAAGGAAGTTTTTATACCTGGATGAAATACAAAGGAAAGCTGGGGGCACAGCAAAAAATTCCCCGTCTTCAAAACGACCGGGAACAATTGGAAGAAATTCTGGAAGTAATACAATCTTATATCAACCATCCATGAGGAGATCCCTGGTCTGTTGTTGCATACTATTCACAGGATTTTCGTCATTGTTTGGCCAGCTAAAGCTGGTAAAAACCCATGAAATTAACAATTCACAGCTTACTGCAGTAGATTATATAGGGAATTACTATATTCAGAATAACAATGAGTTATGGATGTTTAACCGGTTTGATACCTTGTTTAGAAAGTTTAGTATCATCAACCTCTCAGATGTAAGTTCCATCGATGCTTCGAATGCGCTTAAAATTCAACTCTACTATAAAGAACTAGGTAAGATCCTCTATATCGACAACAATATATCGGACTTTTCCACAGCTATTTCTTTGAATGATATGAGCCTGGCTCAAAGCACCCTGGTTTGCTCATCTTACGATAACGGTTTCTGGTGTTATCTGCCCGGGACCATGAGTTTATATCGTTACGACCAGTATTTAAAAAGGGTGGTGGATATTGAATCCATCAATCGGTTTATGAGCTTATCGGTAATGGAACCCATGTTTATGAAGGAGTATTCCAACACCTTGTATTTATTTTTCCCTGATTATGGGCTATTGGTTTTCGATATATTTGGGGCATATGTGCAAACCCTGCCTATTACCCAGCTTCAATATCCAGATATCCAGTCGGCTGAACTCATACATTTTAAAAACGATACCCTCTATTTCCAATCATTGCCGGATATAGCTAAAACCTCTTCCCTGGCCCTGCCTCATCATGATGGGCTTCAATCCGTGCGGTTTTCCTCCGGGAAAGTATATATGCTCACAAAAAATAAATTGTTCATATATAAACTTTAGCCATCGGGCCCTTTCTTTCTTTTTTCCTCGAAAAAATTGTTTTATTTGTACAACAAAACCCCCTAAGGGTGATAACCAGTACAACCTTTACTTATGCATATAGCGATCGCAGGCAATATCGGATCAGGAAAAACTACTTTAACCGCAAAGCTCGAAAAGCATTACGATTGGATTGCTCATTATGAGGATACAGATGATAATCCTTACCTGAACGATTTTTATGATGATATGCAACGTTGGTCGTTTAACCTGCAAGTATATTTCTTAAGAAGCCGTTTCCAACAGATCGTAGATATCCGTAAAAGCGGGAAGAATGTAATTCAGGACCGCACCATTTACGAGGATTCCCAGATTTTTGCTCCTAACTTACATGCCATGGGTCTCATGAGCACCCGTGATTTCAGCAATTATCAGGAACTTTTTAAGCTGGTGGCCCAATTCATTCAGCCACCTGATCTCCTGATCTATTTAAAAGCATCCGTGCCTACTTTGGTCAACCAGATCCAAAAAAGAGGTCGTGAATATGAGAACAACATCCGCCTGGATTATTTAAAGAGATTGAATGAAAGATACGATACTTGGGTTACTACCTACGACCAGGGTAAACTATTGGTAGTGGATGTAGACAATAATAATTTCTCCGAAGTACCTGAAGACCTCGGCAAGATCATTCATAGCATCGATGCAGAAGTGCATGGGTTGTTCAAATAAATTCGAGATTCAAAATTCAAAATTTCGAATCTCGAATTTCGAATCTTGAATTCTTCAGGGTTGAAACAATCGATCCCAAAACCCATGGCTTTTATCCCTGCTGAGCACACAACCCATTTCATGGCCACTTTCTTCATACATCTTGCCATCTTCCCTTAACTCGAACTTGTAGATATTTACAAAAAACAGGTTGTCTTTTTTACGGAGCTTATGGTTGGTAGGAAAGGTAGCGCCATAATATTTTACATCGGCAGTATTGTCTTCATAAAACTCCACATATTCCAGGGTCATACAATTGTCTGATTTGTATCTGCCGGCCCATTCAGCCCTGCCGCAGCTATAGCTAAATATAACCAAGCATACAATACCTATGAATTTTTTCATGGATACGGTCTTATAAAATAGTAGGTGACTTTACCGTTTCTTTTCGAACGGTCAAAGCCGCTTTTATAAACTTCAAAAAGAGAGGATGAGGATTCATCACGGTACTTTTATATTCAGGATGGAATTGAACCCCAATGAACCATGGATGGTTATTCAATTCAACGATCTCTACCAATGATTTATCAGGATTAATTCCAGAGGCTATCATGCCCGCTTTTTCATAATCGGCAATATATTCATTGTTGAACTCATATCTATGGCGATGTCTTTCGCTGATCTGGTCTTTGTCATAAATGCTTCGGGTCTTCGTGCCATCCTGTATTTTACAGGCATAAGCACCTAAACGCATGGTCCCCCCTTTGTTCATTTCATCGGTTTGGCCTTCCATAAAATCAATCACTGGATAAGGAGTAGTTGGATTGAATTCGGTGCTATTGGCATTTTCGAATCCTAGTACATTTCTGGCAAATTCAATCACTGCACATTGCATGCCTAAGCAAATTCCTAAAAATGGAATATTGTTTTCCCTTACATGTTTAATGGCGCGTAATTTTCCTTCAATTCCCCTGCTTCCAAAGCCTGGAGCAACCAAAACCCCATTCAGTCCATTCAGCAATTTTTCCATTTCTTCCTGGGGCATTTCTTCCAGATCTTCACTATGTATCCAGCTTACCTCTACCTTGGTTTGGTTTTGAACTCCGGCATGTATAATAGATTCGGCAATAGATTTATAAGCATCTTTCAGCTCCACATATTTTCCTACGATCCCAATTTTTGTCGAACTGGTGGGATTTTTGAATTTATATAAGAACTCTTCCCATTTGGAAAGGTCAGTATCATTATAACCGGTAATTTTTAATTTTTTCAATACAACAATATCCAACTGCTCTCTTTTCATCAGCATCGGAACATCGTAAATGGTTTCAGCATCGATTGCTTCTATTACTGCTTCTGGTTCAACATTACAATAGAGGGCAATTTTATTTTTAATGTCTTCATTAATCGGCAATTCAGTCCGGCAAGCGAGAATATCGGGCTGAACTCCGCTTTCCAGCAATGTTTTTACGCTGTTCTGTGTAGGTTTGGTCTTTAATTCACCACTGGTTTTTAAATAGGGGAGCAGGGTTAAATGAATAACTATGCTATTTCCGCTACCCAATTCAAATTTCAGCTGACGTACTGCTTCTATATAAGGCAATGACTCAATGTCACCTGCAGTACCACCAATCTCTGTAATGATCACATCATATTTACCGTCTTCGCCTAATAGTTTAATCCTACGTTTGATCTCATCGGTAATATGGGGAATTACCTGTACGGTCTTTCCCAGATAATCACCCTTTCTTTCTCTGTTGATCACCGTTTGATAGATCTTCCCGGTGGTAACATTATTGGCCTGGCTGGTATATACATTTAAAAACCTTTCGTAATGGCCAAGATCCAGGTCTGTTTCAGCCCCATCTTCTGTAACAAAACATTCCCCATGTTCATAGGGGTTCATGGTACCGGGGTCTATATTAATATAAGGGTCGAGTTTTTGAATGGTTACCTGCAATCCTCTTGATTGTAGTAGTTTACCTAAAGAAGCTGAGATGATTCCCTTTCCGAGTGAAGAGGCAACCCCGCCTGTAACAAACACATATTTACAAGAGTGCATAGTACAATTTTTGTTATCAATACGGGATGTAAAGTTAAGGAAATACTTGCTAGGTTGGAGAATGTTTATAAAAAATTATTTTTTTTGGGCAGCCCCCTTCAAAAAAGGCAAATCGCAAATTTTTGCTATCACAAAAAGCAAAAGGTAATCAGCCCCAAGGTGTGCCTTTTTGCCCCTTGCCTTTTAAAGGGTCGGGCTATACGCAGTAGCTGCTGCGCAGGCTACCTGCTTCTATCCCTGCTGCATAAATAACCTTAATAACAACACAATGTGGATCATTTGGCGCATATATCATTTTGAGTTCTAGTATTTAAAGCGGATATTTGTAAACTTTTAAGACGTTAGATATTAGACTTCACACACTAGACTTGTTTAAAATAGTGTGGTCCAAGGACTAAAGTCTGAAAGCAAAGCAACTAAAGCCAAAATTTTACTGCATGAGTCTATTGTTGAATATTTTTGGAGCCGACCCTAATAGCTTACCCTATAATTTAGGTGTGCTAAAAGCTAATACACCTCCAATTCTGTTTTATGCAGTACCTGCAATGGTCTTTTTTACTGCCATCGAGGTATTTATTTCTTTTCGCCAGGAGCGGAAATATTATGATACAAAAGAGACCATCGGTTCAGTATTGGTAGGTATTGGGAATCTTTTGATAAGTTTGGTTGTTAACCTTGGTCTTATTTTACTGGTAGTTTGGATATGGAAAATGGTACCCTGGCGCATGGAACTCAACTGGTGGACCTTTATTCCCTGTTATATTATTTTTGATTTTTGCAGTTATTGGGCCCATCGGTATTCGCATGAAAATCGTTTCCTATGGGCTACACATGTAGCACACCATAGTGGCGAAAAATATAATTTAGCGGTTTCCTTTCGATTAAGTTGGATCCAGCATTTTAAAACACCCTTCTTTATTCCTGCGATGATTTGCGGTTTCCATCCCTACGTATTTTTTGTTTCGAGCCAGGTAGCTGTTTTGTTCCAGTTTTGGGTTCATACCGAATATATCAAGAAATTACCTATCATCGATTTTATATTTGCGGCTCCGTCCAATCACAGGGTTCACCATGGCACCCAGGAACAGTATATTGATAAAAACTATGGTGCTACTTTTATTATTTGGGACCGCATATTTGGGACATTCGAACCCGAAGGAGAAAAGGTTATCTATGGGTTAACTACCAATATACCCAATAAGGCCAATCCGTTTTATATCAACTTTCATGAGCCTATAGACATTATAAAGGATGTTAGAAAAGCCAAAGGGTTAAAGAAAAAATTATATATGATTTTCGGAAGTCCTTATAAAATAATGCTTGAAAAAAATGCCGAAGCTGAAGCAGCAGCTAAAGCCAAGGAGATGCTCAATGCAACACCAGCAGAGAAAGAACCAGTAGCTTAGGCATGGATATCCTTCAACATCAATCTCTCTTCACTTACAATACTTTTGGTATTAACGCTAGTTCTGAGCACCTCGCTATTGCTGAGTCTGTGGATGATCTTAAAGAAGGACTCCTATTTTCACGAAACAAACCCTTATTGGTATTAGGAGGAGGCAGCAATATCCTTTTGCTCAACAACTATCCTGGGCTTACCTTACAGGTGAACCTAACCGGTATTGAGAAATTAGGGGAAGACAATGATCATTACTATATCAAAGCATGGGCAGGAGAGAACTGGCATCAATTTGTTCTATTTTGCCTTGATAATAATTTAGGTGGAGTGGAGAACCTATCCTTGATTCCGGGGAATGTGGGGGCAAGCCCAATGCAAAACATCGGGGCATATGGAGTGGAATTAAAAGATGTTTTTTATGAACTGGAAGCCATCCATCGTCAAGACCTCAGCTTACATACATTTTCAAAACAGGAATGTGAATTTGAGTATAGATCCAGCATATTCAAGACCAAGGCAAAAGATGAGTACATCATCTTGAATGTAACATTTAAATTGCCCAAAAATCATGTACTCAACACTTCCTATGGTGCCATTGAAGAGGAATTAGAAAGGTTAGGCGTGGGGTCAGCTGATATAAGAGATATAAGCAATGCAGTGATTGCGATCCGTGCATCCAAGTTACCTGATCCGGCTAAAATAGGAAATGCAGGGAGCTTTTTTAAAAACCCTGTTGTTGGTATCGATACTTTTGAAAAGATCAAGGAACAATATCCCGATATCTCTGCTCATAAGAATCCTGATGGAAGCGTGAAAGTAGCGGCAGGCTGGCTAATAGAAAAGGCTGGCTGGAAGGGAAAAAAACTTGGAAATTATGGAGTGCATACTCATCAGGCTTTGGTATTGGTAAATTACGGAGGAGCTAAAGGACAGGATATTTATGATCTGTCGGAAGAAATATTGCAGGATATTAAAACTAAATTTGGAATTGAACTGGAAAGAGAAGTAAATATAATGTAGGAATTTGGATCCAGGATTTCCGGATTTAAATGACCAAATCCTAAATCCATCATCCCAGATCAAAAAATGGAACTTTCACAAAATAAGCTCAAATACATTGTTTCACTTCACCAAAAGAAGAACAGGGAGGCGGAAGGTGTATTCATTGCTGAAGGGATTAAGGTGATCACAGACCTTATTAAATTTGGGTTTATACCACAAATGATAGCTTATAATCCAGGTGAATGGGAGCTAAAAGATATGGGCCAATCTCATGCCTTTTGCGAATATTTTACAACCACCGGTCAACAGGATAAAAAAATGAGTTTATTGGCCACTCCACCCGGTGTGATGGCCGTTTTTCCGAAACCGGTGTTCGAATTGGATAAATCCATCCTAAAAGACTCTTACGTATTTTTGTTAGATAACGTGAACGATCCTGGTAATTTGGGGACCATTATACGCACAGCCCATTGGTTTGGGATCCATCACTTATTTATCACGCCCGGAAGTGTGGAAGTATTCAGTCCAAAAGTAGTTCAATCAAGCATGGGCTCACTGGCCGCTGTAAAGGTTTATATTATTGATAATGAGGAATTTATTTCTGATCTTCAGGCCTTCAGCATTCCTGTTTTCAAGGCCGATATGGAAGGGAAAGAGTTGAGATCAGTTACCATCAAAAAACCCGCATGCATTGTATTTGGAAATGAATCGAACGGTCTCTCCAAGACTTGGACCCATGCGGCTACCGATGCATTGACAATCACCGCTACGCAACCAGATAATCATCCTGAATCATTAAATTTATCAGTAACTGTTGGGATCTTTATGGAATTGTTAACAACGCCTTAATGAAGATTTAATTAAATCCCTTTATTGACGGGCTTTTCAGCAATCGTTGTAAAAATTCTGTTAACTACGTACAACAAAAGTTGGATTTTTAATTTATAATTCTATTTTTGTGCCAATACCTGTAAGCTATTATTTGAGTATTTTTTAATCAGATGCTAAAGAGAAACCACATATTTGCAGCACTAACCCTCTTTGCTCTTTCATCAATTTCCATGAAAGCATTTTCATGGGGAGGAAATGAAGGCGGTGAATTTCCAGCCGCCGACCACTATCAGCATTTCGATACATCCACAGTGCATTATTGGTTACCCGAAGGTTATACAGGCTCTAGAAATGTAAACCTTACCCTGGCATTCAATCATTCTTGCGATTATGTTCACCCTTTTGAAGGAAGAGTTACTTCCGGATTTGGGTATCGTCGTAGAAAAATGCATTATGGAATGGATATCGATTTGGAAACAGGAGATAAAGTAAAGGTTGCTTTTGAAGGAATGGTCCGCTTTGCGATGTGGAACAATTCGTACGGTAACCTGGTCATCGTTCGTCATGCAAACGGTTTAGAAACCTATTATGCGCATTTAAGCAAGATCGATGTAAAGCCGGGCGATTATGTCCAGGCAGGTGATTTTATTGGCTTAGGAGGTAATACAGGCCACTCATACGGAGCACATCTTCATTTTGAGGTGAGGTACCAGGGAATTCCAATCAATCCGGAGTACATCATAGATTTTGAAGCCAGGAAATTAAAACTAGTGAACGTAAATCTTTTGGTGGATGGGGATAAAATTATTGTCACCAATGCAGAGAAGTTCCATATGGTAAAACCAGGGGACGATATTTTCAGCATTGCAGCCACATATGGAGTTACCATTACCGAAATCCTTCAATTAAATCCTTTTATGAGGGAGGACGATGCCTTATTAGTTGACAGTAGAGTTCGTTATCATTAATTGTTATAAGATCCGTTAATATAAAAAGCCCCTTGGTTCAACCGAGGGGCTTTTTTATTTTTACACGGTTCTTAAATTATCTCTTGATCTGAACAATGACCAAATCCCTTTGGTATACATCATAAGTACCTGAGGTGATACCAACCCCATTAGGATACAATGACAAGCGGTAATAATAAGTGGTACCTGTGGTTAAAGCTCCATCAAAATAACTGATGTGCCCACCCCCGCCATAACCTATAGCGGCACTTCCTAAACCGTTAGGAGTTTTTATATAACAGTCACCTGATGTATAAGTAAGTATGGTTGGAGCAGCAAATGCAGGAGTAACATCTCTTTCAAGAAGTAAAAAATAACCTCCCATAGAACTGTTACCACCATTTAATGTTCCACCAAAAATCCTGGCGAATCCAGTGATCAGCACTCCCGAATTATTTACCCCACCATTACCATCACTAATAGTAACACTGGCTACCGATCCGGCAATAGGATTAAATACACCATTGGTAAACGGAACGTTTTGAACCGCACTTCCATGAGCTCCAGTAATCTCCTGGTTCACGAAATCACCTTCAAAACGGGCATTCCCTACCAAGTGTAATTTATAATTAGGAGCATTGGTACCTATACCCACATTACCGGTTGCTGAAACCCGCATAGCTTCCACGTTATTGGTGCGAACTACCAAGGCATTGTTATCCGTAGTCCCTATAAAATTGATCGCAGGGTTGGTGCCAGCATTTCCTAATAATTTCCATTCATTGTTTCCGTAGCTCATTTCTACCCATTGGGTCCCATCCCAGTACCAGAAGGAGTTGGTGGTCTCGTCATATACCTGCAATCCCTCATCAGGCATTCCTAATCCCGGGATAGCAATTCTCTGCGCAGAAGATAACCTAGGTATAAGTATACCCTTGTTATTAGCTGTTACATCTACATCCAAAATAGCATGGGTGTTAGAAACAGCCCCGTTGTCGTTAATAGCCACACTCTGTGCCTGGACAATTGCAGGAATGAGCAATAGGGAGAAGAGGAGTTTTCTCATATCATATTTCTTGGTTTACTAAGTCCAAATATAACTATCATTCACGTTGATAGCAATAGGTATGGATAAGGATTTATGAATAAATTCAGGTAGGTTTTATAAACATACTGATTAACAATTGTTTATTTTCGTTAAACCTCTTTATCTTGCTCCCCTAAATCATTTTGAAATATATACTTTTATAATCTTGTTTTTTAAAAACCACTTAGGTCATGAAAATGCGCTTTTTGCTTAGTTTATTCATTATCGTTGGGATGAATCTTTCAGCCCAAACCATTACGCCTGATATGTTGTTGGGTACTTGGATCCCTAAAAAGGGAGATTCACATGTAAAGATTGAAAAGATCGGCTCCAAATATTTCGGTAAAGTGGTGTGGCTAAAAAATCCATACGAAGAAGGGACCACCGATCAGGACGTAGATAACAAAAACCCGGATGCTGCTATGCGCAATGTACCAATCCTGGGGCTCCGTGTGCTGAAAGATTTTGCATACGAAGATAAAGGCATATTTAAAGGAGGCACCGCATACGATCCGAATAATGGGAAAACCTATTGCGGTAAGATCACAATTATTGACATGGATCATATTGACATGAGAGGTAATATTTGTGGATTAGGCTTTCTGGGAAGAACTGAAACCTGGACACGTTATACTGGTAATTAAACCATATTCATACGATGGAATTGAACAAGAAAGTAACCGGGCATCTGAAATCACTCGTTGTACCAATGGTAACGATGTTATTACTGGCTGGATTTTCAGCTTCTTCATTTGGGCAGAACCAGGAGGCGCAGGATTCCATCTATATGCGGGAACATTATCAAAAATATGAATACAGTATTCCGATGCGAGATGGCGCAAAATTGTTCACCGTGGTATATGTGCCTAAGGATAAATCAAAAAAGTATCCCATTTTAATGAATCGCACCTGTTATAACGCTTCCGATTATGCAGATTATAAAACCTATGGTCATCCATCCAGCTTTATGGTAAGAGATGGTTATATATTGGTTTTCCAGGATGTTCGTGGAAGATATATGAGTGATGGGCAATTTGATAATATGCGGCCCAATATTTCAGGAAATGATAAAAAAAATAAAACGGATATTGATGAAAGTTCGGATACTTATGATACCATTGATTGGCTATTAAAAAAATTAAAAGGTGATAATGGACGGGTGGGTATATTTGGAATTTCCTATCCCGGTTTTTATTCTGCAGCAGCCTTACCTGATGCTCATCCTGCACTCAAAGCAAGTTCACCACAAGCACCTATTTCTGATTTTTTCTTTGATGATTTTCACCATAATGGAGCCTACCTCGAAAGCTATACTGCTGCATTTGCGGTTTTTGGATATCAGAAAACAAAGAACACGAAAGAAACCTGGTTTGTAAATGAACTCCTTCGGTTTTATGCACAGAATGTTAGAAATTCATACAGCTTTTATTTAAAACTAGGTCCTTTAAAGAATATTACCAAACAATACCATCACGATAATTTCTTTTGGGAGCAGATAGTTGAACATCCTAACTATGATGAGTTCTGGCAAAAAAGAAACATTTTGCCGCACCTCAACAATATCAAACCTGCTGTACTTACTGTAGGTGGCTGGTTTGATGCAGAAGACCTGTATGGACCTTTGCATATTTATCAAACCATTGAAAAAACCACTCCAGGTGCCACCAATACAATTGTTATGGGACCATGGGGGCATGGTGATTGGGCGCATGAAACAGGTAAGTCTACTCATAACCATATTTGTTTTGGAGACAGTATTTCCACTTTTTATCAGAGAGAAATTGAACGTCCTTTTTTTGCATACCATCTGAAAGGTGAGGGGACCCTGAACCTGCCCGAGGCATATATGTTCAATACCGGCAAAAAGATTTGGGAAAAATTTGATGTTTGGCCACCAAAGGAAATACCTCCGGTAAGTTTATACCTGGGACCCAATAATAAATTATTCCTTAATCAGCCTACGGATAAATCCATTGGATTTTCCTATGTAAGTGATCCTTCTGATCCGGTTCCATATCGATCAGAGCTGGAGGGATTGTCTTTTACACCCAGGTTGTTTATGAGTGACGATCAAAGACATGCTTCATTGAGGAAAGATGTGGTCACCTTTAAAACGGATGTATTAGCGGAGGATGTCACCTTTGCCGGACCCATACTGGCTAAATTAATTGTTTCTATGACAGGTACGGATGCCGACTTCATCGTTAAACTCATCGATGTATATCCGGATGACCATCCACAATGCGATCATAATCCTGACTATATTAAAATGGGAGGTTACCAACAATTGGTGAGAAGCGAAGTATTCCGTGGAAGGTTTAGAAATAGTTTTGAAAAACCCGAACCATTTGTTGCTGGTGAAATAACCGAAGTAGATGTTCCCTTGCAGGATGTATTGCATACTTTTAAGAAGGGGCATAGAGTGATGATCCAGATCCATAGTACCTGGTTCCCTTATATTGACAGGAACCCACAAAAATATGTAGACAATATTTACAAAGCTGAAGAGCAGGATTTTATTAAATCTACTATCACCATCTATGGATCATCGGTGATTGTGGCCGGAGATCATCCTTGATCAATCCTAGTTTAAATAAGCCTTGATCCTGTTTATTTTATTCATTCTTTCGAACGAATAGGCAGCATCATTTTCCTGAATATATTCATAGATCACCAATGCCCTTTCCAATAATTCTACGCTTCTGGTCGTATTGGTTCCATCTTGAAGGTTATATAAAATATCTGCCAAGAGTTCAAGATGAGCATGGGTATAATTTCTTTCGGTCTTTAGCTTTACCACCAATTCGTCCATCGGCCAATCCAGCACCTCATCCATGTTCAGGTCCAATTCTGTTTTCAATTCCTGGTAAACTGAGTCGAAACCAATAGATGCATCAGCTTGTGTTTTGATGCCAAGAATATCCGCTAATATCCTTCCCAATACCTTACCCAACTGGTCTATTTGCTTTTTTAATCGGTCTTCTTGGTTCAATGGGGAATAGTTTACCCCAAAGTTATGATTTTCTATTTGACGATCAGTAATTTTTCAATCTGAACATCATTCCGGTTCTGAAAATAGATCCTCACAAAATATTGACCGGCTGGCAGATCAGAGATATTGTATTGGCCTTCTGTTCCCATCATTTTATCCATCACGGTTTCTCCTGTTATGTTCAGGATCTCAATCACAGTGATCGGATCAGTAGATTTCACATTGATCACATCCACCGCAGGATTCGGATATATAATGGCAGGATCTTCTATAAAATTATGACCTTCATAGCCGGTGGTAGGCTCTCCTTTTGTAGTATTCTTTTCCAACTCATTGCAACAGCAAAAACAACAACTGGTTCGTTCGAAGTTATGAATGGTGGGTTGGGTTGCTTGAACCAATGGGACCAATGCTTCTGAGGTTCTTTGGGCCATCGTCAAGCACGTGCAGCTCAGGATCAATAAGGAGTATATCAATGTTTTCATAACCATCCAATTTTGTTGATTTCTACACAAATGTACGGTTGTGTTTGTCAGAAGTTAATAACAAAAAACCCGAATTATCGGAAGAATTTCGACATAAATTCTCGGTTAGCATCCTTAGTATCTATGCTGGCTGCCGAGTTCTTTTCCCGTTCTTTTAAATGGGCATTGGTATCAATAAATATCTTTAAAAATACCAGCAATATAATAGTGGATTGGAAAATGTATTGGTTGGAGGTGGCAAATATTGAAATGATGATGGCGGATACCATGATGAAGAAATGAGCTAGAAATATCCGTCCATAAGGAGCCAGCAATAATTTTCTGGCATGGATTCTTTTATATTCCTCCTTTTGAATATAGTTCTTTTTATAAGAATAGCCATGTATGATGATAAAGCATATAATAGAGATGATCAATGTATAGTCCACCGAATGATTCACCCCTTCAGGTACCAATTCTCCATTGAATACGATAAAAGTAAAGATCAAATGTCCCAGCAAAAACCCACCAAAATGCATACAGAAAAAGACGATCAAAAACATCCTGAAAAATGGAGGATTCGACCTGAATAAACTGGGCTTGGTTGGAATGGGGGGTGGGTCTAAAGGTCCTGTAGAATTTTCCAAGGCCAGCTTGCCTTCTGCTTTCCACATCTTCAGCAGATTAAAAAAACCGATAATAGCTGTTTCCGCCCAATAGGATAAAACGATTTGAAATAGACTCCAGTTGAGAACGATGGCCCCGAAAATAGTAACTAGGTTCAATAAAATCAGCAGGAGGGCCGATGGATTTTCCCGGAGTTCAGCTACGCTTATTTTTTTGAATCTGAACATGGGTTAGACAGATCTTCTTCTTTTAGCAAACAGGACCATGAGAAAGCTTATCAGGAGCATTGCATAGAATGACCAGTCATAAAATCTAATTTTTTCAATGGGCAATACTTGAACCATATCTGTCATGCGGTCCTGGGCAGCTAATTCAATCGTGTTTTTGATGGCATAAAACTTACACATGAATCCCAATAAACAAGCTGTAAAAACAACGGAGAAATGAAAAAAATAATCCCAGTTGGAAATTTGTTTACCCTTGATCTTTTTAATCAACAAACCCACTATCATCACAAAAATCGGAACCGATGCAAAGGTAAGGGAGGTAAACAAATGTGTTTTGAATTGTTGGTTGATGCTTGTGGAAACTATTTCAAAACCTTTGGCAGCTCCAATCAAACGATCCATATATATATGGATCAAATAGGGAGTGATCATAAATCCCAGGCTCAACATCAGCATAAATAAGATTCCGGAAAGGATGATTATTTTTTTTATTGACATGAACCAAATATAGGGATTTACATAATTGCCACTTGGGAAGATCTTTTCATAAATTATAGCTGTTTATTGACAACCTATTGGATATATTGAGCATCTTTAACTCAAATATCCTATCTTAGCTATTAATCTATATTGATCATGAGGAACCTTACGCGCAGTTTTAGTTATATTCTCATTTGCCTAGGTCTGTTATCACAGATTTCAGTGATATCATCTCAAACGGTGGTCAATTTTAATTATACAGGGGCTCCTCAAAATTGGGTGGTACCCTCATGTGTAACCAGTATTACCGTAGTAGTAAGGGGTGCCCAAGGAGGAGGTACCAATGGAGGATTGGGGGCTGAAGTAACTGGTACAATGGCGGTTACCCCAGGTCAAACCCTTCAGATAAACGTAGGAGGCCAAGGAGGCTGTCCTACAGGAGGATGGAATGGCGGAGGCACAGGTGCAACAGCATCTGGCTTTGGGAATGAATCATGCGGTGGCGGAGGTGGATCTGATATAAGATTTACTCCTTATGCTTTAACCGATAGACAAGTGGTGGCTGCTGGTGGCGGTGGAATGGGTGGAGGTGATACCGAAGCCCAGGGTGGAATGGGAGGCTGCGTAAACGGTGCTGATGGAACTTCACCCTTTGGACAAGGAGGATTCGGAGCTACTCAGTTCGCAGGCGGACTTGGCGGTCCTCCCTGGATACCAAGTGGAAATTATGGAACAGATGGCGGACTTGGTATTGGTGGTAACGGTGGTTCAGATCCTTGTTATAACCTTGGTCCCGGTGCCGGTGGTGGTGGTGGATATTATGGTGGCGGTGGTGGCGGAAGTGATTGCTATGACCTGTCTCCCTTAGGCGGTGGAGGTGGCGGAGGTGGCTCTTGTCTTACCATTGGTGGGGGTTGTACAGATGGTTCAAATACGGGTAATGGTTTTGTTTCTATCACGTATACGGGTGGAGGAGCCGTTTTTGCTGTAGGTAATACAGGCCCTTATTGCCAAGGCGACACGGTTCAACTTACTTCCGGATCAGGTGGAACCAGCTATGTATGGAGTGGTCCTTCAAGCTTTAATGATACAGTGCAAAATCCTATTATTCCACATGCATCCACTGCCAATGGAGGTGTGTATACGGTTACAATTACCGATGCAGGTGGTTGTACTTCAACCTATACCACCAATGTCACCGTCAATATAGGTCCAATCGTTAATCCAGGATACAATAGCCCGTTATGTGAAGGCCAGAATCTACAATTAACTTCATCAGGAGGGGTTCTTTATAACTGGTCAGGACCCGGTGGATTTACTTCTACCTGGCAGAATCCTATTATTCCAAACGTTACCATGGCCGATTCTGGTTTTTATACTGTCATCGTCACTGGGGCAAATGGTTGTGAAACAGCGGCAACCATCAATGTGGTGATCACCTCCGGATTTAATCTTACCGCATCTTCAAATGCACCGCTTTGTATTGGAGATACCCTTAATCTCAATGCTTCGAATGGAGGAGTTTCCTATACATGGAATGGACCTGGGGGCTTCAATTCATCTAGTCAAAATCCAACGATCCCTTCAGTCCAGGTTTCCGAATCAGGGACTTATATAGTTACCTCTACCAATTCTGGAGGCTGCCAGGGAACCGATACAGTGGTGGTTTTAATTGATACACCCCCAAATGCGGTGGCAACAAACGATGGACCTATTTGTGAGAATGAGGCCTTTGGATTAGTTGGAACCGGAGGGAACGATTATGCATGGTCAGGACCGAATGGTTTTATTTCGTTGATGCAAAATCCTACTATTACAAATGCGCCAGCCTCGGCAGGGGGAGTTTATACGGTGATTGTAACTAGTCCGAATGGATGTACCGTAACCGCAACTACCACCGTTATTGTTAATCCTTATCCCAATATTGTTACCAATACCAACAGCCCGGCATGTGCCGGTGGAGTTTTAAACATAGGAGCTACTGGTGGACAAACCTATCAATGGACTGGGCCCGGTGGATTTTCGTCATCATTACAGAACCTTGTCATTGATCCTGCCACCTCTGCTGCGTCAGGAACCTATAGCATCACAGTTGCAGATTCAATTGGGTGTGAATCAACAATTACCATTGATATTGTTGTGAATCCATCACCTGATATAAGTTTTGAATATACGGCCCATTGTTTTAATGCTGTATCATTTAATTCATTATCCACAGGAGGAACTGAACCTTATACGGTCGGATGGGATTTGAATAATGATGGGGTGGTTGATATGACGGCTGCTTCATTTGATTTTACATTTGCCGATTCAGTGGATCAATATGTAACAGCTACGGTAACCGATGCAAACGGATGCACCGATTCTACCGGAATGCTGGTAAACATCAAAGGCGGTGTACTAACACCCGATCTTCCCAATGTGCTTATCCACAATAGCACGGTTGGAAACAATGCATACGATTTTGCCATGTTTGCACCCGGCTTCAATGAATGTTTTGACTATGTATTTTCAGTGTATGATAGATGGGGTGTATTGGTTTTTGAAACAGAGAACTCCATTGGATCACCTGATCTAACTTGTGACCATTGTTTCAGAGGGAAAACCGGTACAGGCGAACCAGTAACTCCGGGAGTTTATTTCTTTGTACTCAAAGGATCACCCGATGTTCATGTGAACGGAACCATCAACGTGTTCGAATAAAATTTCTTTTTTATTCACTTATCTTTTTTTTAAACGGTGCTCATGACTTAAGTCTAGCGTCTTTTCCTTATACTTGTGCAAAGATTTCGTATGACCAATAACCGGGTTTGCAACCTGCTTCATATTCAATATCCCATCATCCAGGCAGGTATGATATGGTGCAGCGGATGGGAGTTGGCAAGTGCAGTGAGCAATGCTGGAGGATTAGGAATTATTGGGTCAGGATCCATGTATCCCGATATCTTAAGAGGACATATCCAAAAATGCAAAGCGGCCACCCAACACCATTTTGCAGTAAATATTCCACTTATCTATTCACAGATTGAAGATCATATTGATATTATTATCCAGGAAAAAGTTCCGGTCGTTTTTTCGAGTGCAGGTAATCCCAAAACCTGGACCGAAAAACTTAAATCAAATGGAATAACAGTGGTACATGTGGTGAGTTCGGCCAAGTTTGCAAAAAAAGCAGAAGATGCTGGAGTGGATGCCGTGGTCGCCGAAGGATTTGAAGCAGGAGGTCATAATGGCCGCGAAGAAACCACTACCATGGTTTTGATCCCCATGGTTTGTGATGCAGTAAAAATACCGGTAATAGCTGCAGGTGGTATTGGAACAGGACGTCAGATGGCTGCCGCCTTTGCGTTGGGTGCCGAAGCAGTGCAGGTGGGAAGCAGGTTTGCCGCTTCATTGGAAAGTAGCGGACATGAAAACTTTAAGCAAATTATTTTGCAGACAGATGAAGGAGGGACCTTGGTCACCCTAAAAGAACTAACACCTGTACGCATGATCAAAAATAAATTCTACCAGGAGGTGGAAAATGCGTATAAGAATTGTGCTACGATAGAAGAGTTGCAGGCCTTGTTGGGTAGGGCCAGGGCCAAAAAGGGTATGTTCGAGGGCAACCTGGACGAGGGAGAACTGGAAATAGGGCAGGTGAGTGGAATGATAAGGGATATTAAACCCGCTGCAGAGATCCTTCAGGATATGTGGAAGGAATATCAAACAACTATTAATCATTTAAAATCATAGCAAGGTATGGAGGCTATATATGGCATCCGGACTTTGCGGAAATAATATTGCTGAAAATTTTATGGTCAACTACGAGAGATTTGTTTTAGGAAATGGTTTAAAGGTTTTGGTGCACGAGGACAAAACCACCCCAATGGCGGTGATGAATATCCTTTATGATGTGGGTGCCCGTGACGAGGAAGAGACCATGACAGGATTTGCCCATCTGTTCGAACATCTCATGTTCGAAGGTTCTAAAAACATTCCGAACTACGACGGTCCACTCCAGAACGCCGGAGGATCTAACAATGCTTTTACCAGTAATGATATTACCAACTACTACCTCACCGTTCCAGCGCAGAATATTGAAACCGGTTTCTGGCTGGAAAGCGACCGTATGATGGAACTTGCGTTCCTGCAAGAAAAATTGGACATACAGAAAAAAGTGGTGATCGAAGAATTTAAGCAACGGTACCTGAACCAACCTTATGGTGATGTATGGTTGCTTTTGCGTCCACTTGTATATAAAAAGCATCCTTACTTGTGGCCAACCATTGGTAAAGAAATTGCTCATATTGAAAATGCATCGCTGGAAGATGTGAAGCATTTCTTTTTTACGCATTATGCTCCCAACAATGCAAACCTTGTAGTAGCGGGCAATGTAACAGCTGCCCAGGTAAAAGAATTGGCCGAAAAATGGTTTGGTCCCATACCTAAAAGAGATATTCCCTCAAGAAATCTACCCGTGGAGCCCCCGCAGACGGAGGAGAGAAGAATGGTGGTGGAAAGAGATGTTCCTGCAGATATGATCACCTTGGCTTTTCATATGCCTGATAGGAACCATCCGGATTATAAGACATACGACTTGATTACGGATATTTTAAGCAGCGGAAATACATGTAGGTTATACCAGACCCTGGTGAAGGAAAAACAAATGTTCACTGAGATTGGCGCCTATGTGATGGGGAGCATCGATCCGGGACTGGTGGTGGTAAGTGGAAAAATAGATAAAAAATTTACCATGCAGCAAGGGGAGAATGCTATATGGGAAGTATTGGAGGAGTTCAGATCAAAACCCATACCTGAAAACGAACTGCAAAAAGTAAAGAATAAGCTGGATACCAGAGAGAAATTTGCATTGATGAACGTATTAACGATTGCAATGAAATTGGCCAGCAGTGAATTATTAGGGAATGCAGATATGATCAATACAGAATTGGAAGAGTACAACCAGGTAACGGTACAAGATATTCAACGGGTCTCCATACATGTCTTCAGAAGAGAGAATGCAAACGTATTGGAATACCACGCTAAAAAATAGATGGAAATGAACAGAACCATACAACCCGAAATTTCGCATCATTATACATTCGATCTGATCGAGCCGGAAAAAGAAGTTTTATCTAATGGAATTGAGATCTATTATATTCAAGGAGGCAAGCAGGATGTTTGCAGAATAGATGCATTGTATAAGGCGGGAAATATCTTCGAGCATAAGAATCTCACATCTTCTTCTACCAACGATTTGCTGGGAGAAGGGACCCATCAGAAAACATCTTTAGAGGTAAATGATGCTTTTGATTTTTATGGAGCTTATATTCAACGAGAATCCTCCAGAGATTATGCGGGGGTTTCCCTGTTTGCATCTGATAAACATTTGGGTAAACTGATGCCATTGCTCAAGGATGTGATCACCCAATCCAATTATTCTCAATTGGAATTCGATATTTATCTGAAGAACCGTAAGGCCCGTTACGAGGATAGCTTGAAAAAGGTAGAATTTGTTTGTAGAAACGAATTTACCGGCTTGTTATATGGGGATCATCCATACGGAAAATCTTTAAAGTTAAATGATTTTGAAAATATCACTCGTGATGAGATAGAAGCATGGTACCATGAATTTTACCGGACCCAGTTACCGGTAGTTTTTGTAACCGGTAGGGTGAGTGAGGATTCGAAAAAACAAATTGCCGAAAATTTCGTGGAGTTAAACGGTAAGAATATTTCGTTTCCGTTATCGAATTTCCCACAGGCTCAAACAGGTTCGCATTTTATAGAACAGCCCGGAGCGATTCAATCCGCTATTAGAATAGGCCGTCCAATTATTACCATTGAGCATGAAGATTATTCTGCTTTATCGGTGTCCAATACTTTATTAGGTGGTTATTTCGGTTCAAGATTAATGAAAAATATTCGGGAGGAAAAAGGTTATACCTATGGAATTGGTTCGGGGTTGGTTTCCTTTGAAAAGAATGGGATGTGGATGATAGCAACAGAAGTGGGGAAAGATACCACTCAGCCTGCCTTAACGGAGATCTATAAGGAAATGGAGTTATTGGGCAAAGAACCGGCAAGTGATGCAGAATTGATGACGGTAAAAAATTATATACTCGGTAATTTCATCAAGTCGATTGATGGGCCTTTTAATCAATCCGACAAAATAAAGACGATCATTTTACGGAATTTAAATAAAGAATTTTATAAAGAACATATCGAGAAGGTCATGAAGGTAACATCGGCTGATATTATGTCGATGGTGAACAAATATTTCTCCAGGGATTTATTGACGGAGCTTGTAGTAGGGGGAAAGTAGCATTTTTGGGGCGGCCGGCTTGCCGCGATTCTACCCTCTAATAAGCCGGATGATCAAAATAATGATACAGATCAAGAACATAAAGATCGAGATGCGGTTAATACCATGCATGATCTTGATATTGGCATTTTGCCCATTGATCTTTTCTCCCTTTCTAAAAAGAGTAAGTGGATTCAGATAGTATAAAAGCCTCTTGAAAAACATAAGTAAAGATACAAAATATTATTTGGATCCGAAAGATTTGCTGAACCTCTTAAAATCCTTGCCAGTGATTAACAGCGACATAAAAGGGATCTTTTCTATCCATACATAACATACCAAGCTTACCAGCAAAGTAATTGAATAGGAGATCACGTTGGCAATCGCTCCTCCCTTCAGGTCCATTAGCATGGTTAATGGCCAAACGGTTATCCCGATTACCAGCAGACCTACGAAACTCCCAATGGCATTTACCCTTACCTTATCCACCGAGCTGAAATAAGAACTCAAAATAGTAAGGATAGAAAGGAACAGTATGCCCGGTGATATATACCATAGAACCATTTTAGTCTCACTAAAATCCTTGCTGAAAATATATTCATAAAAGGAAACGGGGAGTATCAACATTCCGATCAGTAAAAAGAGGGTACAGATATAAGTGAATTTTAAGGTGGTATTGGTTTTGTCAATAATATCTTCCTTACCGGTAAGGTTGGCAATTTTTGAAAACAATACCACCGAGATACTTCGGCTAATGAGTAAGACCCCCTCGGCAATCTGCATGGTAAGCGCAAAAATGCCCAGTTTGGCATCTCCCAATTGCCAGTGGATCACATAATAGCTTAACCGATAATTCAATTGTTGGAATATACTGGCTATTTGCATCACCAAACCATAACCTAATAAGTCTTTGATCACATTCCCATAACTGGAGTTTGGGTCCGAATACGTTTTTTGCCGGACAAAAGGAATGGTGATCAGGAATCCAATAAAATAAGAAATGGCCTGACCAATAAAATAGGACTCCACATCGCGGATCTTGAGCACATAGATCATAATAGCAATTCCACCTATAGCAATGGCTGCTTGTATGATACCTATAAAATTATAAGCCATCAGTTTTTCCAATCCAAGCAGAACATAAAAATGAGTACTGAATATTCCCTGGAATAGACTGATCAAAATAGCATATAGAAGATATTCGCTGTTGAAGAGATCAAAGGCTGCCAGTACACCACATACCAATACCGAGCAAAATATATTCGCAATATAAGCGGGCACCAGTAAATGTTTGATGCTTTTACGGGGAGTAAAATAAACCAGGGCAGGGCCACTTAAAATACCGCTGATCAGCATGGCGATCGAAACTGCTAAAACCACCAGACTGATCTCTCCCAACTTTTCAGTTCCCAGCTCTCTGGCGGTGATTACAGAAATACCCAATGTTATAAAGGAACCTACCAATTTGGTGGCTAAAGAAGTAGCTATGTTGGTCTTGTATCCCATTATATCTGTGCTTTCAAAGCAATAAAACCCGACCGCATGGTCTTCAGGTCGATCACCTCGAAATGATCCTTTTTATTGTAGGTATGCAAACCGCATTTAAAAGGTGCATACTCCATAGGTTTCAGTTCCGAATAAAATTCTTCTTGATAAACGGTTGGACTTAGCTGCACTATTTTTTGAAAAACTACTTTTTCCCCATAATATTTTACTGAACATTGAGAAGGTCGGATAAGTTGGTTATTTTCTATTATAAATCCTCCTGCCATTCTGGATCCCTCAGGGCTTACCTTTACGGGATTAGAAGTATGGGGGAGGTAAGGTCCTTCCAACTTGTCGGCATAGTAAATAAATAGTTTTTCATTGGTCAATTGACCTTTTAAGCCGGTAAACAAATAATATTTTCCCTCATGCTTTAAAAGACTGGCATCTACTGCGGGAAGATCCAAAATGGATTGGAGAAGATGGAACTTTTTCGTTTCTCCGTTCCACTTGTACAAATGGAGCTTTCCGGTATAGGCTTCTTCGGGCAACATATAAATCTCATTGCCCTCATGAAATATAAATGGATAGGCGAGATGCGTATTTTTTTCTAGGAGGGTTGTTGATTGGTTCATACCAGGTTCAATCAGAACAATACTTCCTTTTTTTGTTCTATACGAATAATGCTCGGCGACGATATAAGTTTTATTGTTATTCACAAATACGAAAGGATCTGCATAGTATTCCCCACCACGTTTGGGAGCAATATATCGGTATTTTTCTTGTGGGGAGGTTCTATATCCCAATATCCAGTTCTCCTGCTTAAATAAGACCTTCCATTTCAACCGGATCCTGTTCATGAATACTTTCCATTGAAATCTTAAAAATTGAAAGTTGGTGGGGTACTTAAAAATCGGTGCACTCGTTTTTACCTCTTCGAAAGAATGTGGATCGACGATTGAGTTTGAGATCATTCTTAAAGCCTGGGCCGGCATATCGACACTTTCCACCAATAGTTTTGTAACGTTTTCTTTGTAACTATGTGGAACAACTAAATATTCTCTTTTTAAAATGATCTTTCCTGCGTCTAGTTTTTCAGTAAGTCTTTGTAAGATCACTCCTTGTTTTCGATGACTTTTGAATATTTCCCAAAACCCGGGTGGGCCTCCCCGTAAAACCTGTTCGTCACCATGGTGAAATGACCAAATTCCCCATTTAGCCGCAGACAATATATCTCCTTTTAAAATACCGAACCCAAAACGAATGATAAAATCCAATTGAACAGATTTGACCCTTTCCACATCCTCTTCGGTAAAACCTTCACCGAACTTTCCATGTTGAATAGGTGTAATGAAGATCGTTTTTTCATTAGCAAGCGAGAATGGTAGGGGCCGATAAATGCTCGTATTCAGTTTTGCTTTTTTATACTGCTCGAAGAGCAAACCAGGAGTCAATAATTTGGAAAGTGCACTTTTGGGGGAGCTCTTTTCTTCCGTTTTTCTGATGATGAACAGCTCACAACTTGCCATATCTGTATCCAATAAGTGAGTGATCACTTTTTTCTGCCAGGGATATAGATACATCCCATTTGCTAGGATTCCAAAGTTATAGATGGGTTTATCCATTTAGGTATAGGTGGTCTTGGTATAAATTTCATCTAGTTTTTCTGATACCGATGAAACGGAAAACATTTTTTTAGCGGTTTCACTGATTTCTTTCTGATCATACTTCTCCAAATGATCAAGCATTTCATTTAGCTCATGTACAAATTTTTTTTTATCTCCTTTAGGGACCAGTTTACCATTGTTCGGGTGAACAAATTCCTTGATCCCACCTACATCCGTAGAAATTACCGGAACCCCGCAGCAAAAGGCTTCATTGATCACTACCGGCATGTTTTCATAATTACTGAAAAGCAATAGGACATCCGCCGAACGCATTTTTTCTCCCAACTCTTGACCTTCCAACTCACCAGTAAAGACCATCCGGGTGCCGTAAAGACCCAATTCTTTTGACCTGCTGACGATTTTGTCAAAATCTTTTCCAGTCCCTATCATTTCAATGGTAAAGTCCTCCCGTTTATCAGCCAGCTCTTTTATACAATCCAATAATCCTGAAATGTTTTTGGGTTCATCATCAAAACAGGAAACGTGGACCAGTTTTTTGGTCTCGGCTTTTTTATAAGCCCGGTTTTCAGGAAAAAAGACTTTAATGTCAACCACATTATTTAAAATATGATGGTTATTATTTTTAACCCTATGCATTTCCATGGCGTCTTTCAGATTCATCGTAACCGTGGTAAGGGCACTGGCATTTGCGGTTACCAGGCGGGTGAGGTATTTTCTCCAAAATCCCTCAAATCCTCGGTTACCCTGCTGATATCTGCTCCAGTGCTCTGTAATTACAAAGGGAATATGCTTCCATTTATGCACGAAATAGGCGATAATACCTAAACGGGTAAGGATATGCACATGGATCAGGTTAGGTGGGCTTATTTTCCTGCTGAGGACCCAATGTCCACGAAGGAACCTATAAATGTTCAAAATAGAGTTCAATAAACCGATGCCGGTTTTTGCTGTCTGGTAATAGTAATAATATTCGTTAATATACCCCTTCTTGATTTCCACTACACTTTTTGATTCAAGTTCTTTACAGGCATGCACGTAGATCACACTTACCTGGTGTTTCAATGCTGCCGCTTCTGCATGTCTCCTAACAAAAAGTCCGTACATTTTATCGAATTTATGGGGATACCATCTGGCCAGGAATAAGATGTGCAGCGGCTTTTTCAACGAGAATTTATTTTTTTGAATATTCACCAAATATAAGTATTTTTGCGATCCAATTACGGAGAGTGTAGCTCAGTTGGTTAGAGCACCAGATTGTGGTTCTGGGGGTCGTGGGTTCAATTCCCATCATTCTCCCTTCGAAATAAAAAAGACCATCATTTGATGGTCTTTTTTATTTTATACACAGTCGATATACTCACTTCTTTTTTATATTTACAAAATAAACGATTCAAATGGACTTATTTGCTGATGAAAGGGCCTCTTCAATAAAGCTACTAAAGCTTCTATTTAAGAATATTTTACTGATCACCATTTTTACCATAGTATGTTTAGCCATCGGAATTGGTATCACTTTTTGTTTGCCAAAAAAGTATTATGCCTACTCAGTTATATTTCCGCCTAACTCCAATTTAGGGTTGAATATTTTAGAAGACCCACGTTTCGGTAATAGCTTGGATGCTGATCAGTTAATGCAATTATTGGAATCCCAACAGATCAGCGATACCATCATTCAAATGTATAACCTCGAAAATTACTACGAAATTGACAGATCAGAAAAAAGCTGGAAACAAAAGCTGGAGAGAAAATTTGATCAGGATGTTAGCTTTACTAAAACCAGGTATTATTCCGTGGTGGTAAGTGCGAAGATGAAGAGCGCTGAATTATCCGCCAACGTGGTTAACAGCATTGTTGAATTAGTAGACGTATTAAGAATAAAGATTATCAGGAATAACCAGTTATCTGCGTTTAAGTACGCAGAAGAACAATATCTAAGTCAGGAAATATTGGTAGATAGTCTCAAGAAGGTCATCTATAATAAAAAAGAAGCTTCGGATCCGAACAATATTCTATATAATCATTTACTGGAAATTACAAAGACCCAATACTACGATCCCACTCCCTTCGTGAGTGATCTTGAAATGGAAAACCTAGTAGAGAATTATGTTTTTGAAAGAGAAAAATTAACCAACCTCAAGGGAGACTATCACAAAGCCAAGAGATTGATTGAAAAACCGTTTTCTAAAGTATTTGTGGTGAACAAAGCCATTCCTAATTATAAAAGGATCTCTCCTTCTTTTGTATTCAATGCTGTGGTCGCTTTTATGAGCTCTTTTATCTTTATTATTCTATTTGTAATTGTTCGTGATCGTTTCAGCAATTTAATCAAATCTTTAAAGAGTTAAATGAACAGTATTTATCTCAAAAGATTTTGGTGGTTTTTACCCATCTCTTTTGTGGCATTGCTTTGTATGCGTATCATTCTGAATGACCATACATTTACAGATTATGCCATCTTTTCTTTTTTTGGGGCCATAGGGATTTATCTCTTAATCTTTAAAAAGGACTTGTTCTATTCACTCTGTATATTTTTTATTCCGTTGTCGATCAATTCTAGCTTGTTGCCTGGATCAAATATGTCCGCTCCTTCCGAATTAATGATACTCCTGTTAGCCGCAGTTGCCATCATTCTCGGCATATCTAAACCGGTCTATTTTAAAAAAATATTATTTCACCCCATTGCTCTACTCATGTTGCTGGATCTAGCATGGATGCTCGTTGCTACCCTTTTCAGCGATATGCATTTCTATTCTGCTAAAAGATCAATGGCCCGTTTTTTATTTTTATTGGTCTTTTATTTACTTACAGCCCAGTGGATGGTAAAAAAAGAGAACATGCTCAAATTTTTCTACTTATACTCGTTGGGATTGATCATTCCTATCCTGGTCACCTCTTATCATCATTCCGCTTATCATTTCGATCCAAGAACTGTTTTTGAACTATCCAAACCTTTTTATAGTGACCATACCGTATTTGGAGCCTGCATAGCATACGTATTACCATTTGCATTGATCTTTGCTGTGAAGGCCAGGTCTTTCAATTTTTCAAAGGCTACCGTTGTTTTCTTATGGTGTTTATTTTTTCTACTGCTGATTGCCGAAATATTGACATTTTCACGGGCAGCTTGGTTAAGTTTGGTTGCGAGCCTGCTCATGTTCATCTTTTTGAAACTGCACCTTCGCTTCTGGCATTTTATGTTGGTGATGGTATCCTTGGTCATCTTATTCTTCCAATTTCGTGAACCTTTGTATAAAATGGCGTTGGAAAATGAAAATATCAGCAACAATGGTGAAATAAAAGAGCATATCATGTCGGTAAGCAATCTTAATTCAGATGCTTCTAACCTGGAAAGGATCAATCGATGGTTATCAGCCATTCGGATGTACCAAGACAGACCCCTTACGGGCTTTGGTCCGGGAACCTACCAATATGCCTATGGCCCTTATCAATCCGTTTACGAAATGACCCATATCAGTACCATGGCAGGTGACCGGGGGAATGCCCATTCCGAACCGCTTACTTATCTTTCCGAAACCGGATTCCCAGGATTTATTTCTTATCTCATCTGGATCATTGCTACCATTGGATTCGGTATCAGGGCATACCACCGTTCGAAAGATCCTTTTGTAAAAAATATGGTGCTGGCAGCTTTATTGGGATTCATTACTTTTTTTGTCCATGGATTGGTGAACTCTTTTATTGACCAGGTTAAAATGGCAAGCCTTGTTTTTGGTAGCATGGCCATGATCGTTGTGGCTGACCTTGTGAGCAAATCAAAACCGGTATCTCATGAAACGCAAGAAGGTCATTAATACCATCAGTATTGTCCTTATTACGATCTTGCTATGCATAGCAACCCTCGAAATATCTTATAGGTTTCAATGGTTTGATTTTTACAAAGCAGAACTCAAATCATTAAACACCCGGGAAATCTTACATTCGAATAAAAAGAAGATCTTGGTTTGTGGTGATTCCTATACTGCCTCCCCCGCATCCTATATAACCACCCTCAGGACTAATATGCCGGAGCATGCCGTGATCAATGCTGCTGTGCCTGGTACTGGAATATTGCAACATTCCATTTATATGCCTGGCAGGATCCATCGATTTGAACCTGATATTTTTGTCTACCAGTTTTATGTAGGTAATGACCTGTTTGATATTTCTCATCCTATTTCATCCAATATTTCCTTTACCAGAAAAACATATTGGTGGATGTCGGATAGATTGCTATGCATTCCTTATCTGAATTTTAGGTTTGCCGGGGTTCGTTATAATTATTATGATGATGCTGGAGGAAATGAGCGGCCTAAAGAAAACGGCAGTATTTTTTCAGTCAACACTTATTCAAAAAGGGAGAAGCTTAACTATCGTGCAGAACCTGGTTTGATTGAAAATACATTGTTCCTGGAAAAGGGAAGAGAAAAGGATTGGAAAGTATTTGAAAGGAAATTTAGGAAAATGGTGAAGGGTTTGAAGCCAGGGACAAAAAAAATATTTCTCTTGCTGCCTCATCCTTCCCAAATTTCGGATATGGAATTCAATAACCATATTCAACTGGGTGCTCAATTTGATAACCCATTGTATCGCATCCAACCGCAGGATTACCCTCTTTATATAAGGATCAATGAGCTTTGCCAGGAACTTGGGTTTACAGTGGTGGATCCCTTGGATGTTTTTCGTTCCATGAGTGTAACAGATCCCGTTTATTATCCCAACGATCCTCATTTAAACGACCATGGTCAACGATTGTTAGGTGATTTTTTGTTGAACCATATCAAATACTTGATGGCTCATTCATGAAGAAAGATACTTTTTAGATGTATATACTAGGGATATCCGCTTATTATCATGATTCTTCTGCTGCTCTTCTGCAAGATGGAAGGATCATAGTAGCTATCCAGGAAGAAAGGTTGAGCCGTATAAAACATGATCGGTCTTTTCCCCAATTGGCCATCCTTAAGTGCTTGGAAACCGCTGGTATCTCTATTGCTGACATTGATCTCATTGTGTATTACGAAAAACCTTTTTGGAAATTCGAACGGATCTTGGATACGGTTACTTATCATATTCCTTTCAGCTTTCCTCAATTTTCAAAGGCCATTCCTCTTTGGGTAAAGAACAGGCTATGGATAAGTGCTGAGATCAAGAAGAAGCTCAAATACAAAGGCAAGATCTTGTATGCTTCCCACCATGAATCCCATGCCGCCGCAGCTTATTATTCCTCAGGAATGGACAATGCTGCCATCCTTACATTGGATGGGGTAGGAGAGTATGCCACCACCACTTTATCTATGGCTGAAGGAAACAAGATCACTGTTTTGCAAGAGCAGAACTATCCTCATTCCCTGGGTCTTTTATATTCAGCCTTTACCCAGTATTGCGGATTCAAAGTGAATAGTGGAGAGTATAAGTTGATGGGTCTGGCACCTTATGGAAAACCTGTTCATCAACAAAAGATCTACGACCATTTGATCCAATCGTATTCCGATGGGTCGTATCGGTTGAATATGAAATATTTCAATTATTCGGAAGGACTTAACATGATCAATAAAAAGTTCATCGCCCTTTTTGGAAAACCGGCAAGACATCCTGAGTCCGAAATGGATCCTTTTTATATTGACATGGCGGCCTCTATTCAGATCGTATTAGAAGAATTGGTGTTGAAATTGGTTGAATGCACAAAATCTCTTACCCAAAAGGAGAACATCGTTTTTACCGGCGGTGTTGCCTTGAATTGTAAACTCAACCAGAAAATAGTAGAGTCGGGGATTTTTAAAAATCAATATTTCTATCCTTGCCCTGGTGATGCGGGATCTGCAGTGGGTGCAGCCTACCTGGGATGGCATGGATATCTTCAAAAAGAAAAAACTCCAGTCGTTCACTCTCCGGTTTATATAGGTAACTCTTTTAGTAGCGCAATCATTCTTGAACAATTGGATCAATTACAGATACCCTATACCGTTTCTGAAAATACTACAGCAATCATAGCTGAAAAACTAGCAGCCGGGAGGATCATAGGCTGGTTCAACCACCGCATGGAGTTTGGACCTCGTGCTTTGGGAAATCGTTCCATTCTTGCCGATCCTAGAAAGCCGGAAATGAAAGATATTCTCAATGAAAAGATCAAATTGCGTGAATCTTTTCGCCCTTTTGCACCTATTGTATTAGAGGGAGCAGCCCACGAACTATTCGATTTGCATCCTGCCAATTATGATACCATGATGGTAACTGCAAAAGCAAAACCGGGAGCCCTGGATCTGATGCCGGCCGTTATTCACCAAGATGGGACAGCCAGGATACAGTTGGTTTCAAAGGAATTGAATTCGAAGGGATTTGAGTTGGTAGAAGCTTTTTACCAGCTAACAGGTTGTCCTGCCCTGATCAATACATCTTTCAATATAAGAGGTGAACCCATTGTTGAATCACCTATTGATGCTTTGAGGACCTTTTTATATACAGACATTGATATTCTGGTGTTCAATGCGGAGATAATGTTGGAGAAAAATGCAGATACCGAAAAACTAAAACATATCATTAAACCTGTAAACTATGCCGCCGACTAATTTCTTCCAATCTATATGGGCTAAAAAAATCCGGATAATAGACAGGTTCTATTTTTCCCTGATATTGTTGGTATTGGCGGTTCTCTATTATCGCTCCAGGTATATCAGTGTTCATGTGCCCTTTACAGAATATCAATGGGAAGTATACACCATTCTTTTCTTCCTGGTTTCTTTTATTGTCATTGATTTTTGGGGGGATTTTATATTGAAATGCTGGTTAACAGTTTCGGGGTTGGTAGGCAAGTTGATTTTTTATGGTTTAATGATCATTGTTTATTTCCTTATTTTATCTCCTGTATTTTTTATTGTACATTTATTTACAAAGAAGAAGGAAGAGACTTCCTCTAACTGGTCAAAGAAAATGTACATCAACAAGGATTATCAAAACATGGGATAATGGAAAGATTCAGGGTCTTCTTTCAATTAATGAAATATCTTTGGACCAGGCGGAAATTCTGGCTCATCCCCATTATTGTGGTGTTTGTATTCATGGGTATTGTGCTGGTGATATCGGAGTCATCCGTGGTGGGGTCGTTTATTTATACCTTGTTTTAAATCAACCTCACTCTTCCGCCAAACTTTCGTACATATAATAGGTATCTAAAAAATTGGGCACCGCCACTCTTGCATAATAGTTCTGCGCATTGAATAAAAAACATACCCCGATCTTATTTTCCATATCCACTGCTATCTCGGCTCTATAATCATTTACAAAACCACCATGGCAAACCACTTTGCTGCCCTGGTATTGAAGCACTCTCCAACCCATCCCATAAGCAGATTGACTTACTCCACTCCAGCCATCGAAATATTCAATCCCTTCATGTTGAATAAAGGGAGTAAAAATAAAATCCAGGCTTCCCGCGGGAACAATATCAGGCCGGTTTCCCAATAAAACCAGCAACCATTGTGCCATGTCGGCAATGGAAGCATTCACACCACCGGCAGCTCCGGTATTATAATATTTATCATGGATAGCCCTTACCTGCCATTCTTTTTTCGAATTTCTTTCATGTGGCATGGATTTATTGGACTCCGCCATCAGATCCGCATAACTCATCGAGGCATGTTTCATTCCGGCCTTGTTGAATATTTCTTCCTGGATCCATGTCTGCAGACTTTTATTCGTTTTTGTTTCAATGATCTCCTGAATGATCGAGAAAGTAATGTTTTGGTATCCGAAAAATTCTCCCTCTTTTCCTTCCAGTTTTACCCTTTTTAGTTTGGGGATCATTTCCTGCATGGTTTCTCCTTCTTCTATCAATTCTATCAGGCTATGTCTTGGAAGCCCGGTGCTATGGGATAAGAGATGTTTGATTTGAATGCGTTTGGTTTGGGCGGTATCTTTCAATTCAAAATAAGGGACATAATCCACCACTTTATCCTCCCAGTTCAGCAGACCTTTTTTTACCAATAAAGAAACCATCACTGCTGTAAAACCTTTGGATAAACTACCGATCCTGAACACCGTATTTTCATCAATGGGATCAGAAGTATTGATATCCTTCACTCCAAATCCCTTTAAATAAATAATGGAACTGTCCTTTACAATGGCCACCGCAGCCCCCGGACAACCCGATGCGTATAAATTGGTTTGAAGTACCGATTCATAATAGCGTAAAAAATTTTCTAATTTTTCCTGCTTTCTTGCCTTTTCCTTTTCATCAATTCCTTTTTCCGGTTTGATGGTATGACCACAGCCCCAGCCAATCAGCAAGATCAAGATTAAGAAATACGACTTCTTCATGCTCTAAAACTAATTATTTTTTTTATGGCTTAATAATTTATATTGTTTCCTGTCAGTGGATCTTATCCCAGCCTGCGCTGGGAGGAGCTGGGAATCCACAAAAGATGAATGGAGAGCTTCAGCGTTTTTTGTGAAATTTGGAAATAGCATCTGTAAAGCGAACCACTACTTTTCCGGTAGTATCTATATAACCCCGGTCACCATTCTTAAACCAAACAGCCGAATAGCCATATTCGAAATCATTGGCGAACGTAAAATCAGCTTCTATCACAATTTTACCCACCTCTTCATCATTGGCAGGATTATCATTGTATTCATCCAGGTTGACCTTTTTAAAACCACATAAACCCCCTTTGGTTTTGTCGTAATACCGAACCAAACTATTTTGTTTTCTCAGTTCGTGGTAATCGGCATGGTGGGTCGACATGGTATTGGAATCAATGGGGATGGCATTGCCCGAAAGATCCAGTTGATAACAATTATAAACCGGTTTGTCAGGAGCATCTGCAAGTCCTAATGTAAAAACGGCTGTAATGAATCTTTCAAACCCGGATGCAGGTTGCATACGTTCTGTAGTATAAGCTATGCATGTTCCATCTATATAATCGCTGGTCCCCAGCGAAAATATCATGGGAGTGACCTGTTTACCTGTTTTATCAATGAACCCATATTTACCACCACCTGTGCTTACCAGGGCTCTCCCGTTATGAAAAGGTCTGGCAGTTACATAAATCGGCTCAATTACATAGTTACCGGTACTATCAATAAATCCATATAAGACATGTTTATCTTTAATGATCGAAACACATCCAAGCCCTTCGGTAAATGGTCGTGCACTTAAGAACTTTGCATCAATTACCTTATAGCGGTCAACATCCAAATAACCCACCTTATTCCTTTGCCCGGGAAGAATAGTAAAGTTTTTCTCATGATAAGGAAAAAGCAAGGAGGATTTTGCTTTCTTTTTTTGAGAGCAGGAAGATAAAACAAGAATACAAACAAGAAGAATACTAAAACTTTTTGATAGATGAGATCTCATGCCTTTTAGGTTATTCAAATATAATGAATTGGGACCTTGCAAAAGCAAAATGTGATATTTATTGATTGAGTGGAAATATTATACTTCCTTCGAAAACTCATTTAACAACCTGGCCAGCTCTTCGGGATGACTCAACATAGCCAGATGCCCGCTTTGAATGGTAGCAATTTGTTGTGGTTTGAGGTTTTGGATCATTTTCTCTTGCATAGCCGGTGACAAGGTTTTATCATCGGTGAGTTTAATATACATCCGATTTGTTTCGGGTATCCTGGCTTCGCATTTTTCTATATATAAAGCCATGGATTCAGGAGTAAAAGTGGTTACCACCATTTTTCTCTGTTCTGGAGTAAGGTCGTTACATAATTGCTCTTCAATGATCTTTCTGGAAGGTCTAGTCCCAGCAAACTTCATCATGAGGGGTACAATAATGTTTTTAGGAAAGGGCAAACAGGAAATAAATGAATTTCCATTTTTGGGAATAGCGGCGCTAATACCTACGAAACCAGCCAGTTTATCTTTAAAAATATCGGCTACCTTTAAACCGACACAACCTCCGATTGAATGTACCACAAAAATGAGTTTCTCCACATTCAATTTTTCAACATGACGTGAGATCATATCCACATAGGTCTTGAAGTGTAAATGAAGATTGGCCTTGGCCCCTTTTTTCCTATTGGGAAAATCTACCGCCATGGCTGGAATATCCATTTTCCCTTTCATTCCATTCCAGACAAAATTTCCCAATCCCGCCCCGTGAATAAATATTATGCCTTTGCTATCCATTTCGCCCCTAAAATTAACTGTAGTACAAGTTACGACATTCCTTCCGGCTGACTCATGATAAAAAACAGGTTTAACTGTTTTTGGGGATGAGTTAGTAGGATTTAAGATCAGGAGTGTGAATTATGTAAGGAATTCTACACTTAAAAATTCTATGCGCTTTCTAAAATTTTTCTGGACAGTTTCCAACACTTCAGGCATATATTCAGCCAATGTTAAAAAGCAGAACAACACCTGGAACAGGCGGGGAGCAATCCTCCTGCCTTCATGAGGTCTTTGCGGAACCGGCCGAGTATTTTTGAGTTCCAGATCTCTTGTAGATCTTCCTGGTATAAATTACCTGCCGTTATATTATAACATCTCCCATGAGCAGGGATCACCGATCCATCACTTTTGATCATGATGTTCGAAAAAGCATCGTTACATCTTTTTCCGATCAGCTTCTCAGGTTGTAAGTAAAATATTTCTACATCTTCTTTTGTTTTTATTTCAGGAGAGAAACGGACCGGGAAGGGATAATTTATTTTTTTAATAAGTACGATCTGCTCCCATAATTCTTCCAGGTTGGTTACTTCCACATGGGTCTCCGCAATATTGGAAACCGTGGCGGGATATACATGCCCCCATTGGCTATTATGATGAGCTGCAATAGGTGCCGGGGTAAAATTAGTATGCATGAATCCCAGGTGTTTCAACGGATAATCCTTAAAGAAATCCACAAAAGCTTTTAAATGGGCTGTATTCCATTCGGTGATCACACAAAAAACAGAGATCTCAGGACGTTTGGGTTGAGACAATAAAACTTCTATTCCATCGATGGCCCTCTGAAATGAATTTTTATGTCCACGGATATAATTATGGATCTCTTCAGGTCCGTCTAATGAGATCATGATATCATTTAATCCGGCTTTGCAAAGATCAACGGCATGTTGTTTTAAATTCAGGGCATTGGTGGTAACCGAAGTGTACAGCTTTTTTTGATCGGCATATTCCAGCGACTCTATTAAATGCGGATAGATCAATGGCTCAGTAAATGCATAACCCATTTTTGTTGTTGGGAAATGCCTGGCGGCCTGGTCGTAAATTTTCTTGATCAGTTCCAGGGGCATATTCATGGGTTGAGTGCCCACCAGGTTTACAGCAAAATTGGTTTCGTTGGTTTGTGTACCTACATCACACATCTTGCAATGCAGGTTGCAGATATTGTTCACTCCAAGTACCAGCCATTGAGGAGCATAATATAAATGCTGCGGATGCAGCATTACGTTCAGGCTTTTGAATTTATTTGTTAATTTCAAACTGGATTTAATATGGATACGAATGTATTAAAAAAAACCGGTGGTTTTGGACTCGTGATCATTGGGTTTATACTCATGAGCCATTTTTTTATGGTCAGGAAAATTGCTCAACTTCCCTTTGGCTCATATCATGCCTGGAGACAAGCTGATTGCATCTCCATCACCAACAATATGTATGAAGGTAGATCCGGGTTTTTCCAACCCCGGACCCATTTTGCTAAGAACGATGGAACTGGTTTGGCAGTAGGGGAATTTCCTGCGGTCAATGGAGCAGTTGCCATTGTGTATAAAATATTGGGCCCCTCCACAAAGAACTATAGATACCTGATCTATTTTTCATTCTTCATCGGATTGGTCTTTTTATATTTATTGTTTTACGAAGTATCCAAAGATGCGATCTCGTCTGCATTGATGGCTTTGTTGTTATCATCAGGCTCGATATTGATTTACTATGCCATTAATTTTTTACCCGATGTACCTGCATACTCCTTAGCTGTTGTGGGACTTTATCTTACTTACAAGTCAAAAAAATCAAAGAAGATGATCTGGTTCACCATAGGCCTATCAGTATTGACCCTGGCGGCCCTGATCAAGTTAACCACAGGTATTCTTCTGGGTGCATGGGGAGCGGTGATCCTGGTAGAAATGGTATTGCATGGAAGAACAAATTTCCAACTGAAAATATTAGGTGGATTGATCCTTTCGTTTTTCATCATCGTAAGCTGGTACCGGTATGCATTTATGCTCGATCATACCCATCCTCCTTTTATTTTCCTTACTGAAACCCGTACCTATTGGAATACCTATTTCGCCGAAAAACCCATCGTATGGAACGAGGTAAAAAACAGGTGGTTGCCCCAGGTATTTTTAAACGTCGTCTGGATCTGGATAGCAGTTGGTAGCATAGGTAGTATTTTCTTTTCCAAAAAACTTTCCAGCGAAATGTTGATCTTGCTGAAGACTTCTCTGCTATTGTCAGTTTTCTTTTTCCTGATGATGTACCGCCAGTTCATGTTGCATGATTATTTATGGATAGGATTGTTACCAGTGGTTGTGGTATTAGGGCTGGTCTTTATGCAGGGGATAGGTGGTATCAGAAACAAAGTTCTGAAGGGGGCCTTGCAATTATTGATGATCAGCCTGTTGGTCTTACAGGTATTTCAAACAAGACTTATAGTCAAAGAAAGGTATTTTCATTTTGACAATAACCTGGTCTACAACCAGGACCTGAATGAACTCACAAAATTGTTGCGTGAACATGGGGTCCATCAACAAGACCTGGTGATCAGTATTCCTGATCCATCGCCGAATATTACCCTGGTGGCCATGGATCAATATGGATTTACCAATTATAGGGAAACCAATAACGATGGAGAAAGCATAAATGAACATATTAAAAGAGGAGCTAAATTTTTGATCATTTCTAAGGAATCGGAATATGAGAAGGATTATTTAAAACCATATTTCAAATATTATATGTTCAGCTATAAGAGGATAGGGGTGTTTGATCTGAGGTGAGTTGGGAGAAGTTGATGTCGTCCTTTCAGGGCTTTTCTTTTTTCCATATTCTCAACATGGGCCTTAGACCTATGTTGTTTGATCATGTGCATTGTGGACATCTTTAAAATTCGGCGTTGATGAGTTATACTGGTCCTGAAAGGACACCATTCGTCAACACAGGTCAAAGGCCTGCGTTAATGAAACCAAGACGCTGATAGCAAGCCTTGGAAGGGCGATATAACCAAGCAAACTATCCCTTATAATACTTCCAATACCTTTCAAACGAACTTTGAGGGGTAGGGACCTTGTACTTTTTCGGAACAGGGGATTGATCTAACAAGTGAAGGATCTCATCTGCAAAGAGCTGCGGTTCGATGGCCTTAAAGATGTTTTCATCTTCAATGGCATAGCCTACCGGAGTGGATAGGATAGGCAACCCACTTCGCATGGCTTCAAAAAAAATGTACCCCTGACCTTCATGTTTCGAAGTATGCAAAAACAACTTTGATTGATCGATCAGCTGAAAAACCTCCTCTCTTTTTTTATTTCCTGCTAACGTGATATTGTTTTGAAGCTGGTTTTTTTGGATCAATGATTCAAGTTTTTGTCGTTGATCTCCATCACCAACTAAGATGGTTTTTATATCTGGCTTTTTTAGTTTAACCAGGCGGATGACCTCAATCCATAGTTCATAATTCTTAACATCGATCAATGAACCTATGCCGATGAGATCGTATGGTTTGCCAACAGTTATGGCTGTTCTCTCCTTTAATCCAAATGGGATGATGTCTTTTACTTTCCTTTTGGCATTTTTTTCGAATATAGCCGCATGGAATTGTGAAAGGGCAATACATGGAATGTTAACCAGTCTTTTGCTATGGATATGTCGGTTGGAGGAGAGCACATCCTGGCCCATCAGGGTACAAAAATGAGGAAGCTTATGTTGTTTAGCGAAAGCTTCTGCAATTAAAGTGGTATCACCCAACCAAAAGGAATGTAAAACATCAATGGGCTTGTTGGTATGGATATCCTTCAATATTTGGGAAGCTTTTTTCCAGAGAGATATTTTATTGAACCATTTATTTTTTCCGTTCAAGGGATAAATATCTGCGCCAAAGAGCTGGTATTTATCTTTTGAAAAAGGATATTGCAAAGCAACTACCGAAACTTCGCAGCCGGTATGGGTTTGAATATATTCCAGTAACTCAATTAAAGGGGGAATGCAAGCATCATCTTCCGCATTGGCTGAGAATCCTGGAACGACCCATACAATATGTTTATTCGATGCTGTATACTTTCCACCCATTTTTAAAATCTTTAATTTCAATTAGCTCATATGTCTCATTCATATGCTCCCAGTTTTTCATGGGATTCATCCCCGCCCATTGTTGGGGAAAAACTTTTGTATTAAATATGATCACCGAATTTGGATCTACTTCCTCATAATATTCTGTCCATGTATTATGAATCGGATAAGGATAATTTCTGCCTTTTAGGCTCACGTCGATATCCATGGTATAGATAGTTTTATTCTCAAGTGTCATGCAATATTCAAAAACATTTTTTTCGAACCTTGACCTTTCCCAAACAACTTTAAAGCTAAAGATGAATAAAACGGTTTGGATCATACCGGCGATGAACCAACCCACCATTTCGATTTTCTTACCCAATAACTGGATGGAATGCATGGCAGGCGGAAAGAAAATGATGAGGAGGAAAGGCAAGGCCAGAAGCAGGAACCTGTTATTCTGGTAAGGAATGCCTGCCAGGAAAACCAAGTATAGAATAAGTCCGGTCAATAGGATCCTTAGCTCAACCGGCCATTGGAATTTTTTAAACCCAAGAATGAGGAAGAGGATACCTGCAGCAAAATAACGGGGATGAAATACCCCCCCAAGCGAATAGATGATATTTGGAAAAACAAAGGCTTGAAAGCCATCTCTAGTAATAAATTTATTCCTGAAAAAGTGAAGGGGTGACCAGTTCGTTATCCAATCATGCAAAACAAAATGAACTGAACTTTCACCACGAATGAGCAAATGAGGAATGATGGGTAAAATACCCGCCAGGAGAGCGAAAGGAATAAAATACCATTTAGACCTGTGTAAGAAAAAAGAGTATGCCACATATATGATCATAGGAAGTAGGAGAAGGGCCACAGCATACCTGCTCATAAAAGAAATGGAATACAATAAAGCTCCCATGCACAGTGCAAAAACAGAGCGTCCACGAATGAAGCTTACCATATAATAGGTTCCCATCAGAAGGGTGGCCAGGGTCAAAAGATCGGCCATGATGGAGAACCCAAAACGTAACATAAAAGGTGATAGGATCATTAATATACCTATATAAAGCGGAGCATTTTTTTCTTTACCCGGGAAAAGGATACCGATGAGTTTGATGCTATATATGAATACAATAGAAAGAGAAAATGCGGAAATAAGCTGAAGACAAAAGCCGGTATCGGGAATAAACAGGGAAAGGAGGGCCCCGGCGAGGGGATACCAGACCGGCCAAAAATAATCACCTGGGGAGGTGCCGGTAAGGATAAACTCTTTTAATGCTTGAGAATACCTTAAATATTCATAGGGGTCTTGTCCATATAATCCATCAAATCCGGCCAAGAAGCGGATGACCACCAGGAGGAGGATAGGAAGGATCAATGCTGTATATAAGGTGGATCTATTCATGATTATGCACAGATGCCTTGCAGATATTCATTTTTCAAATGTAGTACTTGTTTTTTATTATCAGGTTTTTTGCATAGATTGCATTCGAAAAGAATGAGGACCCTGTTAAAATTCTCCTAAATATAACCAGGCCTGGCAACCAGGCATGTTCTTTGTTAATCTATGGTTAAGTATAAAATTATTGCTAAAAAATATTTTAAAACATTTTACATTTACAATCGAAAATTAAAAAATCCATGAAAAAAACGTTTACAAAAATTCTTGCCGTATGTTTCCTGGTAGTAGGAACTACTATAGCTGCGGATGCTCAGAAAACAATGGGACCTGAGTTCTCATCAGATGCTACAACTGTAGATTTTGGTGAAGTTGACAATACAAAAGATGCTGGATTCAGGGTATTGAAATTCAAGAATACCGGCTCAGCTCCTTTGATGATCACTAATGCGGTAGGATCATGTGGATGTACGATTCCTGAGTGGCCAAAAGAGCCGATCAAGCCAGGTGCTTCCGGTGAGATCAAGATCAAATACGATATTACCCGTATTGGAGCCATTAGCAAAACAGTTACCATTACCACCAATGAGGAGGAAACTAAAGATGCTAACGGAAACCCGATCTATAAAAACCATACCATCCAGGTAAAAGGAAACGTTAAAGCCGGAACAGGTCAATAAGCCTGTTAAAGATTGGTTAAGCGTTCATTTTTCGCCTGAATTGATGTAAATTTGAAACAATAATAATTGATAGGATATGAAAAAATTAATTTTTGGATGTAGTGTAGCAGCGTTCTTCATGCTAATGAATGGTGCTACTGCCCAAGGCCAGGGACCTGTTTTCGGGGCCGACAATCTAACGGTTGATTATGGTGAAGTAAGTTATAGTGGTGATGGAACCCGTGATTTTGTGTTTAAAAATAACGGAACCGAGCCTTTGTTAATTACCAATGCAAAAGGATCTTGCGGTTGTACCGTACCTGAATGGCCTAAAGAGCCCATTCGTCCAGGTGGAACAGGGATCATTAAAATTAAATATGATACCAAGCGTTCAGGGCCTATCAGTAAAACAGTTACTATCACTACCAATGAGGTAGAATCAAAAGATGCCAATGGTAATCCGGTTTATAAAAACCATACCGTGGCTATAAAAGGTACAGTAAAAGCTGCTCCTACTACTGATGGAACTCCGGTGAAAACCAATAATGGAGCTCCGGTCGAGTAAGAAGTAATAAGATAATTCATAATTGTTAATTTGGACCCTTCTCAGTAATGAGAAGGGTTTTTTTATTTGAATAGCCAAAAGCGTTGAAATTCTGCGCTGTTCTTCACTAAGCTGTCAGAACTCAAATGGTCATTTACCTTGAAAAAACTTCGGTATTCTGTCCTGATTATATAACTTTGAGCATTCCTAATAACTCAAACCATTTAAGAGCTAACGATTCATGCCAAGTATATCTAAAAAAGGCCTGGCTATGCCTGCCTCTCCCATCAGAAAACTGGTCCCTTATTCAGAAGCAGCTAAAAAGAAAGGGAGGATTGTATATCACCTCAACATAGGCCAGCCTGACATTGCTACCCCCCAAGGTGCTTTAGATGCTGTAAAGAATATCCAGACCAAAGTAATTGAATACAGCCACTCAGCCGGTAACGAAAGCTACCGTAAAAAGCTGGCAGCTTATTATCAAAAGTTGGGTTTACCGGTAAAACCAGAGGAAGTAATGATCACCACGGGAGGCTCTGAAGCCCTGTTATTTTCTATCATGAGTTGCCTGGATGAAGGAGATGAGATCATCGTACCTGAACCTTTTTATGCAAATTATAACTCATTTGCGCTTACCTCTGGAGCTAAGATCGTACCCATTACCGCCAGCATTAAAAATGGATTTGCTTTACCTCCAATTAATGAATTTGAGAAAAAGATCACCTCTAAAACCAAGGCTATCTTGATCTGTAATCCATCGAACCCAACAGGATATTTATATACCCAACAGGAATTGGAATTATTACGTGACATGGTGATCAAACATGACCTCTATTTCTTTGCCGATGAAGTGTACCGGGAGTTTGTATATGACGGCCGTGTACATTATTCAACCCTATTGTTGGAAGGAATTGATGAACACCTTGTAATGGTGGATTCCATTTCAAAAAGATACAGTATGTGTGGTGCCAGGGTAGGAGCGGTGGTTACACGTAACAAGGAATTATACAATACCATGCTTAAATTTGCACAGGCCCGGTTAAGTCCTCCCAGCTTTGGGCAAATAGCAGGAGAGGCGGCATTGGAAACACCTCAATCCTATTTTGATGAAGTAATCACCGAATATAAAAAACGCAGAGATATAACCGTAGAACTTTTATCAAAGATCCCTGGCGTTGTATGCCCAACTCCCGGTGGGGCTTTTTATACAGTTGTTCAACTGCCGGTGCAAGATGCGGATGAGTTTTGCCAATGGATGTTAAGCGATTTTGAATATGAGAATCAAACCGTGATGATGGCCCCCGCTTCAGGTTTTTACGCTACCAAAGGATTGGGTAAAAACGAAGTACGCATTGCTTATGTGCTGAATGAAGAATCTTTGCGCAAAGCCATGGAATGTTTGAAAGTAGGTTTGTTAGCATATGCCAAAGTAAAACAAGCATCACTGGTATAACTACCTTTTTTATTTTTAGTAACCTATGCTAACTAATATCAGTGCGATTTTCTGATTCTAATGTCATACGTTGATAGGAATAACATATAAATAGAATTTATCGACCCCAGCTGGGTCGCAGGTTCTCCTTTATATAACAGACCTAGTTCAATTTATCGGCATTGTCTTTCAGGATAGACCTTACACGAAGGATATCCGCATCTGTTAACAATGGAAATTCCTGATCCGTTTGTTTAATAGTAAGGTTCACCAAACTCAATGCATCCTTTTCTTTATCGTTTTCAACCAGCCTGGCCACTTCCTTTAATTGCTCCGCCATATAGCCTATCCAATAATTTTTCTTCACTTCCTTATCGGTAAAATATTCCTGGTCCTTTTTTACTTTCTGCGTTTGGAGATCAATGGCTTCATCCATAACATTGGTTTTTTTATAGGAATAAGAATAATAATTGAGGGATGCCTGGAATGGCAATGCTGTTTGAGTATTACCTTCCCGGGTATATTTAAATTTGATCAACACAACCTGTGTAAGTCCACTGTTCATATTGTCCAAATGGAAGGTGATCTTGTTACCCGAAATAGTTGGTTGATATCCCATGATACTTCCCACTTCAATTCCTTTGGGAAAGTTGATCTCTAATGATACATCTTTTGCAATAGGAGATAGAAGGCTCTCTAATTCATCTACAAAAACTTTTTGAATATCCTCCTGGTCATCACCGACAAAATGGTTCAACCCTTTACCATTTTTGGCTATTGCATGCAATAGGTCAAAGTTAACGTTCGAGCCCACTCCGATGGTAGAAATGTCAATACCCTTTTTGTTATAAAATGAAGAATGAGCAATGATAGAATCCGAGTGGACCACACCGGCATTCGCTAAACCATCTGTCAATAAGATCACCCGGTTTGTTCCGTTTGCATGGTAGTTTTTCAACACCTGCTCATATCCAAGGACCATTCCTCCGTGTAGGTTGGTACTGCCACCTGGGGTTAGCCCTGCAATCGTTGTTTTTAAGGCTGATAGATCGCCTGCCTGAACTGGGGCAAGAGCCACGCTGGCAACATCATCATAAATAACTACGGAGATCTTGTCGGTTTTTCTAAGCCCTTCAATGAATTTATACAAGGCTGTCTTTACTTTATCAAGCCGCCCGTCTCCTGACATGGACCCACTACGGTCGATCACTAGGCATATATTCATGGGAGGGATGTTGGAATTGTCTACGATTCGTTTTGTAGCCAGACCCACTTGAAGAATGCCAGTGCCATCGGCATTCAAACAGTTATTGGCCCATTTCAGTTCCATTGAAATATCTGCGCCATTATCTGGCAAAGCGATCAAATGTCGGTGATAGTTAAGATATTCTTCAATGATCACCTGGTCTGAAGAAAAGCCCAGATCGACTTTTTGGGGAAGTTTGATCGAAGTGTTACGGTTGTAATTTGAGTTGTGGGAAGTCCCCCCTTTTGATCTGTTCATGCTTACCGAACCTGAGGAATAACCGGCCTGGGAAAACAATTGAAAAGAAGAAGAGCAGATTAACAAAAAGCCAAGAAGAATAGATTTCGTTTTCATGATGGTGGGTTTTTATGAATAAATAAAAGTCTTTAGAACTTCAACTGGATTATTTCCTGTCTATTTTAATCCACCATGTTAATAAGATGTTATTCACCCCCTGGTTATTAATATACTGGTTTTTCAAGATCGCATGTGAACCTTTGATCATCCTTGAGGTAAGGCAATGCTTTTAAAGTGAAAAAGCATCACTGGTTCAGTATTTTTGACAATGTTGAACTATTTTTCGATCACCAATGCTTTTACATTTACACCCAGATCAAGTAGAAGTTTGCTAATATCCGACACAAAAGATGCAGGTCCGCATAAATAGAAGTTCTGTCCAAAATCAACAACATTTTCAATGAGAAATTTCCGATCAATTCTTCGGCTTACGAATCCAATAACCTGTTCGCGGGTAAAAATATTGATAAAATCCGTTTTCAACATTTTTTGTATTTCTGTACCCATGATTACATCATCAATGGTTTTGTTGGAATTGATCAAGCGGTTTCCACGAAGTTTTTTTTTATCATAAAGTTCTCTGAATATGGCCATGAAAGGAGTAATACCGGCACCACCGGCAATAAATATTCCAGGCCCCTGATATTGAATAGCCCCAAATACATCCCCGATAATTAATTCAGCTTCTACATTGGTTTTTCCCAACATATCAGTTACACCATGATATTCAGGATAAATCTTGATCATAAACTCCAGGTAATCCCATTTATTCAAGCCGGTGAAAGTAAAAGGCCTGGGCTTATCTTTCCATTCCGGCAGGTTAATACTGATATCGGTACCCTGGCCCGGGATAAAAGTATAGCCAGGTGGCTTTTCCAATACAAACCTCTTTACATCGTGCGTAATAAAGTTGGCTTCTAAAACTTTTACGATGTGTTTGCCCATCTTATTATATAAATTTATTTATAAAAAAACTGCGATTACTTAGTTATCATACAATACTTACTCCAATAAGTTTTCCAATACCAAATGTAATAGCTGCAGCGATCAATCCAAATAGGGCTTGTCTACCTCCTGAAAACAAAATATTTTTGCCTGTAAACATAGTGATAAAAGCTCCAATCATAAATAGCCCCAAGGCACTTAAAATTGAACTGGCTATGATCGCCTTATATCCTCCCCAAAAAAAGAATGGAATTACTGGAATAATAGCCCCAATAGCAAAAAGTAAAAAAGAACTAAGAGCAGCCACCATTGCTGAACCTTTGAGTTCTTCAGGATTGATCCCTAACTCCTCTTTGATAAGTATTTGTTGTGCCTGGTCTTTATTCTTCATGAGTTCAGTTGCCATTTTTTTTGCCTGCTCTTCAGGAATTCCTTTGGCAATATATATAAGCACCAGTTCCTTTTCTTCCCCTTCAGGAGAAGTTTCAAATTCTTCTTTTTCTAATTGAATTTGGTTTTCACTTAGTTCCTGCGAACTTTTAACGGAAATCCATTCGCCTAAAGCCATGGATAATGCTCCGGCCAATAAACCTGCCAATCCGGTTAACAACACTTCTTTTTGACCACTCATGACACCCGCTATTCCCATTACTAGGCTAAAATTGGAGACCAATCCATCATTTCCACCCAAAACGGCTGCCCTTAAAGCATTTCCACCAACAGAGCGATGTCTTTTCTCAAACCGAGCTACATCAGCTCCGCCCACCTTATTGGTGTTTAAGATATTTCGTAAAATGGTTACATGTGATGTATCTGAGATGGAGGAAGATTGGTTTCTTTTTCTTTTTATTTGTATGATGGAGTTAGAAAGACTTTTTTCGGTATCTAAAACAACACCCAATATCAAGTTATAACCAAATATTTTCCCAAAACCATGGAGCATTTTTGCCCTTACCGATGGTTTTGGATATTGGGATGAATCCACTCCTTCTTTTTTCATAAATGCCCGAGCATGCCCTTTTTCTATTTCGCTCATTTGGCTGAAAATATTCGCAATGATCGGATCCTTTTCCTTTTTGGAGAGTACTTCATATAGATACGAAGTATCTACTTCCGTCTGAATGCTTGATTTTTTCATGGATTAAAAATATATGCATGTTCAATTAAAAAAAATGACCTTCGTCCTATTATTCAATGGAAGGGCGTTTCACTGTTTTCCTGTAATTTATTCTACACTTTAAGCAAAGATAAAGCTTCCCTTCCTATAGCTATCAGCGGGAAGCAATCCGGAAACCGGCCAGGTAGGGAGGGCCTTTCCACAAGCCCAGGATGACATTCACAGGGGCTGGTCCTGTGCTTGTCGAAAGGTCATTTAAAAAAAACTTCTTCTCTTTATTATTCCTTTTACATTTGCAGTAAGAGAATTCAGCATGAAAAAAATACTGGTTGCGAACAGGGGTGAGATCGCTTTAAGGGTGATGAGAAGCTGCAGAGAGATGGGCATTCAAACCGTTGCTATTTATAGTGAAGCTGATCGCTTTAGTCCACATGTAAAATATGCCGATGAGGCCGTTTGTATAGGTCCTGCACCCAGCAACCAATCGTATTTAAAGGGAGACAAGATCATTGCGATATGCAAGGAATTGGGGGTGGATGGTATTCATCCCGGATATGGATTCCTAAGTGAGAATGCTGATTTTGCCAGAGCTGTTACCAAAGCCGGTATTACTTTTATTGGTCCTAGTCCGGAAGCCATGGAGATCATGGGAGATAAGCTATCTTCAAAAGCGGCCGTTAAGAAATACAAGATCCCCTTGGTGCCTGGTTCCGAAGGTGCCATTGCAGACGTTAGCCAGGCCTTAAAAGTGGGCAAGGAAATAGGATTCCCCATTTTAATAAAAGCATCGGCTGGAGGTGGTGGAAAAGGTATGAGAATCGTAGAAAAACCTGAAGAGTTTGAGGAGAACCTGAAAAGGGCAGTGAGTGAAGCCGAATCAGCCTTTGGAGATGGGTCTGTTTTCCTGGAAAGATACCTTAAAATCTCCAAACATATCGAAATTCAGGTATTATGTGATACTCACGGTAATTATCTTTATTTGTTTGAAAGAGAGTGTAGTATACAGAGAAGGCACCAAAAAGTGATGGAAGAGGCCCCCAGTGCCGTACTTACACCCGAGATACGGAAGCAAATGGGAGAACATGCGGTCAATGTGGCTAGGTCATGCAACTATACCGGTGCCGGAACGGTTGAATTTATCTATACTGATGGGGAATATTATTTTCTTGAAATGAATACCCGTTTACAGGTGGAGCATCCGGTTACTGAAATGATCACCGGGATTGACCTGGTAAGAGAACAAATAAAAGTAGCCAGGGGTGAAGCCCTTTCATTTAAACAGGAAGATCTTACCATGAACGGACATGCCATTGAAGTAAGGGTGTATGCAGAGGATCCTGCCAATAATTTCTTACCCGATATTGGGACTTTGCAGGTCTATAAAAAGCCCACTGGGGAAGGCATTCGGGTAGATGATGGTTTTGAAGAGGGGATGAATATTCCTATTTATTATGATCCCATGATTGCTAAACTGGTAGTGCATGCCGAAAACCGAGAGGCTGCCATTGCTAAAATGCAAAAAGCGATTGATGATTTTAGGATCATTGGTGTAGAAACCACACTTGACTTTTGCCAGTTTGTATTAGCACATGATGAATTCAAGAGCGGAAAATTCAACACTCATTTTGTGAAAGAACATTTTAAACCGGAATACCTTACACCTCCGGTTGATCAGGCCACCGACGAAATGGCCGCTATTGTAGCCGCTGTAGCCCTACAGCAGAAGGAGAATGAGCTGGTTACCGCCGGCACCGAGGTAGTTAAACCTTCTTCCTGGAAGAATAGGTTGCTGGATTAAATAAGTTGAAATAACAAAAAAATAACCTTTTTGCATGCTAAGTTCGCCTATCTTTGTATTTACAATGAAAGCAGCAAAATATTTAGGTGAATAATTAACCTTTCGTATCAAACTTTCCAACCTCTTACCGATACGTTTTTTTGATACACTCATTTCTTCTGTTTCTTTTAACGTATACACCTTAATTTTCATCACATGAGACAACTCACTATACCGCGTTTTCCGGCCGTTAAACAATCCCTGCACACCGAACTCAGAAAAAGAGTTCAGGCTTATTTTGATACAAAGGGAATAGCGTCAACGGGAAGCCCACGTCTTTTTACCAAAGCACTTTTCTTTTTATTGACCTTTATTGCAGTTTACGTACATGTAGTATTCTTCACTCCACCCTGGTATATTGCTATACTGGATTGTCTTCTCCTGGGAGGTTTTGTGGCTGCTATTGGTTTCAATGTAATGCACGATGGAAGCCACGGAAGTTTTAGCAAAAACACAAAGATCAACAAGATGGCCGGATTTTCGATGAACCTGCTGGGTGCCAATAATTTTATGTGGCATATGAAGCATAATGTGATCCACCATACTTTTACAAATGTGGATGGAATCGATGATGATATTGATGCCGGCATACTGCTGCGTATGGCACCTACTCAGAAACGTTATAAAATGCATAAGTTCCAGCATATTTATTTCTGGTTCTTATATTCATTGCTCTATGTATTTTGGGTATTCTTTACAGACTATAAAAAATATTTTACCGGAAAGATCGGGAACGTAGCTATCAACAAAATGAATGCGGCCCAGCACATTAGCTTTTGGTTCACCAAGGTATTTCATGCAGCTATTTATATTGTGGTCCCTATCCTAACGGTGGGTTGGTTACCATGGTTGATAGGGTTTTTGATCATGGGTTTATTTGCAGGATTTATATTAAGTATTGTATTCCAGTTGGCCCATACCGTTGAAACAGCTTCCTTTCCGCAGGTGGTAGACCAAAGTTCCAATCAATTGCCTGAAGAGTTTGCCTTGCACCAATTAAAAACAACGGCGAATTTTGCAACCAGAAACAAGCTCATAAGCTGGCTGGTGGGTGGATTGAACTTTCAGATAGAACACCATTTATTCCCTAAAGTATCGCATATACATTATCCTGCCATTAGTAAGATTGTAAAAGCTACCTGTTTGGAATATCAATTACAATATATCGAGTATCCAACAATGCGTAAAGCGATAGGGGCGCATGTAAGGTTCCTGAGACAAATGGGAAGGTAGTTTACACTTATAGTTTTACTACCCTTTTAGCTAATTCTTTTCCGTTATAGATCACTTTGATCAGGTAAACCCCGGAAGCCATATTGGCTGGGGTATTCCAGGTATAGGTGAAATTTGAATGGGTAACTGTTCCTTTGTAGATGTCCTGCACTTTCTCACCCAGCATATTATACGCTACTATGTCAATATTTTCTCCAATGCCACTAAGTGCAAGATCAATAGTGATGTAGCTATTAAATGGAATAGGGTAGATGGAGCCCGACAAGGTACTGTTCTCTTCAATGCCAATGATATCAAGATCCACATAATAAGTACTGAAACAGCCATTGTTTTCTACGGTAAGGGTGGCGGTATGAGGTCCTCCCCAAACATAGTCATGTGTTGGATTTTGCTGGGTGCTGGTATTTCCACCCCCAAAATCCCAGAAATAACTAACACCGTTGGTGGAGGTATTCGTAAAGTTAACCACGGTTCCCGTGATATTCCAGGTAAAGCTGGCAGTAGGCGCATTCAGGTTCACAATAACAGGTACTCTTGGACTGATGCAGGAAGAGGAAACCACCCAATCATAAAAATAAAAATAGCGGTTGGGTCCATCGGATGAACCGGTAATACTTAATAAACTGGGAAGTATATAAGGATAGGTGCAGCCCGTACCATTTTTGTAAAGGTCCATATGGGTTCCCCCGATCCTGTAATTCCCTGGGTTCAAAGCCCAATCTAAAGTGACCACACTTTCGCCAGATGGAATATTGGCAACCAGACTATTAATAGGAGTTCCCGTACCACTCCATAATTCTATGGTCCTATTCCCGGAGCTACCTGAGTAAACTCTTACCGAATTCAACACAATAGGTTGTAATACTGTAAACGTGAGATATTCGGAATAAGGGCTGTCAAAATAGTTACCGGTGCCAAAACTATTGTTCAGCGGGTCGGCATGCTGAGATCCATTGGGTATTTGTGTTTCTATATAATAGGTAGTATTGGCAGATAAAGAAGGTGTGGTAAAATTATTCCCAATAAACAGGGGAGTGGATGAACTGGGAGAGCTATACCAATAAACCGTTCCTGAGGAAGTAGCATTCAGATCAGCAATTACCGGATTCACATTGGTACAATAATTACTGGCTACAGGCGAAGTGGGCAGACTAATATTAATCAATGCAGTATACAGAACAGAATCTATTCCACAACCTCCGGCATTTGCGATTAATGATACGTTGTAGGTGCCATTTGCTGTATAGACATGCGATGGGTTTGCCTGAGTAGAAAAGCTTCCATCTCCAAAATCCCATGAATAGGTGGTTGCAGCATTTCCGGTAAGGGTATTATTATCGAAACTAACCGATGTTGGAACGGTGCAAATGTTGTAAGCCGATGGAATAAAATCTGCGGTAACTCCGGCTGAATATGGATCACCAACTCCCACCGCATACCATGCATTGGTAGTAGTTTCCACTTCGGGCGAACAATCACCGAAAAGATCTTGTGCAGATACAATCGCATAAAAACGTGCATCGTTGAAATCCGAACCGGGACTAAGATAAACGGTGAGATTGCGAAAAGCGATCTTACCCGCGTCAACCAATCCTATTCCTGTTACATTGTATGCATCCACATTGTCATTTACTCCAGTACCACCTTCACACATGAGATAATACCAATAATTTTGTACACCGGAATTGGTATGCACTCCACCATTGTCAGGGCCACCTGGAGAGATCCATCCGGTTCCTTCATAGGTATCAGGATCACCAAATGCACTTGGATTGTTCATCAAACGTATGCCGTTAGGAAGAAAACATTCTTCTCCAATCCTCCAAAGGGTATCTCCGGTTGTTCCACGTGCATAATTATCAATGGTTGCCCCGAAAATATCCGAAAAGGATTCGTTCAAAGCACCTGATTCATCCTGGTAAATAAGACCAGCAGTGAATCCAGTGAGACCATGGGTTATTTCATGTCCGGTAATATCAACTGTAGTTAATGGTGTAATGATCCCGCTTCCATCTCCATAAGTCATTTCACTTCCGTTCCAAAAAGCGTTGGCATAATTGATGTCATAATGTATAAAGCTCAATAATGCGAAACCACTGCCATCAATAGAATTTCTTCCATGAAGATTCATAAAGTAATCATAGGTCATTTCAGCACCCCAATGTGCATCCAATGCATATTGATCATTGGCCGGTATGGGATTTATCCAATTATTATCGGTATCGGTAAAATCAACGGCATTTCCATAATTGGTATCCTCATTCATATCATAGGTTTCTACTCCGTTCCCTCTGCCTGCTTCACGCAGCCTAAAAGGACCTCCGAACGAATCTGCAATGATCGATCTTGATCCGCTATAAGCAGTTTGAGCAGTTCCCGGAACATCAACATGACAAATTTGATTCTCTGTAAGGACGATCTCTCCGGTTTCAGCATCCACATATACCCAATGTCTTGACATAGGTTGATGTGCATAGATGTTCATTTTCCAGCATAACCTGAAATCAGGATTTTTATAGTCCCCATTTTTGGACGCAATGACCAATTCTGGTTGTGGTTGATAGGTAGCATTCGGATCTTTTTTTCTCCATTTGATGAATTTTTCCTCCCCAGGTATTTCCCATTTATAAATATCAGCACCAATAAAATCACCGGCTAACGCAATAGCTTGATCAGATGTGATCACCGGCAACGTATTTACCTGAATATTTGAATGGAACTGGCCATTGAAGGAAAGCACCTCATTGTTGAGCACATGCATTCTATATTCGGAATATTCAACCGGAATACCGGCATAATAATGCTGGTATATATAATGCTCCATGCCAAGTTGGTCTTTTTCGACCCGGGAGATCTCTAACGACTCATGCGGTCTTAATCCAAGCACTTGTTCAACCCAACCCATGCCATTGTCAAAAGCAAGATGGGCAGATTTTTTTAGTGCAATAAAATCCGGAGAATTTCTTCCATCATCATAACGAAGAATAGAGGAGCCGGGAACTTTCGATGCTGCTTCATTCCCAATGAGTATTTTCTGGGAAGAAAGATGCAGACAACATGAAGCAACTAGAACGAAAAAAATAAGTTTTTTCAAAAGAGATTTTTTTAAGTATGACGATTAAAATTCCTGCAAAACAGCAACTATTCTAATCCGAATAGTTAATATTTTACCACCTGTTTCACGGATTGTTTCCCATTATAAGTCACTTTGATTAGGTAAACTCCTGGTGCCAGATTTGCCGGAGTGTTCCAGGTATAGGTAAACTGACCACCTACCGAAACTCCATGATATATCCGTTGAATTTTCTGACCCACCGTATTATATGCCTCAATGGTTAATTCATTGCCACTTGCAGGTAACTGCATGCTAAGGGTAATATAATCGCTGAATGGGTTAGGGAATACCGAAGAAATAAAATCAATATCTTCCATACCGGCATCTGTTATGGTAACTGTTGTAACCAATGTATCATAACAACCATTGTTGTTTACGATCAGGGTTACAGGAAAAGTGCCCACACCACCAAAATCAAAAGATGGATTTTGTAATGTGCTGGTATTTCCACCTCCAAAATCCCAGAAATAACCGATAGCATTGGCGGAAGTATTAGTGAAGGTAACCACGGTTCCTGAGGAGTTATAGGTAAATGAAGCAGAAGGCCCAGCAATGTTTACCGTAACCGGAGTTCTGGCACTAGTACAGGAAGAGGAAATTTCCCAATCGTAGAAATAATAGTAAAAACCACCACCGGCCGATGAGCCTGTAATGTCAACCAAACCAGCCAATGAATAAGGATAGCTGGCACCTGAATTGTTTCTATAGAGATCCATTTCAGTTCCACCTATTCGGTAGTTCCCTGGTTGAAGATTAATATTCAGGGTTACTGTACTATTGCCAGCAGGAATATTGGTTGGATATGTATTGATCAAAGTACCAACTCCATCCCAAAGTTCAATGTTGCGATTACCTGCACCACCAGCATAGCAGAAAACAGAATTGAGGGTGATGGGTTGGTTAACGGTAAATTCGAGATATTGAGTGGAAGTATTGTTGTGATTTCCTCCAGTACCAAATGCATTGGTGGCTGGGCCTACATTTTGAACTCCGTTAGGGATCTGATCCTCCACATAAAATGTAGTGGTGGTTGAGATGGGTGCTGTAATATAAGGATTACCAACAAAAAGAGGAACCGTAGACACCGGTGTAGCATACCAATGTAAAACCCCAGCACCGGTAGCGTTTAAGGTGGCAATAGATGGATTTTGGCAATAGGTTACATCGGTAGCCGATGGTGAGGCAGGAATATTGATATTGATCAGTGCCGTGTACATAATAGAATCTGTTCCGCAAAGTCCACCATCTGCCGCTAATGAAACATTATAGGTACCGTTGGCCCCATAGGTATGGGATGGATTGGTTTGTGTTGAATTACCTCCATCTCCGAAATACCAGGTATAAGTAACCCCATTGTTACTCATGTTGGTAAACTGAATGCTGGCCGGAGCGGAGCAGAGTGAAGTGGCTGATGGCGAGAAATCGGCAGTTACACTTGCCACATAAGCAGGCCCAACACCTACTGCATACCATGCATTGGTGGTAGCTTGAACTTGTGGGGTGCATCCACCAAACAGGTCTTGCGCAGAAAGAATAGCATAAAATCTAGAATCGGCATATTGCGAATTGTCACTCAAGTAAACGGTCAGGTTTCTGAAAGCAATATCTGCAGCATCCGCCATACCGACAGCAGCAACCGTAAATGCATTTCCCAGGTCGTTTGTTCCTGACCCACCCTGGCACATTAAATAATACCAGTAATTTTGAACACCTGAATTGGTATGAACCCCTCCATTATCTGCTGTTCCTGTATACCAGTTGGTTCCTGTATAGGTATCCGGATCGCCCATAGCGTTCGGATTGCTCATTAAACGAATTCCATTTCCGCTGGTAGTGCATTCTTCTCCCATTCTCCATAAAGGAGTTCCGGTAGTTCCGCGGGCAAAATTATCAATGGTTACGCCAAAAATATCCGAGAAAGATTCATTTAAGGCTCCGGATTCATCCTGGTAAACCAGGTCAGCAGTAAAGGTCGTTAGTCCGTGAGTGATCTCATGCCCCGTAATATCAATGGTGGTCAACGGTTCGTTAAAACTTCCGCTTCCTCCATCTCCGTAGGTCATTCTCGAACCATCCCAAAATGCATTTCCATAACCTACGTCATAATGCACGTAACTAAGCAATGCAAATCCATTTCCATTGATCGAATTTCTGCTATGAACATTCATATAATAATCATAGGTCATTTCAGCTCCCCAATGCGCATCGGTTGCATATTGGTCTAACTGGGCATTTACGTTGTTCCAGTTGTTATCTGCATCTGTAAAATCCACGGCATTTCCATATACGGTTCCTTCCGCCAAATTGTAGGTTTCTACCCCATTACCTCTGCCTGCTTCTCTTAAACGATAACTACCGGCCGTAAAATCACTCACAATGGGTCTTGAACCACTGAATACCGTTGTTGCAGTTCCAGGAGCATCTACATGACAAATGCGATCAATATCCCAGATCACTTCACCTGAAGTCGCATCCACGTACACCCATTTGCGTGACATGGGTTGATGAGCATAGATGTCCATTTTCCAACATAACCTGAACTCAGGTTTTTTATAATTTCCATTTTTTGCTGCAATGACCAATTCAGGCTGAGGAGCAAAAGTGGCTGATGGATCATTACTGGTTCGTTTAATAAAACTTTCTTCTACTGGTAATTCCCATTTATAAGTATCTGCTCCTACAAAATTCAAGGCAGATTGTATGGCTGCCGAGGAATTGATCACCGGAGAAGTGGAAATTTGAATATCCTTGTAAAATTCGCCGTTCATGGAAACCACCCTATTATTGAGTGTATGCAGCCTATAGCCAGAACCTTCTACAGGGATTCCACCAATCGTATGCTGATACATATAATGGATCATATTCAATTGATCCTTTTCAACCCTGTTTAATGCCAATGACTCTTCCGATTTTAACCCCAATACATCATGCACCCAAGGCAAAGCTCTGTCAAATTGTAGATCCATCGTTTTGCTCAATTGGATATAATCCGGAGCGGTTCGATGCTCAACATAACGGATCATGGAAGCTCCATTAATGAGTTGATTGGCTTGCTGTCCTTCAACTATTTTTTGAGAAAAAACATTGATGGATGAAAAAATAAAAATGATGAGGGGGAGAATTCTTTTCATGGAGGCCATATATAGTTTTATTTAGCATAGCTAACTTAAGGAATATTAACCTAATTAACAATGGGAGTTGTCAATTTGTTCACAAAAAAGGGCCTAAAAGAGGTTTTTGGCTAACTATCGGGCAGAAATATACAATTTCTTGATAGCTGGAATGGGTCCATGGCAATAGTTTTCATGGCAGTCAACACAGCTTTTTACCATATGATTGAACTGCACCTTTTGATCTACGTCTTTATAATAGATCGAATCAAGTGTTGCCATGTGAAAATTGGCAAAGCCATTGAATACATTTCTGTCTTCAATCATTCCATCCGTTGGTTTTGCGGTGGTGATGGTTTTGATCTCCTCTGGATAAGCGCTAGGTGGAAGTTTATTTTCAATTTCATTTTTCATTTGCTTTCCACTTTCCATCATGGTCCGCATGACTATTGCCAGTTCGCTGTCGCCATTCGGATTGAGGGGAGACTGTTTTTCCTTTTCTTTCAATTGTACATTTTTACCACATGAAATAACCATCAACCCAACAAGCATAAGTATAAAAGAAGTAGCCATTATTTTTTTACTCATAATTATTATTTTATTTTCAATGTATTAGTGAGTTCGCTGCTGTTGGTTCATAGGACCAATTTAGTTTTCCGTTACGGTAAATATTTCGGTTTCGTGGATCTTACCCTTCAGAAGTACCTTCCCTTTGCTGATGGGATTGTATTTACCTGTCCATGAAAGGGCCATTTTGAGGGTATCAGAGATGAGAATATCCGTCTGCATTTCATTGCAACTTTCCTGTAAACGGGATGCGGTATTCAATACATCACCACTGTATACAATTTCCTTCCTAATGTCACCTATGATGGCGGATACTACAGGACCTGAATGCAAACCCGCTTTAAACTCAGGGATCATTCCATATTTTCCCATATAATATTCTTTTCTTCTGTTGATCTTTCTTCTGATATAAAAAAAGAGATCGAGGCAGGTGGGATGCTTTAAAGCCTTGTCTAATGGCCACATGATGATCACTTCATCGCCTACGTATTTATAAATCTCCGCTTCTGATTCAATGATCGGCCGGGAAATATCATGAAAAAAATCATCCACTAAAGAATAGTATTTTTCATCGCCCAACGTTTCTGCCATTTTTGTAGATCCCTTCATATCCAGAAACATGAAAACCATATTTTGCTTTCGCGGTTTATGAAATTTCCCCGACATATAACGTCTGAATGCACCGTCACCTAACAATACATCGAGTTGGAAAAGGAAAACGATGATGATAGAACCTTTAAAGGCCTGCCATAAAAGAAGGAAAAAATCCTTATCGATAAACCTTTGTAATTCCAGTTGAATATCCCGGTTCCCAGTAATAGCCGAAAAAGCCCCCAATACAATAACAATGGCGATATATACAGTAATGGTATAACTGGAAGCTTTGATCAACAATCCAACAATAAAATTGAGATTTCTTAATCTCTCTCTGTAGATGAATAATTCAAAAACGCCGGTAAAAAAACCGGAAATGAATCCGATGAAAGGATATTCCCAATGTGCCTGGCTAACATCCTCCACCAATGAAATGGAAGTAAGAATAAGTCCCAAAATCCCGGCTTTAAAGCAGTTCTTGATCCGGTTATTTGTGTATTTTCTAAAGGCCATGCAGATGAGTGGGTTCGCAAAAGTAACATAGCTACGCTAAATGAAGGCAGCCATGGTTTGTTTTTACATATTTTTGAGGTTTAAAGAGATCCAAGGATGGAAAGAATACCCCTTGTTCCGCTTATTTTGTGTTGGTAAATACATTGGTTACATCATCGTCCTCTTCAAACTTTTCGACCAAAGCTTCAATTTCCGCTTCCTGTTCTTCGTTCAGTTCTACAGTTGTGTTAGGTATTCTTTGAAGCTCCGCATTGATCACTTCAAGCCCTTTCTCTTCAAGGCCTTGCTGCATTTTGCCAAAATCTTCGTAATTGGTATAAATAAAGATGATGCCATCAGCTTCATTGATCTCCTCCGCCCCAAAATCAATCAGGTCCAACTCAAGTTCATCCAGGTTCCGGCCATCATGTTTGATCTGAAACAAGCCCATCCGGGTAAAAATAAAAGATAAGCTTCCGGAAGTTCCCAAAGAGCCCCCATTTCTGTTGAAATACATGCGAACATTGGCAACCGTACGGGTAGGATTATCAGTGGCCGTTTCAACTACAAAGGCGACCCCATATGGACCATAGCCTTCATAAACCACTTCTTCATAATTACTGGAGTCTTTTTCACTGGCTCTTTTGATGGCGGCCTCTATCCTGTCCTTTGGCATTTGTGCACCCTTGGCATTTTGGATCACCTGCTTCAGTTTTGCATTGGATTCAGGATTACCTCCACCGGCCTTTACAGCCATGGCAATCTCTTTGCCGTACTTGGTATACATTTTAGAAAGCTTGGCATTTCTTGCAAAAATTTTATGCTTTCTTTTTTCAAATACACGTCCCATAATGTGTTCTCAAGTTTCAGCAAAAGTATAAAATCTCCTGGTTTTTAGGGACAAACTCCCCTAAAACAGTGAAATTACCTCGACAGAAATCCATTATCACCAGTATTTTATACTTTTGAGCCCTTATATCACTCCATGAATAATAAAATTGCCCCGGTATTATTTACAGTTTTGGTGATCACTTGTCTTTTTTCTATCTACCAGATCTTTCAATTGAAAAGTGAATTAAGGGAGATAAAAAAGGGAAAAACTGAAATACCAAAGGATACTACCAAGGTGGAAGCAGTTGAAGAAGAATTTGAGCTGGCTCCTATTATGGGCCGAATGCAGGTATATGCAAATAAGTTGTGGTTTGCCGGGGATGCAGAAAACTGGGAACTTTCGGCCTTTTATATTGAGGAAATAGAGGAGGCGATGGAAGAAATTGAAGAAAGCAATGCAGAAGAAAACGGAGTAAACCTATCGCAAGCGGTAAAAGAATGGGGATTGACCCCGATCAAGAACCTCGAGAAAACGGTAGAATCAAAGGATAAAAAGCAATTTATATTGGAATATGATAATCTGACCATTAATTGCAGTGGATGCCATACTACTACGAAGCATTCTTATATTAGGATTATCCGACCCACTTCACCCATTTTTACCAATCAAAAATATTCCATTCAATAATTATAGGATTAAATGCTAAAGGGAATCATTGTATTATTCAGAGAAGGTTTTGAAGCCTTTTTGATCATGTTTTTGGTATTGGGTTTTCTAAAGAAATCCGGTGGGCACCAACTCAATAAATTTGTTTATTGGGCAGCTATCATTGCCACCATCGCTTCCATCATCCTCGGTTTTGTTTTCAGAGGAATTGGACTCAAGTTTGAAGGAGCAACTGAGGAGATCTTTGAAGGTGTAACCATGGTATTAACAGCATTGATGCTGGCTTTTATGATTTTGTGGCTGATTAAATTCAAGACAAATACCAAACTGATCAAAGATAAGGTTGGTACACATATCGAAAAAAATAACGGGATTGGAATTTTCCTGCTGGTTTTTTTATCCATTTTCCGGGAAGGTGTAGAAACTGTTTTGTTTTTCCTGGTTCCCGAGGAAGGAGCTTCCACCGCAACGCTTTTCATGGGTGGAATGATAGGTTTGATATTGGCATTTATGCTTTGTTATGCTATTTTCCAGGGAACTGTTCGTTTGAATTTTTCGAAGTTCTTTAATATTACCAGCGGAATTTTATTAGTTATAGCTGCGGGATTGTTTGCCAGGGGTGTTCACGAATTGCAAGAAGCACATTGGATACCGGAACTTGGAATGGCATTTGATTTGAATCCAGAAAAGCATCCGGATGGAACTTTTCCTGCACTTCACGAAAAGGGGAGTATAGGTAAAACGCTGACCAGTGTTTTTGGCTATAACGGAAACCCAGACGTTCTGGAGATCATCAGCTATTGGAGTTATGCCATCATTGTAGGCCTTTTATGGATAGGCTTTGAAAGAAAAAAACAACCAAAGACCTTTTAAGACCTTTCTATTACTCCGTTAAATTCGGTTGATATACCGCTGATGTTTCATTGATCTCGGAATGCCTTATCTTTCCTCCCAAATACCCGGCATACGACATGAGGCCTGTAGCCGATAGGGTGAGAACCACGATAAAAACGCCAATGATATTAAATATTCTTTTTTTCTTTTTGTAGAGGGCCAATGCGACCAATGAAAAGAAGCCCGCTATATTATGAACGATAAAGGCAGGCTTAGCAGCTTCTTCATGTTCCTCTATCGCTGCATGGTTAACGGTCATATCATTTTCTAAGCTATGTTCAGCACGTTCTCCGGTTTCATGTGCTATGAATCCAAAAACTGACATCACTAATATAAGCAGCAGGGAAATAATTTTAAGCTGGTCATTTTTAAGCAGGAGACCTGCTATTAATAGAAAAGTGGAAATGGTGGTACCAATAATGGGTAGATGATTGATAAGAAGATGCCAATGAGCCGCTGTCATAACCGTTGTATATAAACTCTGTTTTTATATAAACGTTTATGGGTCCTTTTCCGATGTCAAAAATTAGTTAAGAAATCTTATTGCCTTTATTCACGAAAATTTCTGATCCTTCAGCCAGGTAGACTGATACCGGTTGAGCGGTAGTTAAAAAGGAAAATGCCGGTCCATAAATTCTACCGAAATCAAGATTTGAATGGTGCTGAACAACAGGGTACGTAAGCCATCTAGGATGTCCGACTTCATATTCATTGGTGGAAATTTCATCCCATTTTGCATATCCCCAAAAATGTTCCGTGATGAATTCTGTTTCACTCTCATTAACTAAATCCTGCGGAGTATTTTTTGCAACAACACCGAAATGAAACCAGTCTTTATTTTTTTTTAATCCGTATTCTACATGAACAAGGTCTTTTTCTACATTCCACTTTCGTTTCATGGGGAGTGTAATATAGTTTTCGCGATACAACGTATTAGCCACAAAACTGATCATTCTTCTAGGCACAATTTCTTTGATGAATACAACTCCTCTTTTTGCACCCAAATGAGGATCGACATACTTTACATAAAAGCGTAAATTGATCTCTTCGAAGTTGATATGGAAAGGGATTTTAAAGCCCTTTACCCGAGTGTTTTGAAACATAAAACCTACCAGGCTTACATAGCAGGTACCCTTCCAAAGATCGAGTTGGGTGTGGGGCGGGACATAAGGGTGCAACAAAGCCGGTTCAACGGCATAGTTGAACATCACCAGTTTTCTCCATTCGGCTTTTAAGAAGTTTGCCACTATGCGAAGATATATTTTTTAACCACAAAGGGGATGGAGACAAAGTCAGAAGGTATTGCCGTTGCCCAAGCCTGTCTCAATTACAACAAAAAAGCCCCTTCGAATGGAAGAGGCGCTGGTGGAAGACATATATCCTAATGACGACCGAAAACGGTTACGGTGGCTCTTCCTCTTAGCAATCCCTTGGTATCATACCAGAATGAAATGCGGTTGATGATACGATTGTTGCCTACTAGGTCCACTATCCTTGAATCACTTCCCTGTGCAAAGTTATGACGGGTTAAGATCTCCTGATCACCACCATTGGCAAAGTGCACAACACATTTATGCATATTGAGTGGGGCCCCGCTAACAACAATTTTAATCGCATCAAAAGCTCCTTCTGTCCAGGTAACCAGGATCTCGTCATGATCCACCCGATGGTTTACTTTACGTACACCTAAACGTTCCCATGTACCTTGCTGGGCAATAGCTGAGTTGGAGATAAATGCCGATAGAGCTAGTAAAAAGATGAAAAGATTTTTTTTAGGTTTCATAGTATTTGCTTTTTGTAGGTTTGACATGGGTAATGAAGATTGGTTTAAAGTAAAGAAAAATATTTTCAATTGTTTAACTTTTTGGTGAAATAAACCCTATAGATAGTGGTCAAAACCCTGAAAAATTGGTTATTTTTGTCCGCATATGCCTACGGCTGCTTTTTATACATTAGGTTGCAAGCTCAACTTTGCTGAAACATCCACCATTGCTAGGCAATTGGTTCAGCATGGGTTCGAAAAGATCAGGTTTGAGGAAGGAGCAGATGTATATGTAATCAATACCTGTTCAGTAACAGACCATGCGGATAGAAAATGCAAAAGGGTAGTAGCCGAAGCATTGCGAAAGAATCCTGAAGCTAAAGTAGTGGTAGTTGGCTGCTATGCCCAGTTAAAACCGGAAGAAATAGCGAAAATACCGGGGGTTGACCTGGTATTGGGGGCACATGAGAAATTTAATATTGCCGAGTTCTTGCCCTCCGTCAAGGAAAAGGGAAATACCATCATATCCCAGCGAAAAATAAAAGAAACCAATTTCTTTATACCTTCTTATTCGATAGGCGACCGTACCCGAACCTTTTTAAAGGTGCAGGATGGTTGCGATTATGTTTGTGCCTTTTGTACCATTCCATTGGCCAGGGGGAGTAGCCGAAATGAAAGCATCGAGAAGACGGTGAAGGTGGCCAGGGAAATTGCTGCCACCGAAGTGAAAGAGATTGTATTATCCGGAGTGAATATTGGTGATTTTGGCAAATCAACGGGTGAAACTTTTTTTGATCTGTTGAAAGAACTGGATGAAGTGGAAGGGATCGATAGGATCCGTATTTCATCCATAGAACCTAATTTATTAACGGACGAGATCATCGAGTGGTGTGCTACATCCAATAAGATCGTTCCTCATTTCCATATACCGTTACAATCGGGGAATGATAAGATCCTGAAAATGATGAGGAGGAGGTACTTGAAAGAAGTATATGCAACCCGAGTGGATAAAATAAAATCGCTTATGCCCCAGGCTTGCATTGGGGTGGATATTATTGTTGGATTTCCGGGAGAAACGGAGGAGGATTTCCTGGATACCTATCAGTTTTTGAATGAACTGGATGTAAGCTATTTTCATGTATTCACTTATTCTGAAAGGGCCAAGACCACCGCTATTAAGATGGAGGACAAGGTTCCCATGATAGAGCGTAAAAGGAGAAATGAAATGCTCACCATCTTATCTGAAAAGAAAAGAAGGTATTTTTATGAACAGCAAATCGGAAAGACATTTCATGTACTCTTTGAATCAGAGCATGAAAAAGGTAGCATGTTTGGCTTTACGGAGAATTATGTAAAGGTACGGTTTCCTTATGATCCAGCGCTGATCAACGAAATACAAAAAGTAAAATTAAAAGAAATGAATGCAGATGGATCGATGGAAGTGATTCCGGTTTTTGAAACTGCAAATAAATATATAACCGTCTAACACAAATCTATGTTTCCAACGCTCAATTACTTTTTTAAATATTTATTCGGATGGGATTGGGGAAGTAATTTTCCTCCCACTTTCGGATTTCTAGTAGCCATGGCCTTTTTAAGTGCAGCTTGGGTGTTACATAGAGAACTGAAACGAAAAGAAAAATTAGGGCTTCTTAGATCGGTAAAAAGAAAAGTAAAAGTAGGAGAGAAGGCTAAAACATTTGACCTGGTTTCTTATGGGATTTTTGGATTTGTAGTTGGATATAAATTGCTGGCCATTATTTTAGGGGATGAAGCATTTAAAATCAATCCTCAGGGATTCATTTTATCAACCCAGGGAAATTTTTTAGGTGGAATTATCGGTGCAGCTTTATTCGCCGGGTTTATTTATTGGGATAAAAAAAGAAAGTCATTACCTCAACCTAAAGAAGAAGAAATTGATGTCCACCCATACCAATTGGTGGGCAACATTACTTTTTATGCCGCTATATCAGGGATCATTGGAGCTAAAATCTTTCATCAATTAGAGTATTGGGATAATTTTGTTGCTGATCCTATTGGGAATCTATTTTCACCGAGTGGACTCACTTTTTATGGAGGACTGATTGGAGGAGCGTTGGGTGTATGGTATTATCTCCGCAGAAATAAAATGCCATTGATAGTGGTAGCAGATGCCGTGGCTCCAGGATTGATCCTTGCATATGCCGTTGGCCGATTGGGATGCATGTGCAGTGGTGATGGCGACTGGGGGATCATCAACAGTGCTTATAGAATTACTGACGATAGGCAGTATGTTGTAGTGCCAGCCGGCGATATTCAACATGATCTATATGATAAGGATCCGCTTACCCAAACTTCCAATGCCGATATTTTTGGAGGAAATGGTCAGCCGGTAAGTTATGCTTATTATAAAAAACCTAAGGCATTGTCTTTTTTACCTACCTGGTTATTCGCTTACGATTATCCGCATAACGTAAATAATGAAGGGATTCCTATCAAGAACTGTAACAAAGATGAGTTCTGTAAACGGCTTCCTTTACCTGTTTTCCCTACACCTATTTATGAAACCCTGATGGGATTCTTCATCTTTGCCGTTTTATGGCTGATCCGAAAACGGATCAAGATCCCCGGCATGCTCTTTTGCATCTATCTGGTCTTAAATGGATTTGAACGCTTCTTCATCGAAAAAATAAGGGTGAACAGCGAATTTCCACTTTTGGGAATGAAAGTAAGTCAGGCTGAAATTATTGCGGTAGTCATTATTCTAATGGGGATATTGGGTTTGATCTTTACCCCTAAACTCAAAGATAAACTTATCAAACTATAATGATCACCCGTCTCCAGGCCGAAGAGGTGAGAGAACTTGTATATGAGGTAGGCGAATATATTCGCAGCGAAAGGGTTAGTTTTGAATCATCGGCAGTAGAACATAAGGATACTCATGACATGGTTTCTTATGTAGACAAAACATCCGAAAAAAAATTAATAGCCGGTATAGAAAGAATATCCCCAGCTTCTTCCTTCAGAGCAGAAGAAACGGGTATGCAATCCACCGGTTCACCCTATCAATGGATCATCGATCCCTTGGATGGTACAACCAATTTTATTCATAACATCCCACATTTTTGTATCAGTATAGGTTTGCAATTCAATGATCAATTGGTGGCAGGTTGGGTGTATGAAATTTGTACCGATGAAATGTATACAGCCATCAAGGGAGAAGGAGCATTTTTGAACAAAAAGAAAATAGAAGTAAGCAAAACAAATGCCTTGCATGATTGTTTAATGGCTACAGGATTTCCAGTACGTGCCTATGATCAATTGGATGAATATTTGCAGCTGCAGAAATGGATGATAGAAAATACCAGGGGATTGAGAAGAATGGGAACAGCTGCCTACGACCTATGCATGGTAGCCAGTGGTAAAGTGCAAGCTTATTTTGAGCCTGGATTAAGCCCATGGGATGTAGCCGGCGGTGCGCTGATCGTGGAAGAGGCTGGAGGTAAGGTAAGTGATTTCGCAGGTGGAGAAGGGTTTATGGAAAATGCAACCATTTTGGCTACAAATACGTATATTCACAACTCTATACTAAAAGAGATTCACCGATGCATGCACATATAAGAAATTATTTTCTTCTCATTTTTATTTTTTGCATTCATTTTTCATTTGGATTTACCCAAACAACTACAAAGAAAGTTTTCAAGTTCAATATAAAAGAAGAGATTGCGCCTCCAATTTTAAGAACAACTAAATTGGCATTTAAACAGGCAGAAGATAAAAAGGCCGACCTGATCCTCATTGAAATGGATACTTATGGAGGGCATGTAGATGCAGCCGATGAGATCCGTACCATTATTTTAGGATCTAAAATTCCTGTATGGGTATTTATTGAAAACAATGCCGCCAGTGCTGGATCATTTATTTCTATCGCCTGCGATAGTATTTATATGAAGCCGGGAGCTACCATTGGAGCATCAACCGTGGTGGATCAAACCGGACAAAAGCTGGGCGAAAAGTATCAAAGCTTTATGCGAAGCAGGATGCGGAGTACTGCTGAACAGAATGGTCGTAATCCCGATATTGCCGAAGCCATGGTTGAATGGACCAAACCTATTCCGGGATTTGAAGATTCGGGCAAGGTAGTTTCACTTACCGTAAACGAAGCCATTAAATACGATTTTTGTGACGGTGAGTATAATTCCGTTGATGAGTTGCTGAAAGAAGAGGGATATGAGAATTATGAATTGACCGAATATAAAGAAACTACCATTTCTGCCATCATCCGTTTCTTTTTGCGCCCTGGTATTAGTGGATTGCTTATTTCCATCATTATCCTGGCCATTTTTGCAGAGATCAAAACCCCCGGGCTTGGGATTTCCTCCATCATTGCATTGGCTGCTGCCGCTTTGTACTTTATTCCGCATTACCTTGATGGATTGGCAGCCTATTGGGAAATAGCTTTGTTCCTCGTGGGATTGATCCTGGTCCTGCTGGAGATCTTTTACTTCCCCGGATTTGGGGTCGCGGGGGTCTCGGGAGCTACCTTTATTTTTATTTCACTGGTTTTTGCGATGGTTAGGGCGGTTCCATCACCTAATTGGATTGATCTGCCTAATACTGACGATCTTTTGGGAGCATTGGTGATTGTGCTACTTTCCACCATTGCACCTTTCGGATTGGTCCTGCTTTTTGGCAAAAAATTACTACACTCCAAAACATTTCATCGGGTGGAAGTGGCGGCTGTGGAATCCAGTAAAGATGGTTATACTTCACATCATATATCTAACGATGTTGTTGGACAGATTGCGGTCGTAACTGGAATTCTAAAACCTATAGGCAATGTTCGGTTAGGAGAAGAGATCTACGAAGCCAAAACCCATTTCGGAATGATTGATAAAGGTGCCAAAGTAAAGATCGTAGCCATCGAGAATTTTACGTTGATCGTGGAGAAGGTGTAATTTTGGGGCAACTCCCTTCGATTCCCTCCATGACTCGATATGAGATATAATATTTTTCCCTATCTTTACTTTTCATACAATTTACTTATGAGAAAATATTTCTACTCCCTGCTCATTCTTTTTATTCCATTTTCAGTTTCAGCTCAGAATCCAACTATTCAAGCCATTATCAATTCGGTAAATATTGATACCCTCATGCTTCGATCCAATGAAGTTTCGGGCGAAGTGGCTGTGGTAGTGGGTGGAGTAACGGATACCATTAAATCGAGGAACAGGAACCGACCCGGCAATGAATTATGCTTTAAATATATCCGTGATAAATTTATTTCATATGGTTACCAGGTTGATTCCATGACCTTCGGTGTGAATGGAAAAAGTATTTGGGCCATTAAAACAGGCATGGTATATCCGAATGAACCGGTGATCATTTGCGGACATTATGATGGAATGCCTAATTTATCCGATGCACCTGCGGCGGATGATGATGGTAGCGGAACGGCAGCTGTTTTAGAAGCAGCCAGGGTATTGGCCAATGAAGATTTTGAGTACACTATTTTATTTGCTATTTGGGACGAAGAAGAATATGGGCTGGCAGGCAGCGCTGCTTTTGCTACCGCATACGACAATGCCAATGATACCATTCACGGAGTCATCAATATGGATGCCATCGCCTGGGATAGCGACAATGATTCCATTGCCAGGGTGCATACCAGACCTACAGCTAATTCGGAAATCATTGCAGATACTGTAGTGGCGGTGAATACTGATTATAATATTGGCATTGATCTGCAGGTGAATAATCCTGGAGCCACCTATAGTGACCATGCCTCGTTCTGGAACCATAATTATGGGGCCGTATTAATGATCCAGGATTGGGACAATGATGCCAATCCGCATTACCATACGGTAACCGATGAAGTACAATATTTCAATATTCCCTATTTTCATAAAATGGCTCGGTTAAGCATTGGGGCTACTGCTGCATTTGCAGTTCCTTATGCACCTGGCGCTGGTATTGGCGAGGAAACAGAAGAAAGGATCAAACTATATCCAAATCCTGTGCATGGATTGCTGAACATTAAATGGCAGGAAGAATATAAAATGATACAATTGGTGGATATGTTGGGTAAAATAGTGTATAGTTCAATGATCATCCATGAAGCTAAAAATTTCACACTGGATCTCAGTAGTTACCATCAGGGAGTTTATATGGTTAAATTAATCAATGGACATCAACAAGTAGTAAAAAAGATCATTAAAAACTAAATATGAAGTGTGCCATTGTCTTTCTTCTTTTCATACTCAATGCACTGATTGCTTCCGCTCAACCCATTGATTCGGTCCATGCATACTCAACTGGAAAAATAAAGTTGGGAATGAACTACACTGGCTTAAAACCATATGCCGACAATCCTCCCTCGGTTGAACCTAAAACTAAGTGGATTACTTTAAAAACCGGTTTTGATAAAAATTATCTTGGGTTTCCTGTTACCGAAGTAAGTGTTCTGTTTGATAAAGGTGGAGTAATGAAAATTCAGATGAACTTTGGTAAATATGCGGATGACTCAGAAATTGAGAAAATCTTGAGCAAAGCATTTGGGAAACCTTCCAAAACAGAAGGTACTGGAAATATGTGGAGGACACTATGGATTGTTGGTAACTATGCTGTTGATTTAAATGGGGGAGAGGATGTTTCACAGTACTATTTGTACCTGATGTACGAGGAAGATTTAAATGAATAAATCGAAAAAACAAAAGAGACCTCAAACCCCTTCTGAAGAAAAAGCGAATGCCCTAACCCACGGTATAGGTTTATTGGCTGTTTTGGTTGTTTATCCTTTCCTTGTACTAAAAGCATATAAAGGGGAAGGGATCCAATCCATTCTGGGAATCCTTCTTTTCTTTTTTGGAAGTGTATTTATGTATGCTTCTTCTACCATTTATCATCTCACCAAAGATCCTGCTAAAAAAGCCAAAAGAAGGATCATCGACCATATCAGTATTTTCTTTTTAATTGGGGGGACCTATGCAGCTGTGGTACAAAAATATGTACCCGCAGCTACGGCTACCTGGTTCATGGCTACCATGTGGGGAATTATATTGGCTGGGAGTGTGTTAAAAATATTCTTTACCGGTAAATACCAATGGCTATCCGTTATCCTCTATTTATTTTTAGGATGGATGGCCATATTCATTTACCAACCTCTAAGCAAAATGCCGCTGGAGGTGTTCTGGTGGATCTTGGCGGGTGGATTGTCCTACACCTTTGGGGTGATCTTTTATAAGAATCAAAAACTATTGTATAGCCATGCTATCTGGCATATATTTGTAATGGGAGGTACCGCTTTTCATTTTATTGCTATCTTTAAAAGCTATTCTTACCGTGAATTATTTATTATCCATACTTTTTAGTTTACTCCTGCATCCGGAGGAAAATTATACAGCCAATAGTGTTGACTGGCTTTGTTATGAATCTGAAATGATTGCATTGGTAAAAATGGATTCCTGCAAAAAAGAGAAGATAGCCCTTTTTGATTATCCAGAGAGATTTGCGATCTATATTTCAGTTTCCAAGAGTTTCAAAGGAAATGTATCCGCCGGCGATCACATGGTTATTTACGCTACCTTAAATTCAAAATATGAAGCTGCATGGAAGAAAATGGTGGGGAATGATATTTTTATGTTCTTAAAAACCTTGCCCAACAAAAAGATCCCTACCTATTGGGTATGGGATCCTTTCAATGGGGTGATAGATATTTCCAATCCTGAAGGTCGGGCTATTACAGGTGATTTTAATATACTCATACAGAAGCTGACGATTGAAAGTTATATTGAAGATTGTTTAAAGAAATTACAGGGGAAAACGGTGAAAAAAGCCTTTCTGGAAACACCTTCCACTGATGGTTTTTTTCCGATAAATATGGAGGGTATTTATGTGCCGGATGTTTTGTACCCGGAAGCAAAACTAGTTACGGATGAACGATAAAGGGATAAATGTGTAGTCATATAAAATCTCTACTATGAAATATTTGCTGAGTTTATTGCTCGGGTTCAACAATCCGGATATTATCCATGTTGAAAATAGTGTTGACTGGCTTTGTTATGAATCTCAAACCATCGCTTCAGTCAAGGTGGATGAATACCATCATGGCCCTTTTACCTGTGGTTCCTATTCAGCTGATTGTTATGTATCAGCCACGATCACAGGGATCTATAAAGGTCAGGAGCCACAGAATAATAACATTGTGATCTATTCCCGGCTCAACTGGAGTGGATCTGATAAATGGGAGAAACAAGTGGGTAGAGAATTAATGGTCTTCTTAAAGGACCTGGGTTGCGATAAATATTGCAGTTACGGGATATGGGACGATAGCTTTGGAATGATGGATATAAATTCTCCTGCCCCAAAAGCTTTGACGGGCGATTTTAGGATGATCATGAAAAAAGATACATTGGTAAGTTATATTAAAGATTGTGTAAAAAAACTCGAAGGAAAAAAGGCCCAACCTTATTTCCTGGAAGTACCTTATGAAACGGATGCTTATGGAGCCTTGTACGCAGGCAGCAGCTGTTATTTGATCGTACCGGATGTATTGTATCCAAATGCAAAAAAAGGGATGAATTGATCATCCTATTTTTTTTACTTTTCCCTTGAATCTTTTTTCCAAAAACGCATGGATTGGAAATATAAGAATGGCTAACAAAGTATTTACGATCAATTTATAAATAGGGATAGCACTGGTAATACTATCTATAAATGGGTCCATATAAACCAGGATAAACTCGAATACTAACAATAACGAAACAAAAATAAGCCCTTGAGCCAACCTGGGTGAAACTTTTATAAAACCTAATGATAGTACTATAGCAATCACCATCAGGATAAATAAAAAGATGATGGTATATTGTAGGGTATTCCTGCGGGAAATCCGGTCTTTTTCATTCTTGATCCTCATCTTTTCTTCCTGCTCTTCGATGATCTGCTCTTTTTCAAACTGGTACCTCATTTGTACCTGTACACTTTTTCGTGTATTTTCTTCGTTAAACAAACTATCACGATAAATCATATAGAGTTGGTGTTCTTCAAAAGCATTTTTATAATTACCCTGGGCACTATCTACTATATACAGTTTTTTATAACTATCTGCTATAATTTCGTTGTATCCGATTTCTTTCGAAAATTCAAGAGCCGGGCTTAAATACTTTTTAGCTTCCGACATTTTATTTTGTTGGATGAACACATTGGCCAGACCCAAGTAAGAATATGCCATTCCTTCTTTATCACCAAGTTCTTCCTGTATTTTTAATGCGGCAAATAAGTTTTTCAGCGCTTCCGGATAATTCTTCAAGTCTGAATAAACGGCACCAATATTATTATAAGAGTAGGCGATCCCACGAATATCATTGGTTTCTTCTTCAATTTTTAAGGACGCCAAATGATTTTTAAGTGCTTCGGAATAATTTCCTTTTTCCATATAAATAAGCCCTATATTGCTATATGAATCCGCCATTCCATGTCTGTCATTGATTTTCTTTCGGATTGCTAAGGCAGCGAAATGGTTCTTAATGGCTTCATCGAAATTGCCCTGGCTGTCGTAAATGAGTCCGATATTGTTATATGATCGGGCTACCCCATCGGTATCTCTTATTTCTTCTTCGAGTCTTAATGCGATAAAGTGAGTCTTCAAAGCTTCCGGATAATTTCCCTGATTATCGTACACAAGCCCAATATTATTATAGGTGGATGCCATTCCTTCTTTATCACCAAGTGATTCCTTGATACGCAATGAGGCATGATAATACTTTAATGCTTCAGGGTAATTCCCCTGGATAGTATAGGCCACCCCAATAATATTTAGGGCTTTGGCTTTACCTGGCTTATAATTGGACTTATCAGATAGAATGACTGCTTCTTTGGCATATCCGAATGACCTTTCAAAATAACCATTGCTTATTTGCTCCCAGGCAAGTTGGTTGAGTATATCAGACCGGCTGCTATCTTCAGTTGCTTTGTTGAGTAGTGTATGAAGCGAATCGGTGATGGATTTTTGGGTATATATATGAACAGGAGAATTGATGAGATATAGAACCAGAAAACCAAACAGTCTATACTGATATTTGTAAATAGGAAAACGATTGGTGAACCAAATAAAGCTTAACATGATTGGGAATGGTTTAAATCAAAAGTATGAAATTATTTATCTTTAGTATTTCACAACTAAAAAATGCGTCCATTAATCATACTTTACTTCGGAAAGCTGGTAGTTACTCACCTGAAAAACTCCTCCATTCTTCTCAATAGTGTATGCAGAAGTGGCTGATCCTTCTTGGTAATTAATAAATACATCGATGATGATCTTATCTTCTTGAACGCTGATTTTTTTAATATTTTCTCCCTGACCCATGTTGCTGTAGAAAACCATTAGACTTTCGGTCTCTTTGCTTTTCGAATCTTTGATGAGATAATAGTTTTTGGATGAAACTTCATAGATCATTATTTTATATGTGTTATTGCATCCGGTCAATCCCTGCTCATCACCCACAGGATATTCGTAGTTTTGAAAGATCATGAGTTGGTATGCAACGTTTTTAAGCAGAAAGCTGGTCTCTTTGGTAAGTAAACATGAACTTCCATCGTTTTGGTAGCAGTATTTTCCATATACCCAGCCTGTTGAATCACCTGCCCATTTTATCTTTACCCATTTATGCCTCTGGCACATATCATCTTTCTTACCCAGATCATCCCATTTCTCACTTACCTCCACAATTTCAACAGACCGCATTCCATATACCTTACTTACTTCTTTTCCCTTAGCGGAACCCTCGGTACGAATGCGGACACCTTCACCAATAATGAGACCAGCTGTCGATTGTGCGGTAAGGATCCCCATAAAAGCAATGGAGCCCATTAAAAGTATTTTTTTCATGATCGATGTTTTATTCTTTAACTAATATATAAAAATGGTCCTATAAATTAATTAAAGTAATCGCAAGGGAGGGCGAAGTATTACAAAAAACAGTAAAAACCGGGTCAAAATTCCCCAAAATCCGGCCCCGCATAACAGACAAAAAAACTGTCAGAAAACCTTTATTGTAACCACCAAATTTTTCTGTAAAAAAATATCAAAAAAATGCATGATTTTTTGTTAATAAAATTAACATGAAATGCCTGAATTTACTGATACTACAACCTATTTTTTTCTTATATTTGCTAGCTTTAAAAAAAACAGCATTTGATATGAGTGAAGAAGTGAAAAAACCAGGCACATACGAAGCCGATAATATTCAGGTTTTAGAAGGATTAGAAGCGGTACGTAAACGCCCGGCCATGTATATTGGTGATATTGGCCCAAAAGGTCTGCATCACCTGGTATATGAAGTAGTAGATAATTCGATTGATGAGGCTCTTGCCGGCTATGCCAAGAATGTAAATGTTTATATAAACGAGGATAATTCCATTAAAGTAACCGATGATGGCCGGGGAATTCCCACCGGAATGCATGCAAAAGAGGGCCGCAGTGCCCTCGAAGTCGTGATGACGGTACTTCACGCTGGTGGAAAGTTCGATAAGGATTCCTATAAGGTTTCTGGAGGTCTGCATGGAGTGGGGGTAAGTTGTGTGAATGCTTTAAGCACCCATTTATCTGCAGTTGTGCATCGGGAAGGGAAGATCTTCCAGCAGGAATACTCCTGCGGTAAGCCCTTGTATGATGTAAAGGTGATCGGAGAATCCGATAAAACCGGGACCGAGATTACTTTCATGGCAGATGCGAGCATCTTCATGTCTGTTGTATATGTTTTTGAAACGTTGGCCACCCGGTTAAGGGAATTGGCTTTTTTAAATAAAGGGATCAACCTTACCCTCACTGACCTTCGGGAAATTGATGAGGAAGGTAATCCCAGAAAAGACAGCTTTTATAGTGATGGTGGACTGAGAGAATTTGTAAAATACCTGGATTCAACCCGCGAAGCCTTGATCCCCGAACCTATTTATTTGGAAACGGAAAAAGTGGGCATTCCTGTGGAAGTAGCTTTTCAATACAATACCACTTATAACGAGAATTTACATTCTTACGTAAATAATATCAATACCCACGAGGGAGGAACTCACTTAGCTGGTTTTAGAAGAGCATTGACCCGTACATTGAAATCCTATGCGGATTCAAGTGGAATGACAAAAAATTTGAAGTTTGAGATCAATGGGGAGGATTTTCGTGAAGGATTGACGGGTGTGATATCGGTTAAAGTGCACGAACCTTTGTTTGAAGGACAAACCAAAACCAAGTTAGGGAACAATGAGGTGATGGGTGCCGTTGATCAGGCGGTTGGTGAGATCCTGAGCATTTATTTGGAGGAACATCCCAAAGAAGCGAAGATCATCGTTAACAAAGTTATTCTGGCTGCTACGGCACGTATTGCTGCCCGCAAAGCCCGTGAATTGGTTCAGCGGAAGGGTGCCTTTACAGGTAGTGGACTACCTGGGAAGTTATCCGATTGCTCAGAAAAAGATCCTGCTTTATGTGAAGTATATTTAGTGGAGGGTGACTCGGCAGGTGGTACAGCCAAGCAAGGACGTGACCGTACTTTTCAAGCCATTCTTCCTTTGCGTGGAAAAATATTGAATGTAGAGAAAGCCATGGCTTACAAAATTTTTGAAAATGAAGAGATCAAAAATATTTATACAGCCCTTGGTTTGAGTATTGGCACCGAAGAAGATGGCAAAGCGTTGAATATGGCCAAGCTGAGATACCATAAAATTATTATTATGACGGATGCGGATGTGGATGGCAGTCACATCACCACTTTGATCCTTACTTTATTCTTCCGCTATATGAAAGAAATGATTGAGCAAGGATATATTTATATTGCAAGTCCACCTCTGTATTTAATCAAGAAAGGAAATCAGCAACGCTATTGCTGGAATGATGAACAGCGCGAAGCTGCCATCAGAGAACTTGCCAAAGATGGAAAAGAAAGCACTGTAAATACACAACGATACAAAGGTTTGGGAGAGATGAATGCTGAACAATTATGGGAAACCACCATGAATCCTGCAACGAGAACCTTGAAACAAGTTACTATTCAAAGTGCTGCTGAGGCTGATCATACTTTCTCTATGCTGATGGGAGATGATGTTCCACCACGCAGGGAGTTTATAGAGAAGAATGCTAAGTATGCGAAGATTGACGTATAGTTACAATTTAAAAACTGTTGAATTTACTCATTCACGATTGTTCTTTAACGTATTCGTGAACTCCCTTTGCTCGGTTCTGCGTTAGGCTTCAAAATTTAAATCCTCATTTACTTCGGTAAACGCTGGTTTAAATTTATTGCCTGCCTTGAAATTCTTAGTTTTTTAAATTGTAAAGTACTAATATAATGTGAAATTATCCTGATAATCTTATTGGGATAATCTATACATTTATTGTAAATCTTACTATCGGTATCATGGCTAAAGGAATCAGGCTAATCCTTCTTATTTCTGTTTTGAATTGTGTTTCTTTAAAGTCACAGGTCAATCGTATAGATTCTTTGAAAAATGTTCTTCAAACGATCAAAGAAGATACAAACAAAGTAAATACTTTGAATGTCTTAAGTGGCGAATACTGGAGAATTGGCGATTATGATCAAAGTGAGATATATGCGAATCAGGCTCTATCTATTACCAAAAAAATTGATTTCATACAAGGTAAAGCTGCCGCATTCAACAACCTCGGTATAGTTTGGTTTTATAGAGGGGATTATTCGAAATCCTTGGAAAATCATGAAGCTGCTCTTCAAATTCGAGCAGATATGAAGGATGCAAAAGGAATAGCGACCTCTTGCAACAATATTGGACTTATTTACACTTATCAGGGAGAATACAGTGAAGCGCTGAAGTATTATTCTCTATCTATTAAAATATCAGAAAGAGCTGGCCTTAAAAGATTATTGGCTTCTACGTACGGGAACATTTCCAATATTTACTTTGTTTTGGGTGATTATCCAGAAGCATTAAGAAACATTATTGCTTCTCTTAAGATCGATGAAGAATTAGGTGATCAAAATGGTGTTGCCACTGGTTTTACAAATGCGGGAATGATATACAATGCTCAGGGAAATGATGAGCAGGCCATAGAGAATTTTAAGATCTCCCTCATCCTCTTCAAACGGGCGGGAAATCCAAATGGAATAGCATCTGCTTATTACAATATCGGAAATAGCTATCATTCTTTGGGCCGATCTATCGAAGCGTTGGAAAATTTATTCAAGTCGCTGGAGATCCGACAGGACCTGGGGGAACTTAATGGCGTAGCAAATTCGTATGCTGCCATTGGGTTGGTTTATATAGATCAACGTAAATATTCAGAAGGGATCAAGTATAGTTTGGATGCACTGAACATGTTTGAAACAATTGGAGATCAATCAGGAATAGTTGCTACCAATCTTAATCTGGGTAACGCAAATTTTGACCAAAAAAATTATGCTCAGGCTCGATCGTACCTTACTTCTGCTTTGGATCTGGCAGATGATATCGGTTATATGGAAGCAATGAAGGAATGTTATTTAAATCTATCTGAAGTCGACAGTGCACAAGGCGACTATAAAAAAGCTTACGAGCACCATAAATTATTTATGAGCTATCGCGACAGCTTGGTAAATGAGGAAAACCTTCGTAAAACTACTCAGATGCAAACCAGGTATGAAGTTGAGAAAGAACAATTTATTGAGGAGCAAACCGAAATTCAAAAAGAAAGATTGGAGGAGGATAGAATAAAGAGACGAAACACATTGCAATATTCTTTCATTCTGTTGTTTATTTTTTTAGTGATGGCTATTGTGATGTCCTTGGGTTATATCAAGGTATCTGAGCGACTTGCACAAGGACTTATATTTGTGTCACTCCTTTTGGTATTCGAGTTTGTTTTGGTTTTTCTGGATCCGCGTATAGATGGAATTACCATGGGTATACCCGTTTACAAATTGATCATGAATGTACTTTTAGCAACCCTGATCTTTCCTGTACATAGTTTTTTTGAAAGGTCATTTAAGAAAAGGGCGGCCAAGTCAAAAAAGTGACCCAACTTTCTAATAATGCATCATTTTCATACAGAAAACGGACCCTCCCGATTTCATGTATTCGGAAGTATCCACCTCGTAGACTTTATAACCCTTTTCTTTGAGAACTGAGGTAGTGAAGGGATTGTCTTTTTGAATAACTGCAAAAGGATATCTTTGACCGTGCACTACATGTGCATTCAAGGCAAACCCTTTGGCTGATTCATTGAGCGGAATTTCTATTACTTCCGCAAACGTGGCTTTTATTTGATCGTAACCTGATTGATTGAAAGCTTCCCTGGCAATTAAAGCGGTTTGGGTATCCAGAGGTATAAAACAGGTGTCCAGATGGTAAAAGGCATCGTTTACCAGCTCCAAAGGCAGAATGGTGCAGCTGAGCATCTTGCTCAATTGGTCCAAAGTGGTAAGGTCAGTTCTATGTCCGTATCCACCAAAGATCAGCATTTTTCCAGGAACAGGGATAAGATCTCCCATCCCTTCTAACAATCCATCTCCCGGAGGAGGAAAAACAGTGTAGTGAAGGGATTGATAAAAGGACTCGAAAAATGGAACTTCATTTTGTCTGGAAGGATATCTCATACGACTCATAATCACCATTGGTTTTCCATTTACATCGATCCAGGGAAAACTTTGGTTGGCACAAAACACCATGTCTTCACAATTGCTTGCACCAATAATGAATTTTGTTCCCAGAATATTTCCTGATTTATGTTCAGATAAATAAATATTATAAATGGCCTGCCATTGTTCCAATGCTTTCTGATGGTCCTCCTTGCCTGAATTGCCTTGCATATGCACATTTTTAACATCCACGATCTTAAAATGTTCGGGACTGCAAAGCAAAACGTACAACGGCTCAGGTCTGTTGGGGATTAACTGAAGGTCCAAAACGTTTATTTTTTTGATGAGTTTTTCTTAGTTGGCATAATTGGCAACTTAATGATATTCGAGAAGTATTCTTTGCCATCTACTACTATTCCGAACCAAAATTCAACTTCTACTGCTAAGTCCTTTTTACCATATACCAAGGGTGAAACAGGAGGTGCTTTTTTGTTCCATGACCAATAATAGATAGGGTTTTCTGGTGCAGTTTGAAACAATACTTGTTCCAATGGTATGGTAAGGGTGCTAGTGGCCTTGCTGTTGATCACCATGGGATTTATTGGCAGTTTTCCATTGTCCAGTACCATTTGGGTAAACATCATGGTGGTCCTGTTAGGATTATATGCATATAATTTAAATCTAACAGATCCGGGATCATTAAAAAGTTGAATAGGATATTCACTGATGTTCTCGATAGAGCAAATCAGGGTCCCTTTTTTTTCCTTCAGGCTATACGATGATATATCTGCAGAAAGACCAAGGATGGTTTTTTTGCTTTTGAGCTCCGCCTCTTTGAACTGGTTGATCGTTAGTTTTTGCTTTCCAGATCTTATTTTAATGACTTCCTCCTGATTAGGTATTTTGGTGGTATACTCAGCTGTAAAATAAATATAGGAGTAAAATTTTTTGGAGGTGATCAAATGAGGTGGATATACATTTTTCGATTTATACAGCCAGTTCTTTTCTTTACCCAGCACCTGAGAAACCGGAATCTTAATGAGCAGCACTGTATCATTTGGTTCAATGATAAGTGCTTTCATTCTCAAATCATTGGGTTGTGGCCGAATCAGAATCTCTTTGGGGTAGAACCTTGACTGGCCGATGAGCCATAGATCGGTCCACCAGTGTGGAGCTATATAGGTTTGGCTATTGTGATTCACCAGGTAAAAGGCAAGTGAATCCTGCTGGTTGATATTGGTATAGAAGTGAGTTGGGCTTTTGAATATCACCGAGAGCCGAGCAGGATTGGTCGCATTGTTATAATAGCTTAAGCCCTTACAACCCGTTAAGAATAAAAAAGTTAAAAATAATAATACAATATTGCGAAAAGTCATACATTTGATTTCCAATACAAATCTAGTAAATAGAATTGAACCTTACCGGTATAATTAATGGGAAATCACGATAATACTAGCCATAAGCTTGGACTAGCGGGTGTATTAATTACTATAGGAATTATTTTTGGGGACATTGGAACTTCTCCTCTTTATGTAATGGGAGCCATCGTTGGCGAAAATAAAATTAGCGAAAAGCTGATACTGGGTGCCTTATCGTGCATTTTTTGGACTCTTACCTTACAAACGACCGTTAAGTATGTAATTATAACTCTCCGTGCCGACAATAAGGGCGAAGGTGGAATATTCTCTCTTTATACACTGGTTAGAAGGTATAAGAAATGGTTAATTGTCCCAGCTATAATCGGAGGTGCCGCCCTGCTTGCAGATGGAATTATTACTCCACCGATCTCAATTACTTCGGCTATTGAGGGACTTGAGGATAAAGAGAAGGGAATTGATATTCCAACTGTACCCATTGTTATCGGAATTTTGTTTGTATTGTTTACTATTCAACAATTCGGTACGAAGTTTATAGGTAAAGCATTTGGACCCGTCATGCTTATTTGGTTTTTGATGCTTGGAGTATTTGGTTCTATAGCTCTCATTCAAAACCCTTCTGTTTTAAAGGCAATTAATCCGTATTATGCGATTGATCTTTTAGCTACCTATCCCAAGGGTTTTTGGCTGTTAGGATCGGTATTTTTGTGTACAACAGGTGCGGAGGCTTTGTATAGCGATCTTGGACATTGTGGCAGACCCAATATTCGGATCAGTTGGATGTTTGTAAAAGTAGCCTTGTTGGTCAGCTATTTTGGTCAAGGTGCCAAACTATTAAGTCCTAAGTTTATAGCTTCAAACGGGGATTTTATAAAAATTGTTGACAGAACGGGCCCAGTTGAAGAAATCGTGAAAGAGCTTAAGCCTTTTTTCCTAATCATCCCGGATTGGTTTTTGTTGCCGTCGGTTATTATTGCAACGGCTGCTGCCATAGTTGCATCGCAGGCTTTAATTAGTGGGTCCTTTACCTTGATAAATGAGGCGATGCGCCTGGGATTATGGCCCAAAGTAAAAATCAACTACCCGTCCAATATTAAAGGTCAGTTATATATTCCGTCGGTTAACTGGTCCCTATTGATTGGATGTATCGGTGTAGTGATCTTTTTTGGCAGATCGGCAAATATGGAGGCAGCATATGGACTTTCTATTATTCTTTGTATGTTAAGTACTACTGTTTTATTAATGTTTTACATGATTAGAAAAAGATGGAATTCAATATTAATTGTTGCTCTGGCCTTGGTCTTTATGACTGTGGAATCAGCCTTCTTGATTGCTAATCTGGATAAATTCCCGCATGGGGGGTATATAACCTTAGGGATAGGAGCGATACTGGTAGGTGTTATGTACATTATGGTAAAATCGAAGATCATTAACAGAAAGTACATAGAGTTCGTAAAATTGAAAAATTATGGTGAGTTGGTTAAACAACTTTCGGTAGATGAAACCATCCCTAAATATGCTACCCACTTAGTGTATATGACAGCTGCAGAAAAAAATGATGAGGTGGAAGAAAAAGTGATCTATTCCATTTTGCAGAAACAACCCAAAAGGGCCGATATTTATTGGTTCATACACGTAAACACTGTTGATGAACCTTATAAGGCCCAGTATAAGGTAACCCATTTTTACGACGAAGATGTGGTTAGGATAGACTTTATTTTAGGGTTCAGGGTGGAGCCAAGGATCAGCCAGATGTTCAGGCAAGTGGTAGAGGATATGGTGAAAAATAAAGAGATTGATATTACCAGCCGGTATGCATCCTTAAGTAAAAATAATTTCGTGGGTGACTTCCGGTTTATCGTGATCCAAAAATATCTTTCCAATGATAATGAACTCCCCTGGTTCCAGAAGATCATTCTGAATGCTTATTTCTTTATCAAAAGATTTAGTTTATCTGAGCCTAAAGCCTATGGATTGGACTCGAGCAATGTATTGGTGGAGAAATTCCCTTTAGTAATCTCCAATGTAAAGCCCATTCAACTTCGCAGAATTGAGTAAAGTGATTTTAATTGATAGGAGGAGGGCCTTGCCCCTGATAAGGTGAAGGCATATCCGCATAAATCCCTTTTATTTGTTGAAAGTATCGTACGATCCATATATAGGGAAGTGCTGAGATGATAAAAGTAAGACAAAATAAATATGGAAATCCTAAGAATCCAGCCCAGAACATGGCACAGATAGAAACCAGTAAAGCGATAATAAATACGATCAGAAATGAGCGGAGATATAGTATTTCCAGTTTTTTATCGTACTGCGGGTGTAGCGTTTTTACGATAAAGATGATATAGAATACAAATAAAAGTAAAGTGATCACAGTAGAAGCTGAATCAGCAAAACGAATACCCAGTATGCCAAGGATCTTCAACGCAGAATTCAACAACTCCAGCCCGATAATAATATTCAGATAATTTGAAATATCGTGGTTAGACGAAAGGATCTTCCCGACCAATTTAAGCACAGAAACATACGTGAATACATATACCACCTGGAACAGGAGATCAATGAGGATACTATACTCAAAATAGAAAGAGGGGATGACATTTACAATGGCCAGGCATATATGAACTGCGATCAATACATAGGTCTGAATGATCCCCGTTTTAAACTGAGTTGAATTGATGGGCTGAACCATGGGTTGAAGATATAAATTTAAAAAGACAGAAGCTAGAAGACCGAAGACGAGGGCCGAAAAAAAAGAATTACTTCGGACTTCCAGCTCCGGGTTTCCGTCTTTTTAAAAGCTTACTCCAAAGTATCCAGGATATTCAAATAATTATTGTACCTGAAGTCCGCTATTTTATTTTCTTCCAGTGCTTTTAAAACAGCGCATCCGGGTTCATTTACATGCAGGCAATTGTTAAACTTACATTCACTTTTTAGTTTGAACAATTCCCTGAAATAATGTGTTACTTCATATTTATCCATATTGGCCATTCCGAACTCTTTGATGCCGGGTGTATCAATGATGTACCCACCAATACTGATGGGGATCATCTCTGCAAAAGTGGTGGTATGTTTCCCTTTATTGAATTTATCGGAAATAGTTCCTGTTCGTAAATGAAGATTCGGGTCTATTTTATTTGCTAAGGTAGATTTACCAACACCCGAATGTCCTGTAAATAGGTTGGTCTTATTTTTTACAAGTAACTTCAGCATCTCAATGCTTTCAGGATCTTCTGCAGAAATACCGAAGCAAGGATAGCCTATGGAAGCGTAAACATTGATATAAAACATGAGCTTTTCCAACTCCGGTTGATTCAGGAGATCGGTTTTATTGAAAATAACGGCTGCCGGGATATTGTATGCTTCAGCTGTAGCCAATACACGATCGATAAAACCTGTGGAAGTACGTGGAAGTTTATAGGAAGCCAACACAATGAGTTGATCTATATTGGCAGCTACTATATGTGTTTGTTTAGAAAGGTTGGTAGCCTTACGGATCAGGTAATTTTTTCTGGGTACCAGATCGACAATGATAGCCCCTTCTTCCAGGGAAAGTATTACCTCATCGCCCACCGACACCGGATTGGTATGTTTAAGTTCTTCCAGCCGAAGCCTTCCACCCAATTTACATTCCATAACACCTTGATCAGTGGAGACTTTATAATGACTGCCTGTTGATTTTAATACAAGACCTTTCATTTTATAGAAGAGGGTAGGAGGTAAGGATAATACCGAGCATAATCACCATAAACAAAAATGTATTGCCCAGCAGGGAACCTACTACTCCATCAACAAACGAATTCTTCCCTTTGAGTAGTAAGGTGAAAATTAATTCAATCACATAAATACCTCCGAAAATAGCGGCCACGAATAGCAGCAAATCGTCTGTAAAATGGATGGTTTCAAAAAATAACATAAACAATCCGGTCCCACTTAACAAGGTATTAATACTGGCCACCAATAAAGAGCCATCGAATCTCTTATATTTACTCATGGCAAATATGGTGGATTTTATGAGTATGGTAATGATGAATACAGCAACCGCCAGCGCAATGGATTTAACCGGATGCAGAAAGAAATCTTCGAACTTTATATAAAACCATTCAGTGGATATCATAACTAATTGAAGTCCGCATTTATACGAAGATACTGAAAATACGGGAATTATACAAATGGCAGAGAGACACATTCGGGATACTTATCATCCAAGGTTTTCCAGGGGGCTGTAGCTGATTTACCCAACCATAGGCTTGATATGTTGGAACTTATTTGCTAATAATTCATAACGGTTTTGTATATTGATGTTGCAAATTTGAGAAATATGAAAAAGAACAGGCTATTTTTTATCATGGTAACAGCCCTGACACTGATTTTTTCGTGCAAAAAACCTGCTGATGTAATAGAGGGACTTTATAGCGGCTCTGTGATCATTAATTCATCACCTGCTGGCAGCGGAACCGTGGCGCTTTCAAAAGTTTCAGATAACGTGGTGAACTTAACCTTTACGATCGGTGCAAATCCACCTAACGTATATAATAATGTATCTGTTGCCGGGGTAGAAAACCCATATTCTCTTTCTTATTCCGATGCAAGCGGTAATTTATATGGAGGTGTTAGCGGAAATGAAATCAATTTCACTCTGTTTGATACAAGTGGAACTCAAACAAGCTTTACCGGTGTAAAATAAAAGACTTCTTGTTTTACTGTACAACGAACCTTTTCACCTCTAGTTTTTTTCCCATCCTCATTTTGGCAAAATATAGACCGGAAGCTACCTGTAAGGAAATATGAGTATTGAAATGATTGATGTTTTTCGAATACACTAATTTTCCATGAAGATCATAAATATCCACTGAAAAGTCTTGGTCGGAAGTGGTTTCAATCGTGAAATTACCGGAATGAATACTTGGATAAAGTTTAAAAGCATCATTCGTATTTTCCGTGTTTTCCACCGATACTCCGATATCCAGATCTGTTGACCATATTCCTCTTCCAAATGTACCCACGTAAATTTTATTTCCAGATTCGTTGATCTCGATATCCGATATAATTACATTGGGTAAACCTGAACTCATATTTACCCAGTTGGTGGTCCCATCATAGAGAACATATACACCAATATCCGTAGCTACAATCAAATCATTGGAAGCTGTTATATGTTTAACACAATTCACAGGAATGTTGGGAAGATCATATGAAATATTGGTCCAGTTGGTACCTCCGTTGGTTGTTTGATACACTTTTTGCCCCCCTGTAAATCCCGCCATGGTTACATAGGCAGTATTGGCATCTGTATTATTAATTTCAACAGAAGTATAAAAAAGTGTATCCGGTAAACCTGGGGTGACATTGGCCCAGTTGGATCCTCCATTGGTGGTCCTGAAGACATTTCCCGGATTCCCATACTCATAGCGTACCCTGCGGCACGCATAGATCACGTTGGGATTGGAATTTGAAACAGCCAATGCCGACAGTTCGCTGTTGTAAAAACTTGGTGAAGGTGGAAAAGAAGAAATGGGAAACCAATTAGATCCATTATCGGTTGATTTGATCACGTTTTCAAATCCGGCATAAAGGGTTCCCAAATTGTTGTAATCAGCTACGAATGGGCTTGTCCATTCAGCATTTTCACCCATGAAATTGGCATCTACGCTATAACTATTGAAACCTCCATCGTTGGTTCCGTAAAAGTTTCCATACTGCGAACTTCCGATCATGTTACCGGCACTGCTTGGATCAAGATGGCAATCCATACCGTCGCCACCGAATATAGTATACCAATCGGTACCATCATAATAATAAGTGGCATTGTCCTGGGCACCTCCTACTAATTCATTGGTGGTGGATCTGGAGCTTGATATTCGATAAAAGGAAGTGATCTGCATGCCGCTACTAACATTTTCCCAAACGGTTGGCCATTGAGAACCATTATTAACATTGGTCCAGGTTTCGGATATAATAGCGGTGGTTCTATATATACCTCCATCACAACATAAAAAATATTTATTGGTTAAAGGTTGGTGCGCCAGGGAATGTATATCTGCATGAACGGATGCTCCAAATTGATAGGTCCAATACCCGCAAGGGTCAAAATTACTTCCACCATCCGTTGAGCTCCACAGGTTAATTCCGCCAATAAATAGATGGTTGGGGTCGGTTGGGTTCACCAAAAAACCAAGGTCATAAGTTCCTTGTCCGCCTCCTGAAGAGCCATCATCATACGACAAAAGATTCAATGAGTTGAATTGCATATTCCAGTTAGTTCCTGCATTGGTGGTCTTATATATACCATATAATCCACCGGCATCATCCACTGCTGCGGCGTAAATAGTGTTGGGACTGCTGGCAGATTGAGCCAGTTTAATTCTTTGAACAGATCCCCTGGGGGGAATTCCTGTGGTTAATAAATTCCAGCTGGTCCCAAAGTTGGTAGATTTATAAATGCCGGCACTACCGATATTTCCATTTTGTATCCATCCACTTGCGGCATATAAGGTATTCGGTGTGACAGGGTCCTGGATCATATCCCAGAAAAGAGAATCTGAAACTGTATTCCATGAAGTGCCCGCATTGGTAGATTTGAACATACCATTAACCCCACAAGCCACCAGATTGTTGCTATTCGTTGGGTCGATGGCTATTTCGCGGATCAGAGAGGTTTCACCATCCGTAAGTTGATAGGAGAGGCCTGTAGGATTCCAGTTAATTCCACCGTCAGTGGTTTTATATACACCAATCCCAAAATAGGTATTTCTTTTTCTGCCGTATTGAAGCAATCCAAAATCGATGTATTCAAAATCGCAAACAGAAATATAAATGGTATTGGGGTTGTTGGGATCAATACAAATATCGCTGATCCGGGTGATCGGAAGATCATCCGTTAAAGGAACATAAGTTACTCCATTATCAGTTGTTTTCCATAATCCTCCCTGTGCCACCCCTACAAAATAGGTGTTCGCATCTGTTGGATGAAATGCTACACAATTTACTCTGCCCATCCCGTTCTCCATGTATCCTGTATAATTGATGGGAAGATTTTGCGGACCTGCCGGTGTCCAAACCCCGATGTTCTTGGCTTGAAATCCTTCTATGCTCTTTTTTTCAGCATGTTGAATGGCCGCCTGGAAATACTCCGTTGGATCTCCTGGCTCGCCATGTCCGTCGGTATGCATCTGCATTTCCATTTCAAATCGCTTATAATGTTTCCAGTATTTCTTGGTAGACAGATCATTCTTGGATTTCCATTCATTGAAATCCCTTTGCATCTCACGAAAGGAAACCTGATCTCCTGATTTAAATTTTATAAATTCCTGGGAATACAACGAATGACAAAGACATGCAAAAAGTAGCAGAGCGGTGGATTGAATTCTAATGGGCATATAGCGGATATTTACCCAAATTTAAGGAATTTTCAGAGATGTTAAATGTGTATTTAAGCCAAATGCTTTTATATAACGGCTGAATTTGGATCAAAAACTCGGTTCTACCTATCAATTAATAGGTTTTAGAGGTTTATCTTGATGGTCAGGAGCTTCTGTTGTAATTTTATATCAACAGTTAAATCTTATCATGAATAAATTTTTTGTCTTCCTTTTATCCTTGACCACAGGTTGGGGTGTTGTTTCTGCTCAACCACTCAAACATGTAGGTTTAAATGATTTTTCCTTCAATGGTATCCCTTTCGAAGGTGCAATTAACCAGGACCTGGATACAGCAGTATACAAAAACAAGCAGGTGGGCAAGGACGAGTGGATGAATTGGATGTTTTTTGAAAATTTCTCTGTATATGTTGACTCCATAGGAAATTATGAAATAGTCAACTGTAATTTTAATTCGAATGGATCATTAACAGTTAGGAAGCAAAAGCTCGACTCTCAATCAACCTTATCCGACTTAAAAAAAATATTTCCCTATGGAGAATATATGGACTTGGGTAATGGCGAGCAATTCTTTTGCTATGAGGTTTTTTTAGATCACAATAAGGGTTCCATTCAGCTTCCCCAAACGATGAGATTTGAGTTTACTGAGGGGAAACTCAGAAGAGCGTATTTACACACGATGTGTTAGCGCTCCTATATTTTCCTGCTACAGGAAATACCTTGTGCCCTGCAATATACTGTGATCTGGTCACAGGTGATTTCATCATCCTCTGGTACAGCGATATGAACGGTGATCAATTCGTCATTCTTGAGGGTAAAATCGAGAAATAAAGTTTTACGTTTGGTAATGATTCTTCCTCTTAAGTCGGCTTGAGCACCCCCTTTTATCAATAGGGTTTTAATTTCATTCACAGCAATGATCCTTTCCAATGGTAACACTTCATTGTGTAAGTGAATAGAATCATTTAACAAGCTGATGGACCCAATTCTTTTGAGTTTAAGGGCGATATTGGAAACAAACATCACGATAAAAATAAAAGGAATGAAAGCAATCAAACCCGCTAAACTGGAATGAAGCATTACCTTGAACATAGCCGACAAAGCCATAAAACCCACAAATAGGATCACCACATATAGATTTCTTCTGGCCCGGGTCAATGCCATCGTAACAATATCGAAAACCAGAGTTTCAGCTAGTTTCATCCTATTTGCTCAGGCTTACCAATTGATCCTCGAGTGCCTTGATCTTGGCTTCCGCATCCTCTTTTTTCTTGGTCTCAACGGCCACTACCTCTGGTTTTGCATTGGTTATAAATTTCTCGTTGCCCAATTTTGCCATAACGGATTTTAAAAACCCTTTGTTATATTCAATCTCCTTTTGGATCCGTGCTAACTCCGCTTCCATGTCGATAGAAGCGGTAAAAGGAATAAAATATTCTACATTATCCGCAATAAATCCATAGGCATTATCTGCTTTGTTATCTATTGCATCCATTCCAATCAGGTTACCTAATTTTTTTACAATGGGTGTAAAGAGTTTTTGATCAATATTTTTTTCACCTCTTATAAATAATTGTAGACCTTCTTTCGGTGAAATATTTTTTGATTTCCTAAAATTACGGATCTCCGTAATGAGCCCTTCGGTTGTCTTAAACTGATTCAATAAACCGGTATCGATAGACCCAATCACAGGCCAGGAAGTCAGCATGATAAATTCATTCTCTTTTCTCTCCTTGATCAAATGCCATATTTCTTCCGTAATAAATGGCATAAAGGGATGCATGAGTTTTAAGATCCCCTCGAAAAACTTCAAGGTGGTTTCATAGGTTTTCAAGTCTATCGGCAGCGACTTTCCATCCACATACTCCGGTTTGATCATTTCCAAATACCAGGCACAAAAATCATCCCATACCAATTTATAAGTGGCATGTAACGCCTCGTTCATCCTGAATTTTCCATATAGATCGTTCAACTCAGTTAACACTTCGTTGAACCTGCTTTCGAACCAGTCCATGGCTTGCTGGTTACCTTCAGAAGGCTTGGCTACCACATCAATCTGCCATCCTTGCACCAACCTGAATGCATTCCAAACCTTGTTAGCAAAGTTTCTTCCTTGCTCACATAAACTTTCATCGAACAACAGATCGTTTCCGGCTGGAGAGGAGAGGAGCATACCTACTCTAACTCCATCGGCACTGTATTTCCCCATTAATTCTAAAGGATCAGGCGAATTGCCGAACTGTTTACTCATTTTTCTGCCAATCTTATCCCTTACGATCCCTGTAAAATATACATTTGAAAAAGGTTTTTCCCCTTTGTATTCGTACCCAGCCATGATCATCCTCATCACCCAGAAGAACATGATCTCCGGAGCCGTCACTAGGTCGTTGGTTGGATAATAATACGCAAGCTCTTTGTTGTTTTTGTCCTTATTCCAGCCAAAAACTTCCAGTGGCCATAACCATGAACTGAACCAGGTATCCACTACATCTTCATCCTGGGTGAGAACAATACCCTCCGTATCCTTCATCATTTTTTTCTGGTCATGTTCCTTGATGGGGGTTTTATCATAGGCCGCCAACTTCTTTGCCTCTTCGAGTGTTTTAGCAACATAACAATTTCCCTTGTCATCATACCAAGCCGGGATCCGTTGTCCCCACCAAAGTTGACGACTGATGCACCAGTCGCGGATATTGTCCATCCAATGCTTGTAGGTGTTTTTATATTTAGCTGGATGGAATTTTATTTTGTCTTCCATCACATCACTCACTACCTGTGGATTTTTCTGCACGAATTTTTTCATGTCCACAAACCATTGTAAGGAAAGTCTAGGTTCAATAATGGCATTGGTCCTTTCGCTACGTCCTACCTGGTTCTGGTAATCATCAATTTTGGTAATATGCCCGGCAGCCTCCAGATCTTTGGCAATTTGCTTACGTACTTCGAACCTGTCTTGCCCAATATATAGTTGGGCTTTCAGATTCAAGGTACCATCTTCATTCAGGATATCAATTACCTCCAACCCATGTTTTTCTCCGAGTGCATAATCATTGGCATCATGAGCAGGAGTTACTTTTAAACAACCTGTACCGAATTCAATCGAAACATATTCGTCGAGAATAACCGGGATCTCTCTATTGATCAAGGGCACCAATGCTTTCTTACCATGTAGATGGAGATATCTTTCATCTTTCGGATTGATACAAATCGCCGTATCTGCTAATATGGTTTCCGGACGGGTAGTGGCGATCGTAATAAAGTCGCCAGATCCTACCAGTTTATATTTTACAAAATAAAGTTTTGAATTTTCGGCCGTATGTAATACTTCTTCATCGCTCAGGGCCGTTTTGCCAACCGGGTCCCAGTTGATCATCCTTAGCCCACGATATATTAAACCTTTATTGTAGAGATCGATGAATACATCAATTACCGCCTCGGTATAATGATCATTCATGGTAAAGTCGGTTCTGTCCCAATCGCAACTGGCGCCTAATTTTTTTAATTGGTCTAATATAATTCCGCCATACTTATCTTTCCAAATATGAGCATGTTTTATAAATTCATCTCTGCTTAGGTCAGATTTTTTAATTCCCTGGTCACGCAGCATTTGTACCACTTTTGCTTCGGTGGCAATGCTGGCATGGTCGGTTCCTGGTACCCAGCAGGCATTTTTGCCTTCCATCCGTGCTTTACGTATCAATACATCCTGAATGGTGTTGTTCAACATATGCCCCATGTGTAAAACTCCCGTCACATTCGGGGGAGGGATCACGATAGTAAAAGGGGTGCGTTCATCAGGTTTACTTGCAAAACATTTATGTGCCAGCCATTGCTGGTACCATTTATCTTCGGTGAGTTTAGGATCGTATATTTTAGCTATTTCCGTCATTATTTGCCATTTTTCAAGGGTGTAAAAATAGCATTTTTTTTAGAGCTATTCCTGCAGACCGGCCAGCTAATGCCCACCTGCCAAAGTAAAGGTCTGCACCACGGCAGGCAGGCTTCCATTAGGATCTCCCTGGGTTAAAAAACATAAAAAAAGCCTGTTGGCTATAGCTAACAGGCTTTCTACACAAGAATTTTTTCCTTTAGGGGATCTCAATGATCTCTATAGAACCGTTTTGCCAGTTATGCATGTCGTTTATACTCCACTGCCGGGTACTTTGCGGGAAAGTAGTTTGTAATTCAGTGCAGTACGTTTTGGTATTAGCGGTCATATAACGGTCGTCCGTTTGCCATTTACTATTGTTAATAATGGCTGGACCAGTAATATCCACCAGTTTATCACCGGTAAAATTTGAACCGCTATAAATGATCAGCCTGGTTTTAGGTGGGATGGCTATCCCATCGAAAGTGTATTTTACTGAATTAGGCAGGGTTGAACTGATGTTGCCATACTTACCCGGCTTTAAAAACTCAGAGTATTTATCCATTACATATGCTTTGGAAAGGTCACCATCATCAAAGGCGTCCGACATGACCAAACCTGTAAAGTGAACAATATGTTTACTGATATTTTCCAGTACCGACTTTCTTTCAAGGGCGGCAGTTGAATCTGTGGTAGTTTCAATAATGGTCCTGTTTCCTTTGTCATCTTCAATTTCAACCGTGCTGCCATAACCATCATTGCTATAGGTGTAATTCGACTGGTTATTGTACCCGTTGTTGTAATTATTTGAATTTCCGTATCCATTGTTGTAGCCATTTCCATACCCGTTGTTATAACCATTCGTATAGCTATTGTTGTTATAGGTATTGTTATTATACCCGTTGTTGTTCGAGTAGTTGGTATTGGAAACTCCTCCTCCAGGTGAGTTGGAATTGGTGATGGTATAGGTATTGTTTCCAACATTACGATCATAGGAGGTGTTGGTGGTACTGCCAAAAGGCGAGTTGGTGGTAGTGGTAGTAGTGGTGGTGGTAATGGTGCCAACCCCAGTGCTTACACCTACATTCGGAGTGATGATAAGATTTTGAGCAGTTGCCATTGAACCAAGGGCTGCTATTACCAGGAGGAATAAAGAGTTTTTCATATTGACTGTTTTACTTGTTGAAAATAAAAAGGATCAATTCTTTGATAAAGATAGGCAAATCCCGTACCATTTAACGAGCAAAATTTTAAATGATTATAAACCTTTTCGATTTTAACTACCCTTTATATTACACTTGAGGATTTAACAGGTTCAACTCCGAAGCTATCTGGGCAAAAAAAAGACCCCATCAAGGGGTCTTTCCAATAGGTTTAACCTAGGGAGCTTATGGAAGCTTTTCCATTTCTTTTTTAAATATATCCATGGTGGTTGGTTCAAACATCAGGTTTTCAACATGGTTGTTTGCAAGAACCGTTCTGCTCATGGATGAATAATGTTGGCCATCAATTTCAGCGATCGCCACAATGGTAACTTCTGATCCAACGGGCAATGAATACCAACGTGTATAAAAAGAGCCTACATTATACGTATTACTGGCGGCGCTAAAATTATCGAACCTGGTAACCGTATTTTGGCCTTTAAAAACCACAAACACTGCGGTATTGGTGGTATCAAACTGGCGGGGAACATTTACAATTACTTTTGTATTGTTACCTTGGGTCCTCATAAACTGGTCGCAATTCATCCAGCCCATGGCACCTACATTAAAATTATATGATTGACCCGAGTTAACATTTGAATTGCTGGTAGGGGTTGTAGAGTTGGTGCTGCCCAGATTCCAGTTCACCGTATTGCCATTAGGTCTTCCATAGAACAATTGCATATTGGTATTTTGGTTGGTTGGGCCATCCGTAGCCACTGGCATTTCAACTGAGATAGGTTTGTTATTGGCCAGCATTAAAGCTTCTCCATTTCTGGTAGCACCCATGTACATTTCTCCTCCTGATATCAGGATCTGGTCGTTGGCCACAGTATGGGCATTCGACAATACCATATCAGACCTTTTATATACTTCTTTTACTTCGAAGTCGACTTCTCCTTGCACCACTTCACCGTTTTTGGTAACAAAGCTATTGGGAGCAATTTTAATAATGGTACCGTCAGCCGCTTTAAGATTTTGTTGGGTTTGTGCATCAATGGTAAATTTCTGGCTGGCTTTCTGGTTGTCAGTAAATAGTCGATTGATGGGATTGTTGGTTTTATAGATGCTTACTCTTTCGGTAGTATTGTAAATATTTTTCACTTTAGCTCCTTCATCTTCTGTTACCAATTTCGAACCATAGTTATCATCTTTTACTTTATAACTCTGGTTGGAGTAGGTAGAATAGTTGGAATTGCTGTTATTATTATTGTAGTTGTTGTTCGAATAACCATTGTTATAATTGCTGTTGTAGTTTGAATTATAGGAGTTGTTATTATTATTGCTGCCCCAGTTACTGTTGGAGTTGCTATTCGAGTTGGTATTCGAGTTGGTATTCCAATTACTGTTTGAGTTGCTGTTTGAATTTGAATTGGTGCTACCGTAATCATTGCTGCTATAGTTGTAGTTGCTTATACCATTATCTCTATGAGTACTGGTACTAGTTGTGGTGGTAGTGGTAGTGGATCCAACCTGAATATTGCTGGAGTTAGAGCTGACCCCTGCGGTGGAAGACTTTGTTTGACCAAAGGTTACCATTGCGGTACAAAGACATGTGGTGGTAATGAGGAGTGTTTTCATAAAATGGGCTTTGTTAAATTAATGATGAACAAGCGTGCAGATGATCTAATTCAAAACTTATGCCAAACGCAAATGGACCCATCAATAGTATTAACAATCTCTCTATTTTAAGGATTTTTAGGAGTGCCTAAAACGGTTTGTCATCCTTAGGGGTGAGGGTTTCCTGGCGGATCTACCCAAAAATTCAAGGTTCAAGGCTTGCAGTTATCCATTATTTGTTGTGGGGAGATTGGCACCCATCTATATGTTTAAGTTATACTGGTCATCTATCAAGGTAGAGATACAGTGGAAAACCCTGTCCTGAGTGGATTTAGCTTGGGCCTGAGTGAATCAAAGAGAGGCACACCGATTTTTTTAAAAAATGTAGAGAAAAAAAAGTAAACAAAACCGGTTTAGATTTTGTTTTTATAAAAATTGACGTAACTTTCGATTTCAATTTACCAGCTTACATGAAGAAAAGCTCGCTAGAAGATGTGGCAAAAGCCTTGGGTGTGTCCAAAACCCTTGTATCCATGGTATTAAATGGAAAGGCAACCCAATATGGGATCAGCAAGAAAACGGAGGAGAGGGTTTGGAAAATGGTGGAGGAGATGGGATTTAAGCCCAACGCCACTGCCCGTAAGCTTCGCACAGGAAAATCTAATGTTTTAGGTCTGATCGTGGCTGACATTTCGAATCCCTTTTATGCTAAGATTGCCCGAAGCGTTGAAGACGCGGCTAATAAGAAGGGTTATCATATGCTCATTTGCAGTTCTGATGAAAACCCCAAACGAGAAGCTGACCTCATTTCCATATTGGCGGACCAGCACCAGGTAGATGGATTGATCGTTTCATCCACTTTGGATGATCCACAAATGTTTGATAAACTTACCCTGCAGAAAACCCCTTTTTTATTGCTCGACCGGGAATTTGCCAGTGGTTTGTTCCCATCGGTTACGGTTGATAACCGAAAAGGAGCAGAGATGCTGGTGCAACACCTATTGGACAAGGGAGTGAATAATATTGGACTCATCACCTTGTCACCTTCTCACTTGAGCACCTTAAAAGACCGGATCACGGGGTATAAAGATGCCCTTAAAAAGAATAAGATCGAATTGAAGGATGCCCTATTAAGGGAGGTTTCCTTTGAAAACTTAAGAGAGGATATTATCAAGGAGGTTGATTTTTTATTATCTGCCCCTCATAAAGTAAGGGCCATTTTTGCATTGAATAACCTGGTAGCCTTGTATGCATTAGAGGCTATTCACCATAAAGGACTAAAGATCCCACAAGATGTTGCCCTGGTTAGCTTCGATGATATTGAATTGTTTAGATTTACTTCTCCACCCATTACGGCTATCTCACAGCCATTGGAACAATTGGGTGAACATGCCATGGAAATGCTGTTCGGCCTGATGAACAATAAGGATAAAGAAGGAGTGGAGAATGGAACCTCTACCAATGGTCATAGGGTTGTTTTACCTGTTGAGCTCATGGTGAGAAACAGCTGCGGGTAAAAAACTTTATCTTAAAGTAAAATTTATTGGAAATCTATATTTTACCCTTACAGGTTCTCCATCCATTGTGCCAGGGGTCCAATCAGGAAACAATTTAATCACTCTCAAAGCTTCTTCCCCGCAACCTCCACCAATATCCCTTTCAATTTTTTCACAGGCAACTTCTCCACTTTTTTCAACCACAAACGACAGCCATACTTTACCTTGTATGCCTTGCTCTTTTGCCTTATTAGGATAAGTCAATCTCTCATTTAAAAAAACCGTCAAAAATTGTTCACCTGAGCATCGTATCCCGTCTTTTGTTATTTCTGTTTTGCAACCAGGATAATTTGGCATCACCTCATATTTAAAAAATGGGATTTCTTTTCCGGTAGAGTCGTAACAAACACCCAAGATCATACTGTCCATTTGATACACCTCTTTTCTGCGCATGATACCATTTCTGTAAAAAGTATTTAACTCACCGTTCTTTTTTCCATCATTATAGCCGGCTTTAGACTTCAGTTGGCCTCCTGAGAACCATGTTTTGTGAATACTATCCAATCGGCGCTTGCTATAATCGCTATAATAACTGCTATCGATTAATCGATCGCTTTTATTGTACCTAAGAACGGTTGCTATGTTGGTGTCAATGGGGTTTTTGAAAATAACGTCATGGTTTTCGTAGTCCTCAGCATTGGTTGTTTTTGACATGCAATGATCATAATAAGTAATCTGCTGGCTCCAGCTATTTGCCAAAATAAAAATAAAAAGAAATGTAAAAAATGCTTTCATATTCTACTTACTCATCTTTTTCCCAAAGTTCTTTTTTCAAAGGCAGCCCTAAGATAAGTTTTCTCAAAATACTTAATGATTTTTGATAACTTCTATGAATATTTCCCGCCCGGTCAGCAGGAAATTCAAACCTCTTGGCCAGCACTTCAGTGGGTGTTGCCCATGCTATCCAAACGGTGCCAACAGGCTTTTCCGGGGTTCCACCACCAGGACCCGCAATTCCACTCAATGCAATGGCATAATCGGTTTTTAATTTTGCTTTAGCGGCTAACGCCATTTCTATCACTACCTCCCTGCTTACTGCTCCATATTTTTCAAGGGTTGTTTTCTTTACACCTAAAATATCGGTCTTTACCCAATAATCATAGGTAACAAAACTGCCGGGGAACACGCTGCTTATTCCAGGTATAGAGGTAAGTTTATGTGCCAGGTACCCTCCCGTACAACTTTCTGCAGCCGTTAAAGTCAGGTTGCGGTTTACGAGTAGTTCTTTAATGGTCGACTCTAAAGTTTCTTCTTCATAGCCGAAAATTTCATCCCCAATAATGGTATGCAGCTTTTCCGCTTCTGCCAGTATAAGTTTTTCGGCTTGACCGTCTTCATTCAGGGAGCTCATTCTGAGTTTGACGATCCCGGCGGAAGGGAGATAAGCCAATTTGACGGTAGGGGGGAGTTGATCTTCCCATGATTCAATAGTCTTCATCAGATCTGATTCCGGGATCCCTTCGATATTAAAGGAGCGATGAACCAGGGGGGGCAAGTTGAAATGAGCTTTGATAAAGGGGATCATATGATGGCTCATCAGGTTTATCATTTCATAAGGAACCCCAGGAAGGGAGGCCAGGAATTTCCCTTTTTTTTCGAATAACATACCAGGAGCGGTTCCCCAATTGTTCATCAATACTTTACAATTAGCCGGGACATAACATTGGGTTTGGTTTACTTCACTAAAAACCCGTCCCCTGGAAGTAAACCAGCCATTCAACCGATCATATACCTCCTGGTTAAATATGAGTTCGGTTTGAAAGTAATCCACCAGTGTTTTCTTGGTAATATCATCTTTGGTCGGCCCCAATCCCCCTGTCATGATGATGAGGTCATGTTTTTCAAATGCGGCTTCAACCGCATCGAGTATATCCTGCTCCTTGTCGGCAACCGTGGTCATTCTTGCAATAGGAATGCCCAATAGATTGAATTGCTCTGCTATCCAGACCGCATTGGTATTGCTGATCTGTCCGATAAGAATCTCGTCGCCTATGTTGATGATCTCTGCCTTCATGATCTTATGTTCAATATGAATGGTTCAAAGATAAAAACCATATTAACAATTACCTGTTTATTAACTCATTTGCTGTTGAAAACATGGGTTGGTGTGTTTTTCACTCATATTCATTCAAAAATGCTATTTGAATGTTTTATTAGATAGGATAATTTATTAACTTTACTCATTATTGACCCAAAATTCTTGTAAGATGAAAAAAGCATTTATTATTTTTTCCATTTTATTTTTATGCTGTCAACTTTCATTTGCACAGCAGGTGATCAACACCAACCAAAAATCAAATTGCACCTTTCAGGAAAACAACTTGCAGGGATGTATTGATGAGACCCTGGCTTCTACTTTAACGATTAATGAGAACCTTTTTTCAATGGTACATCAGGTGAATGGTTCCAATGTGGCATATACCATCGAGTCGAAACAATATGAAAGCCCCTATTGGAATTATAGAATATCAAATACAGAAGCAGGTTCTATGACATTGAAAGTAAATCACACTGCCCAAGAGTTCGCATTTTACCCTTTAAACCCTGTGAATGGATCAGCTGTTACTAAATATAAATTCAACTAAATCCGTTATGAATGTATAACGCATTCAAAAAATATTCTCTCTTGCTTAGTGTATTGGTAGTAATTATTCCAATTCAGGCTCAGCTTCCGAATTGTAGTTATTTTTATCACCATTCAGGCTCTACGATTTATCAATACAATACAACCAACAATGCTACTTCCGTCAATTCAATTACCATGCCGGCAGGAGCGGGTGGTCTGGCAGTAAGCAACAACCTCAATGGTGGATCCCCTGCCGTGACTTTTTATACCACCGTGGGAGGTATTTATTATTATTACAATGGAGCAACTTGGGTAAGTACTGGTCATGGCACTGGGAATGCTTCAGCAGTTAACATAGGTGGAGCAGGTCCTTATATCTATAATTTGAATGGAATAGGTCAGCAGGTTTACCGGTATGATGGTACAGGAACGGGTGTTTTGGTATTGAGTTTGGCCGGATGGGGTGGCCCATATGACTGTATTGGGGATGCATCGGGTAATTTTTATATTTTAAAAACAAATGCTCCACCTTATACATTAACTATGTATGATCCGAATGGAGTAGTTATATGTGTTTATAACCTAGTTGGGTTTCCTACCTCTTCTGCAGGAGGCGGATATGCGATCGTCAACAATACGCTCTATTGTACAATTGGATCAACCCCTTGTTATGGGAACATTAGTGGAAATACGATCACCTATCAGGGAAGCTTGACTTTGGGGGGTGGAGCAAGTGATTATGCCAACTGTGAGTTTCCTCCTTTGTTGATCAATATTCTTACCCCGGCATCTCTTACTTGTGCTTCTCCAACAACGGTCATCAGCGCATCCACTTCCTTATCAAGTCCAACATGGAGTTGGGCCGGACCAGGGATCGTTTCCGGAGGTAATACTGCCAACCCAACCGTTAACCAGCCGGGCACTTATACTGTAACGGTTACTTCTTCGAGCGGTTGCACCAACTCTGCTACTGCAACTTGCGTGGTAACTCAAACGGGAGGAATTACGGTAAACGCCATTACAACCAATATTTTATGCTATGGGGCTAGCACTGGATCCATCGATGTAACTTCATCGAATGGAGCTAATCCTTATACTTATTTATGGAATACCGGTGGAACGATGGAAGATCCATCAGGTTTACCCGCAGGCACCTATACGGTAAGTGTTACCGATAATAGTGGGTGTACAGTTACAGCTTCCTATACATTAACGCAACCACCCTCAGCCATTACGTTGAATACAAGTTCTACGCCTGCCTTATGTGGAGCATCTGATGGCTCGGCCACAGTAGTGGCCAACGGAGGCACTGGAGCTTATAGTTATAGTTGGGCACCATCAGGAGGAGCTGCAGCTACTGCATCCAATATAGGTGCTGGAACTTATACAGTTACCGTTACCGATGCTAATTCATGTACGCAAACAGCCACCGTGGTTGTTTCCAGCACCTCAGCAGTCACCATCAATAGCAGTTCTGTTGTGGATGTTACTTGTCTGGGAGGTTCGGATGGTTCAGCGTCTGTGACTGCTGGAGGAGGGGTTGCACCTTATAGCTATACCTGGTCATCAGGAAGTGGTTCAAGCACTGCGAACAATTTAGCAGCCGGAAATTATACAGTGGTGGTTACTGACAATGCAGGTTGCACGGTATCTGGCACCTATACCGTAAACCCTGGGGCGAACTTACCGTTGATAGATTTGCAAGGAGATATTCTTAGCGGTTGTGTAACCCATTGCGTTAATTTTAGTATTCCAGTGGCTATACCTACGGCTAACTTACAGACCTATCAATGGATGATCAACGGTTCATCTGCGGGAAATTCTTCCGCCACGAATTATTGTTTTAGCTCTGCAGGTTCTTATGATGTTTCTTTAACAGTTACAGATACCCTGGGATGCATCAATACCGTTTTAAAACCTGCTTATATAAGCGTTCAGGATTATCCGGTAGCTGATTTTATTACAGATAAAAATGTCTATCTATTATCCGATGCCCAGGTACAGGTGATTGACCAATCATACAACGCTTCACACCTCTATTGGGATATGGACGATGGAACCAACTATATTGATCTTATCAGTTTCCAGCATACTTATGTTGACAGTGGGGTTTATTGTATTGAACTGATCGCTTCTTCTTCCTTGGGATGTGCTGACACCGTTACGCATTGTATCCTCATTCAGGGTGAATCGTATTTTTACATACCCAATACATTCACCCCAAATGGAGATGAATTGAACGAAGTGTTTTACCCGGTAGCATCAGGAATAAAGGGATACAGCATGGTTATTTTCGATCGTTGGGGTGATGAGATCTATACCTCAGGCAAAGCGGATGATGTTTGGAACGGACATGTTAAGGGAACTGATCTTCTGGCTCCTCAGGGAGTGTATGTATATAAAATTGTGATAGAAGATGCCCAAGGAAAGCAACATGAATTCATGGGCCATGTAAATCTCATCCGATAGCTAAAGAATTCTATTCTCCCCTTTCATTCGCGAACTTTACAGCTGCTGTTGAATGGATCCTCATGGTGTCAAAGACCGGAATATCACAATCCTCCTGTTGAATTAATAGCGGGATTTCAGTACACCCTAAGATGACTCCTTCAGCACCTTTTCCCTTTATTTTTTGAATGATCTCCAAATATCTTTTTTTGGTGGCCGAACTGAATATTTCTTTGCTGAACTCATTAAAAATAGTTTCATTGATAAAGAGCCTGTCCTCCTCATCAGGAATCAGGGTTTCAATTCCGTGTTGGGCCAATTTATCTTTGTAAAAAGCCTGTTCCATGGTAGGCTTGGTACCTAGTAATGCAATTGTTTTTATCCTGGCCTTGTTGATCTCCCGGGCGGTAGCATCCGCAATATGGATCAAGGGAATCTTGATACTTTCCTGGATGGCGCTGGCAAACATATGAGGAGTATTTGCACAAATGAGCAAACATTCGGCACCTGCTTTTTCAAGATTTTGAGCTATGCTGATCAACAATTTTTCTACTTCATCAAATTTCCCCTCTTCAATCAAAACCCTGAACTCATGGAACTTTAAGGAATACATAAGAATAGAAGCGGAATGAGATCCTCCCAACAATTGATTCGTCAATTGATTGATAATTTTATAATAATCTGCGGTACTAACCCAGGTGGAGCCGCCTATAAGTCCTATGGTTTTCATGGATGTTTTTATGAGACAGGTACAAAATTATTCATTTTACTTGGAATCGCTAATGCCCTGCCAGATGCCGGTTTTAGCTTCAATTTGAGAAAAAGAGGGTCAAAAAGTGCAGATATTTTTGCCAGTAGACAGAGGATAAATAATTAAGGGAATTTTAATCTCATTCCCAAGCCCTTCATTATCAATCGTTCTTTTACCACCTTTTATAGACCATTATATTCTTTTCTGGCCATGGTATGTGGTTTGTTTTAATCAATCCACCAAAAACAGATATTCAATGCATTCAAGTATACTTCTTTTTGAACCAACATCTAATCAACCAAAGACCTCACCAGCTGATAATCCTGTTACAGAGTTTATCAGAATTGTCTTTTCCACTTTTATTTATCTAATAGGACTGCATCGATTCTACCACTTATTTAGTTTCAAGAGTTCAAATAATCATATACTTTCTAAAAATATCCATCATGATTTACATTAGCATAGCCCTTTTTAGTATTGCAGCAATATTAGGGCTCACCATTTTAATTAGCTGGTTAAGACATAAGGACGCTCCGAATGGTATTGTTTATTCACATGGAGGAATTGCGGTAATGGCCCTCGTCATTTTGGTTGCTTATTCTATCATGCACCCTGATCACTTTCCATTGATCAGCCTGATACTATTTCCAATAGGTGCCGCTGGAGGTCTGTATATGTTTTTTAGATATTCAGAAGGTAAAAGACGACCTATTCCACTTGCCTTTATCCATGCCATCTTTGTTTTAAGTGGATTTGTGGCGTTATTGGTATTTGTATTCAAGGATACAAGTGCATAGCTTAGTGCTTCACACTTATTTTATACTGCGATGATTTTTCATTTGAATTTATTCTTATGAAATAAATTCCATTAGAAAGATCGGAAGTTGGGACCTCAAACTGGTGCATACCAGATGATAATTCCTTATTTGAAATTTCCCGAACTACCTTACCTGTCATATCGATCATCTGAATATTCGTCGGGGCAGGATGAGTGATGGTTAATTCCAAATGAAGATTGCTGGCAACCGGATTAGGGTAAGCCGAAAATTTGATAGGGTCAGAAGCATTCTCGGTCCCCATGGTCATAAAGAAATTTGTTATAGCTGCATGTATGGCGGCAGTATCACCGGGTGCTCCATCATATTGACTGTTATAAATCACCTGATGATTACTACCTCCCACCACCACCACCGTTGGCATTCCCATTCCTCCATAATAACTTACCTGTGCAGCACCTGAGTCGAGTGCAATTGCATTGGGAGTATACGTATTTCTCCAGTTATTGACGGTAGTGCATGAATAGCTATTGGTATAGGCAACTGCGAAAAAGTTAACCATACCAGGAAACTCAGTTGTTAAACCCATAAACATGGGGTCCAATTTCTGACCAGCAGTTCCACATGAGGGACAGGTCATAAAAAATTCCATGATCACTACTTCCTCGTTATCCAGATAATCGGCAAAAAGGTGATGGGTTGTGGAGTTGCAATCTGTCATCGTAAAGTCCATGGCGGTTGATACCTGGGCTGTTGTAAGCGTTAGTGAACTTATGATACAGCCGGTTGCAAGTACAATTTTTTTCATATGAATTTTTTAAATAGTGGATTCCTTATTCCAAATTTAAACATTTTAGTATTAAATAGGAAGGTTTATTTAAAATGCCAACAGATAGTGGGTTTTGTACAATTTTGGATCGGTGGATTAGGGTAAGTCGTTACAGAAAAATAACCAATAATTTTTCTGGGATATTTTACAATTGAATGAGGGAAGGGGATTATTCGGCTTCACTTCGCTACGCCTCATGATCCCTGAAGGGCGACGTCCGTAACAGAAAAATAGCCAATGAAATGTAGATATTTTATCTTATTCTTAAAACGAATAATGGGGATTATTCGGCTGCGCTTCGCTGCGCCTCATGATCCCTGAAGGGCGACGTCCGTAACATAAAAACAGCCAATGAAATTGGCTGTTTTTATTGTCTATGACTGAGCTCAAGCAGAGCTTGGCTCAGTCATAGACAATAAAAATGCTCATCTCGCCAAAGGCGGATGAGCATTTTTATGTTCTGTCGGGGTGGCGGGATTTGAACCCGCGACCACACGCCCCCCAGACGTGTACGCTACCAGGCTGCGCTACACCCCGATCTTGATTTTTAATTATACAATTTTAACGTAACTATTAGCCTATGTCAACGGCTTGTAGTACATTTACGGCGGCAAAAATACAATAATTTGCTAATCATGAGTTATAGAGTTAATTAAGAACAATGAAGTTCGGCAGCCCATTTTTAACCCTTGTTTTCATCGTATTATTCTCATCGGTCCTGCATGCTCAGACAAAAGCAACTATTAGTGGCTACATCAGGGATAAAGAAACCAGCGAAACGTTAATAGGTGCCTCCGTATATCTTAAAGAAAATAAAGTGGGGGCCTCCACCAACAATTATGGATTCTATTCATTAACCGTTGACACGGGTAAGTACACCTTAGTGTTTTCTTACGCGGGTTATAAAACCGAAGAAATTCCTATTCACCTTACCAAGAATATGCCCATGGATTTCCCATTGCTTTATAGCAGTGTTGAGATCAACGAATATGTAGTCACTGATCAAAGGACCAACCAGAATTACGAAAGCACCAAAATGGGGCAAATTGAATTGAAAGTGGAGGATATTAAAAAAATTCCTGCATTGCTTGGAGAAGTGGATGTTTTAAAAACCATACAATTATTACCGGGTGTAAAAAGTTCGGGTGAGGGTAATTCAGGGTTTTATGTAAGAGGAGGCGGACCTGACCAGAACCTGATACTATTGGATAATACCATTGTTTATAATGCATCCCATCTTTTTGGATTCTTTTCCATTTTCAATTCAGATGCCATTAAAAACGTAATACTCATCAAGGGTGGAATGCCGGCCAATTACGGAGGACGGCTGAGTTCTGTGCTGGATATTTCGATGAAAGAAGGAAATATGCAGAAGTTCCATGGTGAAGGGGGTATTGGTATCATCGCTTCCAGGTTTACCTTGGAAGGCCCCATTGTGAAGAATAAAGTATCCTTCCTGGTATCCGGTCGCCGAACCTATGCGGATCTTTTTGCTCCTTTATTTCTACCACCAGAATCCAGAGGGAACGGATATTATTTTTATGACCTGAATGCCAAAATAAATTGGCAGGTAGGTAAAAAGGACCGGCTGTTCTTAAGCGGATATTTCGGGCAGGATGTATTTAACTTTAAATCATCCACCAGCGACCTTAAAATTGATATTCCATGGGGAAATGCCATGGCTGCCTTGAGATGGAATCACCAGTTCGGCTCAAAGGTATTTATGAATACTACCTTTTCTTTTACCAACTATGATTTTTCTATGAATGCCGGAAGTACCAGCTTTGGGATTTCCCTCAGTTCAGGGATCAGAGATTTTACATTAAAAAGTTCCGTAGATTGGATTCCCAACCCTAACCATAATATCAAATTCGGGGCGGACTATACTTTTCATACCTTCATTCCTAACTCAGCAAGTGCCAGGTTTGGCGATAGCACCCAATTCAACCCGAAAAAACAGGAATTATATTCACATGATTTCTCTTTATTTATTCTGGACGAATTCAACCTGGGGAAAAGGGTAAGGATCAACGCTGGGGTGAGGTTTAACTATTACCAGCATTTTGGCCCATTCGACAGATATGTAAAAACGGATCTGGGAGTAATTACCGATACCATACCTTATGGTACACTTGAAAATATACAGGATTATGCCAGGCTGGAACCCCGGATCAATATCAGGATCAAATTGACGAACTCATCTTCCATCAAGATGGCATATACCCTTAATTTTCAGAATATGCACTTGGCCAACCTGGCCACTGTTTCGTTGCCTACGGATGTTTGGTTGCCTAGTACATCTATCATAAAACCGCAAGAAGCCCACCAGGTGAACCTGGGTTATTTTCAAAACCTGTTCGACAACCGGTTAGAAATATCTGTTGAGGGGTATTATAAACATATGTTTAATGTAGTGGAGTATAAAGACAATACTTCTTTCAGTCAGCTGGTGAACGATAATCCTGATAATGTGCTTACCCTTGGTCAGGGCCGTTCGTTTGGTGCGGAGGTCTTTATAAGGGGAGGAGTGGACTTCAAGATCAAAGGACATAAACAAAGAATTTCCGGATGGGTTGGATATACACTTGCCTGGACCCAACGCTTCGGATTCAATAAAAATGAAATACATTATGATGGAGAGTTCTTCTATCCTAGATACGATAGACGACATGATCTTTCTTTTGTTTTCAGTTGGGAGATAGGAAAACGATGGACGGTTTCTGCCGTTTATGTGTATAGCACAGGAAATGCACTTGCTGTACCCTCTTCTTATTATCTGGTGGGCGCCAATTTAGTTCCCTATTACCAGGACAGGGATAACTATCGTATGGAACCTTACCATAGGTTGGACCTAGGTGCCACTTTTTTATTGCATAAAGGCAAAAAATGGGAACATAGTCTTAATCTTTCGGTGTACAATGTATATAGCAGGATGAACCCATTCTTTGTTTATTTTGACCTGAAGCCAGATGCCTCCAATAATACGGTTCAGTTTACAGGTAAGCAGATATCCTTGTTCCCCATCATTCCTTCGTTAACCTGGAACTTTAAATTTTAGAAGATGAAGAAACGCTGGCATATTATTTTTTCTGTTTTGCTGCTTGCAGGCCTTCTCTCCTGTGAATCGGAAATCGATATTGATCTACCTACCCCTGAAACCTTGGTGGTAGTGGATGCTACCATAGAAAATGGTCAATATGCGAAAGTAGCAGTGACCAAAACAGCTCCCTATTTTGATGTGATCAGCATTTCGGCACTTAGTGCAATCTTCATTAATAATGCCACCGTAATTTTAAGCGACGGGATCAATTACGATACACTTCAATTAACCATTGATGCTGCACAGTTTCCTCCTATATTTTATAAGGGAACAAATCCTGCATTAATTGGACAGGAATGGAAGAAATATTATCTTACTGTATATGCCTTAGGGGATACGTTAACCTCGAGCACTACCATACCTGGAGCAGTTCCAGTGGATTCTATCAAATGGGAGCAATTTGGGACGGATGATTCATTGGGTTTAGGCTGGATCTACTTTAAGGAACCTGATACCCTCGGAAACTTCTATAACCTCTTGTGTAAAAGGCAGGGGTATCCATTTTTCGTTCCGGTACCAGGTCAGTCCATTTCGAATGACCAGTTGGCCAATGGGCAATATATAGAATTTGTTTTCGGTCGCCCTAGCCCAACTCCTTCATGGTTCAATACAGCTACCGGCGATACTATACCCGACGAAGATGGGGTGAGATGGAGAAGGGGGGATACCATTTCGGTAAAATTCTGCAGCATAGATTTCCATTCTTATGAATTTTTACGAACATATGACGATGCTGCTTCTTCATTCGGAAATCCTTTTTCTGCGCCTACATTTGTGGCTAGCAACATCAACGGAGGGCTAGGTGGTTTCGTTGGGATAGGGGTCAGTTATAAGACCTATATCGTTCCCTAGGAATTTTCTTCGTAAATTTACCCTCTTTTTACTTTAACTACCTTATTTCGTTATGAGCGATCAGCAAATCATTCAATGTTTGATTATTGGAGCCGGCCCGGCAGGCTATACAGCGGCTATTTATGCAGCCAGGGCAGGACTAAAACCGGTCATGTATACAGGGCTTCAGCCAGGCGGTCAGTTAATGATCACCAATGACGTGGAAAACTATCCAGGTTATCCAGAAGGGATCATGGGTCCGCAAATGATGGAAGATTTTAAAAACCAGGCTGAAAGATTTGGTACAGATGTTAGGTTTGGGTTAGCTACAAAGGTAGATTTTTCGAAAAGACCTTTTAAGATCACTATTGATGAAAGCGTAGAAGTGTTAGCCGAAACAGTGATCATTAGTACAGGTGCCTCCGCTAAATGGCTTGGAATGGAATCTGAACAGCGCCTCAATGGACATGGCGTGTCGGCTTGTGCCGTATGCGATGGGTTCTTTTATAAAGGGCAGGATGTAGTGATCGTTGGAGCAGGAGATACCGCTTGTGAAGAGGCACATTATCTATCTAAGCTTTGCAAAAAAGTAACGATGCTGGTGAGAAGAGATGAATTCAGAGCTTCAAAAATAATGGCCAACAGGGTAAAAAATACACCGAATATTGAGATATTTTTTAATACAGAAGCGGTTGAGGTGATGGGTGAGAAGGTGGTAGAAGGGGTAAAAGTGATCAACAATAAAACCCAAGAAACCAGCATCATTTCAGCTACCGGATTTTTTGTAGCGATCGGTCATGAACCCAATACCGCTATTTTTAAAGGGTGGATCACCATGGATGAACAAGGTTACCTGATCACCAAACCCGGAACTACTCAAACCAATATTGAGGGAGTGTTTGCAGCAGGTGATGCACAGGACAAAATATACCGCCAGGCAGTTACTGCAGCCGGCACCGGTTGTATGGCTGCCCTTGAAGCCGAAAGATTTTTGGCAGCCGTGGAGTCGGAAGCTGCTGTACATTAACGATGCGTAAATTTATTAGCTTTCTTAGTTGGGCACCTGGGCGGCTTCGCTTAGACCTTGAGACTTACTCCACAATGATCTTTTGTTTTTCTGAAAAACCATCTCTCGATATTTCCAGTATGTATTCTCCTTTAATTAACTGTGGAGATGAAAGAAAGATATGTTCGAAGTCAATTCGGTCAAAATAAAAATCGAGTTTTCTGCCATTTAGATCGGTTAATGTGATGCCGGATGCATCAAAATTCTTAGAGGTGATTTTGATGCCATAGCCCGCTGCAATATCGCGGAATGGGATCTTATTGGTAATGGATAGTTCCAAAGGTGGTTCACTTATATACAAAGCAATTAACGCTCCGGCAGGTTGACCCGATATCACGCTGTCTGTAACCATAAATTTACTAATGGGACCTGAAATCTTGGTTCCTTTCCAACCGGAAATAGAACATTCGCGACATGGACGTATATTTCCCTTCGGGGTTAAAATGGCCATTTCCTCACAATCTATTTTTGATCCTGCCGAAGGAATAGCATAATGCAATCCATTTACATAGAACTTTACTTCTTCCATATTTTCAGCATCACTTGATAAGCCGGTAACATTTACAATAATTTCTTTGGCAGGTGGATCAAAGAGGAAGGTATACCCCCCGTCTTCGCTGATATAGTCTACATAACTATAGCCGAAATAATAGGGACCTGTTTCACCTTTGCAATAACTTAAATCTTCCAGGATGGCTATTTTACCATGGTGCAGAACAGTGATCTGTATCCCATTTATTTTCCGACTCCCTTCGATATGGGTTACCTGAAAAGTTTTTTGAGCCTGCAAATATTGAAATCCCGCCAATAGAAAAAAGGCGATGAAGACGATCCGGGATGAAAATGCATGCATACTTACCATCAGGATTAAAACCTGAAGTTAGGAAATCTTTTATTGAATAAAAAGCTTTTGTTTTTCAACCACACCATTCAGCTTGATCTCAAGCCAGTATTCCCCGGCATTGAATTCTGAGGCATCAATAATGATCTTGGTGGGCTCTATACTTCTGTACCTGATTGTAACAGGATTACCCGATGCATCTTTTATGCTGATCTCTGCATTTTGGAGTTCGGGTGATTCGATGACCAATTCTCTGCCATCGCCTGCCGCACTTTCTACAAAAGACGCCGTATAACTGTTGAGGGTAATTTCATCCTTGGCTTTTGGTCCCATAAATACGGAGGCCACAAATCCCATAGGTTCACCTAAAATAATATTACATTCAATGGTAATGCTATTAATGGGTCCTTTGATCTTTATTCCGTTCGATCCTGATCCCGTACAATTGTTGCAGGGTCTTATATTTCCTTCAGGAGTAACCACGCATTCACCTTCACCACAGCTATTGGACTTACCCAACGTTTTTACCATATAATGCCTTCCATTTACAAATATCCTTGCTTCTTCGTTATATGTACCGTCGCTATGAGATAAGGCAGACAGGTTAAGTACCACCTCTTTTACCGGAGTTGAAAAGCTAAACGTAAAGCTCCCATCCGCACAACCTGAGTTGATAGAATTGTAGCCAACATAATAAGGCCAGGTATCTGTACCACAATATTGAAGGCTATCCGTTTTACCTGCTGAGGTAACGGTTACTTTCACACCATTATAATCTTTGACCCCTCTTAAATGTGTAATCTGTTGCAGACTTTGGGCATGGATAGGGGATAGGAATGTTAGAAGAATAAGGGCCAGGCCAAAAGAAGTAACTGTTGTAATAGGTTTTAACATGTGGTTGTTTTTATTTCCATTCCTTTAACGCTGGCAGGAAACTATACTGTATACAAATATAAACGAAAAAGGTTCAGTTTTGTGCAAAGCTGAACGAAGGCAGTTATGCGCAACCGCTATCCGTCCGGCCGAATGCCGTTCGGACGGGCGAAGGGCTTGGCCCTTTACCAATTGGTAAAGGTGGTAGCGAAGCGGACCCCGTAGCACCTGCCTGCCGGTAGGCAGGTAGGTAGGGTTTGGCGCCATAAAAAATATTAAATGATCTATCCTCTAATGATATATTGCTGAAGCAGGAACGCCCCGACTCCACCTATATAGCCTAACAAGGCCAGGAGGCTGATTCGTTTAAGGTACCAAAAGAAACTGATATTTTCCATACCCATGGCTGCCACTCCGGCGGCTGAACCTATGATCAACATGCTACCCCCCGTTCCAGTGCAATAAGCAAGGAATATCCAGAATGAATGATCGGTAGGATAATGGTTTAAATCATACATTCCCTGGGCAGCCGCTACCAGTGGCACATTATCAACAATGGAGGAAAGCACCCCTAACGAGACTACAATGGTATTTTCGTTGCCAAGGGTTGCTGTCATCCATTTAGCAAAATTGGTCAGAATCCCAGTTGATTCCAAGGCAGCAATACTGATCAGAATTCCAAGGAAAAACAGAATGCTTGGGCTGTCAATTTTTCTCAATGCATAACTCACCGATAAGTTGGATCTATCCGCTTCATCTTTTCCGCTGTGTATGAGTTCTGTTATGAACCATAAAACACCCAGCCCTATCAAAATGCCAATATAGGGAGGCAAATGTGTAATGGTTTTAAAAACAGGGACCAGCATTAAAACAGCCAACCCAGAAGCAAGAACGATGGTCTTATGTTTTGTTGAAACATCTTTCTTGAGGTTCTGATCATTTACCTCTGGCTTAATTACTTTTCCCTTTAATATAAATGATAATATGATCAAGGGAACCAACATACATACCAAGCTGGGGATGAAAAGCTGTTGGATAACTGCAGAGGCGCTAATTTGCCCGTTAATCCAAAGCATGGTAGTAGTTACATCGCCAATGGGTGACCATGCACCTCCAGCATTTGCGGCAATAATCACTATCCCAGCAAAAAATAACCGGTCTTTAGGATCTTTGATGAGTTTTCTTAAAAGGGATACAACCACAATAGTGGTAGTAAGATTATCTAAAATTGCAGAAAGAAAAAATGTGATAAAGGAAATCATCCATAACAATTTTCTTTTATCCGTTTGTTTGATCCTTGATGTTATTAGATCAAATCCATCATGTGCATCGATTAGTTCTACAATGGTCATGGCCGCCAGCAAAAAGAAGAGAATACCGGATAAATTTCCGAGATGATGTGTTAGATGTTCATTCACCAGTTCTTTTTCCGGCGAAAACATGATATAAATTGTCCAGCAGATGCCTCCAGTTAAAAGAGCAATCGCAGCTTTATTGATTTTGGTTGTATGTTCAAAAGCAATAAGAAAATAACCAAGGATAAAAACTATAATTAAAATGTTGATCATCATTTAGCAGCAGGTATAGAGTCTGATCTTATATCCTAGTAAAAGTAGCAAAAAAACAAATTTTATTTGTACACAGGTTGGTACATTTTACTCCGAATGTATTGTTCCAGATTTGTCGGCTTTTCTATTCCAGCCAAGCCACTGTCGAAAATCTCTTCTGCAATGCGAATAGCAATATTCACCGACACTTCGAGAATTGAATTGATAGGAGGATAAATAAGTCCTTTTTCAAAATCGGAGCGACTTACCTGCGAAGCCAATGCCTCCGAAGCAGTGATGAACATTTTATCGGTGACCCTGGTAGCTTCTGTGGCAAATATGGCCAAACCCATGGCTGGGAATATATATACATTGTTTCCCTGACCAGGAGTATAGGTTTTACCCTTATAGGTAACAGGAGCAAAGGGACTTCCGCTGGCGAATATACACTTGCCTTTGGTCCAGGTAATGGCTTGTTCGGCAGTACATTCGGCATGAGAAGTAGGATTTGAATACGGGAAGATGATCGGATTTTCGTTCAATCTGGCCATATTGCTTACTACCTGCTCGTTAAAAGCCCCTCCTACAGTACTTACCCCAATGATAGCTGTTGGTTTTATCTTTAAAATAGCATCTGCAAAATTATTATTGGGTTCCATGTCATGCACAAACGGTTCCTGGAAGTCAAGAATATCCTTTCTGGACTTTACTAATAATCCATTTACATCGAACATATAGAAGCGATCATAGGCTTCTTCTTTACTCGCCCCATTCATTTGCATCTTTAGTGCTAATAGATTTGCGATACCTGTTGCAGCTGCACCAGCACCTAAAAACAAAAACCTTTGGTCGGTTAATGCTTTACCTGAATAATAGCAGGCTGCCAGCAAACCACCTGTTGCCACAGCGGCTGTACCCTGGATATCATCATTGAAGGAACATATTTTGTCCCGGTATTTACCCATGATCTCTACTGCCTCAGCTCCTGCAAAATCTTCCCATTGGATACATATCTTTGGAAATACATCTTTGATGGCATTCACAAACTCCAACACAAAATCATCATACTCCTCTCCACCAACACGCTTTTGTCGTAAACCCGGATATAGAGGATCGTTTAAAAACTTCTTATTGTTGGTGCCTACGTCCAATGTGATGGGCAAAGTATATTCAGGTGGTACACCGGCGCAAGTGGTATACAAGCATAGCTTGCCAATGGGAATTCCCATTCCACAAACACCCAGATCGCCTAAACCTAAAATGCGTTCACCATCTGTTACTACCGCAAATCTTACATCTTTGTCGTACCAATTCCTCAAAATTTCTCTGATCCTGTGTTTCTCTTTAATGGAGATATAAATTCCACGAGGGCTGCGCATGATATGCCCAAAGGTCTCACAAGCTTCGCCTACTGTAGGTGTATAGACCAGGGGCAAATACTTGGCAGGATTGCTCATCACTGTTTTAAAGAACAAGGTCTCGTTGTTTTCGAGCAATCCCATTAAATAGATGTATTTATTGATAGGTTTTTCAAATTCGTCCACCTGACCAAGTACCCGCAATACCTGGGTATCAAGGTTCTCAATTACATTGGGTAATAAGCCATTCAAACCATATTTATCTCTTTCTTCTTTGCTGAAAGCGGTTCCTTTGTTTTGACGAGGATCTTGTAATAAGGTAAATGCTGTTTTCATGATTGAAAAAATAATGGTTGAATGTACAAAAGTTTTAGGTTATCCGACGCCCATCTTCGTTATTACCTATTCATATTTTTGATATAGGATAATTCGACTCTCATCTTTTACATATTCTTTTACTTTCGCTTCCATCTTGTCGATGGTTAAGAAAACTGCCGTATTGAATTGTGGTTGGTTGATCAGATCTTCTATGTCTACAATGGACGTATTGTGCTCAGGAAAGTTGTGGTCTATTAGAAAGATATAGGGTTGGATATCCCATATGGTTTGCACAGGATGATCTTGATCCACAACAATGATCTTATGTAATTCAGGTTGACCAATGAGGTCCTGATAAAGTTTGTACCTGTTGTTATGAAAGAAATAGGCTGTATCAGGATTTTTTGCAAACCGGTAGAAATAATTTCTGGTTGTGCTGAATACAAGTATGCAGGCGAGAACAGAAAGTATGGTAGCCCAGGCTAGTTTGGTTTTTTTGAACAGGTTTCCGGAAAGAGCCATGCAGGAGGACAATCCAATTCCGGCAATGGTGAAGGTTGGAATGATCATGCCGATCGCCCTGAGTGCATGAGGTTGACCTTCGAAAGTAAGGGAACCTGGGATCACCATGCTTAACCACCATATCAATAATACCCAAGCTGCTCTTTTGGAAAGTATCGAATTCAAGGTGGAGAGTTTATAAGAAGGTCGAACGAGGATGCAGATCATCTGTATCCATCCGATCACAAAAAATATGGCCACCATTGGGTGCAATTGAGGGTGTGCATTGAAATTATGCCGAAAATTTTTATCTCCCTCCCAAAATAGCATGGTGATCTGTTTGGTAAAGGAATTCCAGAAAGCAGCAGCAGGTGAGTCCGTAGCAAAGACTGAAACTTGTGACAGTCTTGAGAAATAAACGTCAGGTGATCCTGATATGAACAATAACATGGGTAAGGCGGAGAGGATGGCACCTGTTACGATACAAATAATAGCGACCAGGTTTTTTCGGGATTTTAAGAGGCCAATGATCAGGAATATTGTAATGGGAAATACCATGAACTTATATGAGCCGTATCCGAGAATGCCCATTCCGCAAAATAAACCCGCCATACTTGCCCAAAGATATTTTTTAGGATATATGAATGCAATAGAAATGAAAAGAATCGAAAGGCTGGAAAAAAGTGGATCTAATATGGCCCTGAACGCAACCCTCGAAAAATTAATATGCCAATAACTGGTAGCTAAAAAAAACATGGTGGCAAAGGCAGCCACCCAAAGATATTTTTTCGATCCTGCATCAAACTCTTTTTGCTGTGACCGTAGAAAATTATATACCATGAAAGGACAAACCAATAAAGTAAGCAGGCCTATGAAAGCCGGCGCTAGCCTTAATGAAAAAGCAGAAGGATCCATGAAGGATTGGATACCTGCCATGATCCAGATGAACAATCCTTCCCTGCCGTTGTTATCAGGATAAAATATTCGATAATGGCCTGTTTGGAGGGAGGCCAATCCATCATTTGCATAATAGGCTTCGTCATTAAAAATACCCGCAGGAATGGATCCCAGTTGATAAAACCGAAAGAAGCCTCCCACCGCAAGTATGATTAAAAAAAGAAGTAGAATATTCCTTCTGCTCAATGGCATGGTATAGAATTGATGTGCTAAATATAGCCAAAGATCCCAATTCTATCATTAATTGCTAGAGGGCTGCGATTATTTTTTCCTCTTCCTTTGTAATATCCACGATGGAATAGTTCACCACATTACATATTTTCATTTCATCGAGCAATAATACCAAATGCTCGTATTTGGCTTCATCTGTAGGTTTGATGATCACAAACACCCCCTCATTGTCCTTGTTCTTTTTTGCTTCATTGATCATGGAATGGTACTTTTTCTCATCCATTTTCCCTTGCAGGTATTCCTGTTCGATTTGAGAGATCCTGTCGATGAGTTTTTGATTCAGGTCTAGCAGTGATTTTCGAATCCCGTTTTTCCCAAAAGCTGATGAATGAAAATTAGAACTGTTGTTGGCATCAAAAATACCCTGGTAATAAACCAACTCGTTTTGTCCACCAATTAAAATGGTAACGGTATTTGGAGGAACATCCCTTGGTTTTCCTGGAACCGGCATGTTTACTTCCATGGTCTTAGGCTGGTTAAAAGTAGTGGTGAGCATAAAAAAGGTAAGTAAAAGAAATGCAAGGTCGACCATAGGGGTCATATCCATCCGTGTGGAATGTTTTTTCGATTGTGGTTTTCCTTTTTTGGATCGGTTGTCGTTGTTATTCAATTCTGCCATTTGACTGTTTTTTTTTGTTTAGGGTAAAACGGCAGATTGATTGCTTAAATTATATCACTTATCTATCCAACATATAAACAAGGTTGATAAACGAACATTTCATTTAATCCTGTAAATATTGATTTTAAAAGGAGAAGGAAAGAGTAGGGGAGAGCATAGGTCGTTATCCCGGCTGATAACCCAATAAAATTGTCGGAAGTAAGCTGTTAAACGATATTGATCTTTTGGGTGATCACCTCATTTTTTAGTTTGATCTCGATGGTATATACCCCTTTTTTAAAACCTGCAGCATCAATAACAATCTTATGAGGTTCAATGAGTTTATAATCAATAGGGATGATGGATTTATCAGGTCCGTAAAGAAAGATCTGAGCCTCATTGATTTTTTCGGATTCAATGGTCCATTCATTCCCGGAAGCATTTTGGTTATTGAACGCATTAAATCCATAAGCGGATAAATTATCCAATGAATCAGCAACCGCATCTTCTACCACCTCAACGCTAGATTTTGGCAGCCCTTTTATATTCACCAGATCGAATCCCGGTGAGCCCCCATTCAGGTCAAGACCTACCACTTTTACAAAGCGTACTTCTCCCTTAAATCCGATAGAGCCGAGATCGAGTGAACTTTCATAACAATCATCCACCACTCCCAACTGAATGAATTTTTTGCCATCTGAACTTACGTATACTTCGGCTCTTTCATTGTTGCAGCCGTTTTCAGTTACATAAATATCATCCTGCCCCGGATAATCAATGATCTTATTATTGGTAAACTCCATAACCACATAACTTCCCAGCGGCAAACTCACAAAATAAGTTGTATTGGCCCCCTCAATTAAATGGGGATCGATTGAAATGGGGAAATTAAATCCTTCACCACCATACAAATCTGTAAAGTAGATGTTGGCATGGGAATAATATTTGCCAACGAGTTTGTCCGCATATTCCGTACTCACTGTTTGTGCATTCACTGATGTTACAACAAAGAATAAGATGGACCAGGTAATTATTTTCAAAACAGGTGTTATTTTCATTATTAACCTTTCGTACATATTTGGTTCAAATCACTTCAAAGATACAGGATGAAATCCCAACATGTATTATATCAACGTGATTAATTTTCTGATCGTATATCCTTTAATGGGTATCAAAAGATGATAGATGCCCGGGCTAAGGTCCGAAAGATCAATGCTTCCGTTTAGGATTTCTATTGATTTTACAGTGGCTCCGGTGTTATTTGTGATCATTACCAGCATATTTTCCAGGCTTTGACCTTTGAAATATATGATTCCATGAGTAGGATTGGGATAAAGGATGGTTTCGGGGTCATCGTTTACCTGAATACTTAAAATAGGAGAGTAGGAATGGCTTCCATTGATATCCATTTGCTTAAGCCTGTAATAGTGGATTCCTTTTTCCGGATATGCGTCGGCAAATGAATAATATTGCTGGGTATTTGAGTTTCCGGCACCCTCTACAAAACCTCTGGATTGAAATGTGATGCAATCTAAACTATGTTCCACATAAAAACCCAGGTTATTGGTTTCGCTTGCAGTGGTCCAATGCAGAACATTTGCCTGTTCAATATGATCCCCATAAAAAGACAATAGTTCAATAGGTAAAGGCAAACAACCAGGTCCGGCAGGAATAGTACCGGCGGGTAAAGTGAATCCGATAATACCATTTCCATTGGATCCTGCCAACGCCGTCGTGGATGTACCATTACAGGCATTTGTGCTTGCTACCACAATTCCTGCGGCCCCACCAACAGCATTTACAGTAAAGCTACCGGGTAGGGCAATACTAGAATATACCACTCCACCACCACCTCCTCCACCGGGTCCATAGCATCGATTCGCAGCACTTCCATTGGCATTGCCACCAATCCCACCTCTTACATCAATGGTTAAAGCAGGTACTGAAAATGAGCCGGCAATGTTTAAGCAAACCACTCCGCCTGATCCGCCTCCTCCAGCTCCGTCTGCATTCGAGCCACCTCCATTATTCCCTCTTGATATGATCTGATATCCATTCCCATTAAAGGTATTACAACCGATGATCACTATGCCGCCACCATCTCCTCCAGATCCGGAATTTCCATTGTTTGGACAGCCTCCGGTGGCCCCATTATTTCCTTGCCCTGCACCACCACCTCCACCCAGGAATACTCTGCCAGGGCCAGCTCCAAATCCAAGGGCCCAACCCGACCGGCCATAATTGTTTTGACCTTTGCAATTAAAAGCTCCAGGCTCGGCATTGTTTCCACCCACTCCTCCTGCGGCATAATTTCCACCACCGGCCCCACCGTTGTTATGATCATTTCCACCGCCCCCGCCATTGGCCTGGGCTCCACGTCCATGTTCTTTGTTTATAATAAAGGCAGCAATGCCTTCCCCTTTGGGTGCTCCCCGATAATTTCCAATGGGATAGTAGTAGTTAGCTTCGTTGGTGGTAAAATTGCAGCTATTGGGGCATACTTGTAAATTATTTCCACCCAGAAATCCTCTTCCTGTTAGATCTATATTGGCGTTCAAGACCACATTCCCGGTTGCTTCAAAAACCAATACTCCTCCAGTGGTTCCATTCCAGTCAGATGAGCTCAAAACACCATTCACATCCACATCCACATATTGAGGAATAGAGATCATTTGAACTTTACCAGCTGGAGCATTATAGGTATTTACAAGGTCATTGACAAAATAGATAGTATTACCGGCAATAGATGCAATGGTAGCTTTTTCAAATCTACCGGATCCATTATAGGCGGTAACGGTCCCAAAAGCGGCTGTATTGGTTTCATCAATAGTTGCCCCTTTCATTTGAATGATCAGGACCACATCTCCGCCGGCAAATCCTGCGGAATTACTTACATCAAGCTGGTTAGGGCAAGGGCCGAAGGTCATCACATCGATATAAGTATTAATAGTACCCGAAATATTGGTGGTTTGGGCATAGGAGATATGCCTGAATAGAATAATAACCAGCATTGAAAAATAATATTTTCTCATCTAGTCTGTTTACAGCTTGGGGCTACTTAATAACAAGATGCATTTAAGAATCCTGTTGTAACAAATTTAGAATTTTTTTTCAGAAAACAATCCTAAATATTTAGGGATCTATCAGTTAAATCAAGAATTGCGACTGCTATCTATTCTTTCTGGCCTTTTTCAATGCCCATTTTTTCATGACCTTCCTGATCAATTCCTCCAGTGGATGAAGCGTAGCAGCCAGAATTACATTCATGACCAGCTGAAAAACAGGTATGCCGGCAGTAAATTGATTGATATAAGTGGATAGATAGATCAATACGGATTCGAAAATGATAAGGATGGATAAAAGAGTCATAAAACTACCCAGTTTATTTTGGTGTGGATTAGACGACCACCTGAAACTAAAGAAAATGAACATGCCAAGTATGAAAAATTCGGCCAAATAAAACCAGGGTCGGTTCCAGAAAGGACGGCGAATGGTTATTTTTAAAATGATCTCATTGGTATGGTAACCATTGGGTTCAATTGCTTTGGCATGAAAAACATAATAACCCGGAGGTAGGTTGGTATATAAAGCTTCTCTATGTTCATTATCCACGATCCACTCATTGTCATAATTCTCCAGGTACCACGAATATCTTACGTCCCGGGAGTTACTATAACACAAAGCCGCCATTTCGATATTGATGGTATTCTGGTTATATTTTAAAGTAATAGGAGGGCAGGCGGTATCCCCATATAACTCCTTATATACTTCTTTTTTTCCTACCAATACTTTTTGTACTCTTAAAACTCCGGTCCTATCATCGGGTTTCATATCGTGAATACGAACGCGACTGGCTGAAGAAATAGTTCCAAACCAAACATCTCCTTTGCTGTCCGTCATGGCCACGCAAGAATTGGTTTCTACCGGAGTGAATCCCTGATCATAACCAATGAATGATATTTTCTTATTGTCCACATCAATGCATTCAACACCCTTTTCATGACCTACCCAAACTCTTCCAGCACTGTCTTGAGTAATAGACCATGGTGAATCTGACTTTAAACCATTTCCTGAATGAAAAAGATAGGTTCCGCTGCCATTCCAAACAATCAATCCTGTATTGCTGCAAAACCACCATAAATGATGCTTGGCATCATACAATCCATGATCAAGGCCATTCACTTCAGGATTAACGATGGTGGTATAATCTTTTACTTTTCCGTCTTTCCACTGGTAGAGTTCTCCTTCATCCGCCAGGAACCACATGAATCCATCACTATCCATAAAGGACGAACGAAAATATATCTGGGGTAATTCTTCCATGAGTTGGGGATCCTTGTCATTCACTCCCATTCGATAAGCCCCATGTTGGGTGCAAAATATTCCAGTTCCATCGGGTAAGAAGGTAAGGTAAAGGATCGGCAGTCTTTCATTGCCTTTGGTATGCCTTACCGAAGTTACTTTACCATTTTTGGTCTTGACGATCTGTCCAAATAAACTGCCTATCCAAACTTCATTGCTCACCGGATTTTTAGCAATGGCTAGTGCAAGAATACCTTCACGGAGGTTGGGATCAGGATGGTGGTGTACCGTCTTTCCATCAAAAGTAAATATTCCATAATTATCGGTGGCTAGCCATATCCTTCCATCATTATCGTCCAGCAAAGCCGTTGTTGAAAGTGGAAGTACATCATCGGAAAAATCAAAATGATCCAAACCTTTGCTGTCGAGGATCGCTGCACCTCCACCGTAACTGCCCACCCAAAAGTTTCCATACCTGTCCTGGTAAGTATCCATGATATGCTCATAGGGCAATCCATTGGCGGTTGTTAGCCATTTGATAGTAGTATCCTTTAGAATCAGGACACCTTTGGAAGTAGAAAAATATAATGCTGAAGCATCTTCTGGTTCAAATATATCCCAAACACCGGCCACAGACCCATCGCGAAACAACAACAGATCAGATCGATCGATCACTTGTTTCCCTTTAATTTGCGTTAATTGGTTAATACCCCCTACCCAAATATCCCCGTTTTGAGTTTCGTAAGAGTTCAATAAAGTGCTATTGGATGTACAGATGATTTCATAAGCATAATTTTCGTCTTTTTTGAACCGCACTGCCCCATCTTTTCCAACGGAAATAATATCTCCATTTCTTAGCTTGTTTAATTTCCATGTATTGGTAAAATCAGATCCATTTGGCAAGTAAAAAATTTCCGGTTTTTTATTTTTCGACAATTTAACCACACCCGTGTCCAAGGTGCAAATAAAAAGTTCTCCGGTGTTGGTGAATTCAAGGCTCCTGATCTGGTTGGAAGGAAGGCCATTTGATTTATCGAACCGATGAAAACTGGTTCCATCAAACCATGAAATTCCTTTTCCCATGGTTGATATCCATAAACGTCCTTGTGGATCAATCTTAATATCCGATACAAATTTAGATCCTAACCCATTGTGAATGGAATAGGTAATAAATTTATAGCCATCGTACCTGCATAATCCGGCCTCCGTTGCCATCCAGATATAACCTTGTTTATCCTGAACTATTTTGAATACAGATGATTGGGGTAATCCATCCTTTACGCTAATAGTGGTAAAAGGAAACCGTTGCGCATTTATGGTAGTAACGAATAGAGCCAACAACAAAACAGCGTATATGCTATTTCTTAAAAAGAAATGGACCATGCTTCGTCTTGTCAATTTGAATGGGGCTAACTTTGCAAAAGTACTCAAATTTGGATTCAATATATGCTCACCTGCGAAAATTAATTAGTCGCTTGAATGAGTGGAGGTTTCACCCATTTTTTTCTTTTTCTTCTTGAATGCCCATTTTCGCATCAATTTACGGATGCCTTGTTCCAGCGGATGCAAAGTGCCCGCAAGGATTACATTCATGATCAGTTGGAAAATGGGTACCCCACCCGTAAACTTATTTACATAGCCAGAAACATAGATCAGTACCGCTTCAAAGATAATAAGGATGGAAACAAGGGTAAGTAAATTTCCCAGCTTATTTTGAGAGGGATTGCTGGTAAACCTGAAGCTGAGAAATATTAAAAAGATCATCACCAAAACCTCTGCCGTATAAAACCACCAACGGTTCCAAACAGGTTTTTTTATAATAATTTTGAGGTCTACTTCTTTTGCTTCAAAACCATTAGGGTCCATGGCCCTGGCCTTGAATTGATAAGTTCCTGGTGGCAGGTTGGAGTAAATCGCCTTTCGTTCATTATGAAAGACGGTCCACTTTTCATCTAACCCTGATAAATGCCAGGAGTACTTGACATCTTTTGCATTGTCGAAACAGATCCCATTCAGGTCAATGACCAGGTTGTTTTTATAATAGGGAAGAATGAGTGTTTCCTTTTTATCATGCAGTACATCTTGAATAAAAACAGGGACCTCATTTACGGTGATGTGTTGGATCCATAGATCAACAATCGATTTTTTAGGCTTAATATCATTTACCCTTATCCTGGTTGCCGAGCAAATGGTACCGAACCAAACATTTCCTTCTTTATCACATTCTATCACACATGAATTTGTTTCAATGGGTGTAAATCCCTGGTCGTATCCCAAAAACTGGGAAGTCTTTTTTTCGAAATCAATGCATTCGACCCCGTTAGGAAGTCCAAGCCATATATTTCCGGAATGATCCAGTATCATTGACCAGGGAGAATCGGAGTGAATACCATTTTTAGAATGAAGTTTATAGGTTTGTTTACCGTTAAAAGCAATTAATCCTGAATAGGAGCAGAACCAATATAATTGGTGAACTGGGTCGTACAAGCCTTGAACAACTGAGGATCGGGTAGGGTTGATCAATTCGGTCAAATCTTCCACACGACCATCTTTCCACTTCATGATCTTTCCCCCATCCGATAAAATCCATAAATATCCAAAAGGGTCACTAAAAGAATACGAAGCATATAGATCCCCAAATCCTTCCACCCGATTCAATTGGTTGTCTTTTTCTGAGATACTGTATACCCCATGATAGGTGGTAATAAATAATTTCTCCTCGAAATAATGTATACCTAAGATCCTCAACGGATCGGAAGTTCTTGGTTGCCATTTCCAAACTACTTTTCCATTTCTTATCCGAATAAGTGTGCCCTCATACTCAGCAAAAAAAACATCACCGGTTACAGGGTCCTTTACCGAAACAAAAGGATCCTTGATATCATTGCGACTAACGTATAAAGGTTTTTTTAAAACATTTCCATCGCAAATAAGTAATCCTTGGTTGTTGGTTCCTATCCATATATTGCCCTCTGTATCTTCTACCATTGTGGTTGCAGCAAAATCACTTACCTCTTCACCACTCGTGAAATGATCAATGCCTTTGTTCTCTAAAATAACTGCCCCACCTCCTAAAGTTCCTACCCATATATTGCCATTTCTATCCCTTACCAGCGATTTTGTATCATCCACCGTCAAACCATTGGCAGAAGTGATCAAGTTATACTTTGTTCCATTTTTTTCAATCAAGCCGGTGGTTGTGGCGATATACATACTACCAGTGGATCTATCCTCCAGTAAGTCCCATACTTCGGTATACTCAGGGATCAGGTGAGACCAGTTGACCTTGCCTCCTTTTTTGAATTCCCAAAGAGATTGATCACCGCCTGCCCAAATATCACCTTCCTGATCTGTTTCAAAACATATAATTTCATGTTCTTCTTTTAAGATATACTTAGGGGAATAGTTATTTTTTTTGTCTAACTCGATGATACCATGGTTGCATCCAATCCAGATATTTCCATTGGGTAATTCCCTGATATCTCTGGCGAAAAGGATCTTTTTTCCATCCGGGTCGAGGATTACTTTTTGTTCCAGGTATTTATCTACCCAAACAATTCCTGTATCAATGGTACTCACAAAGTAATCACCGGAACTGGTTCCTATAAAACACCTGATCTGGTTGGAAATTAATCCGGAAGACCTATTGAAATTGGTAAATTTCTGGCCATTAAAACAAGCAATCCCATTTCCATAGGTGGCCACCCATAGTTGACCTCTATCATCAAATTGCATGTTGATGATGAAATAGGCTCCTATACCATCGTATTGTGAATACACATCAAACCGGCTTCCATCGTATCTGCAAACTCCTCCAGGAGTTGCCAGCCACATATACCCCTGGTGATCCTGCACCATCCGGTAAACGATCGATTGTGGCAAACCGTCCTTTAACCCGATCGTTTTATAGGGAAGCTGCTGAGAGAAACAGGTAAGAATAAAAAACGGAAATAAAAAAGCAAAAGCCCCACTCCATGTATACAATAGGCGAAATGAACCGGAACTTGTTATTGGTTTGGAATTCACAGAAGAAAAGTATCATTTTTCTTCCTTATAATCAAAAGATAAGAAAAAATTAATCTTCAGCCAATACGATCAATTTATCTTCCTTGTGGAAAACAACTTTATTGGATTTTACCGGATTAACTACAACACCATATGATTTACCCGCATCAAACTGATCAGCTACAATTCGATAACCTAACACCACCTGGCCTTTACGCTGAGCACTGGCCAAAAGAGTGTAGAAATTTACTTCCACGCCTGATTTTACATAATCGGTAACAGGCTTCAGGTATATTTCCGATCCTTCAGAATCAAACAAATATTCAAACACCCTCATCAGGTCTTTATTTTCGCTTACCTGGCTCATTAACTGGCTGATCATTTTATCACTTACTACGAAGTCATCAGCTTTGGTTACACTGGCCAACTCACGATTCCCCACATCCATAATTTCGCTAACGATGCTGAGATCTTCATTTTTTATGTCGGCAATATCACGTAAGTGGAGTAGTGTGATCAATGTTTGTGAATCGGCCGATTGAAGGTCCATTTTACCTATATAACTCAATACAATGATATGGTCAAATTTTTCCACATTCAACGAGTCCAGTAAAGGCCGATCGGTAATATCGCCTCTAACAAATTCAACTTTCATATTTTTTGTGGTGGAGATCAATGCTTTGATGGTTTCCTCACAATCATCATAACCGGCAATTACCTTTACAGTAGATCCCTGCTTTACATAATTATCCATTTCCCGTATAATGGCAGAACCCCGGTTATTCCATCCCAGGATCAAGGTATGCTCCTCGTTATTCGGAGTTTCTACTGCATCCGTAAATACAGATTCATCAATGTCAAAGCTAGGGGAGTTATCGAGGATCAAGGTATCATCATCTTCGGTGATCGCAATTACTTTATTCCCTTTTTGAAATTTAGTATCCATTGCTGGATTAATGATCACGGATCCATCATTGGCCTGCATACCTAAAACAGCACTATCTTTATACATAAAAATGGCCTCCCCAAAAGTTTTATCCACCAATCCATCCTCTTCGTTGAAATAGATCTCAGCCCCTTCAAATTCAGTTAATCCTGTATATACCACCGATAAACCCGACTGGCGGCAAGTTTGCACCATGATCCGGGATACCAGATCGTCGGTTAATAAAAGTTCTACTTCATCCTTCCCAACAATTTTTCCTATCTGGATATTTTTTTCATCTCTCATTTCCGCTACGATATGATAGGCCCCTTCTTTTCGTTTTGGATTATTGGTAATGGCCAATATATTTTTAATGGTTTGAGCATCTGGATCCACATCTCCACCTTCCGGAGCCAATATAATAATGCTTTTGGCTTCTTGTGGATTTACGATGGCCAGATCCACCATGTCGTTCGGATTTCCACTTCTGCAAACCACTTTGGTATTCCGCAGATTGGGGCACTTATCCTTGATCTCATCCTCCATCACTGTTTTTTCTTCAGTAGCAAGAACAACAATCCTCGGTTTTTTCTGGTTTTCATTCGCAATCACCAATTCGTTGATAATGGTAAACACTTTTGAGTTCCAACCTAATACCAGTTGATGCCCACTTTCAACAACAAAACTTCTTCCTTTTCTAAGTTGTTCGAGTTTATCATTAATAACATTACTTAAAACACCCACTAAAGTGGATACAATAAAAATACCACCTAACGTAACCAACAACATAAGTATTTTAAAAGGCCATCCCTGATCGCCGGCCAAGGTCCCAGGATCCATAGATCGCATAAAAGACTCCCATAAAGCTTCATGGGGCTGTAAGGTTTTTACTACCACTTTTCCTTCCTCCTCGGCAGTGGGGAATATACTAAAGACAATAATCACCGCGGCTGCGACCATGATCATGAGGAGTGTAACGAGTGCAAGCCAGCCAATCAAAGCACTGGGCCCCTTGCTCATCGAATTATCAAACTTGTATCTTAGTTTCTGACCTAAAGATGCTTTTGCCATGGTGTTCGGTTTTTTGAGGTGGTGAAAATATGTATTTTTTTTATTTTGCAGCCTCCTTTTTTATCAATTGTAGCTGAGTTCCTACTAAACGATGGTTCAAGGCCCAATAGAAGGGGCTTTGGATGCTAAAAATAAAAAAGGACCGGGTGCATGGCTATACTCCTCGCCGCCTTACAAGGTGCCTGCGGGGTGTGCCTGCTGCCCCCTGGCAGATGGAATGAGATCTATATTGGAATGGTCTTTACCAGGATCTTGTCGATCCTGGCTCCATCCATATCAATAATTTCAAATGAAAAATTCATCCAGCGAAAGGTATCACCCTCAACGGGTATTTTTTCCAGCTTGTCCAATACCAGGCCACTTAAAGTATTGTAGTTGTATTCCCCTGAAAAATCATCCATATCGAAATAGTTCAGGAAATCATGGAAGGAAAGCTGTCCGTCAATCAGGTATGATCCATCGCTTCGTTGCTTAATGGAATAATCGTCCGAATGAAATTCAGTAGCATCACCTACCAGTGCTTCTAATACATCGTTCAACGTTAACATCCCTTCCATTTGGCCATGCTCATCAATAACGATGGCATAATGCACTTTGGATTTTTTGAATTCCTCCATTACCTCATAGGCCAGCTTATTTTCATGAACATAATTGGGGTTTTTTACGTGTTGTTGCAAATCAAAACCGTCGGAATATACATGGGCAAATAGGTCTTTTAAATGAATAACACCGACTAACTCATCTGGTTCTTTGATAACGGGATAAACGCTGTGTAATTTGGCAGTTACTTTTTTAATGATTTCTGTTGCACCATCCTGGATGTTAATGGTAAGGAGATCACTTCTATGGGTCATCAATGAGCTAACCTTTCGGTCGCCCATGCTAAAAACACGGTCTACAATCTCCTGCTCGATCTCCTGTACCTCTCCCCCCTGGGCCCCTTCCTCTACCATAGCTTTAATTTCTTCTTCAGTAACCTTGTTATCCGATGTTGGTTTTATATTGAATATCCGGATGATCAAATTGGCAGTTTTAGAAAGTAGCCAAACATACGGAGCAGTTACGATCGAGATGACCTTCATGGGTCTTGCAGTAACTTGTGCTATCAATTCCGGATTGGCCAGGCCGATACGTTTAGGTACCAATTCTCCTAATACCATTGAAAAGAAAGTAATAATGATGACCACAATACCTATTGCAATAGTAGAAGCATACGGCCTGAAAAAATAAACACGTTCAACAGTGGTTTGCATATCGTGAGTAATCTTATCCGCACTAAATACACCGGTAAGAATGCCAATCAGCGTAATGCCTATTTGCACGGTCGATAAAAACTTGTTAGGAGAATTCGCCAGGTCCAGGGCAATCTTTGCATTTTTGTTTCCCCGTTTTACTAATTTTTCCAGCCTATTCTTCCTAACTGAAACCAACGCAATTTCGGCCATCGAAAAAATGCCGTTCAGAAGGATCAAAAGAAAAATAACAATAATCTCCATGCTCACGTTGGAATCTAAGCAATATACAATATCCCATTCGGATATTTTATGAATGCTTCGTTAAAACATGTTTACCACTTGGGTTCCACAAAGTATAGGATAGTACCATCCGGGTCAGTAAAATGAACATAGATGCCGCTTTTATCATCCTCAGCTACCTGATAAGCAATTTTATGCAAATCTAATAAGGCCTTGGCTTCTTCAGCTTTCCCAATAAAAAAACCAACGGAAGTAGTTCCAGAGCTGAGTGCAGACCCTGCATGCTGGCTATCGCTTGCTGGATGGATCCCTAAGGTAATGCCTTCTGTTACCAGCATGGCGTAGTTATTACCCCATCGCTGCTGTACGGTTAATCCAATGTTTTGATAAAACTGAATGGATTTATCCATGTCTTTTACCATAATGGTAATATTTGATCCAGTAATTTTCATTGTTTATAGTTTTTATGAGTTGACGATGTATTAGAAGTTAAAAATAGGTAATCGCAATGATACCACAAATAGCTTTGATCATCATTAATCCGTCAATAATAATAAAATAGTATAAAATAGACCTGTTCTTTTTAAGCGAAAAAGAGGTGAGGATCAGCAGCAGGAAAGGAATGGTATTGAATAGGATCTTGCCTAGGTGAAAGGAATGGGTAAGTGCATAATATATAAACGTACCTAATCCAAGAATAGAAAAAGGGATGACGATCAAAAACAGGGTTTTTTTTAAACCTGTCATAACCACAATGGTTTGCAGCTGCCTCAACTGGTCATCCTCAAAATCCTTGATATCGAAAATAATTCCCAACATCGATACGAACATAAAGTTTTTAAGAAATAAAAAAGCGCCAACGGTTGTTGGTATGTAAGCAGAATTGGTTTCTATACCATAAAATATAACCGGGTACACAGTTGCCAACCCAGCCCATACAAAGCCAATAACAAAAGGCTTTAACCAACCTATACTCCTTAAGGAAAATTTTTTCAGGGCTTTTGACCTGGATCCATAGTAGAAAATACCCGCCAATGGAAAGATAGATAAAAGAAAGTAACTGTGTAATGATAACGAACCGATTCCATTCCAATATTTATTCAACCATATAGCACTCATGCAAATAACCGAAAGGGATAATATGAGTTGACTGCTCATGAGCATCTTTTGATGCTGGTTATACCATTGTACCCTTTTGTTTGCGGTGTTGGACACCTTCTTTCTTATGTATGGGATGGTATAATATATGGTGGTGAGTGAAAATACAAGTAAATAGTAGATGGGATCATTCAGACCCTTTCGTTGTTGTAACGATGCTTCAATCGACAAAGCAATGATACATGTTCCATAAAAATAATTACCAAAAAAAATAAATTTAAGGATCCTGTCTTTTGATTCTATAAAGAGTTTTTGAAACACACCGGTTTTAGAAGGATCAACCACTACCTTGAATAATTATTACTTAATCAGTTTATACACCTTTATAGAACCACGTTCCAGGATCATTTTCTCTGTATATGAGATCATTTCTGGTGTAGGCTCCATATTCGCCGTGTCCAAATATAAATATTCTGCTCCTTCTTTGATCATTTTTTGAATATCCGGGTTACTATCGTGAAAACACCAACCTTTTTTATCAATATAGTAGAACATAATAAAGTGGGAAATATCGTTACCGGCAATGCATAGCGCATTTTTAGGTACCGCATTCCTTAATTCTTCTTTGTATACCAGAAGGTCCTTATTGAATCCTGGTTTTTCCGGATTCCATCTACCCGCCATTCTTAGCTCGGTTAATACAGGTAAGGACAATAATGCGATGATCGAAACATACTTCAGGAGCTTTGCTTTTGACTCAAGCAAATAATATGCTCCATAGGCCACCAGGATAAATAGAAAGGGATAGAAGGGGAATAAGTAATAATCATGCACCTTGGCGATCATATTGATCTCAAAAAGAAAATAGGCAAGAACTCCTAAGCCAAGGACCAGAAAAACCAAAAAATATTTATTCCGATATGCTTTATTTCTAAAAAGAAAATAAAACCCTGCGAGGAAAAATAAAACGGATCCATAATTTAATAAAGACTCGGGTAGGGTGGAGACAAGATTGTGTTGTAAATAATCCAAAACCGTAGAAAAAGGTACCTGATTATCCAGTACCCCATTGGTAATTCCGTTCCCTTTCCAGGTTGGAATAACGGAAATGTACCATAATAATGGGAATAGGACTGCTGCAAATACCAAAATGCTGCTGATGATATGTTCTTTTTTGATTCCCTTATTTTCTCTGATCTTCATCAAGAAATAAACAAACGGAACCAAATAATAGATAATAAAAGGGAGCTTACACAGTGCCCCAATGCTCAAGAATAAGCCACTCCATAACAGGGTTGTTTTTTTTTGGTTGTTGGTCCAGGTAAAGAAAAAAGTCAATCCCCAAATGGAGCAACACAAAGCAAAATTATCGGGCAATGGATTGATCGTATAATAAAAAAAGCAGGGCGAAAAATTAAAGGCCCAGGCGCCGATGAGTGCCAGCTTTTTCTTTTTAAAAACAGCGTTTAATAGTTGGTACATTCCCAGAACCGAAAACAAGCCTACGATAAACATAAAGATCCGGGTAATGATCAAATGACTGCCAAATATTTTGTACAGACCGGCCACTAACCATTGCATAAGAGGAAATTCCATCTGAAACAAACCATCACCAGAGCCGCGATCGTTTTTTTTGGGATGAAGAATATTAAAATCTTCCTCGTAAAAGTTATTGATGGTTGACTGGGTTTGGGTTTGTCTCCAAACATGCCAGCTAATCAGTTCTTTATTGAAATGTCGAAAATGCATCAACAGGCTGATCATTGCAATTCCAATAAGAAGAAGCCACTTGTATTTTCTCATTTCTTCACGAGTCGATGCTTGAGTATTCTTTCGAAGAAGGCGTGGATCGGAAAGATGCAGGCGGCGATTCCTGCGTTAAACATAAGCTTATAAGCGGGTTCACCCCCACTATATCGATCAACGGTTGGGTCTAAAAGCACCAATAAGAATTCAAAGAAAAGCAGGAATGCAAAAAAGGTGACTGCCGATGCCATTGCTGGTTTTACTTTTACAAAACCTAATACTCCTACCAATAATCCAATAATAAGTAAAAGTACAACAATACCACTGTATTGAAGTGTATCTTTTCTGTTCTTTTGTTGTATAGCAATTCTTGCTTTTTCTTCCTCCGCCAATTTTCTATCCCTCTCTACTTTTTCTATTTCATGCTGCATTTCCAATCTACCTATATCTTTACTTTTTTCATCGTTAAATAGACTGTCTTTGGCGGCCGTATACCCCTGATAATGTTTAAACGCCAGTTCATAACGATTTGTTTGCGAATATAAAGTGCTTAGGGTTTGATTATTATCTTTGATGAGCTCTAAGGCTTCTATTTCTTCAGCAATATTCAAAGCCTGGAGCAAATATTCTTCCGCTTCTTTATATTTTTTCTCCTCCACAAAAACCGAACCTGCATTTCCGAGATTAGATGCAATGCCATATTTATTTCCTAGTTCTTCATTCAATTTCAATGCTTTTAGGTGATATTCCAAAGCCATTGTATAATTTTTCTCTTTGTAATAAGTAAGTCCAATATTGGTAAGGTTATTTGAAACTTCATTGCTATTTTCTAATTCTTCATTCACTTCCAAGGCCTTCAAATAGTTTTCCAATGCTTTGGGATAATCTCCTTTTGAATAATAAACGATCCCGATATTGTTAAGATTGGTGGCTGCCGTATTTTTATTTCCCATCTCCTCATTCAAGCTAAGGGCTTTGCGGTAATAGTCTAAGGCTTTGGTATAATCCGACTGGTCATAATATACCAGACCTATATTGTTGAGGTTAAAAGCTACCCTGGTCTTATTACCTAATTCTACATTCAACTTCAATGCTTTAAAATAATATTCCAATGCCTGCGTATGATCTCCTTGGTTTCGATATACCACTCCTATGTTGTTAAGAGACCTGGAAATGCCATCCTTATCATTAATTGCTTCTCTTATCTCGAGTGACTTAAAATGGTGTTCAAGGGAAGTGGCATATTCTCCCTTTAAATAATAATAAGCGCCCAAATTGCCATAGGCCTTTCCTGCTCCTTTTTCAGCAGCCTTTTTTATCGAAAGATTATTAATTGCCGAAGAGCTTCCGGCAATCTTGGTGGCCAGTTCAAGAGCTTGCTTGCCTAACAATATGGCCGTATCCGGATTTTGATACATAAGTTCCCATCCAAGATCATTCAGGTGATTAAGCTTGTTGGTGTCCTCGGGGTCTGTTTTAAGTAAAGCACTCAGGGAGTCAGCAAGGGGAATAGGCGGGCTTGATTGCGAAAAGACCTGAGTTAAACTCATCATGGTCACTAAAATGAATACAACAATAGACGATCTTCTATCGGTAGTTGTAAATTTTTCTGTTTGGAAACCAGGTTTCATCCGAATGTTGTTTCTTACTTTCCTAGCCGAAGATAGAATAAAAAATTTGAAGACCATAGGACTTATAGTTCAAAAAAAATGGGTTTACGTTTTAAGTAAACCCATTCGTCAGAATTTTTTCTCTTACCGTTTTACAATCTTTATCCTGGCAATATTTGCCCCATCCCTTATTTCCAAGAAATAAATTCCATCTGCCTGTTCCGAAATATCAAATGCAACCAGATTACCGCTAAGGTTCTCATTTTTAATGATGGTTTGTCCAGTCATATTCATTAAGCCTATGCTTGCATTCTTAAATGGACTGGTAACCGCCAAAATTAACTGGCCGCTTGTAGGATTAGGATATACTGTTATACTATTCGTAAAATCATTTTCCTGGATACCGATAGAATTCATTACATAACAGCCAGAGGTATCGGCACAATTGCCAACCGAAACAACTACGGCATAACTTCCATTGTTCATGATGAAATAGGATTGATTGGTTGCTCCTGGAATAGGTGCATAAGAGCTATCGCAATAAACCCATTGGTAATTGGCTCCCAAGGCATTTGCGTTAAGCACCAAACCTGAGTATTGAACCGAAGTATCAATGATTTCGCATACTTTATATCGGGCGACGCTAAAATCAAAAGTAGAGGATAGATTGTTACTGCCTGCAACCACCACTCTGTCGTCGGCTTGAATGGTTACTGCCCAACCTACATCGTTGTTACCTCCTATATCGGTGATCACGATTCCATCTGTATCAAATGTATTATCTAAACTTCCATTACTGAGGTATCGTACCAAACCGAAATCCTGGTCTCCTGCATTTTGGCATTGACCTGCCACCAGTATTTTGGTATCGGTTTGCACGGCTATGGAATAACCCAAATCATTTCCACCGCTAAAATCTGTGGTAACTAATCCATCCGTATCGAATGTATTGTCCAAACTTCCATTGGTATTATAACGGGCTACGGCAAAATCCTGGTTAGTTCCATTATCGCTGAGTCCAGAAACGAGTATTCTACCATCGGTTTGGATAGCGATCGAATAACCCTGGTCATTTGCACCACCTATGGGCGATGTTACTTTTCCATCCAGATCAAAAGTATTGTCAAGGGAGCCATTTGTATTATAACGAGCTACCGCAAAATCAAGGTTGGTACCATTGGAACTCCATCCTGCCACCACAATTCTACCGTCGGTTTGCACAGCAACTGCACGACCAACATCTGCACCATTTCCGAAATCCGTTGTAACAATTCCATCTATATCAAAGGTAAGATCCAAAACACCACTCGTATCATATCGAAGTACGGCAAAATCATCATCTGTACCATTGTTGGTAAACCCCGCCACCACAATTTTACCATCCGTTTGCAGAACTACCGACTGTCCTTGGTCATTGACACTTCCAACTGGGGTAGCAACTATACCACCCACTCCAAAACCAATATCCAATGTACCATCTATGTTATATCGGATCAAAGCAATATCGTTGGAGCTACCAGTGCTGGTAAATCCGGCTACCAGTATTTTTCCGTTGGGCTGAAGGATAACTGCCTGCCCTGCTTCGTTGCCAAGGCCAATAGGTGTAACTACTGATCCTGCAGTACCAAAGCCGGCATCCAAACTACCATCTGGATTATAACGGACCACCGCAAAATCATTGTTACTTCCATTGTTGCTAAGTCCGGCAAGCACTAATTTGCCGTCGGTTTGCTGGATAATAGAGTAGCCTTTATCATCTGCAGTATCAATATCTGTATTCACTATACCTCCAATACCAAATGAGGCATCCAGTGCACCCGGTTGGGCATAAATAGCAGAGGGAATTGCAATGGTAAAAACAGCGCCGATAATTAGAGAGATAGAGTAGATCGTTTTTTTCATCCTTTTATATGCTTTTATGGGGTTCTAAATTGTTCGTTTTTTAGATAATGTATCTTATTACGTTAAATATAGAATAAGGGTTATTAACATCCTAATAATACATCTTCGAATGGGTCGGGGAAAGCAGGTCCTTTTTAGGCATTAAGTACTTGATTATTAATATATTATTAACAAAATAGGTTTATTTCCAAGTATGGCGAATTAGCCTCCCCGAGGTAGAAATCTACTTTTTTTGGAAATTTTTCTACATTTCATTTCATGGGTTTAAGATGGTTCGTTTTGATATGACTTAGACGGAGCGGAAGAACCGGGCACAATAGGCGAAAATGCACACTAAGTTTAAGTTATTGGTTATTATTTCTTATTTTTGGTAAGCTATTAATCAATTGAATGTTCATGAGAAGAATTACCTTGATCCTTGGGTGTGCCCTGATCGTTTGTTCGTCAACTATTTATTCCCAAAGTTTTTGTGCCACTTTCGGTGGAAGCGGGGTTGACAACGGATATGATATATTGGCGACCGGTGATGGTGGTTTTATCGTAGCAGGGAGCACTACTTCCTATGGCGAAGGAGGAAGCGATATTTATGTGGTGAAATTTGACATGTTTGGAAATGGACAGTGGACAAGAGTGGTAGGGGGTATAGGTAATGAAATTGCCTATGGTATTGATGTTGCTTCCAATGGGGATTATGTGATCTGTGGCGAGACAAATTCTGTAGGGGCCAATGGCGAGGCGTATGTGGTGAGATTAGATGCAAGTGGGAATCTCTTATGGAACAGAGCAATTGGAGGGTTTGGTACTGAAATTGCCCGGGAAATATCCGCCACTTCTGATAATGGATGCGTAATAATTGGTGGAACAGATACCTATGGACAAGGTGGAGGGGATATGTATACCGTTAAGTTGAATTCTGCAGGAACGGTTCAATGGAGTTCACCCATTGGAACCATCAATCCGGAAAGTGGGTATGGGATTCTGGCTGCCTCAGATGGAAGCATCGTAGTGGTAGGTCGTTGTTTTCCGCTGGGTTTTGGTGGAGCACAACCATTTGTGATAAAATATGACAGCAATGGTAATGTGATTTGGAATAAATATTTTACCAGTCATGACGATTCAGATTTTTTCGTTCCAAGCGATATGGTAGAGGCTAATGGAGGATACGTTATTAGTGGATATACGGATACATCCAATGGGAGTAATAAAGGCAGTTTTCTTACCAAGATCTCCACTTCAGGAAATCATCAATGGACCAGGATCATAGGCACCCCAGGAAACGACAATGGTTATTCCATGGAAAAAACCAGCGATGGTGGCTTTATTATTTCAGGAATTTACTTTGGTTCAACTGCTGCCGCATTTATTACCAAAACCGATAGCAGTGGAGTTCCTGTATGGTATTCAAGGTCCACCACTCCGGGTAATAGCTATTCATACGGAGTTATTCAACTAAACAATGGGACCTATATTTCTGCTGGCAATACAGATGCCGTAGATGGTACTGATATTTTCTTAATTCAGTTGGATGCTATTGGCAATACCTGTTGTGCCACTTCAGTTGCAGTGAGTAATGGTCTTTTAGCTACTACGTCAGCAACTTTTGGAACTGCTGGAACCGGCGTTGGCATTGATAGTGTAGGCGTGGCTGATAATGGCGGCAGTGGTTTGTTTAGCTGTATTTCTCCTGCCGGAGTAGAATCTACCTTATCTGCCGAAATGATCCATGTATACCCAAATCCTGCGTTAGAAGAAGTAACCATTGTAGGGTTAGAAGGTTTTGACCATCTTTCCGTTGTAAATGCATTGGGAGGAATGATGTACGAAGTGGATATCAATGCCGGAGAGATCAAACTCCAATTAACTTCATATCCTGCCGGAGTTTATTTTATCAATCTATACACGAAGGAAAAACTGGTTACCAAGAAATTCTTCGTGGAATAATTCAATTACTTTCTAACGCTCCAGGCCCATGCCATGGCAACAAATTGCAGGGCAAGTCTTACCCATGCAGCCCACAGGGGCATAATAAATGATGAGCCAGGAATATTGCCCCCCATTTGGATATGATAAATATGTGTAGGGATCATGGCGATGAGAAATAAAATAATGCCGATCGCAACTAATTTTCTTTTTTTACTTAGAAGCAGCAATGATGTTCCCAAAACTATTTCAATGATGCCTACAAGAATATTCACTTCCGCTTTCAAGGGAATATAAGGTGGGATCATTTTTATGTATGCGTTGGAATTGATGAAATGGTTGACCCCTGCACCGGTATAGAGAATTGCTTGTAACCCTATGCTGATCTTTTTAAATATTTTTTTCCAGTTCATACAGAGCGGATTTTTTTCAATTCTTCCATGAATTTTTCTTCAAATTTCAACGGAATATCCAATGTAAAACAGGTTTCCTGTTCAGAAGATCGGATCATTTCTGATTTGATCTCATACTTTTTTACCAGGGCCATGAATTGGTTATAAAGAGGGTAGGGGATCTCCATTTCTTTGCTTAGAATGATGGGCTTTTCAATAATCGTGGCTTGTTCGATTGCTGCTTTGGATGCTCCTTTATAGGCTTGTATCAAACCGGTTGTACCCAATAAGGTCCCACCGAAATAACGTACAACCACCAAGCCCACTTCCATAAGTTGATAGCTCAGCAATTGGTTGAAGATGGGTTTTCCCGCAGTACCTGAAGGTTCCCCATCATCATTGCTTCGTTCTATGATCGTTGATTTTCCTATTCTATATGCATAACAAAAATGACGGGCACCGGCGTGTTTGGTGCGCAATCCTTTTAGTGCGTTTTTGAATTCTTCTTCTGAACTGATAGGATACAGGTAGCCAATAAACTTACTCCCCTTATCAGTAAATATTCCTTCCGAAGGGGAACCAATGGTGGTATATGTAAATAGATTTTCCACTATGCCAGACTGATCAATATAATGGCAGAAAGCGCTAATAACACACCTATCCATTGTTTTTGGCTCAACCTCTCTTTGAAAATGAGAACTCCACATATAACCACCAGCAATAATATTCCAATATTAATAATGGTATAGATAGTGCTGCTATCCCATTGTGGGTCTTTTAAGGTGATCAATAAAAAATAAATGGAGAACCAATTCACAACTCCCAAAACAATCCCACCGGCAAAATTTTTGAGACCCAGTTTTTCTTTTTTCGCAATCACTCTATATATGAGAACGACCAGTCCGGCCAGGAATGCAGCACTGAAAGTTACCATAGAGAACAAACCAGATTCTCCTTCCTTGATATGGATCACCTGGTTAAAGTTGAGTGAAATATCTATAAACCCACCCCCAAAAAAAAGTATGATGGGAAGTAGCATATATTTTTTATTGATCTCTTTGGTATTGATCTGTACGATCAGGAATACCGAGATCAGCGCTAATAATATTCCCACGATTTTGAAAGCACCAACGTCTTCCTTAAAATAAAGGATCCCAAAAAGCACGGTGATCACCAAACTCATTTTACTGGCCACTGAGGTAACGGATGCCCCTATTTTAAGAGTGCTGAGCGACATGATATAAAAGTTAATGATGAAAACCCATCCTAAAATACAGCCGTTTAAAAACCAGGGTTCATCTATTTTTGTTAGGATGGTATTTGAACCAGGTTCATATAGAAAACCAATTAAACCTGCCACCCCATAATTGATCACGATAGCCTGAAAAGAAGAGATACCTAGCTTTTCAAAGATCTTGAATCCAACTACCAACAGTGCACATGCTACGATGCAAAGAACCAGTTCAATCATAGAAAAGAGGATTGAGGATGTATCGGACCTGGTTAATGTCTCCAATAACAGATTCTTTAAACGGAACGATGTTCATTTCTGGTGCTTTGATTCCAGCACCTATTTGCATATTTATATTAGTCAAAATACGGGCTTCGTTCCAGAAGTTCCGATCCATAAAATATTGTAGTGTTTTGGCCCCTCCTTCTACGAGTACTGACATGATCTTATGTTGAAGGCAGTAATTGAGAATATCGGAGATTGTTTGATCTTTCCTGTCAAAAAAAACAGGGTTCGATCGCCATATTTGATAATCCTTGGGAATATCGGAGGCGGATCCTAAAATAAAAGGAACTGGATCTTTGCCCTTCACCAGCCTTACATTGAGCTGAGGATCATCTTTTAATACCGTTTCTTTTCCTACTAAAATAGCTTGTACTTCGCTTCTCCATTGATGAACAAGCTTCTGCGCCTCTGAATTAGATATTTTGAGAGGATTTTTATTTTCCTGGTTGGCAGGTGCCATCAAACCATCAGCTGATTGAGCCCATTTGAGAATGACATAGGGCTTGCTATGCTCATAGAAATAAAAAAAATAAGGGTTCAGTTCCCTGGACTCTTTCTCCAGGATACCGGTAACCACTTCAATTCCCGCTGACCTTAGTTTTTCAATCCCATTTCCTGCCACTTCAGGAAATGGGTCTTGAGTTGCTATCACTACTTTCTTTATCTTCTTTTCAATGATCAGATCGGCACAGGGGGGTGTTTTACCATGGTGTGAACAAGGTTCAAGGTTCACATATAGAGTAGATGTTTCAAATAAAGTTTTATCCTTTACAGAATTCACAGCATTCACTTCCGCATGGGGTCCTCCGTAAAATTCATGAAAGCCTTCACCAATAATGGTATTTTGGTGCACGATTACGCAGCCAACCAATGGATTAGGAGTTACCTTGCCCATCCCTTTGGCGGCCAATTCAAGGCAACGGTTCATATAATGATCGTACGTCATAGGCTAAAACACTCAATTACAAGCTATATCAACAATTCATTGTTTAAATCAATTCTATTACAAATTAATAACATAATTCATTAATGCGAATTTTGTTATGCTATTTAATTTTACGGTTATGAAAATAAGAACAATCTTGGTTGGTTTTTTTATGCTTGGCTGCGGAGTTTCCGTCGTTTCGCAAACTACTAAGCCAAAAGTAAAAGATACCACCTTAACTGTAAAATATTTGATCAGTTCTGACTGGACATTCAACTTCGGAAACCTAAATAGTTTCATTACGGTTAATCAAGGTCAGCTAGCCGTTGAACAGCGGGTAATTGGAACCCAGTTATTGGTTAGGTATAGATATGGAGCGTTAGAGGGAGTGGTAAACAACAATGAGTTTTATACGAATGTGGATGTTTCCTTGTTCCCCAAAAACAAGGTATATGTATTTGCCAACGGTGGGGTAGAGTTTTCATTCCTCAGGGGGGTTAATCTGAGAGCTTGGGCCGGATTAGGTGCAGGATTCAAGGTGTTGAATACAGATGACCATGTATTCGAACCGGCTGTTTCCTTCAACTACGAACATAATAATTATACTACCCCGGTATTTTACCAGGGAGATTCAACGGATGTCGTAAACACACCTATCGTCAACCTTGGATGGACAGGTTCACATAAATTCTTTAAAGGAAAATTGTTGATCGTACATAACTATAAATGGACGCAGGATTTACTCTTTGCAACCAACTATAAATTTACAGGAGGGGTAACACTGGCAATGCCTATCATTAAAAACCTGATGGTAAAAACAGCTGTTTTAGGATCTTATCAAAATGTAGTTCCGGCGGATAAAAAACAAGGTGACCTGATCTGGACCATAGGTCTGGCATGGGGTAATATTTAAAATTTTATTTCACCAAAAATGAAAGGGGAGGTTTGGCAATGCCAACCTCTTTTTTTTATGACTTTCATTCCATATAATAGAGGATTGGTATATTAGCTACCAATTTCAAATATGCAGAATTTTATTGATGGCAAGGTGCCGGTGCAGGACAACAAAGTATCTACCTTGATGGAGTTTGCCAAGGTTGAACTGAAAGATACTTATAAAGATGAAGAGTTAACCACCATCTGCTGGTGGTTGCTGGAACATTTTACAGGTATCAGTCAGCATCAATTTCATCAGCAACCTCAGGCACATGTGAATCAATCCTCCATTATCTATTTTTGCAACGGAGTGGTTGAATTGAAAAAGGGGACCCCTATACAATATGTTACCGGCGTGGTTGAGTTTTACGGTTTGCATTTAAATATAAATTCTTCTGTACTTATTCCGCGACCAGAGACCGAGGAATTAGCTGATATCATTGTAAAAGAAAACAAGGAAAGAGAAGGACTGAAAATATTGGATATAGGTACAGGATCAGGTTGCCTGGCGCTCAGCCTGGCCTATCATCTGCCTGACAGCAAGGTAACAGCCTTGGATATTAGCCCTGCTGCATTAAAATTAGCTGAAGAAAATGCAAAGAAAAACAATATTTCCAATATTGAATTTTTGGAGATGAATATATTGGAAGAGGATTATTTTATCAGCAAGGAGTTTGATCTGATGGTTTCCAATCCCCCTTATATTGCCCTTTCCGAAAAAGAGAGTATGGCTGCGAATGTGGTTAATTTTGAACCGGCAGAAGCTTTGTTTGTGCCTGAGAATGACCCATTGATATTTTACAAGGCCATTGGCCAGATGGGGCATGAACATCTTAAAAGGAACGGGCTGATCTATGTGGAGATCAATGAAAGCCTGGGTAAAGAAACTTCGGCAATTTTCACCCAGGATTCGTTTTCTTCTGTAATTTTGATGACCGATATGTTTGGTAAAAATCGATTTATTAAAGCGGTAAAGATATGACCACGTTATTGAAGGAAGAGGAGATCAGGAAGGAGATAGAGAATCTCCGGAAGGACCTCAATTATCATAACCATCAATACTATGTATTGTCCGATCCGAAGATCGAGGATTTTCAGTTTGATCAAATGCTCAAACGCCTGGAATTGCTCGAAAAAGAATACCCCCAGTTTGCCGATGAAAATTCACCTACAAAAAGGGTGGGGGGCGACATCACCAAAAAATTCAACACGGTAGCTCATAAGGTGAGGATGATGTCGTTAGACAATACCTATACACTGGAGGAATTGGACGATTTTCATGAAAGGGTCACCAAAGATATAGGGCAGGTAGAATATGTATGTGAATTGAAAATAGATGGAGTGGCTATTAGTATTACCTACGAAAAAGGAAGGCTAAAACAGGCCGTTACACGAGGTGATGGAGTGCAGGGAGATGAGGTCACCACAAATATTAAGACCATTCGTTCCATTCCTTTGCAATTGGTCAATGATTATCCCGAGCAGCTTACCATCCGAGGTGAGATCTTTATGCCCAAGACAGTATTTAATAAGATCAATGAAGAAATAAAAGCAGAACTGGAGGAAAAAGGGTTGGACGAAGAAGAGATCTTTGAACAACAGCTTAAAAATCCACGGAATGCTACTTCTGGTACCATTAAGCAGCAAGACTCCAAAGCGGTGGCTGCACGTAACCTCAATGCATTTTTATACAATGTAATGGCCGAAAACTCCGCTATCACCAATCATTATGATGCAGTGATGAAGGCCAAATCCTGGGGATTTAAAGTGTCGGAACATATTAAAAAATGTGGGTCATTAGATGAAGTAAAAGAATATATCCATCATTGGGAGAAGAAAAGATTTGACCTTGATTTTGAAACGGATGGAATTGTGATCAAGGTGAATGGGTACGATCAGCAGAATACATTGGGATCCACGGCCAAATCCCCCCGCTGGGCCATTGCATTTAAATACCCACCAGAAAGTGCTACCACTATTTTGCAGGAAATAACCTTTCAGGTTGGCCGCACCGGTTCTATCACTCCTGTAGCGAACCTAAAACCGGTCCAATTGGCCGGCACCACGGTTAAACGAGCCTCTTTGCACAATGCGGATATCATTGCGGAATTGGGGTTGCGTATCGGCGATATGGTTTTCGTTGAAAAAGGCGGGGAGATCATTCCTAAGATCACCGGGATTGATCTTTCAAAAAGAGATCCTCATTCCAAGGAGTTCCATTATATCACCCATTGCCCTGAATGTAATACAGAATTGGTACGTAAAGAAGGAGAGGCGAACCATTATTGTCCCAATGAGGATGGGTGTAAACCACAGATATTGGGAAAACTCGTTCATTTCATCAGCCGCAAAGCGATGAATATCGATAGTCTGGGTGAAAAGACCATTGAACTCTTCGTTGAAAAAGGGTTGGTAAAGAATGTAGCTGATTTTTATATATTGAAGTACGATGATATCATCCAACTGGAAGGCTTTAAGGAAAAGTCTACCCAAAACATATTAGAAGGAATCCAAAAGTCTAAAGAAATTCCATTTCCACGGTTGTTATTTGGATTGGGGATCCGTTATGTAGGAGAAACGGTGGCTAAAAAGCTGGCCTCGGCATTTAAAAACATAGATGCCATCATTCAATCCACCGCTGAAGAGTTGAGTGCAGTGGATGAGATAGGCGGAAAAATTGCCGAATCTGTGGTGGCTCATTTTAAAAAGGACTCAAATGTGCATCTTATTGATAGACTGAAGTCTTATGGGTTGCAATTTGAAGCATCAGTTGATAGCCATATTACCACTTCCACCAAGTTGGCAGGACTTATTTTTGTGTATTCCGGCACCTTTTCCAAAGTATCGCGTGATGAGTTGGAAGAATTGATCGTAAACAACGGAGGCAAAAAATCCGGATCCGTATCTAAAAAAACGAGCTATTTAGTGGCCGGTGATAAAATGGGCCCTGAAAAGAGGAAAAAGGCCGAAGAGCTGGGTGTAAAGATCATTACAGAGGATGAATTCCTGGCGTTGATTAATTAGTTAATCAGGGCAGCAATCGGGCTGTTCGCTTTACTCCCCCTATTTTTTTGCATGCTCCTGTAGCACAGCATAGGAGTTCTTTACAGCCACTCTCCGCTTCGTACATTCGCCATGCAAAAAATAGGGGGCGGTGCCGCTTCCATCCCGGCTGCAAAATATATGCGAATAATCGTAAATTTGCCCATGGTCTTAGCCTCTATCAGAAAGATATCCGGAAAGAAGAAACTAAAAAAGCTCAAGATAAAAAATGCTTCACCGGTTCCCTTCCAGAAAATTGCTTCTGTAGGGATCTTGTACTATATGGATGATGCGTCCAATCTCAAACATTTACACAAAGTATTGAAGAACCCCTTTTTAGAAGGAAAAAATGTGCAGATCATCTGCTGGTTTAAAGCGTCCAAAAAGAAACCACATCCGCAAATCGACCAGGTAGTTTTTATCGATAGAACTGATTTCGACACCAACTATCTTCCCACTTCCAAAAAAACCAGGCGTTTTTATGAAGAGGATTTTGATGTATTGGTCGATCTAACTACAGAATATCATTTTCCTATACATGCCCTTGCCGTCATGTCGAATGCAAAGCTCAAAAGCGGAATCGATGCAAAGCTCAACTGGCATTTGCAGGTAAAGATCAGACCTACCGAATCCAAAAGGAACAATACCAACTATTTGTTCGAGCAAATACTGCAGTATCTGGAGAAACTATTTTAATTCACTTCTACTTGTACATCTCTATACTTTGTTTGTAAAAAAAACAGAGCAAGGATTTTCTGGCTGAATTATTGCTGGAAATAGAGTTGAAAATGCACGTCTATGAGTTTTAATTATCCTAAAAAAGTCACCATTGGCGATATTACCATTCGGGATGGTTACCAGCATGAAGAAAAATTTATCCCCACCGAAGCTAAAATATGGGTTGCAGAGCAATTGATCCTGGCGGGCTTTAAACATATTGAAGCCACTAACCTGGGTAATCCCAAAGGTATGCCGCAGTTCAAAGATGCAGAAGAAGTGTTGAAGGGGATCAGAAATACCAAATCAATTGCACATTTACTTCCTTCGGTTAAACTAACTGCCGTTACTATACGCGAAAAAGCCATTGAGAGGGCCATAGAGGCCAGGAAAGCAGGCTGGGGACCCGATCGTATCCTGGTCATGGTTTCAACCAGCGAGGCCCATCATCGCAAGAATTCAGGGATGAGCCTTGATGAATACTGGAAGATGTGTGAAAAATATATTCCATTGGCGCTGGAAGCAGGGATGAAAGTAAATGGAACAGTAAGCACTATTTGGGGATGTCCTATTAGCGGACCTACTGAAATGAAAGATGCCATTGCATTCTCCAAACGCTGGTTCGATATGGGTGCTACCGATATTGAACATGCCGACCATGATGGAAGTGCATCACCCGATCGGGTATATAAATATTATTCCATGCTCATGGATGCCATGGGTGATCCATCCAAGCATATCGTACACTTCCATACTACTCGTGGATGGGGGCTGGCCAATGTGTTGGCTGCGTTACAGGCGGGAATGACCAATTATGAATCTACCTTGGGTGGAATCGGGGGGCAGCCGGCCAATTTTGTAGATGGATCTCCTGTGGCCGGTACAGGAGAATATTATTATAAAGATCCGCACCTGGTGGGTCTGGTAAGTACAGAAGACATGGTGGTCATGATGGATGAAATGGGTATTGAAACCGGCATTGATGTGGATAGGTTATTAGAGATCGGCACCATGAATGAAAAGATCGTTGGGCGGAGGTTAAGGTCTGAAAGCATTAAGAATGGAAGAATACCCAAAGAGTTATCCGGTAAAGTGGATAAAAAACCATTGAAAGAAATGATCAAATGACCCCTTGCGTAAATGGGGTAGAAGAATGATAAAAAAAAGCCTGAAGACCGAAGCTCGAAGTTTGAAGCTAAATTAGGTGGCTTACTTCGAGCTTCGGTCTTCAGACTTCTACATTTTCACAAATCGTTTTACCACTTTCTGGTTGCCCATATACAGGTTGATCAGGTAAATACCAGAAGCAAGGGTTTCAAGGTTCATGGTATATTGCTGGCTTTCAGGATTGAATGAATATAAAACCGAACCTGTACAGTTGATCACTTCTACTTTGTTCACAATTTGAACGGATTGAATATTTACATTACCATGTGATGGATTCGGATAAATACTGATCCCTTCACTCAGGTTGAGGTATTCATTTACCCCTGAGAATAGTTCGTAACATACATAGATCATATCCGCAGCATTCCCAATATTACTTCCCGCATCAGGATTTGTGGCACCAACACCATGACCCACGGCAATATCACTTTGATAGATCATGCTGATACAAGTAGGGTCTACATCTTTAGATATGGAACAATATACTTGTTCGGTAAAATCGTCTGATATTACACGTACCGGTGGGATCCAGCTGGCTCCTCCATCTATACTTTTTGTATAATATACATTCCTTACATTATTTCCTGCTCCATCATCCGAATTTTCTACAATAGCGGAGTAGGTAAGGTGTAAACCATTGGTTCCATCCAAACCTGCACTTGGGAAACTGCTCAACGAATTTTGGTAAGTTCCAAAAGTAGTAAGGGTGATCACTAGGTCAGCGTCCACATCTTCTAGATCGGCGACCAACACCGGATTATTTGCTCCCATACTTTCATTCCAGTACATCAAGCCTGAAGTTCCAGGGAAATAAGATATTTGGTTATCGGTGCTGTCATCATTCAATATGTTCATGTTTCCAAAGAATACATGCACTAAATCATTGCTATCGACTAATACCTCTAAGCATCCATCATTGGTGCTGGTGGTATCTATGATCTGGTCAACAAAAAGATCCAACGGGAAATCGTTCACAATGGTTTTGGTCCAGGAAGTTCCATTGTTGGTTGATTTCATTAAGAAAACATCATTGGTAAAACCACCACCTACGTAGGCAACTGTATTTCCCCTGGCATCGATCGCGTAAGCGTCGGCATCGAATCCATAATATTGAGTTGAATCATGAAGTGCATTTACGTTATGCAAAATATCCCATGAAGTTCCACCATTAGTCGAACGGCTATAGGTAATGGCACCTTGCTGTCCCATAAAGAAGGCTGGTGTAGTGGTCACCAAGGGATCTGTAGGGAAAGAAATAGAGATCATATGGATGGACATGTTATTGGCACCTCCAACAGCGGCTCTGGGCCAAAGATTTCCATAAGGGGCTCCAGGATTGGCAAGTATGGTGGCGTTTTCGGTCCATGTACCGGTCCCTTTTACTGGACGTTTTGAAAAATAAATATCATAATCGTTGGTAGTGGCTGTGTTATGGCTGATCACCACTTCACTGTTATCGCCTAAGGTCAATACGGTTGGCCAACCTGTTCTTACTGCCTCAATACGGGTGGTAGGCGCAGCACTCCAGCTACTTCCATCGTTGTAAATATAACCGGTACCTCTGTCTGGCCAGGTAGAACCCGCATCATCCGAAAAAGTAAATACAGCTCCAATGGTTCCATCAGAATTGTGAACAATCCTATTCTCTATACTGCTATTAGATTGTAATTGATAAGTAGACGTTCCAACGGTAGCGGACGTTGACTTGGTTGAACCAGGCGTACGATTTTCCAGGTTGCTTAAGGATGCTTCTGCAAGTACACTTTTAAATCTATTTATTTTTACGGCTTTGGCATTTAATAAATGCCTTGAATTTCCCGAAAGTGGATTTTGCGAAAAAGCAACACCTGCGATACATGCAAATGTGGCAGCGAGAAGTAAGGATTTTTTCATAAATTATGGAGATTGATTTTTTAATATTTTAACAAATTTAACCAATCTACCGATAATGACAAATCAGGGCTAAAAATGACATGTAATAGAAGGGGTTATACTTTTAATCAAATACATCAAAATCAGTTTCCAGCCAATCATCATTATCCTCCCATACTTCTTCTTTTTGGAGATCTTTTATGGAACCAAAACCTATCATGTCCTGAAAAGCCTTTTGCCGCGTTACTTCAGCCCCTTTCATCAAAGCGGTACTTCCAAATCTATCTTTGATCTGGTAGACTACTTTTCGCAAATGGTCTCTTTTCTGATCCGTATAAAAAAGATCTGACTGAACAAGGTCACTGGTTACAAATGCGCTTACATTCAAACTCATACTTGTCATTTGATGGTTGATCAGCGGTCCTCCAAATTTTTCCTCTCCTTCCGTAATGAGTTTTTTATAAATATCCAATAACCTGTTCCCATCCTGTATAGGTAATTCCGACCTGGTATGATCCGCCCAGGCTTTACCATCTTCGTAGGATAAATGAATATTGATACTGCGTGCATACAACTCCTGTGTTACCATTCTTTTTTCCAATCGCATACACAATGCCAGCATAAGATCCTGCAAATACTGGATGGATTCCCTGTTATTTTTTGATATTTGTCGCATAGCCTGCATGCTTTTATAGGGCTTGCTGCTCAGATCCACTTCCATAAAATTGAGCCGGCAGTACCAATAATAACCAACAATACTTTTTAAGGCATTCTTCAGAAACAAGGGTTGTGCATACCGCAGTTCAAGTGGACTGTTGATCCCAGCCATGACCAGCTTTCTAGATGTACTTTTAGCAATCCCAGGAAGACTTTCCAGGTTTAATTTACTCAATACATCATCAATGGTACTCGGAGTAATGGTTACAAATCCATCAGGCTTTTGAATCCCACTTGCCAACTTAGCCAGGAAGGTATTGGGTGCAAGCCCTATGCTGCATTTGAGCCAATCACCTGCTTGGGTATATATATCCTGTTTTATTTGCATACCCACCTGATGCAGGTCTTTGTAAACCAAATGATAATTTTTAAAATTGATCACTGCCTCATCAATACTTTTAGGGATCACATCCTGAGAATAAGATTTTAAAATATCCATGATCTTGATATGGTAATCTCTGTACTTATCGGGACTTGTATCGACTTGTATAAGACCGGGACAAAGTTTTTTAGCATCGTTCATGCGCATACCTGTTCTTACACCGAATTTTTTCGCTTCAATAGAGGGTGCAATGATTGGGCTATACGGTGATATATAGATGCAAACTGCTACTGGTTGATTTCTTAAGGAAGGATTATCCTGTTGTTCACAGCTGGCAAAAAAACTATTCATATCAATGAACATCACCGAAGCCTCCAGGTTTTTACTTAGTTCATTCTGGTTAATGTTTTTTTGCATGTGTATATCGTGACAGAAAAATCGGCGGTTTAAGACTGCCTAAGATAGGATATTTTATTCTGTAAAATTGAAAATAGATCTTTTATCCACCAGCTTTTGAATGGCAAGATCCAAGGGGATGGTTTCAATCAGTCCTAATTTCATTAAGCGATTAACCGCTGCTCCTAGTTTTTCGGTATCTACACCCAATTCCATATTCCATTCTACCGCAGCGTACCATTTAACCGCATCAAAATATTTCAATCCAAATTCATTGGCAACCATGTTAATGATGTCACCCGACAGCACTAAATCCCTAATGACCTGATGAAGTTGATCAAACAAAAGATGAAGATCATTAAAGTGATTTTTCAATAAACTGTTTTGACATACCACCACGAATGAGGGCCATGGAGTAGGGCAGACACCTATTTTTTCAAACTCTCCATTGTCAACAAAGGGTTTGGTAATATATTTCTCCCAGAAAAAAACATCCGCATTGCCTTTTGCAAGTGCTTCACGAGCCCCGTCGAGATCTTTAACTATGATGAAATCGTCGTCATTGAGCTGGATATTTTTCTGGCGAGCATTTACATAAGGCATTAAATGCGAACCGGATTTATACCTGCTAATCGCATATTTTTTTCCTTCCAAATGGTCCATAGTAATTCCACTTCCTTTCTTCACATGAATGCCCCAACTCAATGGTGAATCCACGTAGAACTTCACAATGCTCGCATCAATGCCCCCTAAGATGCCTGATATAGCACCTTCGGTTAGTAAGGTGGCCATGTCCAGCTTGCCTTCTTTCAGATCAACCAGCATAGCTCCTGTTCCTCCTGGATAGGATTGCCAACGAACATCCCAGCCGGTAGAATTAAACATTCCATGTTGGGTACCATAATACCAAGGAATATTAAAATGTTCCGGCACTCCTCCAATAATTATTTTCTCTGCCAATTCGCTATGGTTATTAGGCAAAGTTATATAAAAACATTTAGAGAAATGATCCGGAAGGTAAATCAACCACCATTCGGGATCGATACTTAATTACAGCGAATTGCCCATGTTCCTGTCGGATCTTTGGTCACCTTCTTCTTCTTCATCTGCATCTAAATATACAGCCTCTTCAATGGGTTCCTCCTCTTCTTCCTCCTGATCGGATGCACTTGCCTGAACCTTGCTACCTGTTGTACCCGCTGCTTTTGCATTGATGGACGCTGATAATTCTGTTAACGCTTTATCGGCAGCCCCTTCTTCATCAAGGGTTTTTTGCAATAGATCAACCGCTTTGGAATATCCAAGGGTTTCTGCTATTGAACGGAGTGAGCCATATGCTGCCATTTCATAATGTTCCACTTTTTGGGCAGCTACAATTAATGCTACATCACGGACAAAAGAGCCTTGAGTAGTTTCTTTGATGGCCTCTTCTCCCTCCTTCACCAAACCTTCCATGGCTTCACATTTTTTACCAACTACCTTAAATCCGCAAACGGAAAAAACTTTTTCAAGACGGCTTACTTGCTTCTCGGTTTCGGAAAGATGTTTTTTAAAGGCACTGGCCAGTTGTTTTGATGTGGCCGCCTTTACCATTTTTGGCAATGCTCTTACCAATTGTTTTTCGGCATTCAAAGTATCTTTTAACAGGTCATTAAATAACTCCTTGAATTTATCTTCATCTGGTTTTTCCTTTTTTGGACTGGCTTTTTTGGTTCTTTGTCTGGTTTTCGTTGCTTTAACTGATGATTTAGTGCTACGTTGAGCTACTCTTGAGGAAGGTTTATTTTTTTTTCTTGCTGTAGTTTTCATGTTTCTTTGTTTTACAAATTTAAAAATCTAAGATAGACTCATGTCTGGTTTCAAATTTAACCAACAGAAATTCATTCAACAAGACCTTAAAGTTAATTAATGTGCAAAGTGTGAATCATGTAAACGATGACCTATCCCAGGATCAAATGGTCGATATTTTTTCTTAACCATTCCGGGATATTGGATTTTTGATTCAGATTGTAATCATAGAATACAATCACGTCATCACCAATGGCGGCGATTTCATTTTTATCATTAAAGATATGGTGTTGCAATCCAAAGCTGGTGTTTTTTATAAATTCCAGTTTCGTTTTAATGGTGATCTTTCCAGGATAAAATAGAGGTTGTTTGAATAAGCAGTGGGTCGATAAAAGCATTGCACCCAATCGATCCCTTTCATAACTTTCAGATAAACCGGTGCGATCCCAGTAATTTACCCGTGCCGCTTGCAAGTACTTAAAATACATTACATTATTCACATGCCCAAACAGGTCAAGCTCGCTCCAATCAATACGGAGTTCAAGGATGCTGTTGTAAATCTGCGAGTCATTCATGAGGATGAAAATATAACTTATTGGCCGAAATTCTATATATTTGATCACAAACAACCATGAAAATGAAAAAACTATTTACACTCTTTGTATTTACAGGGCTTATTTCTTTTACTCCATTATTTGCGCTTTCAGGTGGTCCTGATGCTTACGGCTATGTCTGGAAAGACAGCAATGAGCCGGGAGGACCCGTTTATAACTGGATCGATATTTCAACAATTGGCCTACCCATTACCGGTCTTGCAGATGATAATAGTGCACCGATGCAATACAATATTGGCTTTAATTTCCATTATTATTGGAGTGATTACACCAAGGTAAAAGTAGGATCGAATGGTTGGGTAAGTTTTGATAATCCAAGTAATATTGCTTCTTGTTTTCCTTCTCTCCCAACAGCTGGGGGACCTGCCGATAATATCCTGGCCGCTTTTATGACCGATCTCACTTTTTTTGGAGGAGGTAATCCTGCGCAGGCTTTTTACTGGACGAATTTTACCGATTCATTTATTGTTCAATACAGCAACGTTCCGCATTGGATGGCGGCTGCGCCCAACTATACAGCTGGAACTACCACATTCCAGATCATTTTATGTGGATCAGACAGCTCTATTACTTTCCAGTATCAAACCTTAAATACGCTAAATGATATTGCAGGCTGCAATGATCTTGTGATTGGGATCGAGAACCTTACCGGCAATATTGGTTTGCAATGTTATGTCGATCTTGTTCCCCCTGCCAATTATGCGATAAAATTTTATTATCCACCGGTGGTTACCTTGCAAGTACCCGATGCAACGCCCTTCTGGAACCAAAATGTGGGTAGCAAAGGAGTGATCGTGCCTGCAGGTTCTATTTCACTTGCTACGAACATAAAAAATGTTGGAAATGCTACCATTAGTTCACCTATTGCCATCAATGCTCAGGTGAGAGACCTTGCTTTTGTATTGTTGCATCAGGACAATGATACACTCGCTTCCCTCAATACAGGTGCTTTTACCATCGTAAATTTTCTTCCAGCTTATCTCACGGTACCTGGTCAATATTCTTATCAGGTATCTACTAACTGCGCCACTGATATCAATCCGGCTAATAATATCAAGTTATCGGAAATAGAAGTGATCAATGCATGTTCGCCTACCGTATTTACCTATCATACACCCAACTTGCCAGATCAGCAGGTAAGCTGGAATTCGGGAATAGGCAATGACGATGGGATTGGGGTGTTCTATAAGCCCCCGGTTTATCCAATCCTCATAGATTCATTGGAGTTCTTTGTTCAAAATGCTTTAGGAGATGGTTATACTGCCACCATTTTTGCCAATGATGCTCCATTTGGTGCCCCAGGAACCATTTTGTCGAGTACTGTAGTTCCGGGAGCCTCTGTAATTACAGCATCATGGAATTCAGTAGATCTTTTAACTCCGGTTCAAATCGATTCAGGTGGATTTTATGTGGTCTTTTTCCAGGCTGGGCCGAATATTTTTCTGGGTCTGGAAACCGCCGCACCTATTTCAAGAAATACGTATGAAATTTTGGATGGATCATGGTCGGAATACCGCGAAAACAGCAACCAGGATGCGGCCTTTAAAGTGCATATCACTCCTCCGGGATTAGATAACAGCACTTCGGTTGTTGGAATTACCATTACCGCCAATCAGGCCGGAGCTACCTACCAGTGGTTGGATTGCAACAATAGTTATGCAGTTATTCCGGGAGCAACTGCTCAGAACTTTATGGCACCGGCCAATGGATCTTATGCCGTTCAGCTGAACTTTGCCGGCTGTTTGGATACAAGTGCTTGTGTAGTGATCAATAATTTCAGCATCGAAAATTGGTTGTTAAACAATGCCATTGTTTTCCCAAACCCTGCCGAGTCGATCGTAAACATCCAATTTATCTACGCAGTTTCCAATGATCCTGTATATCTTCAACTAACAGATGTTGCAGGTAAAAACATAGCGGTTCCTTATCAAATGAATTTGGATAACCTTCAACTAAACGTGGAAGCCTTGAGCTCCGGTATTTATACTTATCAGTTAATTCAAAACGGAAATATATTTGCGGTTGGCAAGTTTGTTAAACAATAATGAATAGCTTTCAAGAAAAAGCCTTTTGCATGATTTTTTGCAAAAGGCTTTTTCTATTTTGGTAATTTTGTAAAAATCTAATTCCTTATCTTTCATTGATCCTCATTATCTATACTACTCAATACCGTGAAGGTAGCGATATGTTTGCAAGGGCTGCCAAGACACTTGAAGCTGAATTCAATGAGGCAGGTAAAGAAGTGATTTGCCACGGTATTTTGCATAAGAAGGAATTGGTGGAGATCTTTCTGGGTTTGAAAAACGGCCAAAAACAAATCAATGAATACCATTTTGTAGGCCACTCAGGAATGTATGGTCCCATGTATGGTACACGTCAATATCCGGAACAATTTAGTCCCTATGAGATAAAAAACCTGGAGATCCCTTTTGCACCCAATGCAAAGGCTTATTTTCATTGTTGCCGATCGGCGCGATGGTTTGCTGCTTTTTTTGCCAAAAACCATGGAGTGGAATCATTTGGCTATTATTGGTATACCACAGTTACTTCCAACAAAAACAGGTTTCGTCAAGTAAAAACTGAAAACGGACCCGTTTATGCGGTTGGATGTAAAGGAAAGAAATCACATGGATGGATCGGCTCATTTAAAAAATATGCTGGATGGGAACCCCTGGAAACCATGAAATCATTTAAGCCTGATGAATTTGCAGATGACAGGACCTATAACAGGGTTGCCAGACTCTATGACCAGGTATTCCAGGATATCAAAGTGAGAAAAGATGAGTGGAAGTGGATCTCTTCCCATTTAACAGGTTCGAACGATATTACCTTATTGGATATTGGTTGTGGTAATGGGGCCTTGTTAAAAGAACTATCACCAAAGCTCAATTGCGGTATTGGAGTAGATATTTCGGCCAATATACTGGCTCAAGCAAGACTTTTAAACACCCATAATAAGAACCTGGATTTCAAACAACTAACAGGCCCAATCTTACCCGTGGAGGACCATTCCATCGATGTGGTCACCTCTTTGTTATCGTTTAGGTATCTGGACTGGGACCCATTGATGAATGAGATAAAAAGAGTATTGAAACCAGGAGGAAAGGTGCTGATCATTGACATGGTAACCGTACCTGTAAAAAGGAAAGAGATACCCAGGTTTCTGGCCCATAAAGTAAAACATATTTTTCAGCGATATGCGAACAGGAAATTTTACAGGAATTTGAAAAAATTGGTGAATGATCCGGATTGGAAACATATGCTGAAATATAATCCTATCAGGGCGGAGCATGAAATGAAGTGGTATCTGGAAAGTAGGTTCCCTGGCAGGAATGTGGAAAAGATCAATATAGGTTATCATTCTACCATGCTGGCATTCGATTCAGGTAAGATTGAAAATATGAACGAAATTTATTTAACTTATCCATAATGGCTATAGGGATTTGCGATTGGGGAATAGGGGGAGTTGGTATTTACCAGTTATTGCGCAAAAGTAGCAACGTAAACGTGGTCTATTTTTCCGACACGGGTTTCACCCCCTATGGTAAAGTGCCCGAAAACGAATTAAAGGCCCGTTTAAGCCATGTTTTTCTACATTTCAATAAGTTGGGTATCGAAAAGATCATTGTTGGCTGTAATGCAGCAAGTACAGTTCTAGGAGATGATAAAAACATCACCGGTATTATTGAACATGGGATCAATGTGGTTTTAAAAGCAGGGATCAAGGAAGTGGGCATAGTAGGAGGAAAGCGCACCATAGAATCGGAGATCTATAAAAATAAGCTGGAGGCGAATGGTATCCAGGTGTATCAGCGGATAGCGCAACCCTTATCTGCCAGAATAGAGGCAGGAGATATTGACTCAGATGGATTAATGGAAGATATTCAGGCTATTTTTTCGCCAATCCAAACGATTCCACATATATTACTGGCATGCACCCATTATCCATTAATTGCCAATAGAATAATTGATTTCACCGGACAGGCGGTTTTGCTTGATCCTGCTCAAGAAATGTGTAACTGGATTCTTTCGACCTGGGATGTGGCTGATGAAAATGGATTGGTACAATGGCAAACCAGCGGAGATACCAATCAAATGAAATATTCGTTATCTAAGTTGTATCAGATCGAAACTAATCATATAGAAAAAATTGACCTATGAGTAATGCGTTTACCAAACATCCTAAAGAAGTAGGTTTATCCTACTCGGGGCATTTTATTTTCGCCTGGTCAGTTGTTTTTAAACTGATGAAAGCCGTTATATGCTGCAGCGTTCATTCGGTGTTTCCATTTATGTTCACCCATACCACCAGTCGGATCGTTAAAGGTTTAAACGATCAGATCGAAGACCGGAAGCATGAGGCTTAACTATCGGTAGTTGACCTCCCACTGTTCCCAGGCCATAATGGCCACTTCTCCTACCGCCTGTAAGCCAAAATACACATTGAAATAGTTGTTGATATCAACTTCATCCTTGATGGAGTCGATCTTATCGACCACTAACTGCTCATTGGTTGCATCAATCTTTATTTGGAAATAATTGAAGTTATTTCCACGAGTTCCAGCTAAACGGATCGTTAGGACCGACTGATCCGTAAAGGGCATAAGCGCTATCTGTGTATTCTTAGCATTTGAATAAGAATAACATTCTTTGGCATCCTTTACAATTTGTTCTCTGAATGGAATTGCATTTTCTTTTTTCCATCCTTTCGAAGTAAGTGATTCGAGGGCTTTCATGATAGGGGATTTTAAGCTAATGTAAAAAAAAGTCCCAGCTTTTTAAAACCGGGACTTTAACCAACCTATGCAGGAATCATGGCCTCTTCAGGTGCCACTCTTCAATTCCTTTCTTTAAAAATAATTTTATGGTAGAACTCTGGGTAATTTCGTACTCCCTGGTCCCGTTAACAGCATCATACAATCGAAGTATCGTTACATCATAGCTTACATCCCATGTGCCATTTACCGTATAGGGTGAATCATTTACTGTGTATGTTTCGATAAAGCTATGTCCAATTTTTAGCACAAAAGTGTAATTCTCATGTGATTGTAAATAAATACTGGTATTATCCGACCCATTATAGTAATAGCTTTCGAGTTTCCATTCACCGGTAGAATAAAACTCCTTATAATGATCCCTGCATGCCACCAATCCCATGGTAGCCATGATTAAAAATGCAGCTACTTTGATGGTTGTTTTCATATTCCTCTTTTTAATACATATCCTTATATTTTCTTAAGTATCCATTCTTCCTTCCCGTTTTTGATCCTAATGGTATGCGTATAAGTGATCTCAAATTTTCTTTCACCGTTATAACGATCATTCAATAACAAATGCCGTTTATCTTCGTCCAGTTTCCACATGCCGTTGATATCATAGGTCTCATCGGATTCTATCCATGTTTCATTAAAAATATTGCCTGATTGTAAATAGATAGTATAGTACTTATGGTTATGAACATAGTTCATTGTTTGATTTTCACCATGGTTATAATATTGAATAATTCTCCATGGACCTATATAATTCATTTCTGATATATTTTCCTGGAAACAACCTGTTAAGCCTATCATCATAACAGTTATTAAGGTTGCTATTTGTATGGTTGATTTCATAATTAAGTACGCTAAGTTTCTTATAACCTAATTTTCAATCATGGTGCCATTCGGCAGACCATTGCAGAGAAAGGGAGTTATCTATGTATAAATCAGGTATTTAAAGGCCTATTTTTATTTAACCTTTTTATGATGGATTAACATTTTTTTCTCATTTTGAAAAAAAAGGGGGGCTTTGGATCATTTTGATAATTCAATTCTGCAAATTTTCTATGGCAAAGAAAAGCAGCACTGCAATGGTTATTACCGAAAAAACATGGTATGTGTCTAATTTGAAGCTACGAAGGATTTTTGGAGTAAATAAGACCACCAGGACGACTAGATGTAAAAAAATAATTATCGAGTAGAAGATAACCACCTGAGGTAACACTTCTAAATATTTTGTGCCAGAATATATAAGGGAAATAGTATCGGTTAAAATATAATGAATCCAGGTAAATACTAATGTTAACCATCCAATTCTTTTACCTTGGAAGAAGGCCAATAGGCCTATTGGTAATAATATTAAACAAGCGCAGTCATACAATAATTTAATATTCAAAACATCAGGAGAAAAGAACATCCAGAAAAAAACAACTATTTTTTTAAAATCAAAGATTAAGATGAACAAATAAAAAATCAAGCTGCATATAGAAATGAGGTAAACGTATCGATTTGTGGCCTTATCCATGTTTCGGTTATTGATCCATACCTTTTGAACATAGTTCCAGATCAGGTTATCAGATGGGATTGTTTTTTTCTCCACGAATGAAGGTGGCTGTACAAGTAAGTTTAGCTCATGTGAAGATACCCCTCTTCTCTCCAATTCTTCCATTACGGCATGTACAGCCAAGGGATCATAGTTAGCTGGATTCTCAGCTATTTCAAGCAGTTTAAAGGTGGGTGTATGCTTAAAATGATCAAAAACAGCCATGCTAAATGATTTTACCCAAATGATGGTTCATGTGGGCTATATAATCTTCCATCAAAAATTTCAAGGTTTTCAAATCTTTACCTTGCTTACCTGTATCGCAGGTACATAAAAGTTTTTCTGTGGGAATCGATTCCATTACTCTGGCGATTTGCTTGTTCAGTAATTTCCATAAATGAATAAGTTCGTCTGTTTTTATTTGCTGGTAGGCATTGATTCTTACCCAATCATCTTGCAAATAAATGATCTTGTTGTTTTGGTCATACTGGGTAACAACAAACCTTCTATGGTTATTAAAAGCACTGTCGGTTAAATGGCCCAGTATTTCCTTTTTACTCCATTTTTCGGGAAGAGGTTTATGGTTCCAATCCTTTTCTGGTATTGAAGCAAATCGTATACAAGCTTCATCAATAGTCTTTCTCAGTTCTTCGGCTGTTTGCATAGAACCAAGGTACGATATTTATGTTTTATCTCAATCTTATCAATTCTCTCTTCAATAAATGGATGCCAAAACAAAGAGAGGCCAGGCCAACAGAAATAATTGAAGCAGATTCTTTTATCATATGTATATCAAATACCCAGAATGAGCCGATACAAGCCAGGGGAACCATTAACAAAGCCAAAGACATAAATGAATTTAAGCCATTTGGAAGTTTCGGATTGATCTCTAACAATGATCCATCTGCGGCCGTTAAACAAATAAGCAATACTGCCAGAAAGCCTGCCAGCACAAAAATTCCTGGGATCAACCAGATAAAAAAATTGGAAATAATGCTTGTCCAGGCTTTTCCTGATAATAAAAAATGGGGTTTACTAGAGTTGGTCGCTGCCAATGAATGGATTGTTTACCTTACTATACGTAAGGGTATCGAAAAATTTTCCTTGGAAATAATAATTTTCTTTAAAATATCCTTCTTCCTGAAACCCTGCTTTTTCCAAAACCCTGGCTGATTTTGTATTTCCGGGGTTGAGGTTGGCCTCCATGCTATGGATTTGCAGGTGCTCAAACCCAAAATCAACCACTACCGAAATGGCTTCTGAAATAATACCTTTATTCCAGTGCTCCGGCATCAATGAATAGCCGATCTCTGCCCTATAATGTTCACGTACAATTCTCCAGAAGCCAACTCCGCCAATGATCTTGTTGGAACCTTGGAGAGTAATACCCCAGCTGATTCCCGTGCAGGTATCGTATCCTTCTTTCATTTTTTGAATGAGTTCCTTGGCTTCTTCCGTGTTTTTAAGTTTTTCCTTGTCAATATGCTGCATAATGTCACGGTTGGTCCTGAGCTCATAGATCTCCTTCACATCTTCGGGGGTAACTTCTCGAAGAAGGAGCCTGGAGGTTTTCAGAACTGGAAAAGAGGAGAATTGAAAGGTTAACATGGTATAAAGGTAATTATTTTGATGCATCCTGAAGGAACCATTCCTCCTTCGTGAGCTCAAATCTAATCTCACCCGTACCGGTTATGCCAGTTGACTTCCATCCCGCCTGCCTATAAAAATATTCTGCCCTGGTGCCTGGTGATGTGCTGAGCCATAGAGAATCGATCTTCTGCTGAAATGCCCAATAGAGCAGCGTATGAAACAATTTTTTGCCAATCCCTTTTCCTTCCACCTCAGGAAGGAGGAACAAGGCCCAGATATTTTGAGTAGAAATATCTACGATCGCAAAACCCACAACTACTTCATCCATTTCGTAGATCCATCCTTTACCTTTTTGGGTGACCATAGAAATATAATCTTCTTCGGTAACTAAAGAAGGATTGTTGAGTATGTTTTCTTTCACAGACATTCGCACCCTATGCATGGCTGGATAATCTTCAATGATGGCTTCTCTCAAATTCATGAAGGAACAAAAATACTTCTTTTTTGAATTAGGGAAAGAAACCTATATTTGATCTCAACTAAAAATGAATACCATGAAATTTCGTCTGCTAACCGGCATATTCGTCATCACATTTACAGGTCTGCTTTCCTGCGGATCTAAAACAGAAACTCCAAAAAAAGATACGGTTTCGGATACAACTGCTCAGGATAAGACAGCAACAAAGAATGAAGAAACGATTCCTTTGGATGATGCCAATTCGGTGGATCCCAATTCATCACCCGAGAATGCGGTAAAAGCAATGATAAAGGCAGGAAAGACGGGGAACTATGAACAACTCGGCAAGCTTTGCAACAATGCGATCGACATGGATGGGGATGCCAAGGATATTTGCGGTTTGGCGGAAGGAAAAGGGAATAAAGAAGAATACAATGATTTCTTTGGAAATGCATCCATAAAAGCTACCCGAATCAAAGGAAACATGGCTGAAGTGGATATTAAAACTACTGCTGAAGGCGGAGAGGAAGAAACAATTATACTCGAACAGAAAGATAATAAGTGGTATTTAAAGGGCTTGTAAAGGATACAGACTTTCCAAAACATTCGGAAAACTAGTTTTTTTTGATGGCCTCAGCCTTTTCTTTATGCAAGTCCCCTTGCTCTTTATTGCCCATTAAATAATACACCTCACTGATGCTTTCATAATATTTGACAAGATCCTTATGATCGGCTCCCAGTTGCTTGGTTTTGTTTTCCAATGCTTTCTCAAAATAGCCTATCGAAGTTTTGTACTCCTTTTTTTCCCTATACGCATTTCCTAAGTGAAAATAAGATTGGGTGACCTCAATCCCTGATGCCCCAAACAGTTTTTTACGTATTTCCAAAGCCTTTAAATGAGCTTCTATGGATTTATCATATTCCTTTTTACGTAAGTAAACATTTCCGATATTTCCATAACTGGTAGCTACCTCAGTACTGAATTCTCCCAAATTGGATACTCGTATATTTAAGGCTTTATAATGATATTCCAATGACTGATCATACAATTCTTCAGCACTATAAATTACACCCAGACCCAGATAGGTAGTGGCAATCGTTAAGTGGTTGTTGCCAAGAACTGATAACCCCTTTGTTAAAGCCATATTCAGGTACTTTTTGGCTTCCTCATAATTGTCCTGTCTTGTATAAATACCTCCAATCTGGTTAAATGAACTCACCATTTTTTCAACATTGTCTTCTAGCTCATATCCAATGGAGGCTTTTTCATAAAATAGAATGGCACTATCTGGTTTTGAATTCTTTTTATAGGCATCCGCTTGTTCAAAGTATTGATCGGCCATACTTTCCTGGGCCTGGATATTCATTGTCCAAACAGTAAATAGAAATAAAATAAGCGAATATCTGAAGACCATCTTTTTTATTTAAAGGTAGATCAATTCATCATTTACGATGAAATAATTAATACTTTTTAGTGTTATTTGGAGGGCATTAACTATTGCTTTTTTGCTTATCCTATTTTCTGAGCAAGGATAAAAGGATAATATACATAAAGGTCATCGGAGGTTAGGCTAAAAGGGGTAAGCTGTTTTTTAGCATTGTAAAATAATGCCTCAGGATATACATTTTTTATATGGGGTAGTACTTGATATGTTGCCCCGTTTTTTCTTATGTATTTATAATGGGGTTTTTCATTTACAATAATAAAACCGTTTTCATGAAGTCTTTCCTTTAGTGATGGAATGGAGGTAGAATTTCTTTTATGGATCCCCAGAAAGTCGAAAACCACTAATGCTAAATACCCATCTTTGGTCAAATGTGTAGATGCCTTTTCAATGATCTCATTTAAATAGAGCCATCCATCATAGCCCCCATGGTCGTGATGGGTGGCGTTGAATTTAGGCGGAACAGGCAACAATGCGATATTTGAATAAACCAGGTCATATTTACCAGGTACAAGTGGATCAAAAAGATTACCGAGATGGTTTTTGAATCTATCCTCAAGGCCATTTTGTTGTATGATTGAATTTAAGACCCCATAATCATACTCATCAATTTCTGTCCCATCGATCGAGATATTTTCAAAATTGTTGAGAAGTATAAAGGAAGCCGGAGCATATTTCCCGGTACCAATTTCCAGCACCTTTTCAGGAAAAATGTCGGATTCGATGATCTTTTCACCCAATGTTAAACCTGTTTTGGGATCATCTCCATCAGCCAATGGAATTTGATAATTCAGCCCATCATCCTGATAAAATTCCAGTATAGAATGGTCATTAACTATATTTTTTTTAAGGTAGGTCTTGGGCTTGAGATCAGTCTTCATTCACGTCGCATAAATGGGTTATGGAACATCCTTCTGATTACCATTACGATGGTAGTAACTATTCAAACTTAAGTTAATTTCTTCACTTTTCAAATGTTATATGGCTTTTAAGTCCTTATCAACCTCATAATGAAATAGAAATAATAAAATTTCAGGAATATGTGTTAGGCCCTCTTGTTGGAGGGGTGAATAACCAGGCGAAAAAAAATCATATCTTCAATCTATGAAAAAACTAGTCATACTGATGACCTTTATTGCCTTCATTAGTTGCCATTCAAAAACCAATATGAAGCAGAAGATCTGCAACAAATGGTACCAGGGAAAGGAATTCTATTTGGAGTTCAAAGAGGATGGTCATTTTCAACAGGAGTTCTATGTCAATGAAGATACTATTCTTAAACATAATGGCACTTACTCCTCAAAAAACGACTCATTATTAAAAGTACACTACCTGGATATAGATGCAGATCATGAGTTTGGATACATGGTAAAAGACAGTATTCTTTTACTGGTTTACCACCTTGATGTCAAGAAAGAAGATGCGCCTGTGGAATCTGGTGACTCTACCTACTACCATTTAAACCCATATTATACTACGTATGAAATGGAGCAGATCTTTAAGTATGGGAAAATTATCGACACGAATAGACGTACACCATTGCCATTTATATATTTTGAATTCTAGGAAAACCCATTGCTGGCAAGGCTTTTATCATAATTAAGTATTCAGCCTGAACCTGTTAATATCTAAAATGGGTCTCCTCTTCCATATCCTCAGTCTCTTCTGTATTTTTACCTTTTGAATAGAGCGAATTAAGATTATGGCTACGAAGAAAGTACTGTATAACGAAGAGAACATTAAATCCTTAGACTGGAAGCAGCATATTCGCTTGCGTCCTGGAATGTATATTGGTAAAACTGGTGATGGTGCTGCCCACGATGATGGTATCTATATCCTCATCAAAGAGATCATAGATAACTCCATCGATGAGTTTGTGATGGGCAATGGAACAGAGATCCATATTGAAATCAATGAAAGGGAAATAACCGTAAGAGATTTTGGACGAGGGATCCCGTTGGGAAAAGTGTTTGATTGCGTTGCCAAACCCAATACCGGAGCTAAATACGATAGTGAAGCCTTTAAAAAATCAGTCGGATTGAATGGGATTGGTACCAAGGCAGTGAATGCTTTATCCGTTGAATTTAAAGTGCAATCTATTCGCGAAAAGAAGACCAAGATCATTGAATTCTCCTGTGGCGAACTGGTGAAAGACCATAAGGTAAAGGAATCCAAGGAAAAAGAAGGTACGATTATCACCTTTACTCCTGACGATGATATCTTTCATAACTTCCACTACCGGAACAATTATATTGAGAAGATGCTTTGGAACTATGCTTACCTGAATACCGGGCTTACGCTGGTCTTCAATGGTAACAGGATCTTTAGCGAAAATGGATTATTGGATCTTTTGAACAATAATATTGGAGGTGCCGAAACCTTTTATCCGATCATTCACTTAAGAGGAGATGACATTGAAGTGGCGATGACCCATGGTAACAGCTATGGGGAGGAGTATTATTCGTTTGTGAATGGACAATTTACTCCCCAAGGAGGTAACCATCAACAGGCATTTAGAGAGGCTATTGTAAAAACCATCAAAGACTTTTATAAAAAGGATTTCGATCCAGCGGATATCCGTTCGGCCATCATAGCTGCGGTTTCGGTGAAGATCATGGAGCCTGTTTTTGAGAGCCAGACCAAAACCAAACTGGGCTCCACGCATATGAGCCCTGATGGGTTGACCATTCGCCAGTTCATGAATGATTTTATTGGCCGCGAACTGGATAATTATTTACATAAGCATCCTGATACTGCAGAACAGCTCAAAGTACGGATCATGGCCAGTGAAAGGGAACGAAAAGACCTGGCTGGGATCAAAAAACTTGCCCGTGAACGAGCTAAAAAGGCCGCGGTACATAACAAGAAACTTCGTGATTGCCGTATCCACTTAACGGATAAAAACACCGACAAGGTAAACAGCACGCTGTTTATTACTGAGGGTGACTCTGCAAGTGGAAGCATAACCAAAGCCAGGGACGTAAATACCCAGGCAGTCTTTAGTCTCAAAGGAAAACCTCTCAATACTTACGGCTTGACTAAAAAAATAGTGTATGAGAATGAAGAATTCAACCTGTTGCAGCATGCTTTAGACATTGAGGATGGGATAGAGAGCCTTCGTTACAACAACATAGTAATAGCTACCGATGCCGATGTGGACGGAATGCACATCCGGTTATTAATGATCACTTTCTTTCTTCAATTCTTCCCGGATGTGGTAAAAGGGGGGCATTTATACATACTTCAAACACCCTTATTCCGGGTAAGGAATAAAAAGGAAACTTTCTACTGCTATGATGATATGGAACGCCAGAAAGCCATCCATAAGCTGGGGAAAACAGCCGAAATTACTCGCTTTAAAGGCTTGGGGGAGATCTCACCCGACGAGTTCCGCCAATTCATCAACAAAGATATTCGGCTCGAACAGGTAGAGATCAGTAAGGATGGAGTGATTAAACAATTATTGGAATTCTATATGGGTAAAAATACCCCCGAGCGCCAAGAGTTCATCATTAATAACCTCAAAATTGAGGTGGATTTGCTGGAGGGAGAGGCCGTTGCATAATGCCCTTCATCACCAGGCATACATACCGATCCATCGTAGCTTTTTTGTTTTTATTTCTGTGTACAATATGGGCTCAGGCTCAAATACCTTTGCTCCGTTCTGTTTCCCATAAAATACCCCGTTATATTGATTATTGGAGTTATAACCAGAACAATCAACCCATCAGTATTATTTCTACCACCAAGGATTCGTCCACTGTATTGATGTTCTATTCTTTCATTCGTGATAAAAACAACCTGCTGAAGACCACTGAAGTAAAGGATGTAAGTACAACGGTTATTTATTCGTTCAATTACTATTACAATACCGCAAACCAGGTAGAAAAGATCGAAAAACTATCCGATATGGATTATGATGGAAAAGCAGATGACCTTGACCATATTTTTACTTTCAAATACGATAGTCTTGGAAAGGTGGTGAATTTCATGATCAAAAAGAACTCGATCATCGCCAGGGATTTTACTTTTACATGGGAAAACGGGAATGTAATTGAAGTGAACAATGCGGATGGTGACCTGAACTATCGAATGAAATTAGCTTACGACCAAATCCCCAATATGCTTGAACCTATTAAATGGGAATACCTTACCACTACAGGAACCCTGGAATTTTATGTAACCATGTTCAGTGCTAATAATCTTATCCAAGCAGAACTGTTCCCAGCAGGTATGGATAGCAGTACCCTGGAGATCCGACCTGAATATGATGGAGATGGATTGTACCGGTCCAATAGGATGGAGGGAGTGGTATACGAGTATATCTATAAATGAGTTTGCAAGGCGAGTAATCCCTGATGCATTATATAAAACAAAACCACGAAATGATGGCTCATATCGTGGTTTCGTCATGATATATTTAACTTTAGTTTTTAATGATGGTCTGGTAACCTATGATTTGATTTTCCTGGGCCAGTTGTAATACATAACTACCATTTGCCAATGTAGAAACATCAATGCTTTGGTTAGATCCGTTGATCATACCGGTACGAATGGTTCTTCCGGCAATGTCCATGATCTTAAATTCATATGATCCGTTTTCTTCCATCACTAGATTGATAAAATCAGTAGTTGGATTCGGATAGATATGAATATTTAACTCTTCCAGGTTATTTACAGAAGCACCTACATCATCCAGGTCATAACCCACAAGCACATTATTAGGAGTTCCTTGCGCAACACCTACCAAGGTCCATTCACCCGACACTACCTGGTCGGTAATAAAAATACCTCCGGCCAAAGAGCTGGTCAATGAATGTGGACCACTGATATCGGTAAAAGCATCATGGTTAATACCAGGGTTTCCTGAGCTAAGGGTAACACGAGTAATTTGAGAATTATTGGTACCTGATTGGCTAAACACCCATAAATAAGGACCACCTGAAGTTTGGTTATCGAAAGCAGCTCCATACATACCGGTAAGAGTATGCACACCAGCAGCTATGCTTGAAATTAAACCACCGTTCATATCGATGGCAAAAATATCGGTATTGAAATTACCTACCCAAAAACCTCCTGCGTTACCATTCAGCGTTGAATCAAAAGAAGCAAACCTAACGGTTGGGGTTACACTTGTATTGATATGAGGTGGTGCAAGAGTGGCGGTTGAAGGATCAATTCTATAAATAGTTCCGGTATTGTTGCTGGCATAAACATATGCCCCATCATAGGTCATAGACCTGATAGCTGATAAACCGGCAATAGTAAAGGTATTTACATAAGTACCGGTGTTGTTCAAACGGAAAAGAGTATCACTTGCCCACTTAGAAACCCAGTATTCATTATTTACAAAAATACCACCGGCGTTACCTGAACTGCCTACCTGAGCGGTAATATCGTAGCTAAATTCAACGTCCCACATGGCTTTTGTAGAACCAGTGTTGGATGGCTTCAAAGGAAGAGCCGGATCGATGTCGGAAAATGGGTTACTTGATTGAGCCAGTAAACTGGTGTGATTAAAAGCATAAATACCAAAGGCAAATGCAAGGAGTAGAACTTTCTTCATGGTTGTTGCTAAGTTTAGTTAAGAAACAAAGCTAGAACAATGTTTGAAAGAATGGGCCTTTTAGTGGATCATTTTTTCATTTCTCCAGCTGTACCCGGCAGTACCAGAGACTTGAGCATGATCTCGAATTTGGAGGCATAATAGGTTTCCTGATACATTTGAGGGCATTCGAATAAAACATGGAAATCCTTCATTTTACCGCCAACACTTCGCCGGATGATATATTTTAGAAAGTACCATTCTTTGCGGGCACCATATTCCTCGTATTGGTAACTGCCGGTAAATCGTGTAGCCAATTCATCATTTCTCCAATTCTCACGGGTATATCCACCCTTAAATCCTGGATACAAGGCCGATGATTTCTTCATTTTATCCCTTTCACATTTAGCGTAAGTTTCAGTAGTTGTGCTGTCTTTGGCATCATAAGCGATCAAAGTGATCCGGCTTCTTCCATCATCGATCAGCATACAGGTATCATTTTGTCCGGCATACCAGAAATCGGGATATTCCATGGTTACCGAATCTTCCTCGTAAAAATGCTTTTTGTATTTAAATTCGGTATAGACAAAGGAGGCACAGAGATCCTCAAATCCCTGTTTAACCGCGTTGAACCGGGTAGCATTGTTCTGGTTCATATCAGCCATTTCATAATAAATAAGAAAGGAATTATATTTCCGGTTCAGGTGGAATCTTACCAAGACAGCTGTGGCGGTATAATATCCCCCATTCGACAGAAATGTAATTCTTGCCTTTTCGGCATCCAGGCTTCCGGCTTTGCCAGGCCCTACCTCGTTTACCTGGATATTCTCTACCGCCGGATCCTGTTGGTACAGACCCATGAACATATACCGAAGGCTATCCGCATTGAAACGAGCCGATGCCTTGAAAAGGTTAATATAATACTCCTCTCCACCGGTACCAGTAACCGTATAACTGGCAGCCCCATCCTGAGCCACTGTATAATCGTCAGGTAAATAATTAAAGCAGGCAGGGTATCCTTTTACAGGATAAGTGGCGGTCTTTTGTGAAAATCCATTAGACCAGAGGGTCAACAGGAGCAAAAAACTGAATAGATTTTTTTTCATATAAAGAATTCAACAGGTTTTACACTGAGCTATCGGAAAGTCAATAACGGTGCCAAATAAAAACCATTATTTTGGATTTATCAATTATTTATAAACCGGTTTTTTGTATTTCACCTGGCCGTTTCAAACCAGCTGAGTAACATCTGTGGATTTAAATTAATATTAATATTTTCTCAAACCTATTTTCATTTCACCAATAACCCTGATTTTCCTATCAACTTACCTGCTTATAACAAAAACTAAAATTTAGGCACTTTTTCTTTGCAAAATAGGTTAATTGCATACATTTGCAAGGTTATACACAGAATGATGCAAGAAATAGATTATCTGGTTATACTTCTGCAACTTATGCTGGCTGTCGGTTTTGTTGTGGTGGTCATGCTCCTTACACATTTGGTGGGTCCTAAAAGAAAGACCAAGCTTAAGCAAGAGAATACTGAGGCTGGTATCAAGGTAGTGGGGAATGCCCGGCTGCCCTTTAATATTAAGTATTTTGTGGTGGCGATCTTATTTGTGCTATTTGACGTGGAGATCATTTTCTTATACCCATGGGCCGTCAATTTTAAGGCATTGGGAACTACAGGGTTTATTGAAATGATTATTTTTATTGCTACGTTATTAATTGGATTTTTTTATATCGTCAAAAAAGGTGGACTTAAATGGGAAAAATAATTTTCCTATTAGGAATTAAATAAGAATGACTGAAGAGCTTTCAAAAATAAAAATGGTTGATGAGCCGGAAGGGTTAAAAGGAGAAGGCTTCTTTGCTACCAGGCTTGATAAAGTGTTGGCTTTGGCCAGAGCCAATTCTATTTGGCCATTACCCTTTGCTACTTCTTGCTGTGGTATTGAATTTATGGCCACCATGGGTAGCAACTACGATTTGGCAAGATTTGGTTCAGAAAAGCTATCTTTTTCTCCCCGCCAGGCTGACCTGCTGATGGTGATGGGTACCATTGCCAAGAAAATGGGACCTGTTCTCAAACAAACCTATATCCAGATGGCAGAACCACGATGGGTAATAGCCGTAGGAGCTTGTGCCAGCAGCGGTGGAATATTTGATACCTACTCTGTGCTTCAAGGAATAGACAAGGTGATTCCGGTAGATGTATATATACCAGGATGCCCTCCAAGACCAGAACAAATTTTGGATGGGTTTATGAAAATTCAGGACATTGTAAAAAGTGAATCATTAAGAAGAAGATCTTTACCTGAGTACAAAGAGCTTTTAAACCAATATGGAATAGAATAATTAAATGACCCTAACCTCAGATATTTTACTTTCAAAGGTGAAAGATTTTCTTGGTCCAGATTTCATATCTTCCACAGAAAGTTTTGGGATGTTATCCATTAATATTTCAGCGAACAGAAATATAGATCTATTAGAATTCTTACATCAGGACCCAGCTATACAAATGACCTTTTTAACGGATATTACTGCGGCCCATTATCCCGATAGAAAGGGGGAGGAGTTCGAAGTAATATACCATGCACATAGTTTTGTAAATAACTTTCGTCTCAGAATTAAATGCCGGTTACCCTTAGAAAATCTTGAAATAAAGTCCGCTACCTCCTTGTATTCAGCAGCGAATTGGCTGGAAAGAGAGGCGTTTGATTTTTTTGGAGTTATTTTTACAGGTCACCCAAATTTGAAACGAATATTAAATGTGGATGAAATGGATTATTTTCCAATGAGGAAAGAATATCCATTGGAAGATCAAACAAGAACCGATAAGGAAGACGATTATTTTGGAAGATAAAAAGAAAGATATCACCATTGAACCTACAACACGGGTGAACGAGCAGGAATTAACCACGTTAAATTTCGGGCCGATCCATCCTGCCACTCATGGGGTGATGCAAAATATTTTGAAGGTAAATGGTGAAACGATCGTAGAATGTGATCAAACTATTGGGTATATTCATAGGGCGTTTGAAAAAATAGCCGAGCATCGACCTTTTTATCAGATAACCCCGCTTACAGATCGTTTAAATTATTGCAGCTCTCCCATCAATAATATTGGATGGCATCTTACGGTTGAAAAACTCATTCAGGCTGATATCCCTAAACGGGTGGATTATATGCGTGTGATCATTATGGAGCTTGCCCGAATATCCGACCACCTGGTTTGTAACTCAGTAATTGCAGCGGATATGGGAGCATTAACCGGCTTTACTTATGTTTTTCAATGGAGAGAAAAAATTTATGACATTTTTGAAGAGGTTTGTGGTGCCCGTTTAACAACCAATATTGGTAGAATTGGGGGTTTCGAAAGAGATTTTAACCCGGCAGCCCATAAAAAAATTAAAGCTTTTCTTCAAGGCTTTTCTAAAATGTTTAATGAATTCAAAGCAATGCTGGAAAGGAATAGAATATTTATGGATCGAACGATTGGGGTGGGAGGAATTTCGGCAGAAAGAGCATTGAATTATGGATTTACAGGGCCTAATTTGAGGGCTTGTGGAGTGGACTATGATGTACGGGTAATGAACCCTTATTGTTCATATCAGGATTTCGATTTTACGATTCCCATTGGATCTGCAGGTGATGTATATGATCGATTTATGGTGAGGAACAGGGAAATTGAAGAAAGCCTGAAAATGATCAAACAGGCCTACGATAATTTACCTGAAGGTAAGCATTACGGTGAGGTGCCTGAATTTTATTTACCTCCCAAAGCGGATGTGTTTACAAAAATGGAGGCCCTTATTTGGCATTTTAAAATTGTGATGGGAGAATCGGATGTTCCGGTAGGAGAAGTTTATCATGCAGTGGAAGGAGGAAATGGAGAACTAGGATTTTATCTGGTAAGCGATGGAGGAAGAGCCGCCTATCGTTTACACTTTAGAAGACCTTGTTTTATTTATTATCAAGCCTTCCCTGAAATTGTTTGTGGAGGTATGATCAGTGACGCCGTAATGACCATGAGTTCCCTAAACGTAATTGCTGGTGAACTAGATGCCTAAAATAAGAATAGTATAAGTGGAAAATAAACAACATATTGAATTTTCAGCTGATGCCCTGGCATTGGCAAAGAAGCTCATGGGCAGATATCCGGAAGGAAAACATAAGTCAGCCATCATTCCTATCTTGCATATTGCACAGTCGGAGTTTGGTGGATGGTTAAGTCCTCAAGGGATGGATTATGTAGCAAAGATCATGGACCTTCAGCCGATCGAAGTATATGAAGTGGCTTCTTTTTATTCCATGTTCAATCTGCAACCGGTAGGTAAATGTGTAATTGAGGTTTGCCGTACAGGGCCTTGTTGGTTAATGGGAGCAGAAGACATTGTTAATCATATTGAATCAAAACTGAATATAAAAGTTGGGGAGACTACTTCAGACGGAATGTTTACCCTAAAAACAGTAGAGTGTTTAGCCGCCTGCGGTGGTGCACCGATGATGCAGGTGGCCGAAAAATATCATGAAGACCTCACTTTTGCGAAGGTTGATACTATATTGAACGATTATCAGAATAATACAAAAACGCCAATATCACATTGGTCAAAAGATAAAATTAAACCTTAATGGGCAAGAAGCTACTAACAGAACATTTTGGTGTTCAGGGGATCCAACAACTGCAAGTATATAAGCAGCATGGTGGGTATGCTTCCTTAGAAAAGGCCCTGAAGAAAACTCCGGATGAAATTGTAAATGAGGTAATGACCTCCGGTTTAAGAGGAAGAGGAGGAGCAGGTTTTCCGACAGGAAGAAAATGGTCATTTATTGATAAGAAATCAGGCAAACCAAGATACCTCGTTTGTAATGCGGATGAAAGTGAACCCGGGACTTTTAAAGATCGGTATTTAATGGAAGTAAATCCTCATTTGCTGATCGAGGGGATGATCATTTCTAGTTTTGCTTTAGGAGCACATCTTTCTTATATTTATATAAGGGGTGAATTGTTATATGTATACCATATTCTTGAAAAAGCCATTGCAGAAGCTTACGAAGCAGGTTATTTGGGAAAAAACATCCTGGGAACGGGTTACGATCTTGAGCTTTATTGTCATCCAGGTGGCGGAGCGTATATATGCGGTGAAGAAACAGCCTTAATAGAGTCTTTGGAAGGAAAAAGAGGAAATCCAAGAATAAAACCACCTTTTCCTGCCATATCCGGGCTATACAATAATCCTACAGTGGTGAACAATGTGGAAAGCATTGCTACCGTTCCAGCCATCATTGCCATGGGAGGTGAGGAGTATGCAAAGATTGGAATTGGACATTCAAAAGGCACCAAATTGATATCCGCTTGTGGTCATATCAAGAAACCTGGTATTTATGAAATAGAATTAGGACTACCAGTGGAAGAATTTATTTATTCGGATGAATATTGCGGAGGTATTAGGGGAGGAAGGAAACTCAAAGCGGTAGTTGCGGGTGGATCTTCTGTACCTATTCTTCCAGCGGAGCTCATATTAAAAACGGAGAAAGGGGAGCCTAGGCTCATGTCATACGAATCCTTATCGGATGGAGGATTTACAAGCGGTACCATGCTTGGCTCAGGTGGGTTTATAGTCATGGATGAAACCACCAGTATTGTGAAAAACCTATTCAATTTTACCCGTTTTTATCATCATGAATCATGCGGACAATGCAGCCCATGCCGCGAAGGGACCGCATGGATGGAGAAAATTTTACATAGAATTTTACATGGTCACGGAACATTAAAGGATGTTGACCTCTTGTGGACCTTGCAAAAGAATATTGATGGCAAAACGATCTGCCCGCTTGGAGACGCTGCAGCATGGCCTGTAGCCAGTGCAATAAGGCATTTCAGATCAGAGTTCGAAGATTTTGTTCAGCATCCTGAAAAGCACCTTGACGTAAAACATTATTTCAATCAGATAGAAAAAAAGGAACTTGCATAAATAGATAAGTAAACTATGCCAAAAGTAACCATAGACGGTAAAACCATAGAAGTCCCACAAGGTACTACCATCCTGCAAGCCGCAAGGATGATAGGAGCTGAAGTTACTCCTCCCGCCATGTGTTATTATACTTCATTAAAAACGAGTGGTGGATATTGTCGTACCTGCATCGTAAAAGTTTCTAAAATGTCAGAAGCTAACCCGAATCCCATACCAAAACCGGTGGCTTCCTGCAGAACAAATGTAGAAGAGGGTATGGAGGTATTGAATTATACTTCTCCAGAAATCGTAGAAGCAAGAAAAGGAGTAGTGGAGTTTTTACTGGCCAACCATCCATTGGATTGTCCTATTTGCGACCAGGCAGGAGAATGTCATTTGCAAGATTTATCGTATGATCATGGTTCTGATGATACACGTTATGAGTTTGAAAGAAGGAAATTCAAAAAAATAGACCTGGGTCCATTCATACAGTTGCACATGACTCGTTGTATTCTTTGTTATCGTTGCGTAAAGGTAGCAGATCAGCTTACAGATGAACGTGTTCATGGAGTATTGAACAGGGGAGAGGTGTCAGAAATATCTACTTATATAACCAAGGCCATCGAGAATGATTTTTCAGGAAATATGATCGATGTTTGCCCGGTAGGTGCATTAACGGATAAGACATTCCGATTTAAAAGCAGGGTATGGTTCACCAACCCTGTATCGGCACATCGTGATTGCAAAAAATGTTGTGGAAAAGTAACGCTTTGGTATAAGGGAGATGAAGTGCTAAGAGTAACCGGAAGAAAAGATAAATGGGGTGAGGTGGAGGAATTTATTTGTAATGAATGCCGGTTCGAGAAAAAACAAACCTTGGATTGGGAAATAGAAGGGCCGACTGCTATAGACCGGCATTCTGTTATTTCTGCCAACCATTATGAAAAAATAGTGGAGCCTTCTCTTTTTAAATTGAACGATATTAAACCTTTTGAAGACTAATGTTGGTGCTAAATACATTTGCAAATTGGAACTGGGTATTAATTACAGATAAATTAATACTGATCGGTATTTTGTTTGCAGTGGCATTGGGCATTGCGGCCTACAGCACTTTGGCCGAAAGAAAGATCGCAGCTTTTATGCAGGATAGAATTGGTCCGGACAGGGCAGGATTTTTCGGGATACTACAACCCATTGTTGACGGGGTAAAAAGTATCATGAAAGAAGAGATTATTCCAGGAAGAGCTCATAAATTTCTTTTTATACTAGGTCCTTGCATTTTTATGACCGTTGCATTGATGACCTATGCCATTATACCTTGGGGAAAAGACCTTTTTATCAATGGTAAACCTTTCTCTTTACAATTAGCCGATTTGAATGTTGGCATTTTATATTCCTTCGCGATTGTTTCTTTGGGGGTTTATGGAATTATGATTGGGGGCTGGGCCTCTAATAACAAATTCTCTTTATTGGGAGCTGTTCGTGCTTCTACTCAAATGATCAGCTATGAATTAGCGATGGGCCTATCGTTGATACCAATTGTAATGATGGCTTCTTCTCTGAGTTTAAGGGATATTACAGAAGCACAGGCAGGGTGGAACTGGAATATATTTTATCAACCATTGGCATTTATTATTTTCTTTACCTGTGCTTTGGCCGAGTGTAACCGAACACCTTTCGATCTGGCCGAAACAGAATCTGAATTAATTGGAGGATATCATACCGAATATAGTAGCATGAAACTTGCGTTGTTTTTGTTTGGTGAATATGTGAATGTATTTGTTTCCGCAACCATTATTTCTATCTTATTCCTGGGTGGATATCATTTTCCAGGTATGGAAAATCTGGGTCTTTCGCCTAATTGGTTAAGCATTGTAAGTATATGTACCTTATTTGCAAAAATATTTTTTATGATTTTTGTTTTTATGTGGATCCGGTGGACCATTCCAAGGTTTAGATATGACCAATTGATGAAACTGGGATGGCAGATTTTCATACCACTTTGCATTTTAAACATTTTAGCAACAGGTTTAGTAATGACTTTATTTACCAGATAGATATGCAGGCACTAACCAATAGATCAAAAGTTGTCTCCAATAAGAAATTATCTTTTCTTGAGAGACTTTATATCCCTGCAATTTTAGGAGGGCTAAAAATTACCTTGGGTCATTTTTTTAAGAAAAAGGTTACATTAAAATATCCTGAAGTTAAAAGGGAATTTGCGCCGGTATATAGAGGAATGCACGTTTTAAAAAGAGATGAAGAAGGAAGAGAAAATTGTACAGCCTGTGGATTATGTGCTGTGGCTTGCCCAGCCGAGGCGATTACCATGGAAGCTGCCGAAAGGATGGAGGGAGAAGAAGGTTTATACAGGGAAGAAAAATATGCTGCTAAATATGAAATTAACATGCTTCGCTGTATTTATTGTGGATTATGTGAAGAGGCTTGTCCTAAAGATGCCATATACTTAACAGATCGTTTGGTTCCATCTGAATATACCAGGGAGGGATTTGTATATGGAAAGGATCTATTAGTAGAGAAGATGGATGATAGAATAGATGTAAGTGAACGGAAAAAGAAAACATTTAAATAAAAACCTAATGAGCAGGTTTTTTGTTAAACTTGCGGCTTTAAACTGGGAATGAGAGAATATATATTTTATTTTTTAGCTTTCGTATCTATCATTAGTGCATTGATGGTAGTGTTCTCCAAGAACCCTATTCATAGTGTTTTATATCTGGTGATCTGTTTTTTCTCCATTGCTGGCCATTATCTTATTTTAAATGCCGAATTCCTTGCGGTGGTCCACGTTATTATCTATGCAGGAGCTATCATGGTGTTGTTTTTATTCGTGATCATGTTACTGAACCTGAATAAGGAATCCGAACCCCATAAACCGGCGATCATCAAATTTGCCTCGGTCATATCGGGATCATTATTGGTATTGGTTTTGGTGGCTGCCCTTCTTAAATCAGAGAACTTAAATCTACCGGCAAGTACGCATCCGTCCATGCATTCCATTGGCATGGTAAAGGACCTAGGGAAATCATTGTTCACAGATTATTTATTACCATTTGAAATATCTTCCGTTTTATTTTTATCAGCCATGGTAGGTGTGGTACTCATTTCTAAAAAAGAAGCATGATAGCATTGGAAGTAGTTGATATATTATCCAATCCGGTGAACAAATATGTTTACCTATCTATCATATTGTTCTGCATAGGTGTGATGGGAGTTTTGATGCGCAGGAATGCCATTATTATCCTGATGTGTGTTGAGCTCATGTTAAACGCAGCTAATTTATTGTTGGTGGCTTTTTCAGCATACCAGGGAAATGTCGAAGGACAAATGGTGGTCTTTTTCGTGATCGTGGTGGCTGCTGCTGAAGTGGCTGTGGGGCTGGCATTACTCATTAGTATATATAGAAACTTATCGAGTACTGATGTGAACCTCTTAAACAAAATGAAGGGATAATGGGAGGAGATAAGATCTATATCATCCTTCTGTTAGGATTACCGTTATTGGGATTTCTTATCAATGGATTGTTAGGTAAAAAAATGCCTGGTGCTGTTGCGGGTATATTCGGTAGTTTGTTAATAGCCGGATCCTTTATTGTTTCCCTGTTGTTTTTTCTGAATGGGTCTGAAACTCCGGTAAAAATTAATCTATGCCATTGGTTCCATATTGGCCAGTGGAGTATTGACTTTTCTTTTACTATCGATCATCTTTCCAATATCATGTTATTGATCATTACCGGTGTGGGATTATTGATCCATATCTATTCGATCGGTTATATGAAAGGGGATGAGGCATATGCCCGGTTCTTTGCGTATTTGAATTTGTTTGTATTCTTCATGATCTTCCTGGTTACCGGAAGCAATTTCTTGCTCATGTTCATTGGTTGGGAAGGGGTAGGACTCTGTTCTTATCTCCTGATTGGTTTCTGGTCGGATAACAATGCATATAACCTGGCGGCTAAAAAAGCTTTCGTGATGAATAGGATAGGGGATGTAGGCTTTGTACTGGCCATGTTCTATATTTTACAACTCTTTGGTTCACTTGAGTTCGATATGGTGAATGCGAAGGCAGTATTGGAATCCATGAATGTGAGGGATATTACGATCATTACACTTTTACTGTTTTTTGCGGCTACCGGTAAATCAGCCCAGCTTCCATTGCTTACCTGGTTACCTGATGCTATGGCGGGTCCCACTCCTGTATCTGCCTTGATCCATGCTGCCACGATGGTAACTGCTGGTATATATTTAGTGATACGAAATTTTGCCTTGTTCAGCATGGCACCCATTACCATGGAAACGATTTTATGGATTGGGGTAGCCACTTGCTTACTCGGAGCTATTATTGGGGTCAAACAAAACGATATTAAAAAAGTGCTGGCTTATTCAACGGTTTCACAATTAGGCTTATTATTTGTGGCCTTGGGTTCAGATGCCCCGGTGAGTTCCTTTTTCCATTTGATCACCCATGCCTTCTTTAAAGCATTGTTATTCCTCGGTGCCGGATCTGTGATCCATGCAATGTCGGGTGAGCAGGATATACGCAAAATGGGAGGATTGAAAAAACATATTCCGGTTACTTATGCAGTATTTTTGATAGGAACTTTGGCCATTTCCGGTATTCCTCCATTTTCGGGGTTTTTCTCAAAGGATGAGATATTAGAACATGTATTTGTCCATAATCCATTGGCGTATGGTTTGGTTCAATTTGCCTCCTTACTAACGGTGTTTTATATGTTTCGCTTATTCTACCTGGTTTTTCACACTTCCTACAGGGGAACGGAAGAAGCCAAACATCACTTACACGAATCACCAAAAGTGATCACCATTCCATTGATCATTCTGGCCATTTTCTCTACGATAGCCGGAGCAATAGGTTTACCTCATTACTTAGGAGCACATCATTGGTTACACGATTATCTGGGAGCACATATTTTTATACCACATGCCGAAGAGGTAGCCCAATCTACAGTATTTATGTTAGTGGGCATTGCAGTTGGCGGAGCTGTATTAGTCTGGCTACTGGCCTGGGTATTGTACACCAAGAAAAATACCTTGCCGGAGAACAGTGAATCGGAAATGAATTTCTTTTCAAAGCTGGTGTACCGGAAATTTTACCTGGATGAATTGTATAATTACCTGTTTAAATTACCTGTCAATTTTATTTCAAAAGCTTTATATTTTATCGATTCAAAAATTATTGATAAAGCAGTCAACCTTGCCGGACTTACCGCTTTAAGCAGTGGTGATGCGATCAGGAAAGTACAATCCGGAAAGGTGGGTCTATACCTGTTTATTATGACCCTTTCTGTGATAGGTCTAATCTTATTACAGTTTTTATTAAAATGATATCCTTGCTGTTGATCATATTACCCCTGGTGTTTGGCCTGTTAATCTTAGCAGGACCTAAGCAGTCAACAGCTAAGTTTTCTGCTTTGCTTTCGTTTATCCCTCTGGCCATTTCAGTGTATGCCTATTGTTCATTCAGGGCCAATGGGGCAGCAGAATTTGCCGTTAACCAGGTATGGATAAAAAACCCTGCCATCAATATTAAGTTCACGGTCGATGGGATTGCATTGTTATTGATCATTCTTACCAATATTTGTATTCCCTTTGTTCATCTTTCCGCCAATGGTCGTAACCTGGATCGTCCAAGGATTTATCATTTCCTGATATTCCTGATGCAAACAGCTTTGATCGGAGTATTTATCGCGGATGATCTTTTGTTATATTATGTTTTCTGGGAACTTACAATCATTCCTGCTTATTTCCTTTTATTGTACTGGGGAGGGAAGGACCGCCGGCGAATTACCTTTAAATTCTTTTTATATACCGTTTTCGGAAGTTTGTTGATGATGGTTTCCATCTTGTATCTCTATGCAAATTATTCGCAAGGTGCAGCCATAGACAGTGTAAGCATTTACGGAATGAACATCCAGGTTCAAACCCAGCATTGGCTGTTTATTGGTTTTCTGATGGCATTTGCTGTTAAACTTCCATTGATACCTTTTCATACCTGGCAGGCCAATACCTACCATATGGCACCCACCCAGGGAACCATGATCCTATCAGGGTTATTAGCAAAAATGGCTTTATTTAGCATTGTAAGATGGATGATACCTGGCTTGCAGTTAGCCACCCTTACTTTTGCCCCTTATCTTATATTGGCTGCCGTCCTGGGAGTGATCTATGCCGGCATTGTGGCTATAATGCAGAAAGACCTGAAAAGAATGTTTGCATACGTTTCCTTAGCCCATATTTCTTTAATGGTGGCAGGAATCTTTTCACTTACTTTAACCGGGATGCAGGGAGCCTTTACGCAGGCATTTTCTCATGGACTCAATACCATTGCTCTGTTTATTTGTGTGGAGGTGATCTCGAGCCGGTTGGGGACAACAGAATTTGCCAAGCTTGGTGGTTTAAGAAAACAAGCACCCAAGTTTACAACCGCTTTTTTTGTGGTGATGTTAGCTACCGCAGCCATCCCATTTTCGAATAGTTTTATCAGCGAAGTGGTCACCATCTATGGGATCTTCCAACATTCACCCTTATTTGCATTGATGGCAGCCTTCTCTTTGGTCTTAGGTGCCGTATTTATGTTGCGGATGTTCAGACAAACCGTGTTAGGGCCTGCCAATCCCAATACAGCTGGATTTAGAGACCTGAATAACACAGAAGCATTTACCATCTATCCATTTGTGATACTTATTTTCGTTTTTGGGGTAGTATATCAACCTATATTTGATCTCTCGTTTGAACCCCTCAACAAATTGATAGAATCAGTTACCAGTTCACATTTTACCATGCCAAACACCGTATTACCTGATTAAAATTGGAAGCGCTAATAGCCATATCATCCCTCGGTTTGCTCATCATGTTGGTGGAGTTGCTGGGTCTGCGTAAACTGGTGGGACCAGTAGCGGTGTTAGGGTTGTTGGTTACCCTCTATTTAAACTTCATGCATTGGAATGAAGAGGTGGTGGTTTTAGACCCTATATACAACGATATGTTCGTGGTGAATAAGATGACCATGGTATTTAATGCTATCATTCTTTCGTTAGCAGTTTTCCTGGTTTTCATGGGAGCTAATTTCTATAAAGACGAAAAGAAACACTGGTCAGATTATTTATCCATTTACATATTTGCCGTTTGTGGAGCGATCCTAATGATCGGTTCCCATCATCTTTTGATGACCTTCATAGGTATTGAAATATTGTCGGTATCCTTATATGTGCTGGCTGGCAGCAATCGAACCAAAGTCGAGAGCAATGAGGCAGGGATGAAGTACTTCATCATGGGGGCATTTGCTTCAGGGATCTTATTATTTGGTATGGCATTGCTATTTGGAGCTACCGGTACACTGCATTACCAAAAATTGAATACATTTTTACTCGCCTTTAATAACAGTACCCCGAATACCGGTTTCCTATATACTGGAATGGTGCTGATCCTCATTGGTTTCTTCTTTAAGATATCCGCAGCTCCTTTCCATTTCTGGAGTCCTGATGTATATCAGGGCTCTCCCTCTATTGTAACTGCGTTTATGGCTACCATTGCCAAGATCGCTGCAGTTACCAGTTTATATCTTTTGCTGAACCAGGTTTTTGTTGCCCTGCACGAACTATATGACATATTACTCATACTCATCTGCATCGCAACCATCTGTATCGGAAATATATTAGCTATCGTACAAACCAATTTCAAACGGATGATGGCCTACTCAGGGATCTCCCATGCCGGTTTTATGATCCTTGGGATATTAGCGGTAGACTTTAATCATTGGCATGTAATTGCTTATTATACAATGGGATATGGTTTTGCAAACCTGGTTGGTTTCGGGGTGGCGATTCCAGTGTTCAAAAGTATGAAAAACGAAAATGTGGCGGCTTTTAACGGACTCTTTTTCAAAAGACCTATCCTGGCGGTGGCATTAACGATCGCGTTGTTATCCATGGCGAGCATACCTCCATTAGCCGGCTTCTGGGGGAAATATTATATTTTAAGTGCAGCATTGAGCAAGGACCTTTTATTAATTGTGATCATTGCAATCATCAATACGGTGCTTTCCGTTTATTTCTATTTCAGGATCTTTGTGGCCATGTATGCACGCAAACCTGATAATACCCCTATTGAAGTAAGCAGTTCCTATAAATTCCTTTTGATCATTCTTACGCTGATCCTTCTTGTTATCAGCTTGATGCCGGATATGATCGCTGGTTGTATCTAAGCTCTCATGTATCCATTTATCATTGATTGTTTCGGCTTCTCAAAATGATAATTTTTTCTCAAAAATGAATTCTATACAGCTTTACAAAATTCGTACTTGACCAGTAAATAAAGGAAGTTGAACAGGTTGACTTCATCCGGCATTATATTTTCATAGATGTTCTGAATAATCAAATAAAAATAATCGTTATGAGCACATTTTTGTATATAATAGCAATCCTGTTGGTGATTGGTTGGGCATTGGGCTTCTTTGCTTTTAATGCCGGGTATGTAATTCATATTCTGTTGGTACTCGCGGTGATTGCTATCCTCATCAGGATCATCAGGGGGAAAGACCCTGTTTGACTGCGCCAGGGGGTGGGGCGTCATCCTTTTTAATGAGGGCTTTAGCCCATAAAAAGATATAGCAAAATACCCGGTGGTGAGTGGCCTTGCGGGAATCGAACCAAGCACCCTGTCCGAAAGGTGTTTAACCAGACGTGGTATAAAAAACTACTCAAAAAACGCATCAAACAAAAAGGCCAGCTTTACGCTGGCCTTCTGCATTTTTTGAATTAAAAAAGTTTGTCGAATTATGCAAGCTTAACATTAACTGCATTCAAGCCTTTTTTGCCTTGCTGCACTTCGTATGTTACATTGTCATTTTCACGAACTTTGTCAATCAAACCAGTTGAGTGAACAAAAATGTCTTCTCCACCAGCATCTGGTGTAATAAAACCAAATCCTTTGGTTTCATTAAAAAATTTAATTTTTCCTTTTTGCATTGTTAATTTTACTAATAATAAATAATGGGCAAAAGTAATACTATTCTTTATAATTCTGCAATTTATACACATATTTATCAGCTTCGTCCCCTGTTTTGATCCCTAAAAGGGCTTAAAATCAAAGGGATAGGCATAAATCGGTTAACCTAAAATATTATAAATGAAGTAGTTATATGTTTTTAAAAAGGCTTTTGCAATACTTGGGTATAGTAAATATATTTATCGCAAATAATTCAGTTCAGCATGAGCAATGAGGTAGAAAAAGGGTTGGTTTGTAAAACTAAGGGCCTGGTATTCGGTAAAGCAGTTTGTGGATCGTACAATTCACCCATGTTCCAGCATGAGGATATATCTTCCAAAGCAAAGGCCATCTACCGTTTATTGTCGGATTGTGGTTCTACCATTATGCCAGAAGAGCTTTGCAGCTGCGAAACCAAGATATCCGGCCAAGTTTGCTTACCTGGCACCTTGCAAAGCGCTGGCAACGATGATGCAGATCTATCTCTTCACGGCCCGGATGAAAACGGGAACTGTTATTATAACCTGGTCATCACCGGTAAAGGATTGGTAGGCTGGTCGGCAGTTGAAGATACCTGCATTTGCATCAACACTCCTTTCTAGAAAACCTCCTTTCAAAATTGGGCACTCCAATTTCTTCGCCTTTCAAAAATTAATAATTATTTCTCATTTTGATTTCAACATGGATAGAGATATTTAAATAATCTTCTAAAAATGAATGTCTTGAACTTTTGGTAAATGTTTTGATCAACGTTATCCGATAAACATTTAAATTTTTTATACCATGAATAAGCAAATCAGAAATACCGGAAAACTAAACCCTAACCTGACGAACCCTAAAACCAGTCAGCAACCTAAAACAGAAAAAAAAGAGCAAAGCCCTCAAGACGACAGACAAGATCATAGCAAAGAGATCCAGAAAGGAAAAAGAACTCCTGATGAAGATTTCGAAGAAAAAGAGATCCAAGGAGCAAAAGAAAAACCTGATACCCTGACCAAAGAAAAACCTGAAACCGGAATCAAAGGAAAAACTACGCCTGATATTAAAAACAGGAAAGAGGAAGAGTTGGATGAGGAAGAAGATGAGGAGATCGAAGAAGAGGATGACCGTGAAATGGATGACGAGGAAGACGAAGAGAGAGATGAGGAAACCCGTAAAAAAGGCCTGTAACAGGATGATCATTCCAACAATATGAAAAATAAGTCGGATGATATCTTCGGATACCGTTTGATGGAATAAGAAGGGGCTTTCGTAAAGAAGGCCCTTTCTTATTTATAGGCCCTTAAATAATGATAAGTACCTAAAATAAAATATGTCATCCATTAAATTTCCATACTTTTAATCCCTGAGGGAATCCATGCATATAGAATAAAGGGCTTAAAATTGCATTTTAATTTTTTTTTTGAATATTTAATTTACAAAAGCCGTTGTTTCGAATATCTTTGAAATTATTATGTTAGTTTAATCATACACTCTATCCATATGAAATCAATACCACTATTTACTACCAAGCCGGTATATACACAACTGGCGTTCGTTTTTCTTTTATTCATCGCCTCAGTGGCTCCTGCAAAAGCTCAAAAAGCGGAGGATATCATTGATAAATACATTACTGCCATTGGGGGCAAGGATGCCTGGAGCAAAATAACCGGCATTCGTATGAAAGCGAAGGTTGATGCTCAGGGAATGACTTTACCTCTGGAGATTATCAATATGGCGGATGGAAGATCATATACTTCTTTTGAGCTTCAAGGGAAAAAGATTGCCCAGGATGTGTTTGATGGTGAAGTTTTATGGAGTACTAACTTCATGACCATGAAACCTGAAAAAAGTGATGCAGAGGCTACCGAAAATAAAAAACGGGACGCCAAAGATTTTCCCAATGATATAATTGGCTATAAAGAAAAGGGATATAAAGTGGAATTAATGGGTAAAGAAACAGCGGAGGGAGTATCCTGTTATAAGATCAAGCTCACGAAAAAAACTCAGTTGGTGGATGGTAAAGAAGAAGAAAATATCCAGTATTATTATTTTGATACAGAGAACAATGTCCCTATAATGATTGAAACAACCATTAAAACAGGCGAGGCTAAAGGCCAGATAGCTCAAACAGTATTCAGCGATTACCAGGAAGTGGGAGGGATTTATTTTCCTTATTCCATTCTTTCACGATTGAAAGACGGGGCTGGACAAACAGTAGTGATCGAATCGGTTGAAGTAAACCCTAAAGTAGAAGACAGCCTTTTTAAATTCCCTACGAACTAATATTATTCCGTAATACTTATATTTTACCAATGAGAAAATCAATATTATCTCTTTTGGTTCTTGGAAATGCTATATTTCTTGGAGCCCAGGACGGCATTCCATTAAAAGGTAAGGAGCTTTTCGGCGATATAAAGGCCCGGCATATTGGCCCAGCCATCATGAGCGGAAGAGTATCGGATATCGAAGGGCATCCCACCAATTCAAAAATCATTTATATTGGAACTGCAGGAGGAGGAGTATGGAAATCAAACGATGGCGGGGTTATTTTCAACCCGATCTTTGATGACTATTGCCAGTCTATTGGAGCTGTAGCGGTAGATCCAAGTAATCCAGACCAGGTGATATGGGTGGGTACGGGTGAGGTGTGGACACGCAACAGCACCTCTGCGGGTGACGGTATCTATAAATCAATTGATGGTGGACAGAATTGGTTAAAAATGGGCTTGGAAAATTCCGAAAGGATTAGTTCCATCTCCATACATCCTCAAAACCCTGACATCGTATATGCGGGGGTTTTAGGTGCATTATGGGGAGATAGCGAAGACAGAGGTATTTACAAAACCGCAGATGGAGGTAAAACATGGGAGAAGATTTTATACGTAAATTCCATGACCGGGTGTTCGGACCTGATCATGGATCCAAAAGATCCCAATACTTTGTATGCTTCTTTCTGGGAATTTCGCAGAACTGCCTGGTCTTTTAGTTCAGGTGGAACCAATAGTGCCTTATACAAATCTACGGATGCCGGAAAAACATGGAACAAGATCCATAATGGTTTTCCTGTAGGTAAGTTAGGCCGTATTGCAGTGGCTGTTGCCCCATCGGATCCGCGTAAATTATACGCTGTGATTGAAGCTGAGAAAGACAACGATAAAGGATTATATAGATCGGATGATGCAGGAGCTACCTGGAAAAAAACAAATGGGGATTTCGGACTAACGGTGCGTCCCTTTTATTTCTCGCGGATCGTTGTTGATCCCAAGGACCCGAATGTGGTTGTAAAAGCAGGATTATCCGGGTCGATCAGTCGTGATGGAGGTTATACATTTCGTGCCCCGGGATCTATGCATTCCGATATTCATGATATCTGGTTTGATGTAAAGGATTCCGATAAAATGTTTTTTGCTACCGATGGTGGTTTGTACAGATCACTCAACGCAGGAACCACGCTGGAGATCATTGAGAACTTACCACTCTCCCAATTCTACCATGTGAGTATTGACAACCAGGAACCCTATAATATTTATGGAGGTTTGCAGGATAATGGATCTTGGTTCGGGCCTTCATCCAGTCCTGGTGGAGTAGAAGCACGAGATTGGGAAACCATTGGAGCCGGTGACGGTTTTAGGGTATATCCCCATCCTACCAAACCCTGGATCATGTATTCAGAAATGCAAGGAGCCGACGCCATTTGGAGATACGATAACGAGAAAAGACAAACCACTGTTGTAAAACCATTCCCCGTAGAAGGTGATCCTAAACTCCGGTTCAATTGGAATGCAGCGATCAGCACCAGTAAGCATAATCCGGATAGACTCTATGTGGGCAGTCAGTTCCTTCACAAGTCGGATGATATGGGAAATAACTGGGTAAAGATCTCTCCTGACCTAACAACTAATAATAAAACGAAACAGCAGCAGGAAAGCAGCGGAGGGTTATCGGCGGATAATTCCGGTGCTGAAAATCATTGTACCATATTTACCATTGGAGAATCTCCTCTCGATCAAAATGTGTTGTGGGTAGGTACCGATGATGGAAATGTGCAGGTAACTCAAGATGGAGGAAAAACCTGGACCAACGTTACAGTGAATTTAACCGGGCTGCCGGCCAATACCTGGTGTTATCATATAGAACCAAGTTCCTTCGATAAAGGATGTGCTTATGCAGTGTTTGACGGGCATACTCAAAACGATAAAAAGCCCTATGCTTATAAAACCACCGATTTTGGAAAAACATGGAAATCAATTATTACTCCTGATGTAGTTGGTTTCGTAAGAAGTATACAGGAGGATTATCAGAATAAGGACCTTCTTTTTCTTGGTACTGAATTGGGCTTGTATATCACCGTTGATGGTGGTATTAACTGGAGTAAATTCACCAACAATATGCCATCCGTAGCGGTTCATTATATTGAAATGCATCCAAAAACAAACGACCTGATCATGGGAACCCATGGGAGGGGAGTGATCATCATAGATGATATTTCACCTTTACGTCAGATCAAACCAGAGGTGCTAAACAAGGACCTGCATTTTATTCAAACTTCTTCCTTTACTATGCCAGAAGAAAGCACTTTTGGTGGTACGAGCAGCGAAACTCAGTTCGTTGGATCCAATAAAAGTTCGAGTGCCAGGATCATTTATTATTTGTCCAAAAGGCATACCTTCGGAAAAATGTCCCTGGAGATCTATGATATGAAGGGAACATTGATCAATACCCTGGCACCGGGTAAACAAAAAGGCATCAATATTGTTGAATGGGATTATGTAATGAAAGCTCCCAAAGTAGCTCAGGGAAAAACTTTTTCTTTTGGTGGTTTAACGGCTCCTCGGGTACCCGCCGGTAAATATAAAATAGTGATCAATAAGGGTAAAGATAAATTTGAATCGGAAATAGAAGTAACCTACAAAGCCAATTCGGTATTTACACTGGAGGATAGAAAACTTCAGCAGGACGTTACCACTCAGCTCTATAATATGACTGAAGAGCTGGCCTATATGGTATATGAAATAGACGAGACCATGTTAAATGCCGATGCCAATGGAAAATTAAATGCCGGAGTTAAAAAGCTTACGGATAAAATGAACCTGGAGTTGAATGCATTGAAAGAAACCTTGGTAGTTACTAAAGGTGATAACTATGTAGGTTCAGCAGAACCTCAGCTAAGGGAGAAAATGGGAGATCTTTATAGCACCATAGCTGGATATTATGGTCGGCCCTCCCAAACCCAGATGGATAACCTCAAACTGATTGAAACTAAAATGGCAGATGCCCGCAAAAAATATGCTGAGATCAAGGCTAAGTATTATGCAAAATACTTGACTGCCGTTGAAAAGGCTGGGTTGAAGCCTGCCGAACTAAAATCAAAAGAGGATTTCCTGAGTAAGGATTAGTAAAAAATTTGCGGATAAGGGCTATCATAATATTCCTTCCTTAAATAATGCTAAGTTGATAAATTATTATGGATCGATGTTAAAATTTACATACTTTTAATATCGATTTTAAGCCCATATAATTCACCATGAGTTGGTATAATCTCTGCAAAACAAAAAAGATTGAATTAAAACCTGAGTTCTACACCAGTTCAAATCAGATCAATAGGGATCATTGGGATAGTATCCTAAAGAACAGGAATATTTATTTATCGATAGAATATCTGCAAGCCCTAGAGGATGCTTTAAAGGGCCAGGTGGAATTCCGTTATATAATTTTTTACAATAAGGAATCAAAGCCGGTGGCATTGGCCTCGGTTCAGATTTTGGACTTTTCGAATGAAGGTTTTAAAACCAATACCGTTTATTGCAAAGTTTCTACCAAGATCAAGAACAAACTGCTGGAGAACCTGGATGTGAAAATGATGGTCTGCGGGAATGTATTTGCCTGCGGCGAGAATGGATTCATGCATACCAACGATGTTAGCTCTGAAGATGCATATAATAACCTCTCTAATGGCCTTTATGAGCTTCGTCAGACCCAGAAAACAGATAAACCTATATCGGTGGTCCTTTTAAAGGAGTTCTGGCCTAGTTCCTTCAGTAAGAGTGATATATTAAAAACGGCAGGTTTCAAGGATTTCAAGGTGGATGTAAATATGATCCTTAAGATCCATCCAACCTGGGGCAAAATGGAGGATTACCTGGCCAGTATGACCACCAAATTCAGGACAAAGGCCAAAGGGGTTTATAAAAAATCAGGTGAAATAGCAGTCAAAGATTTTACAGAGGCAGATATTGTAGAACACAAGGCGGAAATAGAAAATTTATATAGTGCTGTGGTTGAGAGAGCCGATTTTAAATTCGGGGTATTAAACGGGGACGCATTTGTTAATTTTAAGAAGAACCACCAGGATGATTTTATCTTCAAGGCCTATTTTTTGAAAGAGAAACTCGTAGGTTTCAGCTCTTCTTTTATTGCCAATGAAAGCGTAGATGCCAATTATGTTGGATTGGATTATGAATACAATTATACCCATGCCACCTATCAGCGCATGTTATATGATTTTGTAGAGCTGGCCATTGAAAGAAAGGCTAAGGAATTGAGATTGGGTCGCACAGCCGAAGAGATCAAAAGTTGTATAGGAGCAGAACCAACGGATATGAAATTATATTTACGTCACCGAAATTCCATCTCCAACAAATTATTAGGTCCTATTATTGCCACGATTACTCCAAGTGAATTTGAATTAAGATATCCTTTTAAGGCTGAATTTACACCTGCTGTTTAGTATAGATATACCAGATCAACCTGATCCCAAAACCGATCAGAATAATCCCACAGGCAAGAGAGATCAATTTAAGTACTTTGGGCTGAACAAACTTTTTGAGTTGCTTCGCCAGGATCACTTTCAACACATCTATGGTTAAGATCCCCAGCAGAATGGATCCAGCAAAAATAATAAGAGAAGATGTGTCCAGGTAATTGGCATTTCCATAAGCTACAGCTCCCAGCCAGTAGGCAAAAGTAAATGGACTGGTAAAGTTCACCACAAACCCTTTGGTAAAAAAACCGGCATAATGTTTCCGATTGAGTTTAAGCAGTTCCTCAGAATACCTGATGGGTTTAATGAAATATTTGACCCCCATTCCTAATAAGATGAAGCAACCCACGACCGATAACCAGAACTGACTGGTGGGACTGGTTACGAAGGGACTTGCCAGAGAGCACAGCAGCACACAAGCCAGGTCACTCACAATAATCCCAAAGGTAACGATCAATCCCGCTTTGGTGCCAAATTGCAGGGTACCGTTCAGTATGGTAAAAAATACCGGACCAAAAAATATAACAGTGGCTAAACCAATGAGATAACCCTCTATAAATGACATGGGAGTAAAAGTAAGGGAATTATTTGGTTGGGAGATACGTCTAATCATTATCCGCAAGAGAATAGCTGGTCATCAATAGGTTGTGATTTCTTTAACGAGATTTATTAAAAACCTTTTAAAATCAAGGCTTTCAAAACAACAATAGAACTCATAAATGCGTTTATTAACTAACTGCTCAACCAGGATGATCCAGATGAAATTATTTAAAAAAATAATATTCTTTGCTGGACTAGGCTTGTTCGGTATTTCAGTTCAGGCTCAGTCTTCAGCTACCATTAGCCGTAAAGTTCAATTTATTTACGACCAGGATACCTTTAAAAACGAGTTGGTTTTTAATGCCAGCGACTATTATTATTATAAGCGTTTAGGTAAAAAACAATTTACGCCTAACTATGGAGATTATGCTACCGAAAGTACCGAGCATCCCTATCTTATCAAACTTGCCAAAGAGCTGGATAAGAATGCAAAAAAAGCCGGTTATGAAGGTCAGGAGTTGGCTGAGTACTTAGTTGCTTTTGTGCAACAGGCCATTCCATATAAAGATGATCCGGAAAATGATGGATATGATTATCCAAGATATCCAATAGAAACAATTATTGATAGGGCAGGAGATTGCGAAGATAAATCGGCCTTGCTGGTTGCGTTGCTCAATACTTTTGGGTTTGAGGCGATCCTGATTAGTCCACCTGGGCATATGGCCGCAGGTATATGGTGTGAAGACTGTGTTGAAGGTACCTATGAATTGAATGGGAAAAAATATGCCTATATAGAAACTTCGGTAAAAGGTTGGCCAATCGGTGTGGTGCCAAGCAAGTTTGCCCAATATGATAGTGTGGATGTATATCGTCCGGAATAATTTTTTAAAGAAAGACTTAATCCTGATAAGCTGATCAAGCCAGTAGAAGATTAAGATGTGTTTTTATCAACCAATAAATTTTTCCATAAACTCCTGCTTACGGTTGCGGGCCAATTGTAATTGTTTACCGTCTGTCATTTCTACACTTCCTCCATCGCCTTTTACATAACCCTTCACATGGCGAAGATTAACGATGGTGCTTTGGTGGATACGAAAAAACCCATGTTCGTTCAATAACTCTTCGTACTCCGCCAAGGTCTTACTAGTAGTGATCCGGTTATTTCCGGCCAATATAAAATGGGTATAGTTACGATCTCCTTCGAGCCGCATGATATCATCAATGTTCACTACCTTAAATCCTTCCATATTGGTAATGACCAGCTTTTTGATCTTCCGGTCATCTCCATAATTTTCCACCAATACTTTTAATCTTTTCTCTGCTCCCTGTTTCAATAATTGCAAATGATTTTCGAGCTTTAAAATAGTGGCTTTTAACTCTGTGGCTTTAATGGGTTTTAGTAAATAGCCAAAGGCAGAGAACTGGAATGCCTTGATCGCATAACTATCATAGGCCGTTATAAACACTACTTCAAAGTGGATGGTATTTAGTTTTTCTAAGAGATCGAATCCTGTTCCCTGAGGCATTTTGATATCCAGGAATACAAGGTCGGGTTTATGCTTTTCAATGATACTGATCCCTGTATCGATGTCATCCGCTTCGTCTACCACCGTAATGGTGGTATTATAATCCTGCTCCAATAAATTCCTTAAAAGGAACCTGGCATCTTTTTCATCATCTATTATCAATGCTCTAATCATGGGTATACGGTAAATGAGATTCTGGTTCCAGGTGATAAGTTTTCTACTTTTACTTTTGTTTTCAATCGCTGTTCAGTCAATTTTATTCCCATAGGTTGGTGGGTCCCTGTTTTATTGGATAATCCCACCCCATCATCTTCTATTATGCAAATCAATCCCTGTCCTGCTTTTTGCAGTTGGATCTTTACAGTCCCTTTTACTTTTTTGGGTAAGATCCCGTGCCAGATGGCATTTTCAACAAAAGGCTGAATAACCATGGGTGGTATGAGTGTATTTAACGGATCAATGGTAGGATCGATGCTGATATGATATTCCAATAGATCACCACAGCGAAGTTTTTCCATTTCGAGGTATAGCTGCAAAGTATTTAACTCTTCTTTTACCGTAATTTTATTCCTTGTACTGTTGTCCAATATTTTTCTCATCAAAGTACTGAAGTCAGCCATGTATTCATTGGCCTTATCTGTTTTCCCTTCCACATACAGTCGCTGGATACTGTTGAGGCTGTTAAAAATAAAATGTGGATTCATTTGGGAACGCAGGGCCTGCTGTTCCAGCTCTGCTCTTTTTCGTGCAAAGACCGCCTCTTTCTTTTGTGATCTTGAAATCAATATAAAAAAGATAACCACCACCAATCCGATAAAAGTTAATATGCCTCCTATGAGGCCGGCGATTAAGTAATTCTTTTGTTTGACCTGGAGGATTCTTACTTTGTCTTGTTCTTTCAATAGTTCAAACTGTTTTTTCTGTACCTCTACCCCGTATTGGATCTTTAATTCATTTGCCTCTCTTTCAACTTCCAATGTATAGATACTGTCGCTTACTACAGTAAACTGCTCATAATTTTCAAATGCTTCCTTATAGTTATGCATTCCCTTATATGCTTGAACGAGATTATTATATACATGACGAAGATCCCCGCCTGATATCCCCACTTCGACCATTGCATATTTGGCGCTATCACCATATTGGACGGCTTTGGAAAAGTCTCCCATCATCAGGTAAACATCACTCAGGTTAGTATATGAAGTGGCAATAACTCTTTTATCATCCATTTTTTTTGCAAGCTCCATTCCTTTTTTCAGCCATGCAAGGGATTCATTGAATCTGCCCATATTGCCCAAGAGTCCGGCAATATTGCTGTAGTCTGCCTGAATACCGCCTATATTATGAAGCTGCTCGTTTATTTTTAAAGAGGCTTGATAACCCAGCAACGCTTGTTCAAAATTCCCGGAAAAAAGGGCTATTGTGGCCAATGTAGAGGATGTATTCGCCAAACCTGGTTGGTTATTAAATTTCTGATAAGTGGCGGCAGCTTCCTGTAGAAGATTGATAGCTGCTTTGAAATTACCCGTTTGCACATATAAAAAACCAAGATTTACTTTTGTAGAGGCAATTGCTTCTTCATCCAGACCATTTTTCAATCCTATAGTAAGGGCCTGGTAATAATATTTAAAGGCTTCCTCCAAGTTACCTTGCTTATCAAAAATGAGCGCTTTATTGCTCAAACCTTTCATCAACAGATCCACATTACCTGTTTGAATAGAAAATTTGATGACCAGGTCATAATAACGGTGCGCATTCGTAAAATCATTGAGATTGCCATATAAATTACCTGTTTCCTGGATGGATGAAAGAATTAGGAACGGATCACTATTTTCCATACTTAGTTGAAGGGACGACTGGCAATACTCCATAGCCTTGTCATAATTCCCAAAGAATCTTTCCATTCTAGCCTTGAGCAGGATACAGTTAATGAGCAATTTGTCGAGCTTGTTCTTTTCTGCTATTTGATAAGCGGAGTCCGTATAAGCAAGAGATGCGGCCGGATCAATATTCTTGAGTTCCCAACCGATCTTGTACATTAATCTAGCTTTGGTAGTATCAATATTGGTATTCACCAATTGCTTTTTCCAAACATCCACCTGAGCCCATGTTTGGACAGTAAATAAGAAAAATAATAGAGTGGCCAGTTTTTTCATAGATAAATCTAAGATAATATTATCTCCACAGTTACCGAATTTAATCCACTTTCCTTAACCAATATTTCTTTTTATTGGAGCTTCCGTATTCTTTGATCTTTTGTGGAACGGATTCATCAAAAAAATAATCGATCCATTTATGAGCCAAACGAAAGTTACCCGTTGTATAGGTGCCAATAGAAAATAATTTGGGTTCATTTTTCGCCTCATAAGTAGAATCTGTCTTGGCCAATAGTTCTTCAAATTTCTTCCTGTTTTTTATAAAATTGGAATTTTGATAGGTGATCTCTTCTATCACCAGCATATGAGAGGAATTATTGATCACAACCAGGTCCTTTGGGTTAGGTTGAAGTTGTATAGTATTACCGTTATCAAATGTATACTTGATGGTTCCGATTAATCTGAAAGCTTTTACATGCATATTGTTATTGACGATATATACCTTAGGGACACCTTCCTGAAAAAAGCCAAATAGCATCCCAGAGATAATTACGCCAACAATTACCCCATAATAGTTTTTGAATATTTTCTTGATGGCAACCGTTAAACCTATCCAAATAGCTATGGGAAGTGCGATGGATAGAATAGTGTATAACTGTCCATTGATGAACATCCCAATCATCTTATCTCATTGACTCCAATACAGCGCTAACTACAAGGCTGATTCCGCATACAATAGCACCCATCAAAAACATCATGAAGATCATCAAAAGCTCTTTTTTGGGATCATGCAAACGCACCGATTTAGGGTTGGATTTTTTATAGGTAACACGAATGTTTTCACCCACCTGGGTTTTGTTATTTTTCATCACAGGTACTTCGGCATTGTATTCCTTACCATCAACTGTAAAAGAAACCCTGGCATGTTTTTGTGATGGGCCAATACCCAACATATCAGTTTTTAGTTTAGCGAAAAAAAATTCCTTTACCGGCAGCTCCAGTTTAGGGCGTTGTGAGAATACGATAAACTTGATGAGCATAATGAATGCCATCAGCAGAAAAAAACCTCCAACAAAAAACAGCATAAAAATGATTTTAAATTAATAATCCAAGGTAATATAATATTCATCAAAATGAAGTTCATAAAGGTGTACATTTCTATGAATAGATGATCCATGGTTTTATCGGTTGGTAAGATTTTCTTTTCGGTTGGCTTAGGCGGAGGGGATGAACAGGATCCGTTTAAAAACCCACTCAGTATAATCAATCATAAATGCATAACCAAAACATGCTGTTTCAGAAGAAGATAATCACCTAAACTTGTTTAGATTAACAGGGTGTCAAAAACTATTTATCGATGATTTTTGACAACTTATCGATAAATGACCTATGTTTGCCCTCAACTTTTAGCATACGCTTTTTCTATTAGCGGTGCAGGAGGGCCACTCCAGAATGTAAGAACGGGTAAATCTTTAATCCTCTTCTCGCTAATATGGAACATGGTGTAGTTTATTACCGCAATCTCTCAGGAGGTATGTTCGTGGTAATGGTAAATGCAGAAAATTTTTTGGTTTTTGAAACAGATGATGTGGTTGCATTCAGAGTAGGGGATATCATTTATGGTAACCTAAGCGAATGTGGACATACGGAAATACTTAATGCAAATACCCAAAAATCCTATTCGGTGATGATACAAAATGTAGGTTGTAATATGGCATTGGCTATTGATAAGGCCAAACTCCTATAGTTATTGGTTAGAGTTCTGTCAATTCTTTTTAGTTTTATCATACATTACTGTATTAAAATGAATGTCATGAATAGAACACTTACCTGCGTATTAATATCTATTGTATCCGCAGTTTTGCAAATGGGCTGCAAGAATGGGACCAACAAAAATACCGGTCATCCATCCAAGGATTCAACCCTGGTAACCACAACAAATACAGATTCGAGTGCACATTTTGATCCCAACTCCGAAGGGGTATTTGTTCGTTATAATGAAGCAAAAAGGTTAACAACGGAATGGAATGCAGCGATTGATGGGAACCAGCCTCAAGATTTTCATCATCTATATGCAGATACCGTTAATTACTATTCGAAAATCCTTACCAAAGGAGCCTGTATAGATAATAAGACCAAGTGGTTAACAGCACATGCAGGATATCAGCAAAAAATAGAGGACCTGGAGGTGTACTATATGGATGATGATACTGCAGGATTGATTTTTATGGCGAGGTTTACCAAAATTTGTATTGATAAGAATGATACCACAAAGATTCAATCATATCTGAACTTTAAGAGAGCAACTTCGGGTTGGCGAATAGTAAAAGAAACCGACCAGACCACGGAGTTAAACCGTGCCCAAAAATCGCCCAACAGCACCTTAAAACCAGGAGAAAATCTGTTTTATTATGGATATTGGACCGATACAAGAGATATTCCTGATTTTGGTCATGATGAAGTCCCCTATTGGTTTTCCTTGACATTGAATGTTGGAAAAAAGATCACCGGGGAATACTCTTTATACAGCGGTACCATGAGAAGCATCACCGATTACCTGGTGCCAGAAGGTAAAATTGAAAATGGTATCCTGGAGATCACAACGGTCTATATACCAGAAAGTGGTATGAGTTTAGAAGACTACAACCCCGATGAAGTATCGGATTCAAGAAAAGAACATTGGCATTTTAAGATCGTGAATGGAAATGAATTGGTCTGTTTGGATAAGGACAACGGCTATCTCTATGGACAGAGTCTTTTTTTACAAAAATAGGATGGCTGATTGAGTTTTTCAATTTCATGGTTAACCCTGGTTTTATGCACTGCTGGTTCCTCTTTATTTGCAGTATAAAACCAAATGAATCTTAAATACCATGAAAAAAATGAAATTCTTAGTGATCGTTGTTGGTATCGTTGCCATGGCATCTTGTGCTACAACCGGTGAAAAGGCCAGTGGCCATTTTACGGGTAATTATTTAGTGAATGGATACAGCTATCCAGGCAGCATTAATATTACCAAAGTGAGTGATACAAAAGTAGACATGTTCCTTGTTTGCAATTATCCATCGGTAAGTGATTATGCAGAGGGTGTAACGATCAGTAAAAATGGAGATGTGATTTCCTATAGTTATACTTTTAGTACCAATGTCTATATGGATATGCAGATGATCAGTGGCACCCTTACAGGAAATACCGTTACTTTGGATGGAGTGGTATCTTTATCTGGAAGTAGTGGGGTGGGGGTTTTTACAGGAACCAAATAGTATTAGTAGCATTGTAGTAAGGGCCAAGTAAAAAATGGTCTTTAGGGGTCACCTGATCAAACAACTAATAGAATGTTTATGCCCCCGATCTTGTATAAGGCTGGGGGCTTTTTTACAATATAGTTATTCCTTTCTCTCTGAATTTTCCATACAATAAATAACGTACCTCGCTTTTTAACCAATCGGTTTTGCCCGCATTACTGCTCCAGAAGAATATTTTGATCCTCATATCATCATTCTTGATACTTTCGAATAACATGATAGGGTCTTTATCCAAGACTACCCCTTCGGTTGACATAATGGTATCTTTAACGAGCTGGCTAATGAACTCTTTATCAACAGTCCCTTTCAGATGAAAATGCAGGATGATCCTTCTTTGATTATTGCTTAAGGTCCAGTTAATAATGGGCGTGGATAAAATATCCCCATTAGGAATGATCACTTCTGCACCATCATCCGTTAATATAGTGCTGGCCCGGATTCCAATATTTTTTACTTTTCCACTGTGACCGTCCACTTCAATTGCATCGCCAATTTGTAATGGTCGGTCAAAGATCAATACTACACCAGAAACGAAGTTGTTGACAATACTTTGTAAACCCATACCGACTCCAACTCCAAGTGCCCCAATAATGATGGTGATCTTATCAACCGGTAATCCCGAAACTCCTACAGCCACTAAATACCCAGCACAAAGTACCACGAGTTTTACAATCATCATACGTGATCTTCCCTTTTTATTTTCTGCATCTTCATCCATGTCAGCATCACCAAAAAAGGCACCAATATATTTTTGAAGCAAATGGGCGATCCAGATAACAATAAAGAACAAGGCAACATTTCCTATGGTAAATGAAAGACTTCCGAGATGAATGCCTGAAGTGAGTATTTTCACTATCCCGCCTTCGATCATTTCATACATATAAATATTGGCAAAGAACATCATGCACCAGATAACAAGGGTAAAGACAAATACTGGTTTATTAACGGATTGCAATACATGCATATAATCTGCAGAAAGTTTGATATTTCTCTTGATCCTACTAACTGCAAGTTGCAGATATAATGTTTCACTGAAGATTTGCAGAAAAACGGAAAGTGTAATGATTTGTGTGATACCGATAATTCCTGCATTGGTGAGTCCCTCCGCTACAATTACCCTCCCAAACATGTTGCTGATAATTGCCAGGAGGTTGACCACCACATATAAAATGGTAATAACTCTTACGGTTCTCTTGATTTGTGGAAGCAATTTTATCCGTGGAAGAAGAATGAATGCCGTAGCAATGGAGATCAGATTCAGCCCAAGAAGTGCAAAGCGTTGTCCTTTACCAGGTTCAACTGTATTAATCACCGTAATACCAATCAACATAGCTATTAGAAAAAAGAATACGGGTAGAAATCCTTTTCTTTCTTTTTGCCAGAATAGGAATAATACAGAGCCTATAATTATAAATTGATTAATAAGCAAGAAGAACCACGGAGCATGCACATCAAACAAAGGAAAAAGACTTAAACTGATCACCAAAGCAGAGAGAAACCTACTTCGGTTAATAAACACCAGGAATTGATCCCCGCCTAATAACTCTGGAGATGCTCTTTTGAATCGCTTATACTGCCTCCTGATCAACATATATAGAATAACAAGCACCACCAATGGAAGCCATAGTATGGTAGAAATATTTTTGCGTACGTAATAATTGATCACCTTTTTGTTGTCGCTTGCAACAGTGTTTTGTTGTGCACCGGCTGAGGTATCAATGGGGGTTACCACTTTTTCCTGTTTTTTCCATAAAAAAGGGTAATCTCCTTTTAATGCCTGCACACTATTTTGTTGCATGAGACTATCTGTTTTTTGGAGCAGACTAGCTGTTGTAATTGACTGCATTGAAACCATCCCAATCCATCTGTTAACCGAATCCAGACTGGTTTTTATCAATTCTTCTGTTAATCCCCATTTTTTACGCAGATTCTTTGTCCGTCTTTGACCAGTTGTGGTATCAATAACGCTTCGCTTGATCATTTCATGGAGGATAGTATCGTTTGGAATGGTCAGGATATTTTTTCGGGAAGTAAGTATTTGTTCTTTCTTATTGAGAAGGTATTCTCCGATCCTTTCGTTTTTACCCCGAATCTCCGTTATCATGTTATGATAAAGCTGCAGATTCCTGAACTCACTATTGGTATGCCGTTTCAATACCCTACGCAATACGCGTAATATCTTCCTGTTCTCCTGAAGTTGGTCATACATGGTCAACTCTTGCCATCCCAGGGTACTCACGTTTTTAGCCTCATCTAATATATCATATGCTGCATCTGTCCTTTGAATAAATACGCTTTTGCTGTACGGATCCTCTTTGGAAGTTTTAAAGAATGCTTTTAGGAGAGAATCGGTATCGATATTGATAGAATCCTTTTGGCAATGCACCTGGGATTGAAAACTAAAAATGGCTAACAGGAGTCCAAGACAGAATATATTCTTCATTGTGCAGGGTAAAAATGACCTGGTAAATATAGTCTTTAAACACTTGAAGCAAAACAAAATATTTTCTATTTTATGTAGTGATGGTCTAGCAATAAATGCTCCGCATGGAATAATGAGGCATGGGGGTGGAAGCCTCCCGGCCTTATTCCTGGCTGGAGCCATGGTTGGCTTGCCGCCCCAAAGGTCAACTATATATGAAGAAGATCTAGCTAGCTACTTACCTTTTCATCTCTTAAAGCCTTTATTTTATCATGGTCAGCACGAATTTTCTGTTCTTGCCTACGCACCATTTCCAATTGTCCGGCTGTAAGTGTGTCACTTTTATTGTCAAGTACATCCTGGTAAGTTTTAAGGGCTTCATCTTCTCCAAATTCACAAGATGAGAGGATCGTATGACGATCGTTACCTGTGAGTGCAGCCTTTACATCCATCCAGACCCGGAAGAACTTCCCGGTTACTTTGGTGCTTTCTGTAGGTGTCCCACCTAAGGCCACTACCTCGCGGCTGAGTTCCTGGAGATTTGACCTGCTGGTAGATTGAAGCTCAGTAAACAATTTTTTTAGATCATTTGCTTGTGTCTCTTTTGAGGCTGTTTCGTATCCTTCAACACGATCATTGTTGATCTCAACCAATTGATTGAGTACAACTATATTTTTTTCATTGTCCATATATTTGTTTTATGGGCAATTTAGGTAAAACATCATATGGGAGTTTTACACGAATCATACATAATTTTATATGATTGGAAGATTCCAAAAGATGAAGGCAATTGATGCCAGGTTACGCCTTTTTTACGAATTCTGATTTTAAGGCCATTGAGCCAAATCCATCAATTTTGCAGCTGATATTATGGTCACCATCCGTCAATCGGATGCTCTTCACCTTTGTTCCAGCCTTTAATGGTTTTGGGGCACCCTTTACTGGAAGGTCTTTGATAAGAACCACACTATCGCCATTCTGTAAAATGGCTCCGTTCGAGTCCTTTACCACCGTACCAATTGATTCTGCTATCACATCCGCAGGATTCCATTCATGCCCACATTCAGGACACATGAATAATTCACCACCGGATTGATATCCAAATGGTGATTTGCAATGAGGGCAAGGTTGTGATTCTTCTGACATATAAATGGAGTGTGTGCAAACATACGAATTTATAGCATGCCCCATAAAACAATCTATCCTATGCATTGAGGACTTCTTTTGGGGTCCTAAAAAAGGAGATAAGGATCAATCCTATTTTTTCTTCCAATTTTTCTTAAGTGCCGCCATATTTTTAGCATCCTTCAGGTCCTTGTCCTGAACGTATTCCTCTACGTAACCACAATTGAGGCAAACATATACATCCAGAAAAAGCCAGCTAAAATTCCCTATTTGCAATGCCGTTCTATCGCCCCGTTTTACTTTACCCTGATCCGTGTATATTTCGTTGCTTTTGCACTTCGAACATGTGTTGGTCATTTTCATCTGTCTAGTTGTTTACACCGAAAGTATGAAAATTTCATAAAAAATTTCTACCAAAAGAAAGGGCTCCTTTCGGAACCCCTTCTTTGTAAATAACACCTTTAGGTAAATAATCCCTCAGGCTTTATGAGAATTTACGCAAATATATTAGCAGCCTCCTTTTTTCACCACCACAAACAGGGTAGAGTTAGAAGATACCATTTCAAATAAGGTAAGATCATCCTGGGTTTGGGGGGATAACAGAAGCTCCCAGGTTTTTCCCATATCCGAAGACCTTGAAAGACCAGCTTTGCGACAGCTAAAAAGATACTTACCTGCTTTTGCCAGGTCAAAAACGTTGATATCTGCTGGTTTACCCGGGTCCATGGATTGCCAGGTCTTACCTTCATCAATTGAAACCTCAGCCCAATTGGATTGAGATCCTGCACGTATGATCACAAAATAATCTTCAATGATCATGGCTTTGTGAACACCAAATACGTCCGGTACTACACAATCCCAATGCTCACCATTATCCGCTGAGCGAAGCAAACCGTTGACAGTGTTAGCTAAAAATATATTGGATTTATACACCAGGCTATTTACCCAGCCTTCAGCATATACTTGTTTCCATGTTTTGCAGTCGTCACTGGATTTGTAGACCCCACTGCCGCCGGCTATCCAAATGGTGCCCACCTCGGTTTCTACGACCGAGAAAATGCTTTGTGATACCAGGTTCTGATGCATGGGTTTCCATGTATTGGTGCCAGGTGTTTGTTTATAAAAACCACCCATATAAATACTAAAATATATACCCGATTTTCCTTCAAAAATTCCAGTAATGGCACCCTCACTTTCTTTCCCATCGAATTGTAGATCCCATGTACCCGATTCTACATCGCTACTATGGTAAATTTTACCATCAAAAGTGCCAAGGTACACCTCGTTGCCTTTAGCAAAGCATTGGTTTACCTGGATATCATCCGGTAATCCTTTACTGAGATCTTGCCAGGTGGTTCCTCCATCCGTAGATTGAAAAAGGACTTGTCCCGGTTGAACGATTGTTGCCTTTGTGGGTGTAGATTCGTAGCCAGCCATAATATCAACCGGACGATTAAAATAGTTAAACAGCAAGGATGAGCTGTTTTGCCCAAAGCAAGAAACCATTAGGATGCAGGCCAATAATATTCCAAAATTTTTCATACCCATATTTTTTATTGATTGTATCACAAAGGTATGGTCACCATCTGTGCAATCTTGTTATTGACTAGTTATTGAGATGTTATTATGTTCAAAATCCAATCGATAACTTCTTAATAACAAGTTCTGATTGGAAAGGGTTTTATCTTGCAAAAAAAACATGATGAAAAAAGACTGTTTACATAGATATGTTTACCTGCTATTTTTTTCATTCATGTTGAGTACTTCCTGCAAGGGACAAGGTGTGAAAAAGGATTCTTCTTTACAAATAGATGATTATGTAGTAGAAATATTTGAGGATAAAAATGGGAACCTGTGGTTTGGTACTATGGCTAAGGGAGCAGCACGTTATGATCGAAAAACGCTTACCTACTTATCTACAAAAGATGGGCTATGTGAGAATACGGTTGCTAGTATTCGGGAGGATAAAGAAGGAAATATGTGGTTTGGGACGCATAGTGGTGCATCGAAATATGACGGAAAAAAATTTACCCATTATTGGAACAAGGAGGGTTTACATGGACCAGGTTGTCATATCCTAGTTGATAGCAAAGGGAACATTTGGGCAGGTACGAACCATGGTGCTTTTCGTTATAATGGATCCATGTTCTCCGAATTCAAGATACCTAATCCTACTGTGGAAAACCTCTCTTATAAATGGGAGGCTGGTAAAATCTGGACACTGATGGAGGATAGAAAAGGTAATATCTGGTTTGCCAGGGACGGATATGGTGCATGTAAATTTGATCCTACCACGGGTGGATTCACTCATTTCACTAAAAAAGACGGCCTATGCAGTAACAATGTAAGCTGTATTGTGGAAGACCAACAAGGAAATATTTGGTTCGGATGTCTCTCATCCGACTTTCCTTCCTTTGTAAATGAAGGAGGGTTATGTCGATATGATGCCAGCCTGAACGACTCAGTCGGGCAGGGAAAGACTATTACTCAATATCCGGAAGTACAGGGCCTGAGCAAAAATGATATTTATACGATTTATGAAGACAGATCGGGAAATATTTGGATAGGTGCAACGGGTCATGGAGCCTATTGTTATGACGGTAAAAATTTTACTTTATTCAACGAATCAGACAGACCGGACCTTATTGGTAACTTTATGGGGATCCAAAGTATACTGGAAGATAGGGACGGAACGCTTTGGTTCGGTTTTTCAGGAGGACTTTTTCGGTTCAACGGAAAGTCATTTATCAATATTACCCAAGATGGACCGTGGAAGTAAGACCAGGTTGAATACAGGCCCTCTAAATATTGGGTATCCCGATAAAAACCGACCAAATGAGACGTAAGGTTATTGGAGGAGAGAATTGTCAAAGTTGATCGATTGAAGTTTCTTTGGATGCATCCTTATTCGTATTGACTTCATGCGATAGGATGAAAATACAAATTAGCTAAAACCACATACTATGAGAAAGCTTGTTTACCTTTTTTCAGCAATGATTGCTGTTACCATTCAATTTACTTCAGCGCAAATTGTAAATATTCCTGATCCACTTTTTAAGGCTTACCTGGTAGGGGAGGTTTCCATTAATACCAATCTGGATGCCGAAATACAAGTTTCGGAAGCAACGGTTTATACGGGTGATATTAATATTTCAAATGCATCGATTGCCGACTTTACTGGGATCCAGGCATTCGTGGGGGTTCAGGATGTTTATATTGATGGTAATATACATTCCTCTTTGGATGTTACCGGAATGACTGCTTTGGAAAGACTGATCACAGATGATTCGGATAGTTTGCAAAGCATTACGTTTGGTTCGAATCCAAACCTGACTACTATAAATATTTCGTATTGTAATATTAGCAGTATAGATGTTACTGGATTGCCTGTACTTACTTACCTCTATATGGGAGGAAATCCCATCACCAGTATTGATCTATCCAACAATCCTGCCCTGCAAGTGTTAGGGGCCACCGGTTGCGACCTGACTAGCTTGGATCTTTCGAATAACTTATGGTTACAAGAACTATATACAGTATTTAATATGGATCTTACCAGTCTTGATTTATCGATGCATTCATACCTAAACTTCCTGAATGTCATGAACTGTAATCTCAATTATTTAAACGTAGCCAATGGTAACAACACAGCCATGAACAGCCTTGAGTTCAGATGTGGAGGAAACCTCAATTTATATTCAGTATGTGTTGACGATACAGCTTATAGTAATTACGCTTGGAACGATCCATGGTATGTGGATACATTTACCGTGTTTACTGATACATGCTCGCCGCCTCCGGGAGTTGGAATCGAGAACTTAGAAAATAATTCTATTCAAGTCATGAATAATCCCACGGTAGACTTTGTATATCTCAACACACCATGTTCATTCAGGATCATAAACATGTCGGGACAAGTAGTAACTCCCACCAGGTATTCTTCGGTGGTTGATATGCGTGATTTGAACCCTGGAGTTTATATAATGATCGCAACCGACAACATAGGATCACCGCATAGATCATTTAAATTGGTAAAGCAATAGTCTTCCATTCTAAGCAGATCCGGAAAGTGTCTTCTCGTTTATTTTCTTTTCGGAGAGTTTGAGATGGTTGTTCTTGTCTTTTATTTTCTGGTAGATCCAGGCTGGCCATTCTTTTTCATCTTCCGCATCATAGATCCGTATGTTTTGTTCATCTCTGGGTTTTAACAATTCATCCCGAGTAGTGCCTAAAATCGTGGCGGCCACGTTTACACCTGAGTTACATGCACTGGAGAGTCCCTGGGCGCTAATGCTGGCGCCACATAAAAACAAATTCCCTATTTCTGATTTTGCACTGAAGGGAAACAACAATTGTCGCAGGTTTTTTTCTATACCATATATGCTCCCCTTGGTGGCATTGGTATAAAATTCATTGGTTTTTGGTGTGCCTAGTTCTGCCTGCACTATATGTTCCCGAACTCCTGGCAGTACTTTCTCCAGGTTTTTCATAAACTTTTCGGTGATCGATTTTTTATAAACAATGTATTCTTCCGTTTGGTATTTTTCTTTTTCCTTGAATTGATCAAACAAGGTATTGTCAATCAAGGCGACCAGTTCAAAATTATGGTAACGACCGTTATAACTCACCGGATCTTTCAACGTACTGCAACTAATGAACAGTTGAGGAAAACCTTCTGGAGAAAGCAGGTCCACCTTTTCCAGTTTCTTATATTGTTTGTTGATATCGATGTCTTCCGTCATCCAGATATTCCCGGAATCAATTCCGTGTTTGCGTACATCCATATCAACAGTAACAAAAAAGAGGAGACAGCTCACGGAATACTTTGTCCTGCCCAGTTTCCTGTTGAGCTTTTTGCTCAAATGTTGCGGACCGATCATTTCGTTGTATGTTTTATGCAGGTCGGCATTTGAAATAATGGTAGTGGCTTCTATCCTTTCTCCATTGTATAATTCAACTCCGATCGCTTTTTTCTCTTCATTCAATAAGATCTTTTTTACTCCGCTTTCCACCCTGAGTTCACCCCCATGTTTTTTAATGGCTTTGGTCATGGCTTTTGCTACTCCACTGCCACCACCCATGGGGTAATAGCCCCCATTGTTATAATGACCCAACAACGCACAATGCATGAGAAAGCTGGCTTTATAGGGTGGCAAACCATGATCTCCGCATTGAGCACAAAGGACATCCCTTAATAATGGATCTTTAATGAACATCCTCACCACTTGTTTCAAACTTAAAAACCCAAATGCCAATAAATGTCGGAAGCGATAAGGAATGGTCAAATACTCCCAACGTTTCCAGGTGGGTAGGGTAGGGAGCATATCAATTTCCTGGTCTACTTTTTGTGCCAGGTCCAGGTATTTTTTTAATCTTTTTCTTTCCTTCGGAAATCTTCTTACTAATCCTGCATACATCATATCGAAGCCCGCGGCAATATCCACTTTTTCATTGCCTATATATGCATGTTCAAATCCATATTTGTTCTGGCGGAAAAAGACCAGGTCGTTAGCGATCCCAAGTCCTTCAAAAAGATCAGCAGTAGATCTACCTTTATCTATTCGTCCTACATAATGTACTCCAGGACTGAATCTCTGCCCCTTTAAATAAAAGCTATGGCACCAGCCTCCCGGTACATAATGTTGTTCGAGGATCAATGTTTTAAGACCTTCCCTGGCCAGACATAAACCGGCACTCAATCCGCCTGGTCCGGATCCAATAATCATCACATCCCATTTTTCCATTTATGCGAATCAGATGGGTCGAAAGTATTGATTTGTGCTCATCCCATTGTTATATAATTCACACATTATTGAACCTCTGCATGATAGATTCATTTTGTTAAATTTATTGAAAATCGAACTATATTTATTGTTTATCGATAAATATGGTATATATTTACACCATCCTATTTAATCAACGATATGATGAATACTGAACTCAAAACCACCAGAACCAAACAAATCCTTACAGTAATGCATGTTCTTACATGGATCGCATTTATTGGCTTGATGATAGAAGCAGGTGCCATCCTGATCTCTTTTGGTGTAAGTTGCTTTAATTCTCAAGCTTCCAAGGATCTTTATCAGGGACTGAGTATGCATTCTCTCAGAGAGTACAACTTCTGGCATTATACAGTGGCTGTTTCTATGAAGGTGGCCCTGATAGGTATGAAAGGCTATGTTTTATTTATGGTTATCAAGGCTCTTTCCAAAGTTAAATTGATGAATCCTTTTACCGTTGAAATAGCACAAATACTCGAAAAAATGAGTTATGTTTTATTTGGAGCATGGATCCTTGCTTTGATAAACAATGGTTACTCCGATTGGTTGGTTAAAAGAACAGGGATCCTCCATGCAGAGTGGAGTACTGGGGAATTCATTTTTATGGCCGGAATTGTATTTATCATTGCTCAGGTTTTTAAACGTGGTGTAGAGATCCAATCTGAAAACGACTTAACCGTATAATTGATGCCCATTATTGTAAACTTAGATGTAATGATGGCAAAGAGGAAAATGTCATTGAATGAACTTTCGGAGAAAGTTGATCTCACCCTGGCCAATCTATCTATACTCAAAACAGGTAAAGCAAAAGCCATTCGATTCAGTACATTGGAATCTATTTGTAAAGCATTGGATTGTCAACCGGCGGATCTATTAGAATACACGGAAAAGACTGATGATCCAACTATTGAATGATGATCTTCCTGATCAGATTTCTATTTCCGCTGTTTAGTTTTACGAAGTAAACACCCGGAGGACATTTTGCCAGGTTGATCTCTGCCTTTTTACTTGCAGGTTGCAGCTGGCATACCTGTTGTCCAACAGCATTCAAAATTTCAATGAAAGTGATTTCCTGTTCCGCATTCACTTCAAATTGACCGTTCGATGGGTTAGGATATATGGAAATCGTATTTGAGCTTTGTTCAGTTTCATCGATCCCGATGGTGCAG
>JANWKT010000023.1 GCA_025451235.1 Flavobacteriales bacterium | reverse complement strand
GGGGTAGATGATAGTCTTTGCGAAAATGCCAGCATGATACTAGATGCAGGAAGTGGTCAAACCACCTACTTGTGGAATACAGGAGCAAATACGCAGACCATCACATTGAATGGCGGCAGCGGAGGCACATATTGGGCAAGTGTTATCAATCAGTTTGGTTGCGGAAGTACAGATTCCATATTTATTAAAGATCTTTTGCTTCCAATATTTTCTATTAACGACCTGATCATTTGTGAAGGCGATACAGCATTCATGTCAATACCGGATACTTCTACCCAAACATTTTCGTGGTCTACGGCAGGCTTACCGGGTTTTGATATCGATAACCAGATGTTTACTACTACTGCCGGTACCTATTGGTTAACAGTAACCAACTTCTGCGGTTCGATTACAGACTCCGCTGACGTGATTTATGTACCAAATCTTGATGACCTGGTGATGCCGAATGTAATTACACCTAATAATGATGGGGTAAACGACCTTTATGCAATTATTGATCTGGTAGATGCAATTGAATTCCGACTCACTATCTTCGATCGTTGGGGGGTTCAGTTGTTTGAGACCACTGATATCAATACTATGTGGAATGGTGATGCCGGAAATGGGGTTGCTTCCACCGGAACCTATTTTGCAGTACTCAGCTACATCAATTGCTATGGTAAAGAGGCTCAGTTAACCAGCACGATTACCGTATTCCATAACTAAATATATATGATCTTTCAAAACCAGCTATCGCTTCAGAAGCAATAGCTGGTTTTTAATATATATAAACTGCCAGTTCGGATAACTTCCCAATAGCTATCAGCAGACAAGTAAGGCAATCTGAAAAAATTAAATATGCTTCTCGGCATGGTAAGAGGACCTTACCAATGGACCACTTTCTACGTAACGTAATCCTTTTTTAAGACCTACGTTTTTGTAATAGTCAAATTTTTCGGGTGTAATAAATTCCGCCACCGGCAAATGTTGCTTGGTTGGCTGTAAATATTGACCAAGAGTCATGATTTGGATCCCAACTGTTACCAGATCATCCATGGTTTCCAAAATTTCTTCCTCACTTTCGCCCAATCCAAGCATGATCCCGGATTTAGTAACCACACCCTCATCGCCCAATCTTTTCAATACTTCCAGGCTGCGATCGTATTTGGCTTGTATACGTACTTCCTTGGTAAGCCTGCGAACCGTTTCTAAATTATGAGAAACGATATCAGGTTTTACATCAATAATTCTCTTCAGGTTTTCCCATTTGCCCTGAAAATCTGGAATAAGGGTTTCTATTGTAATACCAGGATTCAGTTCACGGATCTTTAAAATAGTTTGGGCCCAAATTTCAGAGCCCCCATCTTTCAGGTCATCCCTGTCGACACTGGTAATCACCGTATGCTTTAGGTTCATCAGCTTCACTGATTTTGCCACTCGCAGCGGCTCAAAAGGATCTGCATCTACCGGCTTACCAGTGGCCACTGCGCAAAATCCGCATGACCTTGTACAAACATTTCCTAAGATCATAAATGTAGCCGTACCGGCACTCCAGCACTCTCCCATATTGGGACAATTTCCGCTTGAGCAAATCGTGTGCAGCTTGTGTTCTTCAACTATATTACGTACTTTTTTGTACTCCTCCCCTATGGGTAATTTAACCCTTAACCAATCGGGTTTTTTTTGTTTTTTGATCCCTGCTTTCGCAGGGACTGAATCTTCTGAAACAGGAGTATATTGAGACATGCCAGTTGATGTTTCAAGTTTGACGGTAAAGCTGTTTGAAGTTTGAACTTTTCAAACCTCTCAAACCCTGCCAACCTCAAACCTTTTCGTTTCACAAAGATATACTAAATTCGTGGGGAATTAAAATGTATACCTATGAGCAAAATGCATATTGATTATATCGGCCAACTAAGAAATAAAGCCACTCACCCCTCAGGAGCTGAATTGATCACAGATGCTCCGGTGGATAATCACGGTAAGGGAGAATCTTTTTCGCCCACCGATCTATTATGTACGTCTCTAGCTACCTGTATGATCACCATTATGGGTATCAGGGCACAAAAATTAGGAGTCCCTTTTGAAAGGTTAAAGTCAGATGTTTTAAAATATATGTCTATCGATCAGCCCAGAAGAGTTGTGAAAGTGAAAATAATCATTCACATGCCTTCCAATATAAGAGAATCACCATTTAGAGCTGAAATAGAGAAGGCCGGGTTAGAATGTCCGGTTGCATTAAGTCTGCACCCTAATATTGATCAGGATGTGGAGTTTATCTATGCTTAGATGAAATACCGATTATAGGCTTTTGCCGATATGTTTAACGGGCGCTGAGCCACTTCCTCCATAAGTTGGACAATCACCACCACCAGAGGTTTTACAGGAATAGAAAGAAAGGGATGAACCCAATACGACTGCTGCAATAATTAATAGCTTTTTCATAGAAATGATGATTTTTATGGTTAAAAATAAATTAAGGGTGCTGCAAAACTGCCTGAAATCTAATACAGGCAAAAACTACAAAAGAAATCTTATAGAGATTTGCCTACAGAATGAGTAGGGACACTACCATATGCAGGACAATGTTCTGTAGTTTTACATGACGATAAAACAGCAGCTCCAAAGAAAATCACGGCGGCGAATAATACTACTTTTTTCATTTTCACAATCATAGTTATAATGCAAATTTAAGGGTTTATACGTAAAATAAAAATCAGGGTTTGTTAAGTTTTTAACAAACAAGGATCTATTTACTTCTTATAACGATATTTGGAACCTGGTAGTATGGAAAATTTAGAAACACCTATAAATAAGGGAATTAAGCTGGAGGAAGGCTGGAAAAAGGAGCTGGAAAAAGAGTTTATTCAACCCTATTTTCAGGAATTAAGGAATTTCCTGGTCTCCGAAAGGGCCTCTTATACCATTTATCCAAAAGGTAGTCAGATCTTCAGGGCATTTGACACAACCCCCTTTGATCGGGTAAAAGTAGTATTGATAGGTCAAGACCCCTACCATGGTGCAGGTCAGGCTGAAGGCCTTTCTTTTTCGGTGGCGCCCGGCATAAAGCCTCCTCCTTCCCTGGTAAATATCTACAAGGAATTAAAAGAAGATATTGGTTTTACGATCCCCAATCATGGGCATCTGGTCAGCTGGGCTGAACAGGGAGTAATGATGCTAAATTCCGTTTTAACAGTTAGAGCGAATCAACCCGCTTCCCATAGAAACAAGGGCTGGGAAATATTCACGGACCAAGCTATCAAGCAAGCATCCGTAAACAAGGAACATCTTGTTTTTTTATTATGGGGTAAATACGCCCAGGATAAGGAAATTTTAATTGACCGATCCAAGCATTTGGTATTAAAAGCTCCTCACCCATCACCCTATTCGGCCGCCTCCGGTTTTTTTGGTTGCAAGCATTTTTCAAAGACCAATGCTTATTTAAAAGAACACGGGATCGAACCGATCAACTGGCAATTACCCTTGTAATTTTTGTTTTCAGCCGACTCGCCTGACGGCTCATCGGTTTTGTTTCCCGCAGAACTCGCAGATTTACTACGGGAACTAAAACTCACCACCGTTAAGGGAGAACGGTTAAATGGAATCTACCTAGCATCTTTCTGTCAAATTCCGTAAATTTGAGTATAATACATACAGATTGGCTCGGTTTAGGATTATGTTTTTCTTTTTTTTGATCTCTGCATCACAGGTGCAGGGACAGTCCTTTCAGGCCCAATACCATGTCGTTTACCAGGGGGTTAAAAAAACCAGGATCAACGAAGTACAAAAGGTAAGAAATGAAATAGAACTTTTTTCTTCCATCAAAAGAACATTGGTGGAGTTTTACAATGATGGTTATCTCCTGGCCAATGCTGATAGTTTTTCATTGGTCGAAAACACTTATCATATTTATATTTCTACGGGCAAGATCTATAAATGGGCAAAGCTTAAAGCCGGTAATATCGATGAAAAAGCATTGAACCAGGCAGGATTCAGAGAAAAAATATTTTTCAATGAACCCATTGGCTATAAAAACTATTATCGGCTTCAAAAAAAGCTGTTCGCCTATTATGAAAATAGTGGCTATCCGTTTTCGGCCATTTCAATTGATAGCATAGAGATCAACGAAGACCAGATCAACGGCGTATTGCATGTACATAAAGGAGAAAAAATATTGATCGATACCATCATCAATACTGGAAAAGCAAAAATTGCTCCTGGATATTTGCATGCATATCTGGGATTAAAAAAGGGAAGGCCATATAATGAAGCTGAAATAAGAAAGATCCAAAACAGGATCCGTTCTTTGCCTTTTGCGAACATGGTTCAGAAACCCATTATTGAATTTGAAGGATCAAAAGCAAGTATCCTGTTAAATATTGAAAAACGAAATGCCAATCAGTTCAGCGGAATCATAGGTATCGTCCCTAACAACGACAAGGATGCTCAATTCCTCATTACAGGTGATGTAAAACTGAGATTGCAGAACCTATTAAGAAGAGGAGAACTTTTGAGTATTCAATGGCAAAGATTACAAACAGCCACCCAGAATTTAAAACTGGAGGTCATGTATCCGTATATTCTCAACACACCACTCGGCCTTGAAGCAAAATTTAATTTTTACAGGATCGACACCTCTTTTTACACCATCCAGCTACAGGCTGCTGCTTTGTATATGCTCAGAGGCAATGATCATCTAAAACTGTTTTACAGTTTTAATACAACCCGGAAAATTCTGGATGAAGAGGGAATATCCACCATACCGGGTATCAACAATATCGATGTACATTATTATGGAATTGGTTTCCAATTTGAACGAACTGATTTCAGGTTAAACCCACGTAAAGGGTGGAATGCATATTTCAGCGGAGCATTGGGCACCAAGAATTTTTTATCCAGTCCGGCAACAGATACGGTCAACCCTTCAGATGTTACCACCACTGATAATCAATTGCAGGCACAATTCACCAGTTACCTGGAATATTATATTCCTTTCGCAAAAAAATTTACGATCAAATTAGGAGGAAGGGGAGGATACATCTTCAACAATAATTTATATTCGAACGATTTATTGCGAATTGGGGGACTGGCTACGTTACGTGGATTTGATGAAGAAAGTATTTATAGCAACCTCTATGGCATAGGTACCACGGAGGTTCGATTTTTATTCGACGAAAGATCCTACCTGAATATTTTTTGTGATGCCGGTTACTACCAAACACGAACAAGAAGTGGGTTCTCGGATTCATATGTGGTTGGTTTTGGTGCTGGAATTACGTTTGATACGAAGATCGGGATCTTTACTTTTAATTATGCACTGGGCACCCAACAAAATGCCCCGATTGATTTTAGAAGATCCAAGATCCATTTTGGGTACATCAATTATTTTTAATAGGGCGGCAAGTCGCAACTGGCAAGAAGTAAAGCCTATTTCATTATATTTGGGCAATGGTGGCAAAAAAGATTTTCCTGTTTTTTTTATTGGTCCATTATGTCGGTTCCCATGC
>JANWKT010000022.1 GCA_025451235.1 Flavobacteriales bacterium | reverse complement strand
TCCTGATTCAAACGTATAGTTGATCCCATCATTCGAAATAGCCGAATAAGTATTGATCATTGAATCCAAACCCATTCCGGTTGCTCCTGATGAAAAATACATTCTTATTTGTCCTGAATCCGTTTCGACCAGGGTAGGATCAAAAGCTCGTTGATAACCTCCGGGCAATCCTGAAATATTTACGGAGGTGGGAGAAGTCCAACTGGCTCCATCGTCGGTTGACATTTTTACAGCAACACTGTCCCAACCTGCTGACATCAAAGGAGCCGGGAACCATTGAAATGCACAGATCAATGTACCATTGCTTAAGCGAATAACAGAAGGAACACCTGAAGAGTCCTGGAAAACCTGGGCTGAACTAAAGGTAGTTCCATCCACACTGGTCCTGATCAACAAAGGCTGAAGCCATGGCTGGGCCTGAAGGATCCCAGTAGTTCCAATGATCAGAAAAACAAGAAAAAGGGCTTTTTTTTGCATACTGAATACATTTATAGTTAGCTCCTATAAATTTACGAAGCACTTAAAAATGAATTCTGCTTTTAGGTCGAACGAGGCCTTTTTTCGATTGAATGGCCTGTTTTATTGAGATGAAAGGGACATGATGCTTACTTCACGATCTTTCTGGTATACTTCTTCCCGGTTTTTTCCGAAACCAATTCGATCAGGTAAGTTCCGTTTTCGAAAGAAGAAATATCCAATGAATGATCGTCCGTATAAGTATAGCTGGTAGTGATCTTTCCATCCGAATCAAGAATGGTCAATGCAAAGCTATCTCCGGTCCTGCCTGAAAAGAAAAGCACATCGGTAGATTGATTGGGATATAAGACCACTTTGGTGGGAACCACTTCCTGTACATCCGCATACTTGGATACCGATCCGTTATGCATGCAAACTCCTTCAAACAACGACTCGGGATTGGTATTGGTGTTGGCATATACATAACCACGACGAGAAGTTCCATCAATGCTGGCATTCCACATCACATCACCGTTTGAGGTGGTCGATATCATGAGGGGACCGTTCAGTGCACTGTTGTTTTGGGCTTCTGCATTCAAAGCAAATGAGCCGAGGGCTAGTAGAAAAACAGGAAATAATTTTTGCATGGTGATAAGGGTTGAAATTTTCTAGGGCAAAAGTAATTTTCCACAGCAGTTAGAGAAATGAATTCATGTCGAGCTAACATTTTTTTTGATTAAATACGTTAATTTCTTGAGTTTTGAAACGAAACCTCTACTTTCCCGTAAGAATTGCTTCTTATTTATGATGAGTTATATTCCCGGAGGACGCAGGATCAAAAAATATATTTCCCGAATGGTGATGGGTTTTTTATTGCTGCCTGTGGGTCCGATTATTCTGTTCTGGGGGGAGCATCAAGCGATCCAACGTTCACCTATCATTGGGGAAGAACCCAATGAATGGATCTACTGGGCCATTCGGGTGGGGGGATTTTTATTCATTAGTTTTTGCTTTTACAGGATCACCTCCGCCATTAAATTGGTGATGAGCAAAATCCCTCTTACCTATAACGAAATCCGAAACAGTATTTTGATCTCTTCTTTTATGGCTGGTTTAATGATCAGCCTGGTTTGCATTTCCATTTCATGGATCTATCATGAACCCAGGATCAGCCTTGTGTTGGTGATAGTGGCCGTTGCATTGATCTTTGCGTTATTGATCAGAAGAGGACAGCAAAAGAAGATCGAAAAAGCAAACATCCCTTCCGTAAAGCCGCAGCAGGCAAAGGATGTATAAAAAAGACGTAAGACCGCTACGCTTTAAGACATAAGACGTAAGACCCGTTTGTCGTAAGTCTTATGTCTTATCGTCTTAAGTCTTTTTTAAAGATCCAGCGTAGAGCCCGCACTGGCAACAACCTGCCCGCCCGAAGGCAGAAAAATCTTCGTATATTTACAAAAATGCCGTAGTTAATGCCAGGAATTATTCTCTTCAATCCCAGAAGTGCCAACTCAAAACCCAGGATACCCAATTCCATCCTGCAGGTAGCCGCCAGCATTGAAGGAGAATTTGATTATTATATGATCGATGGGAACCTGGAAAAAGATCCTGGAAAAAAGATCCTGGATTTTATGGCCAACCATGACATTTTCTGTTTTGGATGTACCGTAATGCCAGGTCCCCAATTACAACAAGCCATTCCTATTTCAAAAAAGATCAAGGAATTATTTCCTCAGGTAAAGATCATTTGGGGTGGATATTTCCCTTCCAACCAACCAGAGCCTGTACTCAAATCAAGCTACGTAGACTTTATCATTAATGGACCCGGTGATATTGCCTTTCCATTGCTCATGAGAAAAATACGTTCGGGAGAAACCAATATGGAAGAGGTCCCGAATCTCATTTATAAAAAAGAAGGTACCACCGTTTTTACAAAAAAAGACGGGATCTACGATCAGGATACATTACCTCCCTTTCCATACCATAAGCTCAATGAATTTTATCCGGTAAAAAAATACTTGGGTAAAACATTCTTAGGATCAAAGACCATTGCTTACCATAGTAGTTTCGGCTGCCCCTTTACTTGCTCGTTCTGTGCAGTGGTGCCTATTTATAATGCCCGGTGGAAAGGAAAATCGGCTCAGGTGATCTATCAGGATATTAAATTTTTAAAAGATCAATTTGGCGGTAATGCCATTGAATTTCACGATAATAATTTCTTTGTTTCTGAAAAAAGGACAGTGGAATTTTCTAACCTGATCGAAAAAGAAGAAATGATCTGGTGGGGAGAAGGGAGGATTGATACCATCGACAAATACAAAGACGACAGCCTGAAAAAAATGCGGGATGCCGGTTGCAAAATGATCTTCCTTGGCGCCGAAACAGGTAATGATGAGATCCTGAAAAAAATGGACAAGGGGGGTACCCAAAGCGGGGCACAGATCAAAAGTTTTGCCGACCGTATGGCTCGGTTTGATATTATTCCGGAAATGTCGTTTGTATTGGGAACTCCGGCCGACACAGAAAAAGAAGTCAACAAACAAATTGACGAGGATATTAAATTTATTAAGGAAATAAAGTCCATCAATCCCCATGCGGAGATCATTATTTATGTGTATAGTCCGGTACCGGTAGAAGGGTCAGAACTGTATGAAAAAGTAAAATCCACGGGATTTGCATTTCCTGAAAAATTGGAAGACTGGATCAATGATACCTGGTCGAATTTTGACTTGAGGAAAAACCCACTGACCCCTTGGCTTAAACCTTATATGATCGATAAAATAAAGAATTTCGAAACGGTATTGAATGGTTATTATCCAACGGTATCTGATCTAAGGATGGTGAATTGGAAGAGAAGATCGTTGAGGTTGATCTCCTCAGCCCGGTATAAATTAGGGGTCTATCAAACACCTTATGAGATCAAGGTGTTGCAAAAACTATGGAAGTACCGTCAACCTGAAATAGAAGGATTTTACGTTGAATGAAAAAAAAGAGCATTTTAAAAACCATGCTGAGCCCGGTGTTGGTTCCTGCTGCAAAAACTTATTTAAAGAAAGAAAGGACCGCCCGGTTCTTCGGTCTATCGTTAAAAATTCCTTCCGGAACTTTTCATCCAACCTTGTTCTTCAGTACCAAAACCATGGGAAAATACTTGCAAGATCTACCGCTCAGGAATAAGAAGATCCTGGAGATAGGATGTGGTTCAGGTGCACTCAGCATATTGGCGGCAAAAAAAGAAGGCCAGGTTTTTTGTTGTGATATACAACCCGAAGCAGTTCGATCCACCCTGGCAAATGCAAAAAGGAACCAGGTAGAAGTAAAGGCTGTGCTGTCTGATCTGTTTACTGATATCACAGAAAAGGAATTTGATCTCATCATTAACAATCCACCTTTTTATCCAAAAGATCCATCCATTCCCGAAGAACATGCCTGGTATGCCGGCAAACATTATGAATATTTTCAGCAATTGTTTAAAGAAGCACCCGGCTATCTGACGAAGGCGGGAGAGATTTTGCTGGTCCTCTCCGATGAATGTAATGTAGAGCTGATCCATCAAATTGCCAAGGAAAACAGGTTCGATCACCAGGTGGTATATACCAGGAATACATGGCTCGAAAAAACCTATATTATCCGGTATAAAATTCCCATATAATTCGTAATTTGCGTTAGATATGGAATTGTCGGAAAAAAGAACGCTGTTCAAACAGAAGAAGGCCACCACCGTAATGCTGGATGCCTTGAGGTCGTTTTCCGGTCCTATTTTTCAGCCGGTATGGCCACTCATCGCTATTTATACAGTTGATATTGAACTCTGGGGAAAAGCAGTAGATGTTTGGTTCTTTGCCAGCCTCGCGGCCATCATACTTTCATGGGGGTCCAATCAATACCTTCAAAAAAGGTTTTCATCTTTCCCTAACAAAGTATACGACAGCTTTGTCGAAAGCTTTTATTCACGGCTGCCCCTGCTCCTCATTTTTTTGATCTTCCTGGGATTTTCTCCTTACAGCCCTGTGATCTGTGTTTCGTATATTCTACTGTTCACCGGTAAATTCATTAACCAGAGTTTTGATACCCTGTATGTATATGAGAGAAATGATTGGAAACCTATTGTGGCCAATATTACCGGGCTGTCGATTGGAGTGGCTTATTATTTTACCAGGCTGGAACATATGTCACTTATTTATCTCATCTTTTCCATTGGCTTGTCAGAGATCAGCAAAAGTGCAGTTCATCTTTTGTTGAACTATAAGGTATTCATTAAAGGAAAAGTGGATAAGATCAACTTGGAAATGTACCTGATCACGTATAACTATTTTATTTATTCGTTTTCAGTGATCCTTATTCTCACCATCGACCGGTTTTTTATTTATACCAAATTTGATGATGCCGATAAAGCACTTTACCAGATCTTTATGAATTTTATGGTGGTGGTGATCACCCTGCCTAATTTCATTACCCAATATTACCATAACCGCGACAAAAGATCGAAGTTAAGGGTGGATAATACCCTGCGGATGAAGGTACTCCTGATCGGACTCTTTATTATCACCGTAGGGATCTATGCTTCTTACCTGCTTTGTATCCATGTGTTCCAATTGCCCATGAACTTAGCCTTTCTGGCTGCCGGACTCCTTTTTGCCTTCCCCTCTACCTTATATACTCCCCTGGTGATCTATTTTTACAATAAGAACAACCATGGATTATTGTCCAGGTGTGCTGCCGGAGCTGCCATTACCATGCTCACCTCCTGTAGCTTTTTCATTAAAAGTTTCGGGTTGATCGGGGGATTATATTCCTGCATCCTGGGGCAATGGATCTTCATGTTTCTCGTTACTATATTCTATGAGCAAGACCAGATCAGTAAAAAAATCAAACTCATCAAGTAATGAAAAGATCCATACCATACCTTTCCCTTCCTATTCTTCTCTGCCTGTTGATGTCAAGTTGTGACGATTCTATCGAAGGATGTACAGATCCTAATTCGATCAATTATAATCCCAATGCCGAAAAAAATGATGGATCCTGTTCCTACCCGGACGAAACAAAAAAAGTGGTCTGCTTCTTTTTTACAGATTCCGATAACAGTACCTGTGGAAGTTTTGGCATTAATTTATTGGACCAGGTAAAAGCCACCAATCCCGTGAATACGTATTTCATTTCTGTTCATCCCAATGGTACGGATGCCTTGTTTTCTCCTTCAGGTATTGATGTGGCTTCTGCATTTAACGTAAGTGGATTTCCCGATTTTGGGGTAGGTGACCAAAACAATTTATTGAACCAATCCACCATCCTCAATGCCATCCAGAACGAATCCACCGAATCGCCCCTGGCCGGTATCAATCCCGAAGTAACGGTTACAACAGATAGCGTGATCATTACCATGTATGGAAGGTTCTATACAAATGATACTTCTACCTATTTTGCTGCAGCCTATCTCGCCGAAGACAATATCATTTCTCCACAAACAGGCTTATCACCTACCTATAGCCACCAGCATGTATTCAGGGGTTCATCAGGCTTGAGTGGTATCGGCACCCAGATCAACACACTTCCCATTTCTTTGAATTCATCTTTTAAGATCAGGCGAAGCATTTATATTCAACCGGGCTGGAATATTTCCAATTCAAGGATCATTGCAGTGATCTGGCGGCAAAATGGAAGTGATTTTGAATATGTGAATGCCGGGGACTGAAACTTTGAACTTTGAATTACGCAGTAATGAGATTACTACTTGCTTTCGCCAACAATTTATTTTCCGGCCCGTACAGATAACATTCCGCCTGGATCAATCTCGAACTTTTTTTGATCAACTTTGAAGTAACCACTACGTTGGTACCCACATTTACATTGCTGATAAAATCAACATGCAGGTTGATGCTATAAAAAAAATTCTTTTCACCATTTACAAAAATGGTCATGCCGATAATTTCATCCATCATGGCGGCGATCATTCCTCCATGCAACATTTTTACGGGATTGGTCATATTGTCCCTCACTTCAAACTCAATACTTAGGCTATCTTCTTCCACCTTTAAGACTTTTCCATTGAGCCAGTTCCCAAAAGCTGATGGAGCAGTGGTAATTTTTTGTCCTATATATTGCTTATAAAATTCTACGGATTGATTCATACGAAATAGCTTTTGTACAAAATTATAAATTAAATACTACCAGTACTTCGCAACCCTGGATCCCAGCTGAAGCTGGGAAACAGCGAAATTACATAGAGCAGCACTTCACCCAATAAAGGATTCCCAGCTCCAGCTGGGATCCCGTGTTGTTCTTTTGTTCCCCAAAAATAGCAGATCATGTGGCTTGAGTGTTGGGGGAACGGCCTCATAAGACGACGTAGTAAAACCCTAGCGGTAGCGAAACAAAGAAAAAGAAATCTGGGAAGAAATCGTCCGGAGGGAAGCAGAGCATAAGAAAAAATTCTGCGGGAAACAAAACGAACCACGCCGAAGGCAGGGTGAGCTAATGAATAGAAGTGAAATTTGGCGAAAAACACAATGGATGTTCATCACAAACAGAAAAGATGAACCATCTTGAGTAAAAGCGCTTGCGCTTTTCATTCTGCGAGTTGAAAGCCGCCGTAAGGCGCAGCTGAGGCTAAGAAAAAATTCTGCGCAGTTCTGCGAATTCTGCGGGAAATGAAACGAACCACGCCGAAGGCGGGGTGAGTTAATGAATAGAAGTCCCCCCCCTATTCAAACTCGATCAACAATTCATTTTTTTCTACCGGCCTACCTTTGGTAACCTTGATGTTCTTGATCATCACATCGGCGGGAGCCTTGATGACATTTTCCATTTTCATGGCCTCCAGAAT
>JANWKT010000021.1 GCA_025451235.1 Flavobacteriales bacterium | reverse complement strand
CTTCAAAAAGAAGACTATCAATAAGAGGTTGTACCACCTGATTGGTATCTTTTTTATCAGAAACGAGGGTTGATTTGGTTTTCCTGCCACAGGAAGTACAAATAATAATCAGCAAGGAAAATATAATGGCTGTCTTTTTCATGATGATCGATTTGATCGTAAAACTATTGAATGCAAGAAGAAAAAAACCAGGGTTGGGATAAAGTTGTTGGTTGTTGGTTGTTAGTTATAGGGGCCGGCCTTTACTGCCAACAACCATTCTCCAACAACTAACAACCTACAGGAGGCCAACCCGTAGCTGCCCAATTCCTAAAAAGTTGTATCTTCACCCCCAACTTATGAATGCTGCATTTCTACAAACCTTAGAACAAGCCAAGTCGGAAAATAAAAAATTATTAGCCATTCTTATCGATCCTGATAAGACGAACTACCTGGCCCAAGTATCCGAATTAGCCGAGCAAAAAAAAGTAGATGCGATGCTGGTGGGTGGAAGTTTGATCAGCAAAGGCAATGTGGAGGAAACCATTGAAAAAATAAAGAAATCATTTTCCGGACCAGTCCTGATCTTCCCTGGAGATTTCTCACAGGCCTCGGCAAACGCGGATGCAATTTTATTTCTTTCTTTGATCTCCGGCAGAAATGCAGATCTTCTCATAGGTAAACATGTATTGTTTGCACCGAGTATCCAACAAACAGGCCTTGAAGTGATACCATGCGGGTATATATTAGTTAATTCAGGTACTCCTACTTCGGTGGAATATATGAGCAATACGGTTCCCATTCCACACAATAAGCCCGACATTGCTGCAGCCACTGCGTTGGCAGGAGAAATGCTGGGATTGAAGTGTATTTATATGGAAAGTGGAAGTGGGGCGGAACATGAAGTGAGCAGCGAAATGATCCGGCAGGTATCCAGTAATATTCAAATCCCATTGATCATTGGTGGTGGGATAAAAACCAAAGCGCAACTTGAATCAGCCTGGAATGCAGGCGCTACCATGGTAGTGGTAGGCACCGCGGTTGAAGAAGATGCCGGTTGGCTTAATTCTTTACGAACTTAGCCAGGTAAGTGGAACCACCACTGCGAATGCGTAAGATATAGATGCCATGATCCAATTCATTCACACGGATCAGGTTATTTACTACAACCCCTTGGACAATTTGTTGACCGTGAATGTTGATCACATCGAAAGAGGTGGAGCCATCAAGTTCAAAATTCTCTAATACAATATTTTCTGAAACCGGGTTTGGATAAATATGGATCCATTGAATGGTCTCATTTGGGTTTCCAAGGAAACAAGTGGAAGGTCCATCCCAGCCTGTTGGCTCCGAATAAGTGTACACCAATGGGGAATTATTATGAAAACAACTCAGTGTATATGAGCCTGAAACGGTTGGATAGGGTGAATGCCTCAACAGATCACCGGCACTACCTATACTTTCTATCCAGGTCAATGCCCAACCAGATCCACCGGTTTCTTGTAGCATCCATCGGTCATAATAATTTCCACTGATCAATAGGGAGTCAGCCATGGTAACCACCAACGTATCCTGCACCCAACTCCCAAAGTTATAACACCAAATATTGAAAAGGGTATCGCCCTGTTGTAATGAGAAATCATAGATCAACATTTCGGAGGAGGAGTCTTTAGGAACGAAGAGCACCTGCTTAAATGCATTTTCCCGGATAGATCCTTCGTACGTAGCCCCACCGCCATAGTTATGGTATATCTTAGCATAGGTATTGCTGAGCATATTGGTATCAGCATCGGTTTCGTACCAGGAAAAATTTGGGGTAAAACCCGGGCCGATCCAAAATGCCACGGTCCAACTTGGGTTATCCGAACTGGTTTGAAAAGGAGAATAGGTTTGCGAAAAAGAGTAAATACAAAAGCCCAGGCTAATCAATAGAAGTAATGATTTTTTCATATATTTAGATTTAAAGCCCGTATTCAAATATAAAATATATATAGAACAAATAAAAATCAAAGTTCATCTGATTTCCCGAAGCAATAGAACATTCCGTTTTTAGAGGCAATATAGATCCTTCCCTTATAGGCAGTTGGGGTAGATTCAAACACTCCCCCGAAACTAGCTACCTCCTTCAACTGATAACCGGTAATGATCTCGAAAATATATATGCCAGAATAACCCGCAGCACAGATCCTGTTCTCCACAAAAATAGGAGTAGAAATAGTAGGCCCGGTTTTGGCCATTGAAAGAATCAAGGGGGTATTGCACTCCGTAACATTATCCGGACCTTTTACTTTCAATGTATCATTTAATTTTTGGTGATCGATCAAATATAGATTTCCATCCAGGGCAGATACGCATGCCAGGCTTCGGTCGAATTCGTTTTTATAATAGTCATTTACCGAAACTGATCCTACAATCCCTCCTTTCCAGCTAGCGTATTCTCTATCGCCGGTAGGTAAATACCAAACAATAGCTTGCGAAGGGGGCTTGGCAGGATCTATCTTCATGGCTCCGCCCTGCCCTTGAATAAATTGTTTTTCAAGGGTTACAATGATGCAACTATCTGCGGTGACCACCGGAGACCCATTCATATCGGCTCCCAGGTATAAGTCCCAGTCAATTTTTTTTCTGATAAGATCAAATCCATAAATATGACCAGAACCTGTGGTAATATAAAGATGGTTCCCAATTTTACAAGGGGAAGATTCTATCACCAATTCACCTCCATGCTTGATCATATCTTCAGCATCAAATAATGGATATTCGTGGAGGATAGGTTTAAAAGAGGCCTCTCCGCTTTTCTTGAGATCATTCAACCCAGGTGTAAAAATGGAAAAGAACCCGTTCTCCAGGCCGATATAAACAGTATCCTTCCAAATCAAAGCGGAACCATCCACATCCCGACTAAAACTGGGACCTTTTTTTACATTGAGTCTCCATACCTCTTTCCCGGTTAAATATGAAATGGCCCTATAACTGGGAATGGTATCTTTTCGGAGGGAATTATTTAATCCCAATCGGGCTCCTTGCAGAACAAGGAACCTGTTCATTGGATCTTGGGCATTGGGATCTTCCCAGATAGTACCAGTTCCCTTCAACACATCATCAAATGAATATTCCCAAATGAGTTCCCCAGAAATAGCATCGATCTTTTTCAGCGTATGGTCGTAACAACCTTGAATCAAAAAAGGATGTTCATTTTCCATGACAATTAAAGGTTGGCCCGTCCAGCCGGCTCCACTCCACTTTTCTTCTTCCCTTCCGGTTGGATTGGTTATCCCCCCTCCAATCTCAAACTTCCAGATCACATCCAATGCAAGTGGGATACTATCTCCATAAAAATTCCGATGATCGTTCCCTAAAAAAGTTCCTAAAAAAACCTCGATAGAATCGATGGGCTGGATGTTTAAAGTATCCGCAGGATCTGGTCCATTTTGGGCGTTGAATGCAGGAGGATTTTCAATCCTATATATTAAATAACCAAGGGTGGTCCCCAACAGGGTTATCATCGTTAATAAAATAATCTTTATACCGGTATAGGAATGCATCTGCCCCACAAAGATTGCGAAATGGACAGAGGGAACCTACAAATCCTCCATAATATATGAGCATATCAACGTGTATAACCTGGGTTTAATGGGCGGGTTTTAATCCTGGAGTGCTTTTTTCTTTTTTTTCTACAATTACTCTGACCGCATATTTTTTAGGCTCTATCTTTCTCCCTTTAAAGGCAGAGAACACCTGGGTGAACTCAGCTCCAAAATAGAGGATGATAGAAGAATAATAGACCCATACGAGAAGTATGGCCAGGGAAGCAGTACCACCATAGGCATTTAAATTGATGGAGGATAAATAAAGACTTATCAGGTATTTTCCACCCATGAATAAAATAGCGGTGATAAAGGCTCCGATAAAAGCATCCTTCCATCGGACCTTTCCGTCAGGAAGAAATTTATAGATGAACATGAATAGTGCACTTACTGCTAAAAGAACTACCCCGTGGTCAATATAACTCAAGAAGTTAATGGTGGAGTCCTTAAAATGCCCCTTCAGGGAATCCAGAAAAACATCCAACATACTGGTAAGTACCAGAGAGACCAACAATATAAAGGCAAGTACCAATAGCATGGAGAATGACATCAATCGATTCATCAACATGGCAAACCAACCTTTTTTGGGTTTGGGTTTTAAACCCCACATAAAATTCAGGGAGTCTTGTATTTCTCCAAATATCCCGCTTGCACTAAACAATAAAACAATACCTCCAAGGATGGTAGCCCATACATTTGTTTTGGCCAGGGTGGTTTGTTTCAACATGGATTGGAGTTGAAGGGCCGTCTTATCGCCTACATAATCATTCATGATCCTGAAGATCTTTCCTTCAACAATTTCCTGGCCGAAAAAAATGCTACATAAACTAATAATGATCACGAGCATAGCAGGTAGAGAGAAAATAGTATAGTAGGAAAGAGCAGCACTCATCTTCATCACCCGATGCTCCAAAAAATCATGGATGGTATCGCGGATCAATATAAAAACACTGAAGGAAGTGATCCGATCCTTTACTTTTATAAAGAGGTCTTTTATTTTTTTCAGGAATGAAACTTTTTTTTTCATGGGATTGTTATTTAAACCTCCCAATTCCTACACAACTTCCTGTTTAATGATATTGCTAAGATACAGATACCCTATCCATTCATTCTATCCAAACTCCTAAAAAACCTAAACCTTCCAATTTTTCTCAAAAATATTAACAAATTTTTTCGTTTTAAAAGTTTAGGATATAAGCTAATTCACAATCACAGTGTTGTTGGTTGAAAAAGCCCTTGGTTCTAAGTATAAAGCTTTAATAAAGTACACGCCTTTAGAATGATTTGAAATATCTATTGTTAAGTTCGTTCCACTGATATTTTGTGTAAAAATCTTTTCGCCTAGACAATTATAAACCTCAATTCCAGTAATTTCATGCTGAGAATTCATATTAAATATTCCATTAGATGGGTTTGGGAATATGTTCAATTCATCGGTATCAAAAACATTTTCTGTGGCACTTGTCATGCTGCATCGATCATTGGTTTCCCATATTCGATTCTGGATAAGCAAATTATGAGCTGTTCCAGAGGTTAGATGGACCCCAGGTGGTAAAGAAACTGTTGAAATATTCAAAGGAGGTGAGATGGCTTTCAATTGAATATTTGTACTAATTACATCACAATTGAATGTGAAGTTGCCGTCGTCTCTCGAAATAATATGTTTATAGTCTGTCCAATGTGCTATGGCCAGATCCTGGTTGGGCAATTTATGTAAATCTCTTAGTTCCAAAGAATCTGCAAAAATCGCTGCCCCATCAATATCCCCTAACGAATCCGCATTAATAATAAAAGAGGAATAGTAAGAAACCAGGGGGCCAAAATACATTCCACCCATCACAATATTGCCATTATTTAATAGGAACATATGTGTCGCTCCACCAGATATATCATAATATTTAGTCCATAAAATGTTTCCAGAACCATCCACCTTTAAAATAAATGGGCACTCTGGATTAATATAGTCATTCCAGTTACCGGAAACAACATATCCTCCATCCGAAGTCTGATTGATATTACTTGGATATAAATAGCCAACAGGACTGGTGATTTTTTTTGACCATTGAACAATTCCCGATGAGTTTATCTTTGAAAGCAATGGACTCGGGTGACCTAAACTGTTTACTCCATAAGTAAGAATGATTGCTCCGTTATCAAATGTAGGGCCTGCATCAATGTTAGTATTTGCACCCCAAATACCCGATGTAGTGTCGATGAGCTGAGCATCCCAGATAATATTCCCAAGTGAATCCATTTTTGTTGCCCCACTTTGGGCAAATGTGTTAGGAACAAAAAGCAAATCTCCGTTTGAATAACTTTTCAAACCAGCACCACCCGAATACATGATTTGTCCTGTTGGAAAGGTATAGTGTCGACGCCATTGAAGATTCCCATTGTTACTGATTCTAATGATTTGGAAATGATGCTCCGTTGCACTCATAGAATTCTCCACCAGCAAATAATAACCTCCACCAACTGCTCTTAATATATCAACTATTTTATTTCCATCGCAATTATCAATATTTCCAAAAGTGTAGGAAAAGGCCCATTCATGATTACCAAATGCATCAAGTTTTACCAGATAAGATGTGTCAACATAGGCGGTTTGATGATGATATAAATGACCAGCACTGATAATCCCCAGGTCAGCGCATGTTTCTATAATATTTGTATTAATTAAAAACGGAGTGGTTATGGGATTAGAATTCTTCACATATTGGCTAAAAGCCAAAACCGGTAAGAAAGCTGTAAGAATGAATAAATTTTTTGCTTTCAGAAAACTGGGCTGTTTCATCATTTCATTTGGTTTAGATTATGATCCAAAAATATTTGATTACCAAGACCTGTAAAAGATGACTTTCAATATTTCGTACGGCAGAATACAACCATAAATATCATAAATAATTATTAATGAGATATTTATATACATAAAATCTTACGAAATGAGGATGGATCCTAACATCGATAAAATGGTATTGGATGGGTTTGATTTTATATCCATTCATTTAGCGTAAACTTCGGGGGCCACGATATATTTCTAATAGCTGGTTCAACAATTTTCCAAATTGAGAACTACTCTTTTAATTCAAAAAATGGTTGGAGTTGAATATTGATTTTTGAGATGAGTATCCACATAACACCGATCAAGTTTTTTACTAAATAATATATAGCAAATCCCCATGTTCAAAAATAAAAAAAGAGGCATAACAAAGTTGTATGCCTCCTATGGGTGGGCCCGCCTGGGCTTGAACCAGGGACCCCCTGATTATGAGTCAGGTGCTCTAACCAGCTGAGCTACGAGCCCTATTGCTTGACGCAATAGATATTTATCTTCAAAAATGATCTAATTGAAATTATTCCACTTAGATTTTATGTATTCCTTTCCAGAGCCTCCCTTTAAGTATTTTTCTCTTTTCCTTGCCTCCAAGCGGGTTGAATATGACTCAAAGAAAAACAGTCTCCAAGGCATATAACCCTTAGTGGATTTTGTTCTACCCGAATTGTGCTCCGACAATCTGCTTTCTACATTCTCCGACATACCCACATAGAATCTCAATCCTTTTGCTTCGCTTACTATTACATAAACAAAAT
>JANWKT010000020.1 GCA_025451235.1 Flavobacteriales bacterium | reverse complement strand
GTCTCTAAATAGCGGATCTATCGACATAAATCTACCTGTACGAGGATCATATATTCTTTCGCCAAAGTCATATCCGTTTCCTTCTCCATAGACTTCATTTAATTTTTCTTGCGAATTAAAGCCGAAGAGGTAGGAATTGGTATCACTGCTACATGTTGTACTTACCTGGTCATATGCATAGGTGATCAATACATTATCTATCAAAAATGCGCACTTCGCACTACTCGCCATTAAGAATTCTATGCTTCCACTTCCTGTGGCACTACCTGTAAATGTAAAGCTCTTATTTCCTCCTGTAGTATAACTTTGAGTAGTTATAGTGCCTCCGCTTGGGTTCTTTATTTTTACATCAATGGTTTTGCCAGCACAGGTACCTGATGGGGTGGATATATCCAGGAAGAAAGTTACTGTATATAGTACTCCATTTATTTGTGGAAACGCCTGACTTGCTCCCCAGCCACTACTGGTAGTAGTTTTCTCTATTTTAAGTTTACCTGAGCTAATGCTTAAAGTTGCACTACCCACTGCTGTCCAGGTAGAAGTACTGCTGCAGGTATCATACAATGCTGTATCTGCTATATGGCTAATTGTTGTGGAGCAATTAGGTAACGCCAAATTCCTTCCTGGCATCGGGGCTCCGAATGGATAATAATCGTAAATGGTATTGATGTCTGGTCTCCAATAAGTCACTACACTGTCTGCACCAGAGCTTTCTTCTACTTTTCTATCTGTAACCGTTGCCAGCACGTTACCTAAATGATTATTTATTTCATATTCCTTATAACCCGTCCATCGTTCTGCTCGGTTGATATCCAATGCAGGCAGACTCACTGTATCTAAAATAGTGATCCCATCAAAACTACTATCGGCATTCCAGGCATCCACTGTAAATGTTCTTTTATTCAAAGTTAAACTATCTTCCTTAGTTCCCAAACGACTTGAACCATATAATATATAATTGTTCACGTGCATTCTTTCTCCATATATGATCACATCACCCTCCTCAGCAATATAATAGTTCAACGTATACATGGTAAGTATGTTGCCCTGAGCATCATGTACGTAATAGGTATATGTCCAGGTGGTCTGATTGGTGACACCGCTTCCGTTGCGTGGCTTTTCTATTTTTAAGATCCTTTGACCACTGGCATTATATTTAAATTCCAGGTCACTTTTGGTGCTGCTAGCATCACGGGTCACTGTTTTTACTTTACCATACACGGTCCAGTCTATATCATCTATTTCCTCACCGCTGTCGCTGATCAGGTTTCCGATATCATCATAAGTATAACTGCTGTTATTGTCAATATCTCCGCTATACCTGGCAACAGTGGTCTGTGCTTCTGTTATTCCGCTCAGCCTGTTCAGGATTTGCCCGTTATAATAACCCGCTCCACCCGTTGCATAGGCATAGGTCAACGAGTCCTGGCTCTTATTGCTTCCTGTTTGATCTCCACGAAGGTTGAGCTTTTGCAGGTTGCCATTGGCATCGTATGTATAGTTGGAAAAATAGGTCATGCCCAAATTGGCAGCAGTTGTACCCCATAGATTACTTGGTACTATATTACTCCTATCCAGAAACGCTTTCATTTGTGAGATCCGGTTCAGCTGATCGTATCGGTAAACAGACCCCAAAGGATCAGCATCTATGGTCTTGGTAGCATTATAGGTGCTGCAATTAGGCAACCCGGTAACCATATAGCTAATGTTGCCATTAAATAAATTAAGCTGGTTAACTTTTATTACATTGTTTGCTGCAGTATCAGTGAGTAAAAATAATGAGTCAACCGGGTAGGGGCGTATGGAAATATAGTCTTCCGGGAAATCGATACTGCTAAGCGTATACGATTTATAATAACCTAACGAATAACCCGCTGCATCTACCGCAAATTTTTCATGAATAGCGCCGGTTCCGGTCCTGCCATCAGCTCCTATATCCCTGTGTTTTTGAAGCGTATTCGAGTTGATCCCCTTGATCCATCCATGCAGCGTATATGCATAATCTATTCCCTGCACTTTGTTATCTCCCAGCTCAATTCTTGCCAATGGTCCGTGCTTATAATAAATATAGGTAGCATCCAAATCCCATAAAACATTTTGCCTGCTGGTCTTTGCGGTGAGCAAACGGTTATCCGCATCATAGGTATATTTATGGTAGAACTGGTCTTTCAATCCTGGTTGGTAACTGACTTTTAAAACATTCCCACTGATGAGGTCATAGGTATATACCGTTCGCTTAAATTGCTGGGTTTGATCTACCAGGCCCGTATTTTCCTGGATAAGCTCTTTTACATTCCCATGTATATCATAGGTATAATGCGTGGCCACATCATAAATGGTATCGTTCGCATCATAGGCCTCTTCAAATGTACTGTAGGCCACCCTGTTCCGGAGATTTTTTTGTCCTTCCGTAAAATTCAATCCTTCAATGTCTGTTCCATCATAAACGGTAGTGGTTACCTGGGTCTGTGTTCCATTGGCGATCCAGTTGGCCAGGTAATAGGGTTTGGCAGCTTTCGAGGGGGTCATGGCAGTATCATTCCGTTCTACCTGTCCCACTTCTTTGATCCTTCCCAGGTCATCATATTTAGTATAACTATAGTATCCGTCATTGGCCTGCTGATCATTCTGGCTGACCACCATCCTGCCCAAGATATCGTACCAGTATTTGGTAAGACCTCCATCGGGGGTTCGTTGCTCGGCTGGCTGGTTCAACGTGGTATATTTATAATTGGTGATGAGCTTATGCTTGGGTATGATCCTGGTTGTTTGTGTTAACGGAGTAACACGATGGGCCTGGGTAGAGTCGAGCGTGTTTGAATTAGTTATCAATACTACGCCCTGGGGAGGAACCGTTTTGATGAGGTTACCCGCCTGGTCGTAATAATATAAGGTATAATGAAATTCTTTTTCTGTATATTCCATTTCGAAAGTTTCAAGGGCACCCAGGCATTTGCTGATATAATCATCCCTAAAGGCGGCACTGACCGAATCTATATAATCCTGGTAGCGGTCATCCGCATTGGCAAGAGCAGTATTGATCAAAAAGTCGGCACATTCGTTGTGGGGATTGTTGTAGGCTGTGAACATGGGTTCGTAACAGAACTCCAGAGTTTCTGGTTCTTCACTTTCGTAGCATTGGGTCATCTGATCAATCAGCTGGATCACCGAAAAATTATGATGATAGGTATCATTGATATAATCGTTCAGGTAATTGATCACCGACATGGTATCTGCACTGTCCAACGCTTCGATAAAAGGGTAATCATCTATTAAATGCTGGTAAGCCGTATCGATCAATGCACAGGTCATGCATTGTTCACAGGCTAATGTATAAGGTACGTACATGGTGGTGTCAAATTCCAGGGAACAGGTTACTTCAGTATTGAGGTCGAAACAGGTGGTCCATATCAACATTTTTGCCGGTCCCCCGGGATAATTTCCCATCATTTCTATATATAATCCTGCACCAAAAGGATCATAATAGCCCCCCGCTGGGTTGGCCACTGAATCCATTGCCATCGTGAGAATCGTACCGGAAAGCTGGAGATCATTTGTGCATGGATCAAAAGGATCTTCGGTAGCATCATGATTAATAACCTTAATTGAACATTCAGAACCGCATGGGTTATCAAATATGTAATTCTGACCGATCAATGCAACACTCGGCGGTTCACTATAAATATTATCCGCAGTATAACTGCTAAAGCAATTTGAACAATTATAGTTTAGAAAATCAAATGGCAGGTCCATGCTTTCCAGCATAATGGTAGTATCTTCCGAACAAGAGTCTGTTAACCAACGTTGGTTAAAAAAGTCAACGAAATCTGCCAGGTAGCTTTCCATACTATCCGTTACCGATTGAGAATAGAAATCCATGTAATCATCACAATTAGGAGCTATGTAAGTAGATACATTACCAATAGAAGTGCTGGTAACCACCGTATCATTGGTATAATATCCCTGCTGAAGACAAAAGCATTCCAGCTGGTTAAAGTCGGCCATGTTAGCTGAGCTGCCATATAAGGAACTGAACAAGGCCTGCTCAGAACAGATCCCGGCCGGTAGGCTGCTGGTGGCTACCAGGGTATCAAACTGGATATGTGCCGCTAATACATTGGCGCATGCACAGCTGTCCATGGGTACCATACCATAAGTTCCGGGACCATATTGAACGGGCTGAGTAATTCCAAATGTATTGCAGGTATCATTGGCATATCCTCCACCCAATACATCGGTTAAAATATCATGTACTTCCTCTTCTTCCACTCCACCCAACGGGTTTTCCGATCCGCAATTGCCCCGGCATTCCTGGATGAGCCTTGCCCTGATCTCAATGGAATCCGCATCACTCATTCCACTGCATTTCCGAATGCTATACATCCAGGTATCGGCATACGAAGTACAAATGGTATCGCACCAATCCTCTATATGTTCGTTGGCTTCTTCGTAAATATCCTGCGGGGTTGAACTGCTGTTGATATCAATATCATTGTGCGTTAAGCTATCGTTGGCCAAGGCACCATAAGCATCAAAAACATAACGTGGTAATTTAATGCCATCGGCAAACGGATCTCCGGCATAAGTTCCAAAATTCGGACAAGTGCATGTGGTGCATGCTGTTAATGAATCTATTTTACTTTTCCATATTTCCTGTTTCGCAGATAAATATCCCCCCCGGAAAATGGCCCAGTCATAATCACTCCAGCATCCGTTCGTACCTACACTGGCATTTATTTGCTGAGATTGCATTGTATCAATCAGTTCCCATAAGGTGGTGCTTGCATCTACAAATTCATTCAATGCATCCTCCATGTCTCCGTGCATCCAGTTCGGTGTAGTAACAGTATAAAAATATGGGTCCAGGTGATTATGTACAAACAATGAAGTAGTGTTGATAGGATCTAAAAAACCACTGTCGACCGCTGCTTCGAAAGTTGGCGTGTTCATCATATTCATATCGTAGATATAGCTATCCTCATTGGCCAGGCAATATTCATAATAACAATATTCAGGATGGTAGATCACCAGGTCTTCGGCCCAGGACGATTGCCAGTTCTGCACAAAAAGATCCACCTCAAGATTAGTGGGAGCATATTGTATATTGTCTATATATACATAAGCTGTATCCCCATACTGATCATGATATACGGGTATACTGTCATAGATCTGTATAAAATCACCGCTGATATTTAACAGGGAGAGCGCATCTGTAACAGAGTAATCAGGTTCATATTTCATATACTGCCCGCCGGGTGTTACATCATTCAGCATTTGCTGGTATAGTATATCGCAGGGAGTTTTTACTTCGCACATTTTGTTACATTTCTCCACCGCCTCATCATATTCTGCTTCCGTAAGATAATCGTAACTCGGATCATATTGCAGCTCCAAAGAATCATGATCACTATATGGCCCCAAGCGTTCGAGGCATTCCTCACAACCACCATAACATTCCATGGTATCTATCTTGCTCATCTCTTCTGCAATAAAACTGTCAAGAGGTAAAATACACGGACTGTTCTCCAGGAACATATCCGTATAGTATTCCAGGGCTTCCTGGTTTACTCTTAACTTTTTGCTGATCACATAGGTGCCTACCGACAAACTCAGGTTCAGGGGAGATGGTTCTAATGTAAAGAGGATGGAATCGCAGATCGTATCAATAGCACCTACCATTTGAGTGGCGATGCTATCATGCACTAATTCATTACCGCATTCATCCTTTACACTAATGGTAAGATCGTATACACAATCAAAACACCATTCATCCGGCAAACAATACTGATAGCTGGGGGTGGCAACCGTATAAGTAAAGCTATGGGTGCCTGCAGTGGTAACAAAATGGGTCGATACAGCTGTCAACGACATATCCTGATAACTTACCTGCATCTGGTCAGTAAGGTCAACCGTAAGGTCAGCGCTGGTATTGGCTGATGTTAAAGCCGTAAGGTTAGGTGTATTGGTGGTATCACCCGCCAAAGCGGTAGCAACTACTCTTCCCTGGGGATCGAGATAAGAAACACTGATCTGCCCGTTGGCATCGATCACCGCATTTTTTTTATAATGAACATAATATCCAACTTCATTACCGAATAAACGGTCCAGTTGAACCTGGTAAGGTGTAGCATAAAAATATTTAGTCTCCTTACCGGTAATATCATCATTGTTCTCATCCTCTCCCGTCAAACGGTGGTTCATGCCCACTCCCCCCTGTCTTCTGATGCGGTTGGTATTATCGGGCATATATTCTACCTGGGTAAAAGGATAACCGGATGCATTGGGAATATAGTTATAAGGATTACCGGGATTATTATTATCCAATACATTGTTGGCAGAATAATATTTGGATGCCCCGATGGTGTTTTTCATAGAGTTGACCAATATTGCACAGTTGCCGGAATCAATATCAAAATCATTATAGGTATAATTATTCCCTCCCGGATCCTGGTTAAAATCTTCCCTATATTCCAGCTTGGCAGTATCTGCGTCTAAAGCAGGCACAGGCAATACCTGTATGGCAGGTCGACCAATGTGATCATAAATAGTTTGACCAACAATGGCAATATTTTCTGAATTTAAACGGGCCACTGTTTGTCGGTTTCGTAAGGTACCATCATAATAACTTACTACTTGCTTATACTTTCCTTCTTCGGCAAAAGTGGTGGTCTCCTGCCAGTTCTTTAATGTTTCAACGGCGGTTAAGGTACGTACCTGAACATCGTTCGTCAATCCGCTTACGGCTCCTGAATCTGTAGTTATGCTCCAGGTGCCGTAGGTATGCCGGTCATAAGGTGATACACTTAAATTTCGTCCCCTTCCTCTTACCCTGAATACCAATTTCCCGGAAGGATAAACAGCAGGGATCTGGAAAGTGGTACCGGCGGATGCAGGTACTGTAACACGCGATGCATTGTTAATGAAATCATAGTATTGCGGAGTGTTATATTGGTCCACATAGGTCCATTCTATATCATAATCTTCAGCACCGGTTATGCTCACCCAATTAATTTTTAGTGTGTTGTTAGGAGGTTGTATAATTGGCACGGAGGTAGTGCAAGCTGTTGCTGTATTAAAACTCTGGTAACGTTCTACTATTACCTCTGCTTTGAGGTAAAGATTTTCGGGAAGAAGGGCAGTGGTGGTTACAATGGGGATTCCATTTACCTTAATGGCAGTAATGGTTGCTACTATTCTTCGCAGATCCACTTTTGTAAAGATAGCCCTATCAAGTTCTGTTGTATTTACCACGGGATTATAATGTACTTTCAACGTTTCTGTTTGGTTTACTGTTTGGGTTCCACTATAATTCCAACCTTTTACCAATACATAGATCTCCACCGTATAGGCTGCGTTCACCGGATAAGTGGGGCTCATGTCCATGCGATCCCAGTCTATTCCCAAAGTTACTATGCCGTGGGTTTGCGATCCGTAAGTATTGCCAGTAGGTAATCCGTCATTCACCGAATCAATAGCATTCAGTTTAAAAGTTCCGGAAGCCACTGAAATGGTATTGGTATAGGTAATGATACCGGCATGAAGGTTGGAGAGAGCCAAGAAGCAAGAAGCAAGAGCCAAGAGGCAAAAACGACCAAATGACTTTTTTTGGCTTCTTGCTTCTTGCTTCTTGGCTCTTGCTTCCTGTGTCTTGTGTCCTAAGTGTTTTTTATCTTTTCTCATACCGAATGTTTTTATTCAGGTTATTGATCAGTTTATATTTGGTACAGGTACCTATAGGTTTAACAAGGTCCTGGTTTTGGATCTCTACATATTTTTTTTCGGAGAATTCATTTTCATTATAAACCACGTTGGTGATGGTGGAAATAAATTTCACTTCCATCCATACTGCATATTCTTCATTCTCCTTTGGTTTATATTTATTTCTTGTATGGAGTTCCATTCTTTTTATAAAATAGGTGGATGGATCATATTCAATGATCATTTTTGAATATTCGCCTTTCTTTAAAGTGAAGACTATGGTCTTTTGCAGCTCATTTCCTGAAATTTCGGAACCTGATAACCAGCTTTTCAGGCTATCAATATTGATCCGGAACAGGTCTTCCTTTTTTATAGGATCAGTAAGCACAGGATTGGGATCTACTACGATCAGTTTTTGGTCGTTGTGCATAAAAACGGAGTATTCCTTGTTTTTTATAACTGTAACCGGCCCTATTTGCTGAAAAAGATTCCTTCCATTCTTTTTTACTATTCCTTTCATTTGTGATTGGATGGTTTGATCGAAGTAGAGGTTATAATCGATCTCCATGTAAAGGTTCTTTGCTTCGAACATGGCAATATTGATCTTTTGAAGATCGGTATTGATGGAGTAGGTTTGGGAGAAGGAGGTAGATACTAATAGAAAGGTGCATATAATGATTGGAACAATGCGGCCCGGATAGAAGTGGCATCCTTTAATAGAACCAAGACCGCTTCGCTGTAAGAACCAAGAGCCAAGATCGTTTCCCTGGTTTGTCTTGCTTCTTGGTTCTTGTTTCTTGGTTATATTAAAGATACAGCGGATAGCCGGATATGCCGCCCAGAAAAATGTGCTCAAAGTGTTTGTACAATTTTTCATATTCTTCATTCTTATTGTGCCATGTGTTGACGTGATTCCTGGATGGTCATGATACCTCTTTCAGTTTCTTTTTTGATCCGTACCAAATTGCCCTGCTCATCATATTCATAAAAAGTGGCATAGTTATTTTCATCCAACTGTGCCATGAGGCGTTGGGTAATATAATCGTAGGCAAAAGTTTTCATGGATGAAGTGGCAGGATGGAAACGGATATCATCAAAATACATATCCACATCCTCAAGGGTATTCGATAGTTTTACACGGATAGTAGCAGGGGTTCCGCTTATGCTGAAGGAACGTTCTATACGCAGCCACCCTTCTACCACCTGGTCGTTATCGGTAGAGGTTAAAGTAACTGATCCGCCGTTAACAAATACAGTTAGCGGGTTTGAAGGTATACTGTAGGGATCTGTTGCTTTTACCCAATAGGATACAATATAATTTCCGTTGATCACTTTGTTCACCACCGATCCATAATTGAACGTGCCCGAGGCCAACGGAGAGAATGGTTCAATTAAATGCTGACGCTTGTATTTGAAGTTCTGTACAAGGTTGGGAGGATTATTGCTTACCGATGTATAATTATAGTTAACAATATTCCTTACCATGGAAGTAGTATCTCCATCGCCCAGCTTCAAACAATATTTACCCGTATGTGCTGTTGAATTCACCAATGAATAGCCGGATGAATTCCGGAAACTGAAGTGATCAAGATAGGGACATCCAAGATCGATGCTACCTGCATAATCTTCAAATCCATCATAGGCAATCTGCCTCATCAATGCATTTTTAGCAACAGCAATAGGTAAGGTTTGGTGATAACCATATACTGCTGCAGAATATACATTTAAAGCATCCTTGGTTTCATTCTCTACAAACGGACTGTAAATGGTAGCCATGGATTGCCAGGTCCAGGGTGAAGTGGCTGTATTATATGATTCGAGGACCCATACGCTTGAAACTCTTTTCCATAATGGTGTATAATTCTTCAGCGTTCCATCTAACCTGGTATAAGTAGAATTAAGATTGTTGGCTGCTGTTTCATATTGTTTTCGCTGGTAAGTGGAATCCACCTTGTCGAAGTAAACAAAATTTCGCAAGGGTCGCCAATTGCCTTTGAGGTTCCATACATATGGATTAAGGATGCTATCCGTACGACAACAGGAAAAAGTGGACAATTCTTCCTCAATATAGAGGGGAGTTTCGTAAGGACATTCGGTGGTGACCCAACAAATAATATGTCTTCCATCGTTTAGTACAGCTGTTATATAAAATGTATGGCTGGAACCGCTAAACTTGAATGCATCCAGATCAGGCACATCACCTAGGCAATACACGGCACCCGGTAAAAAATAATCTACATTGTCAATCAGGTTAGCTACCGATGAAGTATCTTCCGTAGAATAGATCTTAAATAAAGAACACCATTCATCCGGCATATCACATCCCCCATAGACATCAAATGTAAATCCTGCGTAACCTTCTCCTCCCGTTGTATCTACTATATGATCGGTTACATAATTCCCGCCAGGGCATCCGATCAATATGCTTTCTAAAACATGGGTTGCAAGAATGAAATCCTGTGACCAATAATTGCTGGCTAGGAAGTCTATATTGGCACCGGAGGTATTTAACCGGCCCTGCCGTATCAATTGATTCAACAGGTCTGTATAATATGTTCTGGTAAGTGTATCAAGGAAAGTGGTGACTATAGGAGAACAATCCTGTAATTCATCACAAGCCGTTGGTTTATACATTTGCCAGTCTTCGGTATATTCCGCTCCTTCAGAACTGAGTGCTCCGCTCCATGAACCGGTAAATGAACCGCCTCCACCCAGGAAAGTTGATTTGGAGGAAACAGACATGATAGGCAATGCCTGCATATTTCTTCGGCCTGATCTTAATACCCGACAAGTAAGGCTTTGCAGACCTGCAGGAGAAGTTCCATCACGATATACTAAGCTTACACTGTCGTTTTGTGCATCGAGGACCCATAGCCTTGTCTCACTGCCTCCAATAGCAGGGTAAACAATTCCCAATTCATCACCCGGGACCAAAATATCATCCATACCTCCGCCAATGATCAAACCATCATCCATTGTAAATTTCACCAGGGCGTTGGCATTTTTATATGCTTGCCCCATACCATCATAAGCCCAATGCGCAGGATAGGTCATGTTATAAATTTCATCCCGGTATTCGTTTTGTGTTTTGGTCAGCAATACCTCACCTGTCTCCGCATCCCATGCTAAATTTTCGGTTGCCAAAGTGGCACCGTTGTCATGTGCTACTGTTTTTTTAAGAATGCCATATCTGTTTACCACTTTAGTTGCAACAATAGTTTTAATACGGTTATGTGTGGATGAGTACTCCGGTAAGATCATCGGGATAACTATCGGGATAATAGCCACCATAAATCCATCGACATTTACCTGTGCACCTACCACATAATTATGTTCTTCTTTTTCATTTGCATCTACCACCATATCGATCTCTTCGCCGATCACCTTCGATGCATAAGTTCCGTCCTTCTGCAAAACCGTGACCGTGTTGTTGAGTTTTGAAGAAGTATATCCATAATCCGATAATACATCCTCACTGGTTAAATGGTAGAAATATTCCACACCGGATAAAGGTGTGTTCTCATCATTCTCAGAATAATTCCATTGCGCTTTGGGCTTACCATGCATATCATTCAATTCAATGGCAAATCCTTGTGAAGCGGTAGCAAATTCTTCCTGCTCCAATCCAAAAAACGAAAACAAGCTAAAGGGTTTATGCATTTGAGCATCCAAAGAAGTATGATCTACCAAGGTGGGGAACTCAGCTGAAGTGTAAAATTCATGCACTACTTTCCCTGTAGCATGTCTCCCAACCCCCGATACCTGTAAGTTACTTACTTCCACCCGTCGGTATCCGACCGAAGGGGAAGGAAAATAGCTTTCACCCAAAGGTGTTTCCACATAATATTCATTGTTGGGGGCACCCGCAATATCCTCTACATATTTCACCGGCATCCTCCATGGGTTTTCATCACCCCCAATGGTGGGTTCGTAGGAAGCTACTCCACTGCTGATGGTATTACCGGTTTGAGGATCTGTCATGGAATAATTATAATCCTGTCCATAACTAAACGAAGTTTCAGCTGTACCTGTCATTACACTCCATTCATCAGAAAAACTGATCCTGCTTACACGAGAACCTCCCCCTTTTTTAAAACCACTGTCTTCGTATAACCTGATCCAGGATTTATTGAGGTTGACGTCCTTGCAATAACCTTCTGCCATTCTTGCATAGTTAAATCCAAGGATCATATCCTTGAGTTCACCCAGGAACTGGAAGACCACGCCGATAATGTCAAAGATAGAGGGACTTAAATTAGGGTCCTCTGGTGGATAAGCAAGCTCTGTACAATTGACTCTGAGATATTGCAAAGCAGCCTTTGTAACGGGATGTGTTTCACCCACTCCGACCCGATCGCTGATCGGAACTGTTTTTATTCTGATCCAACCGATAGCAGATGTTACATCCACCAAACCCGCATCTTCAATTTCCAAATAACCTGCTACGTATTCCGATCGTTCATTCGGGTTGATATTATCTGTTAAGTTGACCAGACAATTATAATACATGACCGACATGTTCTTGACGTATGCCTCCTTCACCGCTGCATCGGAAAAATATTGTTCATCCATTTGAAAGTAGATATAATCATATGGATCTACATCCAGTCCATCGAACCTGAATAGCTCATTGTTCGGAAGGAATAAGGCACTGTCGGGACTATCACCAAATCCAAGAATCTTGAGCATTTGCATGGCAGGTTTGTTTTGTACATAGGCATAATCGTCCGATTCGAAATTGACCTGGATCTTTCCTCCTGATGGAAGTTTAATGGTCTTTAAATGCCAGGCGCTTGCCCAATTATCAGCTTCAGCTGCATTATCTTGTTTTACGTAGGGAAAATCCGCATTCTGTAAAGTATCACATCCTGGATTCCGCTTATAGTTGCCCCAGCGGTCATAATTTCTTTGATTGTATTTTGGGTTAAAGTCGCTATATGTAAATTCATAGTCATTGAGGGAACCACGGCTATTATTACCATACGTAAACCACACTCTTTTTAAAGTTAATTTACCGATGGTATTATTGGCGGCATTATCCAGGTCCTTGCATAAAGAATAATCATACTCGAAATGAACCACTTTTATCGGAATCGCAGTTGCCCCATGGGTGATCCTGTCAAATTTGGAATACAGTTTGATTGAATCCAACCGCATGGAGCTTTCACCTAAGCTATCCTGGCGAAGTTCCTGGTTCTCACGTTTTACACCTTTAGCATCATTTCTTTCACTCACATAAAACTCAGCGATATGGTTCTTAGTTTCTATACTGTTGAGGTACCAGACCTCTTTTTCTCCATACAAATAGGAACCTTTATCATCCCGGCGGTCATTGTCCAATTCAAACAGACTGTTATCGGATTTTTGTCCTTCATTATGATTGCAATCGTAAAAAGGTGTACGCCATTTGTAAGGATCCGTTAATGAGTTGGCCTGACTATAGTTCAGCTTGGTATAGGCTCCATAATCATCTTCCGAAGGCCCGTTTCCAGTAACATCAATATAATCTGCCGATAATACAGAAGTTAACAAATATGAATGCGCATAAGGAGGCAATTTGGTGGCCGAATAATAATGATCTACTCCTTTAGAATTATTAACACTATTATCGCCGGGTGTATATTCAACAATCCCACTATTTCCACATCCTGTATTCGGGTCGGTAATGTTGAAAGTTTTTTCCATTTGCACGAAGTTGTATGCCGGCAATCCATAAATATATCGGGTCCCGTCAGGATTAATGGAGGTGATCTCCGAAATATGGTGGGCCTTTCTCTCCGATGTTTGCCTTGGAATTTCATTTAATACCACCAATGCACCTGCACTATATTCAGGTCCTCCGGCTGCAGTACGTTTATAATTTTTGATTGTTTTTTCAAATGCATAGGAGGTAGCCACGTCCGCGGTTAAATAAGTGATCACCTGGTTACGCTTATCCCGTGAGGCTCTTCTCACTACATCTTGTATTGGATAGCTATTACCATCACCATTCACAAAAACATTCCGGGTCATCGCATCATCCACTCCATCGGTAAGGTCCACTCTTACGGCTTCCTCATTTCCATACAGCGAATAATAAGTAACATCGTTGATGGATTTCTCGCCTGCATTTTTAAAATAGACCGGTTCGAATAAATTATTTACTTCTTCACTTTCGAAACTAAGTCGGCCCAAAGCTGTATTTCCGTCTCTCCAGATCCCCGAATGTGCATCGGACCAGGCCACTTTAATATTGCCCCCGATCTTTCCGCTAGGCGGTGGTCCACCACCTGCTTCAATGGTAATATTTACCGAAGGCCAGTTCTCGTTTTCTGCTTTTGCATCATAGATCGTTCCGATATTTCCACGATGTGGACGAAATACTCCACCGGTTCCTTGGCCACTTACCGAATATACATCATAGGTATGATTCGATATAGGAAGATATTGTCTGTATTTGCTGAAACCTCCTTCTTTTTCACGACTCAGGTCCTGCATGCCATAGTCATCGTTTATGCCTTTATCAGCATACATATATCCATAAGCCTGGTAATCTCTCGACTTTGAGCTTACTCCATTTTCCGAATAATTCACCGACCCGGAAAAAGTTGGATCCAATGCCCAGGCCGCTACTCCAAATTTTCCAGTTAAAGTAAACGCATAAGAATACATTCCTGGAGTAACATTAGGTACATAGGAAGGTGCTGCAAAATCCAAACTTGCTCCACCGTTAATATCAGAATACCTTCCTGTATGATCTGCTTTTGCTTTATCCTGGCCTTTTCTTGCTTCGGTTTTACTTTGCCTACTTAAAGAGGCAGAGAATGTCAATTGTTGTAATCCTCCTCTTGAATTGTATCCCATTGAAACACCTCCTCTTGCTGTGGTATTATGATCACTTTTATCTCCGTTACTAAATTTAGCAGTTAATGAAATATTCGGGTTGAAATCTATTCCTGACTGATTATCAAATCCCATTTGAGCTCCCAGTCCCAAAGGGCCAATATTCATACTTGCACCGACGGATAGAGAATATCCCATTCCACGGTAATTATTATAGTAAATACCCAAACCAAAATTGACGGAAAGACCTCCAATATCAGCGCTATCATTACCGGTACTGTTACTGCCCTCAAAACCTATTAATTCAAGAGAAGCACCCAAATCCACCCTAAAAGTGCTATTGGGTTTTATGTTCGATTCTTTGGTTACTTTATCCGTTCCGCTAAAATCATCAGGTATTCCACGGATATTTCTATTCACAACTCCGGGATTTATATTCCAGCCCAATCCACACCAACTGGCTTCCTGGTCCATGCCTATACCGGAATGATAACTCAGGTTGATAGGATATCCATCCACATCCATCAAAGGAATGTTATAGGTAAAATCACCGCTGAATACGTCCACCATTTCAGTAGTCCCAATGGGTTCGAAACTCTGTACTTCTGGTTGCGATGGGCCACTGGTTAATGCATAAGCATTCATAGGAGCAATTATTTCCCCCAATAAAATGATCACCATGGTAAGGCTGATTGCTTTAAAAGCAAAACTTTTCCTGATCTTCGATAGTCTCATAGGATTTTCAATTTCGGAAGGTTATTTAAAAAAGATTTTTTATACTGGAATTTAATAATGCCCGCATTTAAGATCCGGTCCTCATATATAAAATAGATATCCTTATAGGGAGCATTCGGGTCTTTTCTTTCGAATTCCATGATCATTGAATTAACGGGAGTTATGTTGAAGGTCTGCTCGAAATGATAAAAAACACAAGGCAACGTATCTTTGCCTTCTACCAGGTAAAGGTCTTTTTGAACGTCAGTCGTATAATAATACATTCGCTGATAATATTCCTCCTCAACTGCAAGGTTGGCCCTTAATAAAGATTGCTGGTTGTCAGTTGAACCAATATCCATCACCAGATTGACGATCCCCTTTTGTATTTTCTTCATTGAATCCAATGCATCCTCTGAGGTAAGCCCTTCTGCATTTTTCAGGATCAGTAATTCTGCAGGCTGAAATTTTAGTGTGAACCTATAACCATTGATCTCTTTTGTTTTGATCAGTTCTTTTTGGGATGCTTTGGCCCATGCAATGTATTGCTCAGGACTGAGCGTTCTTCTATCACTGCAGGACAGAAGAACCAAGCTGACAACTGGTATTATGAATAATAGCTTTCTCATTTTCCCTGGTATTTACCGTTTACATATGTGATCATTTTATCCGTGATATCCCTTGAATCTGTAGAATACATAATACTTCCATCTCCATTTCCCGCCAAAATAAAATCACAGTTATTTTCTTTTCCATATTCCCTGATATACTCATTCAACTGGCCCCATACCTGCTGGTCGTATTCTTCGGCCACTTGTTTTTTCTGGATATCAAATTCCTCGGACCTGGTTACATATCTTTCCATCACCCTATTGTATTCCCGTATCCTGTTCTGGTCAGAAGGAGACATCTGTAAATGATTGTTGGCCACTCTTGCCTGCATTTCCAGGCTGTCGAGTTGCTCATTGGTAATACTTACCATAGCCTCCAGCTTTTGTTCCAGTTCGGTTTTTAATTCAAATTCCGTATAGACCTTTTGAAGATCAATATAATAAGTTTTGGTCCTGGTAGCTTCTACATATATAATGATGCCCGCAGCAACCATTATATTCGTGAGAAGAAATAATAAAACAGTTCTTTTTGTCATGGTTTTATATTTTAATTACATTCAATTTCTTCTTTAGTAAATCTCATATACCACCTGTTACCTTTTACATCAGTTACCTGAAACATATAGGACCCGTTAGGCAGATCAAGCCCATCACCACAGGTACTGATGATATAATAATTTTCTCCTTCTATTACATCCAACACAGTGTTATGATTCGACATCAATTCGTTGGTAGTAGTATTATATATTTTATAATTCAGCTGAGCATTTCCCTGCGGAGAATATCTTTCGAGATAGTTTATGTAAAGAAATTTATTGGCGAGCTTTGCGACTCCTCCGCCATTCTCACTTCTTAGCTTTACATAAGGAAGACCAGGTATAGAATCTATAATGGTATCAGCCGGACAACCATATACAAATGACCAGATCTCGCTGCTGGCAGCTACCTGGTTATTGATCACCGCATCTACCTGCCAGGCATACTGATGATCAAGGATTAGGACCGCTGCATATACAGGATAGGTAAGCATCGTAATCGGAATATCCTGTTGGGAATAGTGAAATGGGTTAGATATAATAGCCTGATAGGTGGATTGCAATGGTTGTACTTCGACCATTTTGAAATTATAAGTAAGCACTGCATTGGCTGATGGCTCAATTGCGGGGGTCCACGTAAAAACAGGGTTTGTTTCGCAAATGGTATCATTGTCTTCCACACTGATGAGGATGGGTGGGAATAAACTTTCTACAGCAGCCTCTAGGCCATACGTAGCCAGTTCGCTGAATTCTCCATCAGTAGGACGGCCATATAAAGTGTAATCTATGGTATAAGTTCCGGCTGGAAAAATTCCACCTGTACTTACAATGTTGGCATAAAAACCATCTACCGTATAAACGGTTGAAAGAGGCGACAATGAGCCCAGAGAGGCAGGGGTCACAAACAGAGGCAGGGAGCTTATTTGGAAATAGGATGAATTGGACTTGACGAGCAATGTATTTTCGTCATCAAAGATCCGAACTGAAACATAGTACTCAGCAATGTTAGTATCCAATGCCCCCACAATTGTAAAATGCCATAGATCAAGGTGGGTAAAAGCTATGGGTGGAGTAAAAGCAGCTATGGAATATTGTGCTTTCAAGGTTGACTGATTCAACCCAAGTACCAAAAATATGGTAACCATTAATTTAAGCGCTCTATTTTTCATTTTTTTCATATTACCATTTTGTAGTTAATATTCCCCGGATATTTACCTGGTCGAATGGAATGTTAATGTTATTTGCAGTATAATTGATCACATCATACCTGCTGTACTCAGCCCTGATATTGAATGTGAAATATTTAAGAAATTGAATGGAAGTCTGGTAGTATCCGCCATATCTTCTTTCGTTTTCGTTAAAACTTATAGTAGTTCCGATTGAATTGTTCCATCGTTTGAATGCTACAACAGTTCCTGAAGCGTTCAATGCATAAGTACCCACCTTACCATACCTGTTATTGATGAGAAAATAGTTCTGGGTAATATTCACCGAAACCGTTTTACTTATCAGGAGTGTGTTTAAGAGGGTTATATAGTGAGAATAAAAATTCATGGAACTGTCAGCTGCCGTTCCATTCTGGTGCATATAAGTAAGATTTGACAGTAATTGGGTCTTTTTGATCTTACATATATAATTTGTATTGGCTATTAGAACGTTGATGTTCATGTTCATTGAATCATTGCTTTGGACATAAGGGGTCATGGCTATTTTTAAAGAAGGCCATTTGGGGATGTTCAAAGAAAAATCAAAACCGAAATTGTAGAGCTGTGAAGTAAGCAGCTTGGTTTGCTCCAGGTTATCGATATTTCTTCTGATAAAACCTGAAAGTTTGATCCTGTTCTTCCAGAATGCCTGCGATACCTTAGCTTCAATATTGAACATATCCCTCATCATAAACGGGTTGCCAAAACTGTAAAACCCGGGACCTACTCTTTTTACTTGTGTTGATATTTTAGTGAGTCCTTTAAATAAAGTGGCTTCGGCTCCAGCTTTAAAAGCAAAATCTACTGAAGTGTTCAGGTCAACATCCTTTTGCAGGAATATATTTGAGAACCATTCCCTGGGATTGTTATAGTTGGTAATATTGATCATAAAAGTGCTATCAATCAATGTTATATCCCTGATGGTTTGAGCACCTGCCAACTCACCGTAAATGGAAATCTTTTTTTTGAAAAGCTGTAATTTAAAATCGGTACTCATTACCTGATTGGATTGAGGTCTTGGAGCCATTCCAATCATTGAGTCCGGTATATAAATGCTGGTAGGATCGTCATCAAAGCTCAATAAAGTAAAGTGAATATGAGATTTCTCCTTTGAACCATATCCTGCACTTCCTCCAATTACGTTTCTTTTATAGGTGTATAGGACATTGTTATTGTTTCCCTGAAGATTCGAAGGCATGATTCCCTGCAAAGCTGTTCCGAATATGAATCCTATATAGGTGTTCCATTTTTCCAGCTCAATATTAAATCCATTTAACTGTACACCCCTGAAGGTAAAATCTGAATAGTTTGGATAGCTGGTCCCGATAGATAAGGTTTTAACAGCAGTCATTACCTTTTCGAATTTTCTAAATAGCTTAAATTTGTCAAGAAATCCATAGAGGTAATTGGGGTCATTGAATTTCTTCACATCGTATTTGGATGAAAACTCATCAATTTTACCGGTCAATGAATCAATATTTAATCCTTTTAAATGAGCTTCCAGCTCATCTTTTTGCTTCATTAATTTGTCGTAGTACGGTTTTTTCTCTTCCAGCCAACTCAATACTTTGATCTTCTTTTTAAGGCTATCCGTTTTGGCTTTCATTAAGCTATCACCCTGTTGTTTGAATGAATCCATCTTAGCTCTGATCATGGAGGTATCAAGGCTCAATGAATCGTTTCCAGTAAGCTTTTTTAGTTGCCGCAGTTGATTAAAAATGCCAGCAGAATCCAGCTTCATATTTTGTAGATCGGATAATGAGTTTTTTAAGGAATCCAGTTGTTTGATCTGTCCCAGTTCCAGCAATGCTCCTGGGCTTTCCAGTTTGCCTTTGATAGTATTGAACTGGCTGGTAAAGGTTTCAAGATTCAAATTTCCCAGCTTATCTTTTAGTATTTTATCCTGTGCAAAAGCTATGGCCCTTTGCATCAGCATTTGCTTGAACTGTTGAGCATCGAACTGGACGTTGAAAGAATTGATATTTTGCTGTGTATCCGTTTGCCGGGTGGATAGTAGCAATTGAAAACTCACAGGAAAATCATAAACACTTAATGTGGGATTTAAATACCATTGCAAATAACTTGGAGGCGTAGTGGAGCCAAGAGGCTGCATATTTGAATACACTCCTGTTATTTCAGTATGCCCGGAAAATTTTACATGTTTGCCCAAGAAACTATCCTTTTTGCCATCGGTCTTTTCATTCTTTGGCTTTACTGGTTCAAAAGTTATATTGGCTTGGGTACAGTTCTGGCCGATCTCAGCGTCTGATTTGGCATCCTTAACAACTATACATATATAATAGAGTCCTTGGGGGAAATATTCTTCTTTTTTAAGGATCGTAGCGGCCTGGTTGTTTTTATTATAATCAATTTTAGCGTTTTTAATGATGTCGTAAGAGGGTGTGTTTAATCCCTCCACCAATTCAAATCTTGGACTTTGGATAACAACAACCGGCTCGGTTGAAGCATTCGTGATCTTTATTTCAATATAACTGGTAATGGTAGGTCCGGAAAGATTGTTGACTTGAAAATTCCATATGCTTTGGAAATTGAGATTGTTGTCGTTGCTCGAGGTAAACTGAACTACTACTTGCGCATTCACAGTTCCATAAACTGAAATCAAGAGGACTATCCAGTTATGAAAGCAATATATATTATATGTTAAGTTGTTTTTAAACATTGGTAAGCGTGTCATTATTTTCTAATGTAAAACTGCAATAGAAAACTATTTTATACAATCCGCAAAATGACTGATTCTCTTTTTGGAATATGTGTAATTTGACTGATCTATTAACATCCTTACAATTTTTATGAGTATAAATGCGTATTGTGTGGCATTACCTTTGGGTTTAATTTTAGACTCATAAAACACAAAGTCATGCAAAAAAAAATTATACTTTCATTATCCGCTGACGAATACAATGAGCTTGTACACCTCTATGATTTGGGAAATGTTATCAAAAACCAAATGACGGAGAGGACAGAATCCAACTTTGAAAAAGAGCTTGATAAAAAATTGCATAAGTATGCCAATGGTATCGTTAAGTCTGGTCAAAGTGTCCCACATAACCTGAACAAAACGTTTTTGTCCCAGGTAATCCAGATTGTTGCGCGACGAAGAAACATTACTTTTATTAACCACGATTAACTTTGGAGCATATTATAACTAAAGGCTTAACAGGTGCGTTAATTAATTTATTCTTTTGTTTTTCTTATATTAATGCGCAGGATACCCTTGTTATTCCACAAACAGGAAATGGGGGAGTGTATAATACGTGCTATGCCACCGTATGGGATACAGGTCTTGATTCCAACTATACAAACAACATACATTCCACCATTACGATAGCGCCGCTTTGGGTGCAACAGGTAGATCTGTACTTCGAAATTTTTGATACCGAAACTCATTTTGATAGCCTCAGTATTTACGATGGCCCAAGCCCATCTTTTTCGTTGATTGGAACGTATTCAGGAACAAGCCTTCAAGGACAAATAGTGAGTTCGACATCTAATTCCATCACCCTGCAATTTAGATCTGATGATATTCTTACCCATGCAGGATTTAAAATATGGGTAAGTTGTTTAATGAGCGACGAAGAGTTGATATCTTCCAAACCAATTATATATCCGAACCCGGTAAGTACTTCTTTTTATTTAAGCGGGATAGAAATGGAAGAGATAGAATCGTTGGAGATCACAGATATTTCAGGAAGAATAGTAAGTACAAAAATGCTTGCTTCTTTTATAGATGTTTCAGAACTACAATCCGGGGTGTATATTTTATTGATTCGTTTGAAAAATGGGAGATTGCATTACCTGAATTGGATAAAGGCATGAGGCGGTTAATATTTATTCTGTTATTGGGTACGAGCCCGCTATATGCATCGCATTTGATGGGCGGAAACCTGGGTTATGAATATCTGGGTCTCCAGAGCAATGGGAAATACCGATACAAAATAAAACTCACTACCTATATTGATTGCGGTCCAACATCACAGATTCCCTATGCAGAATACCCAATAAAAATAGGCGTATATGGAAATAATTTGATGAATCCCAATGCCGACAAACCGGTTGTAGATAGCCTGCTTTTATATGTGGATGATACAACGGTATACACTCCGTTTCTGCCACCCGGCTGCAATATTGGGGCCAACACTTGTATTATCCAGGCCAGGTATAGTGGATATATAGATCTTGCCCCAAGTGCTAATGGGTACTATTTATTTTATGAACGATGTTGTCGAAATGCAGCAATTATCAATCTCAATTTAAATCCAAATGGGAGTGATTCCTTTTTAGCGTTTATACCTCCAACCAACATAATAAACAACACGCCTGTTTTTTTATATCCCCCGATTCCTGTTTTATGTATCAATGATACGATCACCATTTTAAACATCGCTGCCGATGCAGATGGAGATTCTTTGGTCTACGAATTTACCATCCCTTTCAGTGGGTTCGGGGGAAACTGGAATCCACTTCCCAATTTACCAATTCCGGTTTTAAGCTGGCCTATTCCCCCGGTAGATTACACAAATGGGTTTTCAGAAATAGAACCATTTAGCTTTTTCGGGGATGCAACTATTAATACCCAGAATGGGGTATCAACGTATTTCTCTCTCCAACAAGGAACGTATGTGGTTTGTATCCTGGTAAAAGAATATAGGAATGGATTCCTCATCAGCCAAACCTATCGCGACCTACAGCTCCTCTTTAACAACTGTCCGAATAACTATGCCCCTGACCTAGTGGACAATCTTCAAAAGCAATATACGGTAACCCAAGGAGATACTTTATGTTTTCCCATTAGTTTTTTGGATCCTGAAAGTGATTCGGTTTTTATTGAGGCGAATGGAGATATTTTTGATCCTTTACTGATGGATACAGCCGCTACTTTTTTTATCACCGATATAGATTCTAACAAAGCCACCGGTAACTTTTGCTGGACCGTTCCCTGTGACCTGGATACAGGCACTTACGATTTTTTCATGAGAAGTTATGACAATGGATGTCCACCCAAAGAAAAATTTGAGTTTTATACGATCCGGGTGATACCACCCGTTCCGCCTCAGCTATTTGGTGCTGATATGGCTTGTAAAGGAACTGATTCAGTATTATACTGGATGGCAGTAGATGATGGTTTTCAATATAGCTGGAACTTGACCAACGGAACCATTACACAGAACTATGGAGATTCTATAGTAGTGAACTGGTTGAATTCGGATAGTGGAGAAGTTGTTGTACATGTATATACGGCTGCCGGATGTTATTTGAGTTCGGATAGCCTGGAAATTACTTTAATTAATGTGCCTTCTTTATTTGCCATGCCTGATGATACTGTTTGCCGGAATGATACTTTATTGTTGACTGCCACTGGAAGCGTTGCTTATTATTGGTATCCCGAAAATGAATTGGTAGCTCCGGTACAAGGGGATGCCCATGCCATTATTACCGATGCAGGCTGGTTCTATGTGGCCGGCTTGCCGGGTGAGTTATGTCCTCCCTCTGACTCAGTTTATATTTCCATTTTTGAATTACCAATACTCAATGCATCTACCAATGATTCCAACCTATGCATAGGTGATACTATAGAATTGTTTTCCAGCGGAGCGCAAACCTACCATTGGACACCTGCTTCCTCGGTATTCGATCCTGATTCAGCTAATACGTATGCGCTTCCACTGAATAGTGGAAATTATATTGTCATGGGATTGGACTCCAACCAATGCAGGAATTTTGATACTGTATTTGTATCCGTTAATCCTGTACCCACTATTTCCTTATCAACAGCAACGAATGTTTGTTTAGGTGATTCAGCAATGATCACCGCATCAGGCGGCATACAATATACCTGGTGGCCTACTACTTATCTTTCACCGGATACAGGATCAATTGTAATCTCTTCTCCTGATGCGAATATTACCTACAACCTTGAAATAACAGATAGCAATGGATGTTCATCCGATACCAGCTTTAGCATTACGGTTCAGCCTATTCCAACAGCATCATTTAGTTATGATACCATAAGGGTGGATTGCTCGGGTTCGTGGATACAATTTACCAATACCTCTGCCGGAGCCGTCAGTTCTCATTGGATCTTAGGGAATGGGCTCGAAAGTTTTGATTTGAATACCCAAACTTTATATCCTTTTGGAAATACCTATATAATTCAATTAGTTGCTACCAATGCTTTCCAATGTAGCAATGCAGTTACAGATACCATTAGTACGGACGCATTACAGAACCTGGTGGTTTTTAACCATGTAAATGTATTCACCCCGAATGATGATGGGAGCAATGACCTGCTCGATTTTGGTATACCGGATGAGTTTTTGGAATGTACACAGGTATATATATATGATCGATGGGGATTGTTAATGTTTGAATCGAGTATGAATGATTTGAGCTGGAATGGAAAAGCAGATGGAAAAAAAGTTCCGGAAGGGGTATACTATTGGATCATTGAGGTGAATGGATTAATGTATAAGGGATTTGTGCATGTATTTGATTAAGATTTGTATATTAGTACTGTAGAATCCACCAAAAGATTGGATTTCTAACATTGTTCTTTAGGTACGGCAAATTCAAAATTCTACCAGTTGCCTTATTAAGACAAAAAGTATGGCTTTTATATTATCATGTAGTATAAAAGCTTATTTTTTAAAACGGATTTTTCTGGTGGGCAAAAGAAAAAGAGCCTAAAAGATTTAAAGCGGTTTTAATTGCTGTAAAGTGCTTTAAGTCGGAAAGAAATCGATTTAAATCGGTTTCTGAACTTAAGGCTATCGCATTAATCCGCTATTCTATATTGTATAATAGTATAGATATACTGTCTATCCAATCCATTTTAGCTAGTCCATTGTTACGACTGCCCCAGGATCCACTTGTTAGGTTCTTTAATATTTCGAATTTGCCTAATCGTTTGATCCTCTATGTCAAAAATCCCTTGGTTTCCTTATACCTACAATTTGTCTTTTGATTTTAACTATTTACCCAATCCGATGAAAAAGTCTTTTCAAATTAACTATCGAATCCTTCATGAAAAAAATTCAATTGATGATATGATTGAGTCATTTGATCAACCGTTGAAAGAATATGAAGATGATCTGCCGGATTTTCCAGTAATGGATATAGGAATCGGCCTTGGTTCAGGCACCGTTTATTTTGCGTCCAAGGGAAAAAGAGTTTATGCTATTGATAATGAACCTATTCTTTTAAAGTGGTTGGAGGATAAAGTAAATACTTATGACAAAAAAAAGCTAGATATAGAATTTATAAAACAATCCTATCCAGCCATTACCCTTCCAGAGAGCAAATTTTCGTGTATATTAATATCAAACCTATTGCATTTTTGCGAGAATGGATACGATGGTATAAGGAATGATCTCAAAACTATCACTCAATACTTAGTTTCGGATGGTTTTATATTGGTAAGAGTTCATGCTACCGATCATGTTGCTAATTATGAAGGTCAGGATTACTTCAAATATTTTTTTACGGAGGAAGAGATAAAAGGATTATTGGTAGAAGCAGAGTTTGAACTAATGTATTTAAGTAAATACTATAAAAAAGGATTTAAAGCCGCCGTGAAACACAAAAAAGAATGGCTCACAAGATATTTGGTTGAACTAAAAAAGGTCGATCCCACTCTACCTGAGAATCAAGAATGGATTAATCAGCATTCAATCCAGGAGGGTGAAAAATGCTATGTGGCAATTTTTAGAAAAAAGTGAGTTTCACGCCGGCGATTATTCCAATATCGTAATTTATGAAATCAAAAGTGTTGCAGAACTGTTGCAGAAAACATAAAACCCCAGTAAATACTGGGGTTTTGGAGGTCCCGAGCGGATTCGAACCGCTGTAGAAGCTTTTGCAGAGCCTTGCCTAGCCACTCGGCCACAGGACCTTATTTATTTCTTGCCTTGCCTATCCGCCTTGGCGGACACAGGACCTTATTTATTTCTTGCCTTGCCTATCCGCCTTGGCGGACACAGGGCCAATCGGTTACAAATATAATATTTTTTTTTAAAATCCTGGGCCGAACATCTGGAAGCCCTGTCTTTAGGCCTATTGATAAGCCTTTCAGGCCTACCCCATGCGTATCACGCAATAATCTTCGTCAGTATTTTTTATTCATTTGATAATCCAGACTTTCCAAACAATACTATTAAAATCCCCTAAATTTAAGGTTTGTTGGCTGGGTACAGATGTACAAAAATTGGGGTTGTGGATCCACTCACCTAAATTTATAGGTGAATCCCAATAAAGAAAATTATATATGAATCATCCGCTAAAAATATTAATTGCAGAAGATGATGCGGATGACATAGAGCTTTTTGAAGGTGCTATGAAAGAAATATATCCCGACATTCAATTGACCGGTTTTGAAAACGGCCAAACCTTCTTGTCCTACCTTTCAAATGGCCATGTTCCATCTCCCGATCTGATCTTTTTAGATATCAACATGCCCATGATAGACGGTAAAACATGCCTGAAAGAACTTCGAAATAATATCCAGTTCCATCGGATCCCTATTATCATGATCACCACTTCGGCCAATAAAGAAGATATCATGGATACTTTTTATGCCGGAGCCAGCCGTTATATTACCAAGCCACCTTATTTTAATGACCTGGTGAATATGTTTAGCCAAATTTTTGACCAGGCCGATCAAGGTAAATTATTCAAAGCAGATTTATTGAACTTTGTGATGAAGCCCACCGTGATCAATGCTGGAAATGGTGGGCAATACCCCAGGACAGCGTAGATGCCCGAGTGAGAAACTTCCAGCGAAATTTTTGTGGGAGGAGTCAGGTAGCCACTTACGTGGGAATAGAATAAAAGAACATTCTATTAACGATTGTTGATTTCAGAACTTCGTCAATCAAAAATCGTTGATCCGTTATTCAATTAATCATTTTTGAACCCATCCCATAATGGTTGCAGGAAGTTCCAGCAACCGAGCAACAGTCTTCTACATTTTTATTGCCTTCAACGTTTTCGTATGCTGGCCATCCGAGATCAAAATAAAATAAATTCCCGGCTTATAATCCCGGCCAAATAAAACCTCTTTGTCGGAAATGGTCATTGTTTCAATGAGCTGTCCTAAGTTATCGATGACCGTAATGCTCAAAGTTTGACCCACTTCATTCAACTGGATCGTAAATTCTTCTGCCGATGGATTGGGATATACTCCAATGCCATTTACAAACTCATCTTCCATCCCAGCTCCCGGACAAACAATGCTCAATGCATTTTTTAAATAGTTCTGTAAAAAGCCAGGTAAACCCAGGGCAGATGAATAACCGTTGCCTGCGGTGTCGAGATTAACTGCATTCTCCGAATAGGTGCAGCCAGAACCTTGTGTGTTCGGTGAATTGATCACACCTAAAAATGTACTGCTAAACGACCTGGCTACATAGATCTTTCCATCACTGGCCAATTGCAGGGCATATAAATCCGGTGTGGCAGATAAAGGAGTTCTGGACGCTTCGATGAGAGCCTGGCTGCCCAAAGTAATATTATATTGTAGCAAAGTTCCCGAAATATCATAAGTAGTTACATACAGCAAGTTTGAATTCGGGGAGAATTCAAGTCCGTACGTATGATCGTTCATCGCTAAGGTAAGTGGGTTCGAAACAACACCCGAAGTCATGTTGAAATCAAAAACCTGAACGGTATCCAGGTAGGCCGTTGCCACTCCAAGTTTGGTGCCACACATATTGAACTTCATTTGTCCATGTGAATACTGAATGGCTGCGTTTGAATGCACAATTCCGGTATGACTGATCACAGGTGGCTGCACCCCGAACGCGGTAACCTGGTATGCATAAAATGCATCATTTCCGGATTTATGTGCTACGATCCAATAAGTGCCACCCACATCCGTACGTATGGCAGCCAATTTTTCGGTCATACTGTCTTCAAGGGCGATATTTTTCGAAGTGATATCCCCTAATCCTCCGTTAAGGGTCATATCTACAATAGAATATTTTAATCCTGTGGTATCTCCATCAGCACCGGTGGTAAAAATATAATATTGACTGGCGGTGGCAGGCACCGGAATAATAATGGAGGATTGGGTGGAAGAAATATCTCCATGTAATCCGGTTCCATTTGGCATGAGTTGATGAGAGCTGTTCCAAACCTGGCTTCCATCCGTATAGAACATTAAATTACCTGCAGGAGTGGAAATAGATGCGCTGCCTTCGGGGATGCTATAGACGTTGGCACCGCATTCCAATGCGGGTGCACCACTTGTAAAATTAAGACCAGCGCTTACGCCAAAAAACCAATGATCGGTTTCTTTTTGTGCATTTAACAGGAATGAGGAAAGGGTGGTGAGAAAAAGGAAGAGTAAGAATTTCTTCATGATGATATGTTTTTATGGGTATACCCAAATATAGGAAAAACTAATAAGGAAGCAAAAAATATTGAAAGAGCATATTTTTGATTTTACGTATTTTAGCATGGGATTCCTGCTTGCGCAGGAATGACGATGTGTAAATTGCAGAGAGCTTCGATCCACCGAAGGCGGATCGAAGCTCCATAATAAAAAATTACTGTCATTCGTGCGAAAGCAGGAAACCCCTGGTGCGAAGGAATGCCTTCAAACACAAAAAGATATTTATCTTTAATCGAAGATTCAACTATGACCTTTAAAAAATTAGTCCATTCGTTTGCATTCCAATGGTTTCTGGTTGCCGCAATATGCATGGTTATACGACTTCCCTATTTTTTGGGCCCCCATTTATATTTCGATGGTGATGAAGCCATCCTTGGTATCATGGCTCAAGATCTTTTGCATGGCAAGAACATTCCGGTGTATTTTTATGGTCAGCAGTACGGGTTTTCACTTTTTGAAGTGATCAGTACGGCCATTTTTATTTTCATCTTTGGAAGCAATGTCTGGGCCCTGAAGCTGGGAGCTTTATTGATCTTTTCATTGGGGTCTACTTTTCTGTTCAGGCTCATATTCAAAAAAACAAATCTTTTTGGATGGTCATTGCTCGGGATATTTTTATTGATGCTTTTTCCCTCCTGGATGATTTGGGCCACCAAGGATAGGGGAGGATACGTAACTGCTTATGCTTTGGCCTGTATCATTCTATATATTACACAACTTCGTTCAGCACATTTTTGGACCATACTATTGGTATCTATTCTTGTTGCCTTGTTGGCACATTCACAACTTTTTATTGGTATTCCGGTTTTTTTATTGGTGGCATATTGGTTGTTATCCGCCAGAAAATGGAAATTCATTCTATGGGCATTGGTATGTGTGATGGCGTCTTATTTTATTTTCAAACTTCCTGCATATTTAAACCCAGATTATTGGAAATCGCCTGTTGCCAATGGATTTTCATTGGCCCGAATACCCAAACTACTTCGCGAATTACCGAATGTAACCATGGGGTATTTTTATTACGAAATGACCTTTCCAGTTCCAAAGCTGGTGAAAATTTTTGCAACGATCTATTTTGCGCTCCTGGGCATAGCTGGAAGTTGGGTATTGCTAAAAGCAGAAAACAAAACCAAAGCATCGATCTTTCTTTTATTTGGAGGAGCGGTTGTTTCCTTTTTGCTTTTACCTACCATGAAGTTCGACTCGTATCGATATTATCTGGGTTTTCTAACGGGTATCATGTTTATTTTTGCATTGATCATTCCTTCGTTGATAAAAATGAAAGGCAAGATCAAGCTTATATTGATCTTGTTGATCCCATCTGCGGTTGTTTTTTCTTTTACAAGTAAAAATATTCCCGATTCGTGGATGTTACCGGAGGGGAATGATATGCAACTATATACTGAATTTACGGAGGCATTAAAAAAAAGTAATCCTTGTTATATATACTCTACTGATCCCACGCTACAATGGATGCTGAACTATAGCGGTTTTAGGGTAAGGCATACATCAGCTAATGAAAGGACCGACCGTTATATGTGGGTTTCAGGCTGGTGTTATTTTGGAGACCACGCCATTGTTGGCTATAAAGGCATGTGTTTAGGGATGGATCAGGATAGTTTGTGGGGCAAGAAGGTGATGTATGTAAACGATAAATTCTTTATTTACAGGGGACCTGACGCTGAGCTGTTAAAACTCGGTGGATATGAACTAAAATAGTTCAATGGGTTGTGTTTGTCAGAATAATTTACTTCATTTGAGAACTATAAACCCCAAAACTACGATCATGAAAAAATTCTTGCCTATTACTGTATTGGTGTCATTCATGCTTTACTCCTGCGGAATGATCCCTAAATCAGTTGAAAAAAACGGAGTAAAAATTCAATACTCAGGTGGTGCTACTAAGGAAGAAGCCGAAAAGCTATTGGCTTATCTGGATGGTAACGGGTTTTCTGACGGCCGCCAGAAAGATCTGAAGCTCGCTAAGGATGGCGACGGCTACAACGTAAAAATGGTGATCAAAGACGGATATGAACTCGATGATAAAAATATCGAACTCATGACTGACTTTGCCTGTGAAGTATCGAGCAATGCATTTGACGGCAAACTGGTTACTTTGGACCTTTGCAGTAATACCTGGGCGGTAAAGAAATCAATTAAATCGGACAAATGTGATGAGTTCGAAATGCTGGATAAGGAAAGTAAAATGTTTGGTGAGGTAGAGCTCTATTATGGAGAATCCATTGGCACCAAGGAACAGGAAATAGTAGGTGACTATTTAACCGATACATTTGGAAATGATGTGGAAAGGACCTTTGTAATCGATAAAAAGGATGGAAAAGGTATTTTAAGTGTGGTAGTGACCAACAAGAAATATTATAATGATCCTGAGAAAAAGGATATTTATAGAATTATTGCATGCGATCTTACCAAACTGTTGGGTTATGCTACGGATGTTCATATGTGTGATGAGTATATGAAAATGCAGGAGGTGGTGGAAGCTTCCGGATGTGATAAATAAAATAGAGTCTCTTTTAAATATTTGAGGACATAGGATGTTATATCCTATGTCTTTTTTTTTGAAGGTGGGTCAGTGGTTAAAAAGCTGGCCAGCCATTGACCGAAGCCCCTGCTGCTGTTAAAAAGGACAGGACCGCTACCATCTTTATGAGGAGCCCCCGCCCCAAATATTGAACCTCCTTCTTTTTTGATTCCACTTTTTTTTGTACTTTTATTAAACCTGCACCATCGTTGGATGTCAGATGATAGAGTAATACTTAAATTTTTTTATTGATGAAAAAGATTGCTTTTGTTTCTTTACTCGCCTTGGCCGGTTTATATAGCTGTCAACATCACCCCATTGTGTATACTAACCCCGAGGTGGATATAACAGCTCCTGAGGCTGCAGGGATTTACTTTAATGGAGATACGGTACATATCGAGATGACGTTATCCGATGAGGAAGCTTTGCATGAAGCTTATATTTATATAAGATCGGATGTAGACTCTTTTTTTACGTATGAACCTTATGTACATGAACTGCAATCTTTCGATGTGGATACTTTTTGGGTAGTAACCGGTATGACAACAGGTGTAAGTGCATTTGTAACCGGTGTTGCACATAACCACCATGATGGTGTTACGATCCTCAACGTCCCAATCACACTTATTCCTTAGTTGTTGATTGGTAACTAGTAACTAATCACCAATTACCAACTAGAATGGATATCCAATAGCAATATTATATCTCACCATTTCTGGTTTAAGATTGGCAATTACCCAGCGTTCACCCGCCGGCAGTCGAGGGTCCCGGAAAGGGAAAGCGACATCAAACCTGAATATAAAATAACCGAAATTGAGTCTGATACCAAATCCTGCCCCCAAGGCTAATTGTTCAATGAACTTAGAGGATATTTCTCCCCCAATTCTGTCTGAATCTTGTCGCAATAACCAAATATTTCCAAAATCGGCAAACAATGCACCTTCCAGAAATCTATAAATTTTCCCTCTATACTCTGCGCTGAACAACATTTTCATATCACCCACCTGGTCAACGGTTCCGGTATCATTGTATTCTCCGGGCCCCATCGTTCTGGGCAACCAAGCTCTCAGGTCATTACTGCCACCAATGGCAAATGCACGTTCAAATGGCATGATCCTGATATTACCATAAGGAACACCTACTCCAAACAATGCCCTGAATGCCAATGAATGGTATGGATGCAAATATGCATAATACCTGAAATCAAACTCTGTTCTTACATATTGGGCATAAACGATATTGTCAAAAACAGTATGCTGGCCATTTACTGGTACATCATTCCCAATAATGGAAACGAGGTTTAAAATGTTACCTGCCCATTGAACATTCCCCCGAAAGAAAAGAAAGTTCTTTTTTACATTGAGGTCCTGGGTATTGAGTTGAAATGTATAGGAAGAACCTTGTATATAGTGGTCGATAAAAGAACTGGTAACGAACTGGTCGTTCACTGAATTTAAATAGTCCTTAAATGCATCACTCAACTCAACCTCTACAAAGCTGACTTCAGCAATGTTTAAGATATGCTTGATCTTTGGGCTGGAACTCCACTCATAACCAAAATTCAAACTTCCAACATGTCTTGAATAATCAGGGCGCAACTGAAAATTATATCCCAAGGCGATCCTGCTCTTTGGTTTTACCCATTTTCTCACCTTACTGATCTTGATCGGGAAAAGAAATTGATTGGTGAGCAAGGAAACAGAAGTACCGAAATTTAAAGTATTAAATGGTCCAAGGATGTTTTCTCCGGTCGAATTGTCTAAAAACTGTAGTTCAGCTCCACCAAATATTTTAAATTCGAAAAGTTCGGCTCCTTTAAAAATATTTTTGTTCACATAGTTTGCCGAAATATTTATACCTACACTGGTTGCTTTGCTTTCCTCTGAATTGGCGGCAGCGGTATTGGTAGCCTGTAACTCCACACCCAGGTTTTGTTTGGGAAGTGGAGAAAGATCGATATAACAATTGAGCAGACCATCCTTCCCATCTACACTCACCGGCTCAAACCTGATATGGATATATTTAAAATTCCTCAGCTCCGCTAATGCCTTTTGTGTCTTTACTTCGTTTTGAGCACTGTAATATTGATCCTTTTCTATAAATATGCTTTGAGCAATGATCTTTTGGTTATAGTTTTTCTTGTTGTTGTAAACAAATATATAATTGTTGTACCGAATGGTATCTCTTGAAAGGATCTCTTCCTCATGGATCAAAAAATTGGGAGAAACAAACACTTCGTTGATCTTAAATTTTTTATGCTCCTTCAACCTGATAGTATCCCCATTGATCGGGAAAAGAAGATCAGGATTATTCAAACGCATAACCATATGCACTGTGCCCGAATCGGTGACAGTATCTGCATAAAATTTCAAATATTCTTTGTTAAAAGTAAAATAGCCATTATTCTTTAATATTTCCGTTAATCTCATTCTTTCATCGTCCAGCTTTTGGAGGTCATACTTCATATTGTTCTTCAACTTACTGCCTTTTAAATTGGCATTCACATAAAAGTTGATGCCGGGATTGTTGATTTCAATCTTAATAGTATCTATATAGGTAGCCGGTCCCCGGTGAACCGTATAGATCACCTCTGCTTTCTTATTTTTTTTGAAAACAACAGAATCGGTTACGTAGGCTCTGAAAAAACCTTTGTTCCTGGCATATCCTGCCAATAAGAGTTTTGATTTCTTAATTCGAAGACTATCTAGCAAAACAGGGCGCTCCCCATTTTTTTGTAACCATTCACCAAACAGCAGCCTTTCTTTTTTTAGTTTTTTCTTTTTTTTGGGATTGGTAACCGTAGCATTGTACTCGGTGATCTTCTGATTCTTTTCATTGATCCTGATCATTTGTCTTTCCTTCTTGGCGGCCAAAGAATCAGGATTGGGAAGGTTATATATTTGGAGATAGAACCTCCAAAAGCCGAGGAATTTTTTATTAGTTTTGGGTAGAACGTAGTCGGCAATATCATCTTTCTCGCTTTTCTTTAAAGGAGTTGATTCTACCACCTTGTTTTTCACTAGGAGGTACTCTCCGTCCATCAACCTGCGGGTTGGGCTGCATGAGCTGATCAATAAAGCGACCAATAAGAATAAACCGGCGATCCTAAATTTCAAAACAGGTTAAATATGCCTTAAAATTATAAAATATTATGCCAGAAATGACTTTTATATCTGTTTCAAACGGCTGGAAGCGGTATTTAATAGGTTTTTTATGAATCTGACCTTCGTTTTTTTTCGTAGGTATTGTTTAAATTGCATGCTAATGAAATTTTCAATTCCTTTACGGCGTAAAACAACTCACAATTACTTATTGGGATTCTTGTGTCTGTTAAGCTGTGGTGCTGCAGGCCGGCAAGACCCGTCTAATTCAAAGATTGAACCCTCAGTTACGGAAAATATGGTGTACAATGATACCCTTACTCGTGAGACCGCCACTTTTGGGGCGGGATGCTTCTGGTGTGTGGAAGCAATTTTCCTCCAGTTAAATGGGGTCTACAAAGTCGAATCTGGTTATAGTGGGGGAACTGTGGTGAATCCAACCTATAAACAGGTATGTGCTGGAACTACGGGGCATGCGGAGGTTATACAGGTTACCTATGATCCACAGGTGATCGCATACGATGACCTCTTGGAGGTTTTTTGGCAAGTGCATGATCCTACAACACTCAACCGGCAAGGCGCAGATGTGGGGACCCAATATAGATCGGTGGTCTTTTACCATAACAACTTTCAAAAGGAAAGAGCTGAATATTTTAAGAAGAAATTACAAGACGAAGGAGTGTATAAAGATCCTATTGTAACAGAGATTTCAAGTTTCACTACCTTTTATAAGGCGGAAGATTACCATCAGAATTATTTCAATCAGAATGGCAGCGATTTTTATTGTACCATGGTGATACAGCCGAAGGTGGATAAGTTTAAAAAGGCCTTTTCTTCAAAGCTCAAGCCAGGGGTAAAAAACTAATTAGTTCCCACCTAATTTGCGTAACCTTTCTTTGGCCAGATCGAATTCAGGATATAGTTCCAATGCCTTCTTGTAATCCTTTATGGCCAGGTCTTTTTTCCCTAGTTTTTCGTAGGCATAGCCCCTATGGTAATAGGCATTTACCAATCTTTGATCATCCAGGAGGGCATCCGTAAAATAGTTGACCGCTTTACCAGGATCATTGAGTTTAAAGAGGTATATATATCCTATATTATGCTTGGTGGGTGCATTTCTGGGATCAATTTGCAGCAAGTCATCATACACTTCAATCGCTTGTTCCGGATCTCCATGTTCCTGATAAAAATATCCCAATGCATAATAGGCCTCTATCATCATTCCATTTACCCGCAAGGCGTTGGTATAATAATCAACGGCCATAGGATTGTCCTGGGCGGCCATGATATTTCCTAATTGCATATAAGCATGGAAATAATCGGGATCCTGCTCAACACAGGTCCTGAAGCTGGAAATAGCCAATGTAGTATCACCATTTTCTTTGAAGCACATGCCTTTTAGAAAATAAGCCTTTGCGAAATAGGGATCAATTCTCAACGCTTCATCCAGGTATCTAAAGGCAGTTTGATAGTCTTTGAGATAATAATGTAATTCTCCCATTTTTGCATTGGCTTCGCGGCTTTTTGGGTCTAATTCTAATGATTTTTGAATGGCTCTTTTGGCTTCCGAAATTTTATTCACTGCGTACAACACATCCGAATAATGCAGAAAATAGGTAGCCTGCGAGGAATCTATGCTCAGGGCCTTTTGAATATCCTCCATCGACTTATCTAAAATTTTCTGGTTATAATAAATCCTGGATCTTTCGTAAAGAAGGTTAGGGTTATTGGGATCTCCCTTGATCTGTTCATTTAGCAGGTCCAATGAATAGGTCAAAGTATCCTTGGGGTTTGGATCCTTTTTCACCTGAGTGGACTTTCCGCAGGAGGCTAATACCAAAACGATAACAACCAGTGCAAGTATTCTATTCATACCACAATGTTACGAAAAAATAGGGTTTTGGTTAATGACAAAATCTGCAATCTATCGATGGGGACTTTTCAACGCCAGAGCTAGGTCTTGAAAAGCTTTAAAATAAGAATCCCTGTACCGGCACGGACAGGGATTCTCTCTTACTCAAGAATGAAGGGCTTTTTAGTTTTCGCTTTTAGCGACCACTGCCTCTTTAATGGCTTTTTCCAATTCTTCGGCAAGCTCGGGATTATCTGACAATAGTTGTTTGATAGCATCCCTGCCTTGACCCAGTTTGGTATCTCCATAAGAGTACCACGACCCACTTTTCTTCAGAATATTTAATTCAACGCCCAGATCCACAATTTCTCCCGTTTTGGAGATCCCTTCGCCGTACATAATATCAAACTCTGCAGTACGGAATGGTGCGGCCAGCTTATTTTTCACCACCTTCACTTTGGCCCTGTTACCTGAGATCACTTCTCCGTCTTTAATTTGACCAATGCGGCGAATATCTAACCTGAGCGAACAATAAAATTTTAATGCATTACCACCCGTAGTAGTTTCCGGATTCCCGAACATTACACCGATCTTTTCGCGAAGCTGGTTAATGAATATGCAGCAACAATTGGTTTTGCTGATAGTGGCTGTTAATTTTCTGAGGGCCTGGCTCATCAAACGGGCTTGTAAACCCATTTTGCTATCACCCATTTCACCTTCCAGCTCACTTTTAGGCACAAGGGCAGCAACCGAATCAATCACCAATATATCAATGGCACCGGAACGGATAAGGTTATCGGCAATTTCCAATGCTTGTTCTCCATTATCGGGTTGAGATATCAAAAGATTCTCAATATCAACGCCCAGTTTCTGGGCATAAAACCGGTCGAAGGCATGCTCAGCATCAATAAAGGCAGCTATACCCCCATTGCGCTGACATTCGGCAATAGCATGCAGGGTAAGGGTAGTTTTACCGCTGCTTTCAGGGCCATAAATTTCTATGATCCGGCCTTTGGCATAACCACCTACTCCCAATGCCAGATCTAGAGAAATAGATCCGGTAGGGATCACCTCTACTACATCCACTGCATTCTTATCTCCCAAGCGCATGATGGTACCTTTACCATAGGTTTTCTCCAGCCTTTCCAGGGTTAGTTTGAGGGCCTGCTGCTTTTCCTTGTTATTGTTATCCATTGCCTTGTTTTTTTTGTCATCCGAACCTTTTTTATCATCCGGAGACTGTCGAAGGGTTTCTTTTTTTTCTTCTTTGGCTAAAGTAGCTATTCCATTTTGATTGTTTTCCATGGTTTTTTGTGTTTTAGTCTATTTTTTGTTGAGCTTATCTTGACAAGAAATCTGTCAAAAAGGCCTTGCATTAAGATATGTAAATAGCCCTTTAAATCGCAAATAAAGTTATTAACAATGGGTCTTTCCCCAGGTTTTACAAGGGGTTTAAAATGACAGGATTTGTAGCAAAGTGGTGTTAGGGATATTTGATCAGAAAGGAAAAAGTCTTTCTTTGGACACTCCCATCGGGACATTTGATTTTCATATTGGCCATATACACTTTTTCGGCCTTGGCCTCTATTATTTGATCCCTGAATTGAACTGGAAATTGAGCCCCTTGAACAGGTTCTGCAGTATAATTTTCTCCGGATAAAAACCCGAAATCAAATTCCAGGATCTCATAATTTCCCTGCTGGCATTGGAGGGAGGTTAATCTTCCCCATTGTTCAGCAGAAATTTCCATCGGGTTTCCTTCATCTGCACTATCCACCCTCATGAGCAGGGTGGTGCTATCTTTCACCATCATGGATAGAGAATAATTATAAATGGGTTTGGGGGCATAGGCCACTTTGATCACAAAGGAGAACCGGAAAGTTTTATATTGTTGCCTCACATCCAGGTCATTGAAATAGATCCGGTTGGATTTGGTGTCCAATGCCTTTTTCAGATCATTTACGGGCAATACATCACCACGAACCAACTTGGTTTGAAACAATCCATCATTATTGTAACCAAATTTAAATACCTGCACTGCCCAGGTAGGATCCTCATGCTTGATATAAACAATCTTTCTTAAAACAGTGTCACTTACTTCAATAATCGCATTGTCTATAAAGGGTGGTTTTAATATCATGTTTTCGCCACTAAATACCAGCATTTGCGAAAAACCCGGGATAGTGAAGGATACAAAAACAGATAAAAGGATTTTTTTCATCATGACTTATACTAGATGCTAAAAGTATAAAAACAATTATTATGCCGCCTTTCGCAGCTTCGAAACTTCCAATGACTAGAATACCGTATCTGTAAGATTCAATTGGTAATAATAGTTGGGATCACCCACATATAATACCCAGTGCTGGGATATATTGGGATTGAAGTCAATAGAATCACCTAGCTGATTATAAATGCTGTGGATCTGAAGTTTATAATCATAATACCAATTGGTATTCCCATTGTTGCTTTGGGTTTGTAATAAAACCTCTGCTTCGGTGGTTGGAATCAATACCTGGATGGTATCTGTACTGCCAAGTTCAGAATAAACGACTACAACCCCATCGCTGCTTTGATTGGAAATAGTAAAACTCACCTCTTTCGGACTGGTAGAACAACCTGTAATGAATAGAATGATGAGGATATAAAAGATACCAGATATCTTCATTTGATTGGATCTATGCTTTTAGCTCATAAGCTTCTTTGAGCCATCCCAGCAATTCATCATCAATCTCAGCAGGAGAACTCACCGTTACGGTATGATGAAAACGATTTGCAGAAGCTTGCTCAGCTTTGGTAAATCGCTTGCTTTTTAATTTATGGTTCAAATGAATTTCCAGATTGATGCAGTTCTTGCGTGGATATACACCAGCAAAACCAAACCTGTTTACCAAATGAATAGAACTTTTTTTCGGATCAATTTTTACCAATCCAAATTTATGCACCTCCTTGATCAGTTTTTTATAGATCAGGTTAACAATAGGATCTTTTCCTTGTAAATGGTCTTGCTCAGTGAACATAGCGAACATGGTGGGGGTTATAATATTTAACAAAGATACGCTATTCTTTTCCTAAAACAGCCAGATTACCGATTAAATAACCTTTATAAACACTTAAAATAATCGAATGGCTCTTTACAATCCCTGCAAACATAGAGGGCTTTGCAGGCTGTACTGCCGAACTGGCTTTTCATTTCGGTATTTTCGCTTTTACACCTGGGGCATCTAACGTGCTTGTTTGTTCCCAATAATATTTTTTTATCTGCGGAGGCATGCAAAGGAGGAGCAATTCCATATTCTTCCAGTTTATTTCTTCCTTCGGGGCTTAACCAATCGGTTGTCCAGGCGGGTGATAGCACTGATTTCACCACCACATTTTCATACCCTTCCTGTTTTAATTTGCTGTAAATCTCCTCTTCGATCATTTTCATGGCCGGACAACCGCTGTAAGTAGGCGTAATGGTTACCAACAACTGCTCTCCTTCCCATTCTACTTTCCTTAAGATACCCAGATCAGCAATGGTTAATACCGGAATCTCCGGATCCACTACATGTTCCAGTATTTTTTTAATCTCTGTTATGTCAGTTGCAGGGTACACAGCCAAGTATTAATCGTAAATGATGGTCTACCATTTGGCATCGGGATAAGCACGGGGCAAGAATTGCATTTCGGCCAATATATATCCAAGATATTCGGTATGTACACCTTTTTTGCCTCCTTTTTGCATCCATCCATCCTCTGGTCGTTTCAAGGTTGCTTCCTCCAATGTTTCATTCACTGTTTTGTCCCATTCTTTTTTTATCTCATTCAGATCTACTCCGATCCCTTCCTGGATCATCATCTCATCCACTTCGTCCATCCTGAACAATTCTCCACTGTATTTCCAAAGATTTTCTAATGCATGTTGCATTTTTTCATGGCTTTCTTCTGTTCCATCGCCTAAACGGATCATCCAATCGCAGGAATAATTTTTATGGTAAGAAATTTCTTTAAGAGATTTCTGCGCTATATCAGCCATATCACTATTGCTTGACTGCGTCATTGCCTTGGTGAATTCGTAATTGAAGGTGTCGAATAAAAATCCTCTTACCAACGTATCACCCCAATGCCCATTCGGTTGCTCACATAACAATACATTCCTGAAGTCATAGGCATCTCTCAGGTAAGCCAGGTCGTCTTCGGTCCTGCCTTTGCCTTCTACCGTGCAGGCCAGTTGCAACCAGTTTCTTGCTTGACCAATATGGTCGAGTGCTATGTTGATCAATGCAATATCCTGTTCCAGTATGGGGCCATGTCCACACCATTCACCCATACGGTGGCCGATGATCAATGAATTATCACCGATACGGAGTAAATATTCAAATAGTGCTTCTTGTTTTGTCATTTTTATTTTTATAACATGATTCCTTACAATGTTCGGACGCAATATATTGCGTCGTGACTATAGTGTAATAATCATCCATACTACATATGTCCGATCTCTTTAGGAATATCATAAAAAGTAGGATGTCTATAAATTTTATTTTTTGCCGTTTCAAATAATTCTTCCGACTTACTTGGGTCCGATGCAAAGATATCTGCCGATTTTACCACCCAGATGCTCACCCCTTCACTTCTGCGACAATAAACATCCCTTGCATTTTCTACTGCCATCTCTTCATCGGCGGCATGCAAGCTTCCCACATGTTTATGGCTCAATCCATTTTTACTGCGAATGAATACTTCCCAAAGTGGCCAATTTTTTTTGCTCATATTATCTATATATTAATGTATATCATGGAATGAATCCCATGGTTCAATATTATGCGACTTTCTTTTTTGCAGATTTCTTTTCATAATAGGCCATGGATGCTTCACGTACCCATTCGCCTTCCTTATCGGCTTTTACTCTTGCGTCCAACCTTTGTTTGTTGCAGGGTCCATTGCCCTTGATAACATTGTAGAATTCTTCCCAATCAGGTGTCCCGAAATCATATCCTTTTTTCTCCTCATTCCATTTCAAATCTTTATCCGGAATTTTTAATCCTAAATATTCAGCTTGTGGTAAGGTTTTATCTACAAACTCCTGACGCAATTCGTCGTTGGTTTGTCTTTTTATTCTCCACTTTACACTTTGTTCGGTATTGGTGGATTCTTTATCAGGTGGACCAAACATCATTAACGACGGCCACCACCAGCGATTCAAAGCGTCCTGTGCCATTCTTTTTTGTGCCTCGGTTCCACGAGCCATATGCATCATGATCTCGTATCCCTGACGCTGATGAAAACTTTCTTCTTTACAAATTTTTACCATAGCCCTTGCATAAGGTCCGTAGGATGTTCTGCATAACATCACCTGATTCGCAATGGCAGCACCATCCACCAGCCAGCCTACCGCACCAATATCGGCCCAGGTTAAGGTTGGATAATTAAATATGCTTGAATATTTAGCTTTGCCGATATGGAGGTCGTGTAATAATTGCTCCCTATCAATTCCAAGGGTTTCTGCCGCACTGTAAAGATATAAACCATGACCTGCTTCATCCTGTACTTTGGCCAATAAAATAACTTTGCTTCTTAGGCTTGGGGCACGGGTGATCCAGTTACCCTCTGGCAGCATTCCTACAATTTCACTATGGGCATGTTGGGAGATTTGGCGGATCAACGTTTTTCTATATGCATCGGGCATCCAATCTTTGGGCTCAATTTTTTCTTCAGCATCGATCCTGGCCTGAAATTCTTTTTCCAATTGCTCTGTGTTCATGGTAAAATGGAAGTTTATACAATCTAACAAAGCTACGTAAAAGTTCAAGAGGTTCAAAGTTCAAGAGGTTCAAAATTCCCTTGTTCTCGGGTAATGGATACAAAGGAATGGGTCACCAAAATCGGAAAAACGGATATTGTCCTTCCAGATACCTGTCGGGAGGGAAACCAGGTGCTTCACGGCTCCCGGCAAGGTCATTAGCGAAGGAGTAGCTACCAAAGCCACTACCTTCATTTAATTTTCGTTAATTTCCCCTAATTTCTTAGGTTTGCAGGTCGATTTTTGAATGTTATGGCAACAACAGCAGATTTTAAACTGGGAATGTGTATTGAAATGAACAATGATCTTTTGTTGATCGTTGAATTTCAACGTTTTCAAAGCGGAAGAGGATCTTCAAACGTACGTTCTCGTTTGAAAAGCATGAATACGGGTAAAATATTTGAACATACCTTTACTGGTGGTGAAAAGATTGATATTGCCCGTATTGAGAAAAGGCCTCATCAATACCTATATAAAGAGGAAAATGGATTTGTGTTCATGAACACAAACACCTATGACCAGGTGACCCTGGAAGATAAAATGGTGGAAAATGCCGATCTGATGAAAGAAGGAGAGATGATCCATGTAATTTACCATGCGGATAAAGAAATTCCTTTACATATCGAGTTGCCCCAATTTGTTGAATTGGAGGTTACCTATACAGAACCGGGTCTTGCCGGTGATACTGCTAAAAATGCCTTGAAGCCGGCTACCCTTGAAACCGGTGCGGAAATAAAAATCCCATTATTTGTAAACCAGGGCGAAAAAATAAAAGTGGATACCAAAAACAGATCATATTACGAAAGAGTGAAATAAGAAATTCCCTAACCTAGCATGAAATTTGAAAAAAGTATCAAACTAAAAGACTTGGCTAAACATCTTGAATGTGAATTTGAGGGAGATCCCGAATTGGAGGTGACCGGGATCAATGAGATACATGTGGTTGAAAAAGGAGATATTACTTTCGTGGATCATCCAAAGTATTATGAAATGGCTTTGAAATGTCCTGCCTCCGTTGTAATCATCGATAGAAAAGTGGAGAAACCTGATGACAAGAATCTTATTTTTAGCGATGATCCTTTTACCAAATTCAAGCAAATCATTGTTGAAAGAACTTCTTTTGCACCGGCTACTAAGAGCATAAGCGATACAGCAAAAATCGGTAAGGGTACCATTATTCAACCTGGAGTTTTTATTGGTGAAAATGTAACCGTTGGCGAGAATTGTATTTTGCATGCTAACTCAGTGATCTATCAGGATACCACCATTGGAAACAATGTGATCATCCATAGCAATACTACCATAGGTGCGGATGCTTTTTATTTAAAACGGAGAATCGAAGCCTACGAAAAATTCCCTTCCTGTGGAAGAGTGATCATACACAATGATGTGGAAATTGGTGCAGGCAGTACCATTGATAAAGGCATTACCGGTGATACCGTTATAGGAGAAGGAACCAAATTGGACAACCAGGTACACGTTGGACATGATACGGTTATAGGAAAGCATTGTATTATAGCAGCCCAGGTGGGGATCAGTGGTATCGTAAAGATCGAAGATTTCGCATTGATCTGGGGACAGGCTGGTATAGACAGAAATCTAACCATTGGCAAGGGTGCTATTGTTTTGGCTCAATCCGGTGTGGGAAAATCGCTGGAAGATGGCAAAACATATTTTGGAAGCCCAGCCGGGGAAGCGCGTGAAAAAATGAAAGAAGTATTCATTGTAAAAAGAATCCAGGAAATACTGGATCGATTGGATAAGTTAGAAAAAGATAAATAATAACATGACATCAGTCATGGATAAACTCAAAGCGCATTGCCGGATAGAAAAAATAATGGTAACGGTCAAGAACCGCGGATGCATCTTCTTCTGGAAGTAACGAAGGCCATTAACGACAACTATAGCCGGGAACAGCTGATTAAAATTTTCGAATCCATTCTCAACAAACATCTAAAGATCCCACGCTACGAAGTATATTCGGTGGAATCACGCAGCCGGTTGTATAAAGAACTTTCTTTTGGTTTAGATAATGAAAGTGTGATCAAATCGGATTTTGATGTAGAAAGATATTTACATCAGCTGGAGAATGTGCATGAAATTATTTATGTGCAGGATTCTTTTCTGGATCTTTTTGATGCGTTGATCCCTGTGTACCATAAAAACCAGACGTTGGCATATATTATTGCCGGTTGGGATGAAGACGGTACGGAGGATTGGCAGGAAGACCTGAAATTTGTTCAGGCATTGGCCAATATCATTTATGTGGCTTTTGAAAATAAAAAATTAGCCAAACAAAGATTGGAACAGGAAAGCCTACGGAAAGAGTTGGAGCTGGCCAGCCATATGCAATCGATGTTGTTGCCAACAGAGCTGCCGCAGACCCGCGAAATAACGGTGGATGCCATTTATAAATCCCATGCAGAAGTAGGAGGGGATTATTATGATTTCTTCAGGCTCAATGAAGATGAATATGCTTTATGTGTTGCAGACGTTTCGGGAAAAGGAGTTTCGGCTGCTTTGTTGATGAGTAACTTTCAGGCCAATGTAAGGGCCTTGTTCAATTATGTGCCAACACTTGAAGAACTTGCACATATCCTGAATTCAAAAGTAATGGACAGTGCCAAGGGTGAAAAATTTATCACTGCTTTTTTAGGAAAATACAATACTAGGAAACGAGAACTTAAATATATCAATGCAGGTCATAATCCTCCGGTGATCGTTCGGGACGGCAAACTGGAATTATTGAAAGAAGGATGTTTAGGTTTGGGCATGCTGGACGAATTGCCTTTTGTAAAAATGAAAAGGGAACCTATTCCTTTAAATACTTTATTGGTTTGTTATACGGATGGACTCACTGAGCTGGAAAACAAGGATGAGAATCTATTCGGGTTGGAATCATTGAAAGAGATCATCCGTGATAACAAGGATTGTGATATTCCAGATATATTACAAAATATCATTACGCAGTTGAACACATTTAGAGGAGAGATGCCATATAAAGATGATATTGCATTAATGGCTTGCAAGTTTAACTAGTGCATCATTTTAACTTTGAATTTCTTCGCTGCCCTCAACCTCAAAATGCTCATTTACTAAAAAGTAAACTCCGCTTTTTCGGCCTCGTCCGCCTTGAAATTCTTTGTTAAAATGATACTTTTTAAAAACTAAATGCTCAATCCTAAATATTATTCGGCCACAACCACCCTGCGATAAGAAATTTTATTCCCGGTTTTTATTTTAGCGATATAAATTCCACTGCTCCATCCATCTACAGCGATCTTCTCCCCATTCAACATATTTTTACCCATCAAAACCTGTCCTTGCATATTCATTAATTCGATTTCTGCATTTTCAAAATCACCCGTGACCTCAAAATAACTATTCGTGGGATTTGGACTGATCTGGATAAATACCGGATCTGTTTCATCAATACCGATGGATGCCAGGTCATATACATAAATATCATCCAGATAAAAATCATTGCCTCCACCGCTGATGAAATCAATTTTAAAAATCAAGGTATTTACCTGGTAAGAGGCTGGAATATTACTAATGCTCATTTGTCTCCAATCACCCGGATCAGGAATATAATTTCCGTTTACATAACCGGCATGGGTAGGGAGGGTAGTGGTTTGGGTATTTAAATTGGCCCATGTAGTTCCGCAGTTCTTCGAAACTTTCACCGTCATTTGGTCGTTGTTGGTTGAATCTTTTTGGGCAAATGCATATTTAAAATCAATGCGGGGTGAAGTAAGGTCACTCATATCCAATACTGGGCTTACCAGGGTATATTTATAACGGAATGTGTCGCTTTCACAATTAGCCCTGATACTTTTATTTCCTGTAGCTGCTATTCCTTGCACCACTTCCCAGGGTTGGTTATTCTCTACAAATCCTACCATACCTGTTTGGGTAAGACTATCAGCAAACTCGAATCCTTCTTCATAAGGAAGATAAAAGGTGGAAACATCATCCAATACGTACATCTCATTCTCTTTGGTAGTAGTTACCGTGGATATTCCATCAGAAACAGTTAAAGTAACATCATAGAGCCCTGAAGCGGCATACGCATGTTTCGGGTTTTGAAGGATAGAGGTGTTTCCATCCCCAAAATTCCAATTCCATTGGTTGGCACCATGGTACGATGCATCATTGAATTGTACGCTGTCGCCTTCACAAACGATTTGCTTGGCCGCATAAAAATCCGATTCGCATAATGGAATACTTCCAGCTAAACCAGTGGCGGTTAAATTGGATAATATCCAAAGATTATCTCTGTCTGAAATGGAAGAATGTAAGGCCGCACGAGCCCTCGCTTTCTGACCTTCGGTGAACATCCGGGCACAATAGGCATAGTCCATGAAATTCTGCACATTGTCCAAAACAGAATCACACGTATTTCCTGCCAGGTTACAACTTTGCCAGCCGATGGTAGGAGGAGTGTCGGCTACTCCATCGGTGGATGAACAATTGCTCGTATCGGCACATGGCAAATAATAAAAACCAGGAACATTGTTTCCTCCCCAGATATGAAATAAATTTAAATAATGTCCTACTTCATGCGACAGTACCACAGATCTCAGGTCATTGGATGTTCCAATGTTTCCAAAATAATCTCCGGCGATCACAATTCCATCCCATCCAGGAATGGTGTCAGCCTGGAAGGGCATCAGCGCATGACCTGCTAATCCGGCTGCATTTTTTACTACATAAATATTGAGGTATTTTTCCCTGGGCCAATGGATCAGGTCTTTTACATTATGGCCTCCTGTATTGGTAAGTGTTGAGCGGATGCGATTGATGCCATCTGTACAATTTCCATTTGGATCCAACTTTGCCAATTCAAATTCAATTTCCATATCAGCGGCAATTGGCTGAAAGAAAGGAACAATGTCTACCGTATCCGGATTTTGTTTTCGGTAGTTTCGTGTAAGTATTTCAACCCCATTTTTTACTTGTTCGTCGGAAATATTTTCTAATCCATCAAAATGGATCACATGAACCACCACTGGAATTTTAAAAACGGTATCAGCTCCTCTTTCTCCAGCTGAAGTAAATAGATATTCGTTGATGAATTTTTCCTGATCTATGTATTTCCTGATCCAACTATTGATCAATTCCGGGTTTTGTTGAAGGAGCTGGAGATTTACTTCATCAGAGCCACAATGTAAATGATCGGTTTGAGAGATCAGGTTTCCAAACTGGCAGATAACAAAGGTAAAAATAAGGATGGTTTTCTTCATCATACAAAAAAATGGCTATTTACTAATAATAAAGCGCAAAGAGTGTGATGCTCCATTGGCTGATACTCGTAATATATAAACACCATTTGATAAGTGATGAAGGTCGAAAGTTTTAGACAGTTCGTTACCCGAGATTCCCATCCATTGATGATAAGCCACTTTGCCAGTAAGGTCCATGATGTCGATGGATATCATATCGGCTTCTATGTTTTGAATATTCAGAGATATACTTCCACTGGAAGGGTTGGGATAAAGTTGGATGACCGTTTCCAGTCCATTTGGATTGGTGATCTCTGCTGTAAAATTTACCTGGATGGTATCCATATCCGTACAACCTTCGACATTGGTAACGGTAACTACATAAGTACCGTTTGAGGTAACAGAAATAGTTTGGGTAGTTTCACTGGTATTCCAGAGATAAGATGCAAATCCTGCACCAGCATCCAGCAATGCCGGAGGATTGGGCTGAACAATATCATTTCCCAGAGTTACATTCGGCAATGGATTCACCACAATAGGTGCGGTGGCTGTATTGGTGCAACCTTCAGCAGAGGTCCCTGTAACCGTATAGGTGGTTGAACTACCCGGAGTAAAAGGTTGTCCATTGGTTATTCCACCCGACCATGAATAATTGGATGCCCCGTTTCCTGTTAAAGTAATGGGAGTTCCGGGGCAAACAGAATCATTGGGAGAAACCGTATAGCCAACAGTAGGTGTGGGTAAAACGGTAACGGTAATGGAATTGGTATTTGTACATCCATTTCCATCGGTCCCAGTAACTGTATAGGTCATGGTCCCTCCAGGAGTGAAGGCAACAGCGTCCATTACCCCTCCGGTCCAGCCATAGCTCACTCCGCCACCACCACTCAAGGTAACTTGTTGTCCTGAACAAACGGAATCATTCGGGCTGGCACTAGCTGTAATAATTGCGATACCCGGAACAGGCGTATTTGTATTAGCTGGTGGGTTTGAAGTCCCGGCACCTGCAATGGAACCATTATAATCTATTCTTATTCTTCCAAGCCCACCTGTGCCACCATCTCCATAATAAGGAGATCCGGGAACTGCAGAGCCACCGCCTAAACCACCTGTACAACTGAGCACTCCATTATTTGTAACGGATGGAGAAGCTAAAATGATGGAGCCTCCTGATCCACCCCCTCCACCTCCGCAATTTCCAGTTCCATCTGAGCCACCATTCCCACCATTGGCAGAGATCATTCCACTTACTCCTATATTAACGCCTGTTCCTGTATAGATGGCAATAATTCCACCACCAGCACCACCGCCACCCGCTCCACAGTCATATCCACCTGATCCACCACCACCACCTGATCCGGTTTCCAGGGCTGAAATATTTGCATCACCATATACCGGTCCACTAAATCCACCCACACCACCAGAAGCTCCGCCTATAGTTCCGTATCCGCCTCCGCCTCCTCCTGACCAGCCAGCACCATGATTATTTGCTCCGCCTGGACCATTGCCATCTATACCAACTAAAGGACCTGAGGGTGATGAAAAACTTCCATCCCCTCCGTTGGCACCTCCGGCAACACCTATTCCTCCCGTTCCTCCGGATACATAGGTGATACCATCTGCCCCATTTCCGCCGTTAGCACTTAAAGTACCATTAATGGTAACAACTCCCGTGCAGTAAATGATCAAAGGTTGAGTACCGGTAACGGTTACTGTTACTCCTGCATCAATATTGAAGCTGGAGAAATTGTAAGTACCACCGGCTATGGTAGTATTCACAGCAGCTGAATAAGAACCATCTAATCCTGTTCCAGAATTAAAACATGGTTGGGCTATTGCACAGGCAGAAAATACCAGCAATAAAAATACGGTGGTGTAGAATCTTCTCATGATTGAATTGAATTTATTCAAAAATAAGACGAACTATCCTAAAAAACAAAGTTAACCCATGCTGATTTCATAAATGAGACCAGCATGGGTTAACAGGACTTAATACATCACTCAATTGAGCCTATTCTGCCATCAATGAACAGTTGTTGTAGCCGAACGCATTGTTATATTGATACGATTCGCATGTATTGTCGGCATCATTCAAGGTAGCCGCAGGAATCTCGTGATAGGTTGTATTTGCATTATTATCTGTACATTTACAATTCCAGTCTTTGGTGCAGGAGGTAAGAGCTAATACTGTTACACATCCTAAAAACAAAAGTATTTTTTTCATACCACAAAATTGATTCTTTTGGTGTTCATCCTTATTACACATCTATTATTAAGAATTGCATAATTGCGATCCTTATTTTCAGAGAGCCTCTATATATCAAAACAAACCCATCCTGATTTCATGTATGAAACCAGGATGGGTTAACTTAACGGAATTAACTGGATCAAAGATCTTCTTCGGGAAGACCCTTTGCATTTTCTTAAATAATTCCTGCCAATCCGAAAATAAGGATGATCAATGCGATGGATAGACCCACTATACCAAATACCAGGAAGACATAGTATAATGAATAAGCAATGATCGACAAAAATATAAAGGCCAGCGTGAACAAGGCAATGCCCAATAAGAGGACGATCAGAAACCACAGTAGGTATCCGATAATGTTTGTCTTCTTTACCTCTTTTACATGCATGAGGCTGCTTTTGCTTTTCACCCTTTCAGTGAAAGCTTCTTTATTGGGTTTGTATTCGCTTTTCACCGCATCTTGATGAATGCTGCCTGCTTTTTTGTGATAAGTAATGGTAGATCGTTCATCTGAAGAAGCTACCAGGGTCTTTTCCTGCTGTATTTGTTCTTCCTGAACTGCTACCGGTGGAATATCCGTGGGTATAGAAACTTCAGTTGCTTTGACCGAAACTTTTTTCTCCGGGGTTTCTACTACCTCTTTTTTGTCGACCCTTATTCTAGGAACATGTTTGTATCTGGCTTGCGCATTTGCCAGTGGAGATAGGATGGCCATAGCGATCAAAATCAATCCCCATTTTTTAAATTGGTACATTGTTTTCATAATGTTTGTTTTTATTGATAAAAAATTAATTGTTTGATGGAATAAAATAACCCATCCGATTTTTATAAAACCAGGATGGGTTAACAGTATTTAATACATGGCTTTGAGATGCCTTCATCGCTATTTTTCTCATTTTGAGTCAGACTTTCTCATTAATCGACCATCAACGAACAATTGTTGTAGCCGAAAGCATTGTTGTATTGATATGATTCACAGGTATTATCTGCATCATTTAAAGTAGCCTCTGGAATCTCGTAATACTCTGTATTATCGTTATTATCAGTACATTTACAAGTCCAGTTTTTTGTGCAGGAAGTAAGCATTAATCCGCCTACCACTCCCAACATTAAGATCCATTTTTTCATTGTATTACAATTTTTGATTTATATCTACTGATATAAATGGCAAAAACTGGCCCCAAAAAAAAGGGCAATAATAAATGACTTATTTAAAGGAAGCTTTGATGGCAAACCGCACCATCATGTCGCAGATCTCTTCTTCATCCACCTGACCGGGGTTGATTTGATCGTTGGGCCGATCCTGTACCCTAAAGTTACCCAGATTGAGGGTCTGGGTCCAAAGCCCTTCAGCTTCTAATTCAAAACGGCGAAGATGAAAGAAAGTGGTAGCTGTATCGCCATCACCATAGGTGGTTACCATGATCTTAATGGTACCAGCTTTATCTTTATCCATATCAAAATCATCATAGCTTTTAAAGATATGCTTATCCTGTGGTTTCTGGCCAGTGTATTTTTCTGATGGTTCATGGGGAGTAAGTTCCTCCAGACTGGCCCATTTATCATAGAGCTTATCTGAAAAGCATTTTTCCAGGGTAGGATCCATGTCTTCCACTTCAATATATATAAAGGAACCGCTTTCTTTGGTGGATTTGTTGCAGCTAAGGCAAGCCGCGAGGAATAGAGTAAGGATGAATACGGTCGATCTCATAACTTTATTTCCTTATATAAACTTTCTATTTCGGTTTTTATTTTATCAATCATGGCAGGTGTTTGATGGTCACCCAGCATTAACTTCCCATTTTGGATCCACTGGTCAGAACCGGAGTGAAGATATTCGTATTTAAATCTTGCACAAATCCCTTTGATATGATCCACCACAAACAAATAGCGTTCTGCCATTTCTCCTTCCGTTTCAACGAAAATAAGACCCTCATGGAAGGTTGTATTTTTTACTCTTCCCCATTTATCTGCTCCGCCGGTGAGTAAATATTCATCCACAAAGACCCACATATATCCATCCTGCTTTTTGAGTATCACCGATTTATGGGCCTTGTACAACTCAAGATCATTATCCACTGCTACTTTTTCTACTTTCTGTCCATGAATATTTGGAGCATAACAAATCAGCCACCCTTTTGTATTTTCATCTAACCATTCCGGTAGATCACCTATACTGGTCTTTTGCAAAGTGCTCCCAAAATCTTTAGTATCCAGAAAAACAAAATAACTTTTGGGCAAATAAATATCTCCTTTTTTCCACCGGGGTTGAAATCCAAATGCATATTCAAGCAGGCCGCTGTCGTTACCGTTCACCATTTTACTTTTGAACCCATCGAGGATCCATTGCAGGCAAAGTTCCGGTTTGTCTACCTGAATGGCTGGGAATAGATTTTTTTCCACTTCATCAAAGAATGGTTCATTTTCTTTTGTGTAAAGGTCAGGGTGAATGGCTATGGAGGTAAGGATGGGCCACTTGGTATTAAAGGTGCTAAACTCATAAGTTTGGTGGGTCTTTCCATGAGTGAGGTACATATTAGTCCCCCCAAACCCACTTCCGCCATCATAAAAATACCTTACAGAGTCTTTATAACCATCCTGATTGATATCCTTTACATAGTTAGCTGCTTCCCTGTATTGAGGAGGTCCCATAATGGGTTGACCAAATAGGGTGAGTGGGGCAAACACCATTACCCAACTCATCTTGAATGGCATGAAAAGAATAGTTTTCATTCTTTAAAGATAGAAAAAAAACTTTTATTAAAGAGGCTGCCAGCTTTCAAGCCAACCACCGTTTTTTAAGGCCAGTGTGGCTAATTCAGAGGTGACCATCGAAATTCTGTCAAGTGTAAAAGTATCTGTTCTCGAAATTTCTACCGTTCTTGATAAGGAATAAACATAATTCCTGAATTCGTTGTATTCGAAAGATCCCTCTGACCCCGATTCATAGAATGGAGAGTAGGATGGTGTAACCTGCCTGTTCACCTCTATTTTGAATTTCTTTTTCTGTACAGTCTTCAAAAAGATATTCAGATCTCCATTTCCTATTCTGGTGGGCATATTCATCCAGGAATAGCCGAAATGAAAATAGTAGACCACTTTCCGGCAGGTTTGATGCTGCAATTTATGCGCAGCCAGGGTATCGAATATTTGTTGATTATAATATCGTTGGGCATAATAACTTTCCCATGGTAAAAAAGGGTCCTGGACCGTAGTGCCTACAAATGTACAATCACCCTTGAGTGGGATAATGCCGAATGGGTCTTGCTTTTTTACTTGCACCTTCGGTGTACAAGACATTAAAATGGCAAATAGCAATAAAGGATATGGTTGAGATATATTCACTGCAGTTGATCTAGGGCTTTAACGAAAAAAAATCTATTTTCGTGTTCATATCCATTTACCATGAAAAAATTCTTTTACCTGGGAGCTTGTTCCACCTGCGCAAGGATCATGAAAGAGATCGGAATTGAAAAATCAGGAATAGAACTCCGGGAGATCAAGGGTGAGCCTATCACCGAAAAGGAGATGGATGAAATGATCAAATTAGCTGGAAGTGCGGAAGCTTTGTTCAGCAGGATCGCCTTAAAATACCGTGCCTGGGGACTAGGTGAAAAAAAACTCACCGAAAAGGACTATCGTAAGTATATTTTGGAGGAGTATACTTTTTTGAAAAGACCTGTATTGGTCTTGGATAAGAAGATCTATATAGGTAATTCGAAAAAGAATGTGGAGGAGATGGGGAAGGTGTTGAAATAGAAAATCATTTCCATTCACTTGTATTTATGGGATTTAAAATGATTTCTCCTCGTTTATTAATATATCCTGATTGATCACGTATCTCACTTATATCACTTTGTCCGCCTTCGCATCTGTTCAATTTCAGCTCATGGTAATTGGTTATTTCTAGTTGTTTATTGATACTGAACCAGGCGTTGCATAAGTATTGTTCACAAGGTGATCCATTGCAGCTAAATGGACATATGATTTTATCATCTATCTTATTCCCCAATTTATCAAAGGTAATCAGGCTTGGGGCCAGGTCATCTCCCGGGGTAAAATAAAGAATGCCGATAAAACCGGCTGTGTCAGGCAGAAGGCCAATTATCCGTGAATGCAATGCATCGAGAAATAATGTATCATAACTTTCGCCATTGAATTGGTACGAACATGTTGTTTCTGCTCCTTTACCAATGTCATGTTTATAGGGCAGTTCCACAAAACTGATTCGGGTTACCAAATCCGCCATGTATTCGGCTTTGGTTTTTTTTACAAGGGAATTTTCGTTCTGCTTATCAGACTTCCCTCTATCACAACCAAAAATAAAAAACATTGAAAAAAATATGCAAATGACACGACTTATCATTTTCATATATACACGATCTCCTTTTTGATCTCCTTTAAATAGGCTCTATCGATACTGCCTTTGGTAATGAGTCCAACTTTATAATTGATTTTTTCTTCCAGAAATTCGGTGAGTTCCATGATCCCATCGCCGATGGGTTTTTTAAAGTCCACAATAATGTCGACTTCTTCATCACCCGAAAAATCTTCTTTTACAATAGACCCGAACAAGCCAATTCTGTTCACATGGTATCTTTTGGTCAAATGCGGCTTCAAGCCTTCTATGATGGATTTGATCTGGTTGAGTTCCGACATACAACAAATATAGGGAATTATCAGATAAAGTATTAAGGTATTGGTTAATTGGAGGTTAAGTTTTTTGCGTCATGGATTACTCTCTTTTTTTTCCTTTGAACCACACAGTAAATCGTCTCAGCTACCGTCAGAAAAAAATAATAAACCGGCCATACAAACATACCGATGAGGGCCAAAAAAAATCCTATAAAAATGCAAAAAGTAATTACCACGAAGATGATGGAAGCAATGAAGAGAAAATGTCCGATCCTAAATGGATATTTTGGTGGAGCAATAATGAAAGAAATACCACTAAATATGGGCTGCCAGCAGGCCATGACCATAATTAAATAAACAATAAAGTCGGAGTTGTGCTTTTTAAAGGTCTCATCAAAAATATTATAGCCTGCTGTAGGAGGAAAAAGAAAACTGATGAGAACTGCCAGTAGAAAAAGAAAAATAATCAACGTTTGTCCTCCAAGATCAATCAACTTAAATATGGTAAAGCTTTTACTTGGAGGACGTCTGGGCATTATATTCTACTTTTTTGCCTCGAAATTTTCCTTAGGGCCGTAAAAATCATATAAATGTGACGACAGCCCTAATGTACCCGAATATTCGTAGTTAGGAGTTTTGATCAACATCAGAGTAAGTTTTCCTTCCACGGCCATCCAAAGTTCTTTATCTCTCAGATCCTCGCGACTCAACAGGAATAATTTTACCATATCAAACGCTTCCATCCTGGCATCCTTATCCACTTTTTTAAGCTTTGGCATTTTTATCAATACCAAAATCCTTTTGTTATCATCGCTCAGGCGGGTAAGATAATTAAAGTCTTCAGGTTTTATTTTCGGATTCACGGCCACATCGAAAAACGCCTTCAGGTCTTTGGCAATGGTGTCGTTTTCGTGGTAAGTAATATCATCGAGTTTGTCCAGGTCTTCTTTGATGAGCTGGGCCCTGGGATCTGTCGGACCTCCGCATGAAAGAAGTGAGAACAATATAACGAACAGAGGTAAAAAAGCGATCTTTTTCATAAGAAATGATTTTAAATGAAGAATATACAATATTAATTAAAAATCAACTTTTAATTCAGCCGCTGGATAAATAAATTGAACGAATATTATCCTACATTCTGCATCACCTTCGGGGCGGCCGCTAAAATTTCATCATTGGCCTTGTCAGCATATTTCTTAAAGTTGTTCACGAACATTTCGGCCAGTTCTTTAGCCTGATGATCATACGCATCCTTATCTGCCCAGGTATTTCTGGGTATCAGGATTTCTGCAGGAACGTTGGGACACGTGGTTGGCATAGCAACCCCGAAAACCGGATGTGGCTCGTAAGAAACGTTGTTCAATTCACCATTCATGGCCGCGGTGATCATAGCACGGGTAAACGATAACTTGGTCCTGTTCCCAACTCCATAAGGTCCACCGCTCCAACCGGTATTCACCAGCCATACATTCACATTTTTTTGCTCATCCAGTTTTTTACCTAATAGTTCGGCATATTTGGTTGGATGTAAAGGTAAAAATGCACGACCAAAACAAGCTGAGAAAGTAGCTTGTGGTTCAGTAACCCCTACTTCGGTACCAGCTACCTTAGCCGTATATCCACTGATAAAATGATACATGGCTTGCCCTTTATTCAATTTTGAAATAGGAGGGAGGATACCGTATGCATCACATGTAAGAAAGAAAATATTTTTCGGATCACCACCTATCGATGGTTCTTTTGAATTTGCAATATGATGGATAGGATATGCAACACGTGTATTTTCGGTAATACTGCAATCCTCAAAATTTACTTTGTTGGTCCCGGGGAAATATTTGGTATTTTCCACAAGGGCACCTGGTTTGATGGCCGCGTAAATTTCAGGTTCTTTTTCGGCTGTCAGGTCAATACATTTTGCATAGCAACCCCCTTCGAAATTAAATACGGAGCCATTGTCCCATCCATGTTCGTCATCACCGATCAATTTTCTATTAGGATCGGCGGATAAAGTGGTTTTACCGGTTCCACTTAAACCAAAGAACAAAGCAACATCACCTTTTTCGCCTTCGTTAGCGGAACAATGCATGCTCAATACTTTTTTATCATGGGGAAGAATGAAATTTAAAACACCAAAGATCCCTTTTTTCATTTCACCTGTATAAGCAGAACCACCGATCAGAATAATTCTTTTGGTAAAGTTGACTACCGTAAAATTTTCCTGTCGGGTGCCATGTTCAGCTGGGTGAGCTAAAAATCCAGGTGCTTGTAAAATGATCCAATCAGGCTGTTGTGTTTCAATTTCTGCTGAGGTAGGACGTAAGAAAAGATCGTTGCAAAATAAATTGGCCCATGGAGTTTCATTGATCACCCGAATATTTAACCGATGTTTTTGATCAGCACATGCATAAGCATCACGGATCCATAATTCTTTTCCTTCGTAATATTTTACAATACCGTTATAGAGCTTGTCGAAATGTTCCGGAGAAATGGCGAGATTAATATCTCCCCAATCAACCGTATTTTCGGTAATACTATCTTTTACGGTAAATTTATCTTTGGGCGAACGGCCGGTAAATTTTCCTGTATTTACTGCAAGGGCACCCATGTCGGTAATGGTTCCCTGACCAAGGTCGACCGTTTTTTGAGTAAGTTCTTCAGGGGAGAGATTCCAGTAAGAGGTTGAAGCTTTGATCCCTAGATCTTCCAGCTTAGCAGCCGGGTTTTTCTTGCCAATATCAGCCATATCGTTTTGTTAGAAAATAAAGGAGCAAAGGTAGGGCTTTCACCTATATTTACAAGGGAAGTGGATAATGGGTTAATAACTTTTAAGAGTAGTGAACTGGTTAATAAAGCGTTAATAATTGGTGACCATGCAATCCTTTGGAGTCATTGAGGGCCTGCTGGAACTATAAGAGCAGCGCCATCTGCAGGTAAAATAGAATCAATAATTACTTCTGCATGGCACTTTCTCTTTTATATGTACTTGCCTGTCCTTGAGTAGGGTAGACAGCTCCTGGAAGAACTCCTGGTAAACCGAAGGTTTTAGTTTCTGTAGGCTGAAACAATAATCTACTTCACCTTCTTTACCCCAGGGGACCGCAGTATGGGTAATCTCATGGCCCTTTTTGGTATACGCATCTATGGTGCTCAAAATGATCTTCCTGGCCTCCTGGTCGATGCCGTCACCTGGACTATATAAGGATACTGTAAAATATTGGTCAGCTGAATTGGTAGCAGGCGGTTGTTGGGTCTTGCAGCTCATCAGGGTCAATCCGACTACAAGCAAGGGCAGGGTTTTATAGAGAATATATTTCAGCATATTTTTCTTTTGCATACTTCATGAAATGCGAAAAGTTCAACGATTCTCCGCTGACCCTTTTACATAGCTCATCCGCTGTAAAAATCATGCCATGTTGATGGATGTTCGCTCTTAGCCATTCCCTTAATCCGTTAAATTTCCCTTTACCCATATCTTCCTTCAAGCTTGGAATATCTCTTTTGGCAGCATCAAAGAACTGAGCAGCATAAAAACTACCCAACGAATAAGTAGGAAAGTATCCAATGCTCCCATGCGCCCAATGTACATCCTGCAGGCATCCCATGGAATCAGAAGGAACCTCTATGCCCAAATAATTCTTGTAGGATTCGTTCCAGATCTTCGGCAGATCGTTTACCGAAATACTTCCTTCCATTAATTGTTTTTCAATCCCATAACGGATCATAATATGGAAATGATAAGTGAGTTCATCCGCATTCGTGCGAATGAAGGATGGCTCTACTTTATTGCACGCTTGATAAAAATCAATACCACTCACTTGATCAAGTTTGCCTGGAAAATATTTTTGCAATACAGGCATATAATGTTGCCAATATTCTTTACTTCTGCTTACATTATTTTCCCAAAGCCTGCTTTGAGATTCGTGAATAGCCAATGAAACGGCCGAACCAGCGGGCAAACCAATATACTCAGGGTTCATTCCTTGCTCATATAAAGCATGGCCCCCTTCATGTGTAATACTCCAGATAATTTCACTCAGGTCACTGGTTTTATACCGGTAAGTAATACGGGTATCCAGTGGAGAAAATCCTATGCAAAATGGATGTGGTGCCACGTCCATCCTTCCACAGTTAAAGTCGTAGCCCATTTCCGTGACCAGTTGTTTACAAAAATCATGCTGGGCTTCATGAGGAAATTCTCCAAAGAAAAATGCGTCATTTGGTTTTGGTTTGGCAAAAATTTGTTTGGTAAAATCAACCAGTTGTTCCTTTACATCCTTGAAGAGAATATCGAGTTTTTCTACTGTCGCTCCAGGCTCATATTCATCGATCAAAGCATCATATGGATGGTTTTTATATCCAACTATTTTCGCTTCTTCTTTTTTGATCTCGACCAGTTTTTCTAAATGTGGAGCAAAGATCTCAAACTTGTTCTCGGTTTTTGCCTGGTGCCATGCGCTAAAACTTTCAGAGATCACCCTCGATAGATTTTCAACAAATTCCTTACTGAATTTACGACTACGGTCAATTCCTTTCCAGGTTTCCCTCACATTACATTTCTCCGCCTCATTCAAGGTTTTATCGTTTAATAATTCCTGGATGATCTGTATATATTCTGGGTTGGTTTTTAACTCATGTGCAATACCCGATAGTACTGACTGTTGCTCTGCCCTTAATGCAGCTCCATTGGCTGGCATATATACTTCATGGTCCCAACCCAGCACTCCATTTGCAGAATAGAGAACAAAGATCTTCTTGGATTGAGCTATAAACGTTTCGTATCTCTTGTTCATTTCGACTTTTTAAGAAATTGAATGAAAGTAACGATCCAGCCGGCAATGAAAAAAAGTCCACCAATAGGGGTAATGGGTCCAAAAGGTTTGGGGTTGATACCAGAAATCTCAATGGTAGATAAAATATAAATGCTTCCGGAGAAAAATAGAATACCTATGGCAAAGAGGATGGCCGAAATTTTCAGTCCCGGCTTTTTAAACACCTCCATTAAAATAGCGATGAGGATCAACGCAAACCCATGATAGAACTGGTAAGTGACCCCGGTTTTAAAGCTGTCCAATTTTTGAGGAGAGATTTTCGTTTCAAGACTATGGGCTCCTAGCGCCCACAAAACTACAGCTACTGCTAGAAAAAATACTGCGAGCAGGATGATTTTTTTGGCCATAATGAATGGAGATTTGAGGTACAATATTACAATTATAATTTCCAAGTTCTTTAAAAAGGTAGGATTTTTAAGTGCCGTTGTTAACGACAGACGATCGTTCGTCGTTACTATGTACAAAAAACATACATTTGCGTATAAATTATCATTATGACCAGTATTCTGCTTATTGGTGCCGGAAAATCCGCCACAACATTAATTGATTACCTGTTGAACAATGCAGTGAACGAAAACTGGACCGTAACCGTGGCTGATATGGATCTGAAGTTGGCTGAGGAAAAAGTGAATTTTCATTCCAAGGCAAAGGCCATACAATTGGATGTGGCTAAACTGGATGAGCTGGAAAGACTCATTACAGAGCATCACATGGTGATTTCAATGCTTCCTGCCTTTATGCATATGGACGTGGCCCGCTTTTGTTTGAAGCATAAAAAACATATGGCCACTGCTTCCTATGTATCAGACGAAATGCAGGAATTAGATGGAGATGCAAGGAAAGCAGGTATCATTATGTTGAATGAAATTGGATTGGACCCGGGAGTAGATCATATGACGGCTATGCAAACCTTAGACAAGCTTCGTAACCGGGGTTGCGTAATTACCGGATTCGAGACCTTTACCGGTGGACTCATGGCCCCTGAAAGTGAATCCAATCCGTGGAAATATAAATTTACATGGAATCCGAGGAATGTGGTAATGGCAGCAAGCGGTGGTGCTGTAAAATTTTTACAGGGAGGCAAATTCAAATATATTCCATACCATAAAGTTTTTCGAAGGACCGAGGTGATCGATATAGATGGATTTGGTGAGTTTGAAGCTTATGCCAACCGCGACTCGATCAAGTATATTCAGTTATATAACCTGGATGGGGTAAAAACGATTTATAGGGGAACTTTAAGAAGGATAGGATTCAGTAAGGCCTGGGATGTTTTTGTGCAGCTCGGAGCCACGGATGATTCCTATGTAATGGAAAATACAGATAAACTTACCCACCGTGAATTCATCAACTCCTTTTTATTCTATCATCCCACCGACTCGGTGGAAACCAAATTGGCCATGTTATTAAAATTAGATCACGATTCAGACGAAATGCGAAAAGTGGCCTGGCTTGGTCTTTTCAAAGAAGAACCGGTAGGGCTTTCGAAGCCATCCACTCCGGCCCAGATCCTCCAGCATATATTGGAGAAGAAATGGACATTGGAGCCAGGTGAAAAGGACATGATCGTTATGTGGCATAAATTCAACTATGTTGAACATGGAATTCCACATGAAATGAATGCTACCCTGGCGGTAAAAGGCGATGATGATTTGCATACAGCCATGGCCAAAACAGTTGGAATACCTTTAGGCATAGCTGTAAAAAATATGCTGAATGGAAATATTACCAGTCCTGGAGTGCATATACCCAACACCAAAGAAATTTACCAGCCTGTATTAAAGGAATTAGAAGAATTCGGGATTAAATGTACCGAGAAGGTTGTTTATTGATCAGGATTAATTTTCCTTTTTTTTCTCATCTTCCCCGGAAATCTTTTTCTCCAGGGTATTTTGGTCATTCACTCCATCGATCACTAAACGGGTGCCTTGTGAACCCTGCTCCTCTGAAGTATTAACGGCCGGCACATCCGGTTTATATATCCAGGCTTTACTCTCGAAAGCAAAACCATCATAGCTCAAGTCAGGAATATATTTGTCGTATTGATTTTCCAGCTCAGGTCGGGAGGGAACAAGATGGTCAAACACAATCATTTTCAGTTCTTCATTATACCTTAAGCTTACTTTGGCCCTTGAATCATATTCAAGAATAATGCGGGTAGCCATTTTTTTATCTTTTTCAAACACCGCAGCACCAAATCTGGGTTGACCATTGCTCATGATTTGAATAATGTCAACCACTTTTTTATGAGAAATCCCATTACCAGGATTGAATCCAAGTACCGCATAATATTTTTTGCCTTTGATCTTAAAAGGGATCATATCATAATACAATGAACCAAACCAACTTTTGGCATTGAGGGTTTTATACTGTGCTGACCGGAGATCCTCACCTTGATCCTGCAAATAAGTAACTACAGGATCTTTTATTTTTTTTACGTTAGACTGAACCAGCCCATGAGATTTATATCCGGTTTTAAGTAAGGTGAACCAGGTAAAAACCCTGAATGATTTATCTGGGGAAGTTTGGATGGATACTGCTTTCAGTTCGGCAAATGAATTTTCAAAAGAGGATGGATCGGATAACTCATCCGTTAACAGTTCAATAAATTTTTTGTTTTCGTTTTCTTTTACCTGATCACTTAACTTTTTATCCATTAACCTGGCCGACCAAAATACCAGTGAATCCATATTGGATTGAGAAAACCCAAATGGGATCAAAAACAGGAAAAAAATGCTGAGGATGACCTTTCGCATAGAATTGTGGTAAAGAGTTATACTACAAAACGGGCCAAAGCCTTTTTTGTTATATTTATAAATGAAGTTTTTCCTTTTTAGTTAAAAGATCTTCCTTGGACTCTCTATGATCTTCATCATCTATGCAGCAGTCAACCGGACAAACCGCAGCACATTGTGGCTCATCATGAAACCCAACACATTCAGTGCATTTATCAGTTACTATATAGTAAACATCGTTCGAAACAGGTTGTTGGTCGTCTTCAGCCCCAATAGAATTCCCATCCATTAACTGGAAGCTGCCTGAAACCGATGTGCCATCAGATAATTTCCACTGAATTCCCCCTTCATAGATCGCATTATTAGGGCATTCTGGCTCGCAGGCACCACAATTAATGCATTCTTCTGTAATCTTAATCGCCATTTTATCAGCTAATAAATATTTTTGCAAAATTAATCAAAAAAGAGCTATGCTGCTTATTAGTGATAGAATAGAAAGCTTTATTAACCTGGGCGACTGGCTGCGGGCTGATTTGGAGCAAATAAGAAGTGGCAAGAATACCCCACTTTTAAAGGTGATCGATCGAGCTGGCCAGGAAAATGGTTGGTTTACACAGGATTCCGTGATGAGTAGCTTAGCATCCATTGCCGAGTGGATGACCGATCAAACATTGAATCGTTGGTCAAAGGATTATTACTTATCGGAACCTACTCATATGAAAACCGTTGCGGTGATCATGGCAGGTAACATTCCTTTGGTGAATTTCCATGATTTTCTTTCTGTTTTAATCACCGGACATCGCATTTTGGGCAAATTGTCTTCACAGGATAAGGTGCTATTACCCTTTTTGGCCCAAAAATTAATAGAGTTTAATCCTGAATGGAAAGCCAGGATTGACCTGACAGAGGAAAGATTAGGCGATTTTGACGCGGTAATTGCCACCGGGAGCGATAATTCAGCTCGTTATTTCGAATATTATTTCGGGAAATATCCACACATCATTCGAAAGAACCGGCATTCCCTGGCTATACTTACCGGAAAGGAAAATCCTACAGAAATGAAACTGTTGTATTCGGACATCTTCCAGTATTATGGATTGGGTTGCCGCAATGTATCCATGCTTCTAGTGCCTGAGGGCTATTCGATGCCAGCATTGTTCGACCAATGGGAAGGATTGGCAGATCCAACCTTACATCATAAATACAAGAACAATTATGATTATTACAGATCTATTTATTTAGTGAACAGCCAACCATTTTATGACACGGGTTATGTTTCTGTCAAAAAATCAGAAGATTTAGCGAGCCCACTTTCCGTTCTTCATTATTTGGAGTATGCTGATATAGAGTATGTTAATAACTTTGTGAAAGCTAACCAATCACATATTCAGTGTATTGTAACCACATTAGTTAATACGGAGTACCCTACTTTACGACCTGGAAACTCCCAATGTCCCACTATTACTGATTATCCAGATGGAGTGGATATTATTCAATTTCTATTGGCACTATAGTTGCAACCTTTTTTGTACTTTATTAATCTAATCATTAACTTTACCATAAATTCATAAATAACCATGAAAAAAGTATTCTCAACTTTACTAGCCGTATTGGGTTTTTCAGTATTGATGGCTCAATCATCAGCCGATGTTCCTACCGGCGTTAAAATAGCCTTTAAAAATGCTTATAAAATTTCAACCGTTGATTGGACAACCACTAATGAATATTACGTTGCGAAATATGACGAGAACAGCAAGCATAAAACTGCTTATTATGCCAAGACTACAGAAGCATCATTGGTAAGAATTGAAACCGATGTTCTACATACCGAATTAACCGAAGCTACCCAAAACAGTATGACCCGTTATACTGGTAATGGAAGCCCATATACTTTAGTAAGATCATTTAAAATTGAGAACTTTGGTGTTTTAACCGAAGGTTGCGAATTGAACAATGGTCAGGGAGGGTTGGTAAGACTTTTCTTTGACGGTTCTGGAAACCTGGCTAAAAGAGAGATCAACTAATTTTCAGTATAAAATATATAAAGGAGCCTTATCGATGATGATAAGGCTCTTTTTTTATGATGGTAAATGCCCGGTAAAGTTGCTCTACAAAAAAAAGTCTTACCATTTCATGGGAAAAGGTCATTGCTGACAACGACACTTTGGCCTGTGCTCTTTCATATAAGGCCTGGCTAAATCCATAAGGCCCACCAACAATACAGAGAATTTGTTTTGATCCGCGGTTGAACCAGTTTTGCCATTGTTCTGCAAATTGCTCGGATGTATATTGTTTGCCCTGTTCATCTAATAATACGATCCAGTCTGTTGGCTGAATTTGTTGAAGGATCCATTTGCCTTCTTCGGTTTTTCTCTGTTCGGGTTTTAACCCGGCAGCATTCTTCAGGTCAGGAATGATCTGGACTTCGAACTTCGAATATTTATTAATTCGTTTGGAATATTCCTCTACACCTTCCTGAATATAGGTAGAGTTGGTTTTTCCAACACATATAAGCTTGATCAGCATAAAATAAAATCTTAAAATTCTTTAACTTTGGCTTAGTTTTTGGTATAATTGTAGGTAATTTTTCTCTACTGATGAAAAAACTGGTCATTATAATAGCATCTATATTGTTTACAACATCTTTTAGTTTCAGCCAAAAGATGGTAGATGATATTTCCAATGCCCTCAAAACAGGCAATGCCCCGGCATTGTCGGCCTATTTTCATGCCACACTGGATGTTACCGTTATTCAAAAACAAGGCACCTATTCCAAGTCCCAGGCTGAACAGGTGGTGCAGAATTTCTTTACCGCAAACAAACCCTCCGCTTTTGCCATTAATCACAATGGGACCAGTGGGGAAGGTTCAAAATATATCATAGGTACCTTAACCACCTCAACGGGTGAATACCGGGTATATATTTATTTTAAGAACCTCAATGGGTCCGAACTCATTCAAACCCTCCGGTTTGAAACCGAGGAATAATCCTCTATTGCTCTATTCGATTTGGTCATCAAGTGTAGGATTCCTATAGCTACCGGGATTCACCTTTTTTAAATACCTTCGTACTATCATGGATCTAAACGAATTCATTCGATTGGCGTTGGCTGAGGATGTAGGTGAGGGGGATCATTCTACCCTATCAGCCATAGCGCCGGAGGCGGTTGGAAATGCAAAACTTCTCGTAAAAGAAAAAGGAGTATTGGCAGGTGCTGAAATTGCCCGGTCGGTCTTTAACCAGTTCGATCCTGCGCTTTCCATCCAAACACATATTCATGATGGGGCTTTTGTAAAATATGGTGACATTGCATTTGAAGTAACCGGTTCAGCACGGTCTATCTTGACCACCGAAAGGCTGGTATTGAATATTATGCAAAGAATGAGTGGAATTGCTACCCATACTCGTTACTTGATTGAAATGGTAAAGCATACCCCCGTAGTTCTTTTGGATACACGGAAAACCACCCCATTATTTCGGCATTTCGAAAAAAAGGCTGTAAAGATCGGTGGTGGAGAAAACCATAGAATGGGACTGTTTGATATGGTGATGTTAAAGGATAACCATATCGACTATGCCGGAGGAATTAAAAATGCTATTATAAAAGCGCAACAGTACTTGAAACAGAATAATAAAACCATAAAAATAGAAATTGAGGTGCGAAATTTCAGAGAGTTGAATGAAGTATTGGAGGTGGGAGGTATAGATATCATTATGCTGGATAACTTTACACCTGCTGATATTAAAACCGCCTTGAGCCAAATCAATAAAACATATCAGGTAGAAGCTTCGGGGGGGATCAACCAGGATAACCTGGTGGAATTTGCTGAAACTGGAGTAGATTATATCTCAATTGGAGCTTTAACACATCACGTAAAAAGTTTGGATATGAGTTTAAAAGCAAAAATTGAAAAAAACTAAACGTTGAGTAAAATAGGCACATTCATAAAAAAATTACCCATTATTCATCAGATAGATGCACTGATGCATAAAATACACCCTCCAGGATTTAAAGGACTGAGTGTTGGAGAGGTATACGATTTTTATATTTATGCATTGCGGGATAGCTCTATCCTTGAAAGGGCCTATTCTGCTTCATTTAAGTTTTTCCTGGGTCTTTTTCCAGGACTTATTTTTTTAATGACATTAATTCCCCATTTACCTATTCCAAATTTTCAAACCAGCTTATTAATTGCATTGGAAGGGATTATTCCAGATCAGATCTTTCCATTGGTAGAACAAACCATAATCGATGTGATCAGGAACAAAAATACCGGATTACTTTCTTTAGGTTTTTTTATCGCCATGATCTTTTCGACCAATGGTATGAATGGGATCATGCGGGCCTTTAATGACTCTGCGCTGATAACCGAAGACCGAAAACCGCTTAAACAAAGACTGCATGCCGCAGGCTTGACCTTTTTGGGTTTGATCGTGTTAGTTGTGATGATCACTTTCATCATTCTCACCAACAAATACTTTTTATATCTACGTCGAGAAGAAAACATTTCACTCGCCTTGTACAGGGTTCTTCTATACTCCCGATGGTTGATCATTTATATCGTGATTTATTTAATGATCGCAAGTATTTTCTTTTTTGCACCAGCCCGTCATTTGCGCCATAACTTTTTTTCGCCAGGTTCTATTGCGTCCACATTTTGTGGCATTCTGTTTACTTTTCTATTTACTTTATACATCAATAACTTTACCAACTACAATAAGATCTATGGCATTCTGGGAACATTTCCATTGCTGCTCATCTGGATCTTTTTGAACATTGTATCCCTTCTGATTGGTTTCGAATTGAATGTGAGTATTATGTCGGCAAAAAAGAAAAAAAGCCTCAAAATGAAGCCAAAAAGCTCTGCCAATTAATCCAAATGAGTATATTTGTTAAATACCCTTTCAATATGAAAAGATTGATCCATTGCAGTATTTTTTTTCTGCTTATTACTGGCTTACATGCACAGTATACTTATATACATCCGGTGGAAGCCAGCAAATACAACTCTCCTCAAACCAATATTGTATTAAAGAGCAAGTTCGCTTTTAATACCCAGCAGGACTTTCAGGAACTCATTGAGCTAAAGGGACTGAATAAAGAATACGAATTCAAGATCCTGTTCTCTGAAAATAACCATACCTTGATCATTCAACCGATCAAGTTGTTCGATCGGTTAGACCTGGTTACGGTGTCCATACAAGAGTTGACGATGACGAATGGCACCCATATGGAAGCCCAGGAACTTCATTTTTCTACTGCAGCCATTCATCCCGGATGTTATAGAAAGTTGCTGTCGGATCGTTTAACCGAACTGATTGGAGAAAAAGCAACAGGAACTACCGAAGCACAGACCAAGAGTTTTTTCTCCTTTTATACAGTTGTCACCAACAATGCATCTGCTTCGCAACACCCCATTTTTTTCCGGAACAACGCACCCCTAAATGTTGCCGAAAGAATGATAGGCATTGTGGAAAACGATGGAAATATTATTTTTTCCTTACAAAGCCAGGGAAAAGGGATGAACTTTGGATTACAACCCAGTGGATATTTGAGTTATTATGCCATTGCTGCTAATGGATTTAAGATCGTTGATTCATCCTATGCTGAAGTTGATACTAAGTATGCAGGCAACGGTTACGTGGCTGATATGCACGACTTCATTCATTTGCCTAATGGGCATTATTATATTGTTATAGCCGATCCGCAGCAAGTAGACATGAGTCTCATCTATCCTGGTGGAAATCCGAATGCCAGTGTGATCGGAACCGTTGTACAAGAACTGGATGAGAATGACAATGTGATCTTTCAATGGAGAAGCTGGGACCATTTCAGCATTTTGGATTGTATCGACTGCGATTTTACGGACTCTGGTTTTGAATATACCCATATTAATTCTGCAGATATTGATGATGATGGTAATCTCATTATTTCTAATAGGCTGATGAGCGAAGTAACCAAAATAGACCGAAGCAATGGAAATATTATTTGGAGATTAGGTGGATTGAACAACCAATTCAATTTCACCAACGACACGGTCGGGTTTTCCTACCAGCATGATAGCCGTCGGATCGATAACGGAAACCTTCTTTTGTATGACAATGGAAACATGCATGCGGTTCAGGTATCTTCTGCCAAGGAATACCAGTTGGATGAGGTAAATCATACGGCTACCTTGGTTTGGTCATTTACACATCCTGATACTTTGTTTGGAAAAGCCATGGGAGGAGTACAAAGGTTATCGAATGGAAATACATTCATTGGCTGGGGATGGGTCTCCACAGGTGAACCCTCCATTACGGAAGTGGACCCTGCAGGTAATATTGTTTATGAAGCTGTATTGGAAGACCTGGGCCTTACCTATAGAGCAAGAAGATATGCCTGGTATCCTGATAGTATTATGAACCCGAATGCGATTGAAACCCTGGAGGAAAATGAGTTGCTGGTATATCCCAATCCTGCGGAGAAATATTTTCAATTGATGCTGGAAGAAGAAATTACATCTCTCGATCTATTGGATATCAACGGGAAATTGATGGCCCAATATATCGCAGAACCTGGTAACCGGTATTTTTTACCGAAAATTTCCTCAGGATTGTATCTGATAAAAGTGTTTCACCCACAAGGAAAAATATCTTGCGTAAAATTATTAGTAAAACAATGATTTTTTAATGACCCAGGTGCAATAAGATATGCCCCATTTTATCTCTTTTAGTCTTTAAATAGAACTCATTATGCTCGTTGCTTTGCACTTCCAATGGAACATTTTCAACAATTTCTAATCCATAACCCCCTAATCCAATTCTCTTTTTAGGATTATTGGTCAGCAGCCTGATCTTGGAAATTCCCAAATAGCGTAATATTTGTGCACCCACACCATAATCCCTTTCATCCATACCAAAGCCCAGTGCCAGGTTGGCTTGTACGGTATCCATTCCATTTTCCTGCAGTTCGTAAGCCTTTAATTTGTTGATCAAACCAATTCCTCGTCCTTCCTGGTTCATGTAAACGATCACACCTTTTTCTGCTTTTTCAATGGCTTCCATGGCAGCATGCAATTGCGGTCCGCAATCACAACGGAATGAACCAAAAATATCACCGGTCATGCAAGAGCTATGCACTCGTACCAAAACGGGTTCACCTTCCTGCCAATCTCCTTTTATCAGCGCCAGGTGGATCTGATCGTTGGTAAGTTGCTTGAATGCGGCCAAGCGAAAATCTCCATAACCGGTTGGCAGTTTTACTTCTGCTTCCTTTATAATAAGGGTTTCCGTTCTCAGCCTGTATTCCACCAGGTCGGCAATACTGATGATGGATAAATTGAATTTTTGGGCTACTTCCATTAACTCGGGAAGGCGGGCCATGGTCCCATCCTCGTTCATAATTTCTACCAGAACACCGGCTGGTTCAAACCCAGCCATACGGGCCAGGTCAATAGCTGCTTCAGTATGTCCGGTTCGGCGGAGCACTCCGCCTCTGCGGGCACGTAATGGAAAAATATGTCCAGGTTTGCCCAATTCTTCGGGCTTGGTAGTAGGATTAATAAGGGCTTTGATCGTTTTGGCCCGGTCGGCCGCAGAAATTCCGGTGGTTACCCCATGTCCGATCAGGTCGATGGAAACCGTAAAGGGAGTTTGATGCAGGGCCGAATTATCGTTCACCATGAGGTTCAGTCCCAACTCATCACATCTGTCTTCAATCAAGGGAGTGCAGATCAATCCACGACCATGGGTGGCCATAAAATTAATGATCTCGGGAGTTACGTTGCGGGCAGCGGTGATAAAATCACCCTCATTTTCGCGGTCTTCATCATCTACAACAATAATGATCTTGCCATTCCTGATATCCTCAATGGCTTCTTCTATGGTATTGAGTTTAAATTCACTCATTTTTCCTGCTGATAAATTTAGTGCAAAGGTAATTATTTTATTGGGTAGGATGGGAGTAAATAATAGCCATAAAAAGGTAAATTTTGGTTCGGCAGGGCAGGCATGCCATGCCACGCCGGTACTGCATTGTATAAGGTTGTTCTATTTTCCTGACCGCCGTTTGGTGATGGCTGTAAGATGCCGTTTTCCCGACCTAAAGATCCCATCCTTGCGAGGTAAGACCAGCAGACATCGGTGCTGGAATGAGGCAATTGGGCAGCCAGGTACCAGTTATGAATGACCAATTACTCCTCACTAAAACCTTGCGTATTTGGGTTTGACACAGGCCCCCTTTATTGTCAGGTCCTATTTCAAAAGCGCAAAAAAACCGGGACCCATATATGGCTGGAGGGAGGGCTAAAAGGAAGACCACCCGAAATGTTAAATCCGCGCCCCTCAAGCGTTAGCCATTTGTTAATAACTAAATTTGATACTAAACCAACCTAAAAAGAGTTTATAACATCATAAAAAAAGTACCACTCAAACTTGTTTATGAAAAAATATAATAGTAATTTTGGAATTAAGTTTTCAACAATCCAGTTGTTAACTAATGGTCAAGCAAATATGAAGAAACTCTACATCGCTTTAATAGCAGTACTTGTAGCCACCGCGGGGTTGAAATTGCATGCCCAGGATCCGCAGTTTACTCAGTTTTATGCGAACCCTTTATATCTAAATCCGGCCTTTGCTGGTTCTAAAAGATGTCCGCGTATAGCTTTAAATACTCGTTTACAGTGGACCGGTATTTCAGGTAACTACAGGACCTATGCAGCTTCATTTGATATGCATATTGACCCTATTCAGGGTGGTGTGGGTATCCGTTTTATGCGTGATGAGGCCGGGCAGGCCACCATTACCAGTCATAACCTGGCTTTGATGTATTCTTACCAGATCAAACTTTCACGTAAATTATCCCTGCGTTTCGGAGCCGAGATCGGCTTTATGCAACGCTCTTTAAATACCCGGAATTTAACATTTGGGGACCAGATTGACGACCGTTACGGATTCGTTTATGCTACCCAAGAGGTGTTTGATAATGCAGATAAAATTATGTTTGATGCCGGTGCTGGAGCCGTTATCTATAGCGATGTATTCTACGGAGGAGTTGCTTTCCACCATATTACCGAACCAAACGAAGGGTTTTTAGGGAATTCTAAACTTCCTTTTAAATTTACAGCCCATGCAGGAGCTATGATACCTATTGGTCGCCATCGTAAATATGCAGGTGAAGCCTTTGTTTCCCCAAATATCTTATTCCAGTTACAGCAGTCATTCTACCAGTTAAATGTAGGGATCTACGCCGGTAAAGGCCCGTTTGTAGGGGGTATCTGGTACCGTAGCAATGACTCATTTATTGCCCTGGTAGGTTTTCAGAAAGGGATCTTCAAAATTGGGTATTCCTATGATATCACCATCTCCAGGTTAACCAATGCAACAGCGGGTTCCCACGAGATTTCCCTGGGCTTCCAGTTTGGTTGTAAAGAGCCTCGTAAAAGGTTCAGAACCGTTAAATGTCCATCTTTTTAATTTTATTAATCAAGTAGAGATATACAATATTCAATGTCAAAACTTCGTTATATTCACTAATATAATTCACCAAACAACATGAAATCTTTATCTAATCTAAAGTATGTAGGAATGGTTGCCTCAGCAGCAATCATACTTGCTTCCTGTTCAAAGGAAGTAAGCCGTACCACCGGATGGAACTACAATGATCCAAACAATGGAGGTTACGAAAAAATTCCTTACATCGAACAAGAAACCGGACCTGGATTGGTACTTATTGAAGGAGGTACCTTTACAATGGGCCGCGTAGAGCAAGAAGTAAACTACAACTGGGATAATATCCCACGTCGTGTAACCGTATCTTCATTCTATATGGATGAAACTGAGGTTACTAACCTTGACTATCGTGAGTACCTGTACTGGCTAACCCGTGTTTTCGGAGAAGATTATCCGGAAGTGGTGAAAAAAGCCAAGCCTGATACCCTGGTATGGAGATCTAAGCTGGCCTTTAATGAGCCTTATGTAGAATATTATTTCCGTCACCCTGCTTACCAGGATTATCCTGTGGTAGGAGTGAACTGGTTACAGGCTTCTGACTATTGCGCCTGGAGAACGGATCGTGTAAACGAAACCATCCTGATCCGCGAAGGTGTATTATATGTAAATCCTAACCAGGTAGCTGAAGATAACTTTAATACTGAAGCCTACTTAGAAGGTCAGTATGAAGGATTGATCAACGAAAAAAGCCAGTTGGCCAACTTAGGCCCAGGTGGTGGATATCGCCGTGTACGTGTAGAAGATGGTATCCTTCTACCAAAATACAGGCTCCCAACCGAAGCTGAGTGGGAATATGCAGCCTTATCTTTAATAGGTAATACAGATCCTGAAACAGATCGTGAGATCATTAAACAAAGAAGATTATATCCTTGGAATGGTCACGTTGCCCGTAACCCATTCGATGATTGGAAAGGTGATTTCTTAGCCAACTTCCGCAGAGGTCGTGGTGATATGATGGGTGCTGCAGGTCGCTTGAATGACCAGGCTGATATTACAGCTCCTGTATTCAACTACTGGCCGAATGACTACGGATTATATTGCATGGCAGGTAACGTTGCTGAGTGGACCATGGACCTGTATCGTCCTTTGAATACAATGGACAATGATGAATTCCGTCCACATAGAGGGAATGTTTTCAAAAAGAAATTATTGGACGAAGAAGGAAACGTAGCTGAGAAAGATAGTTTGGGTCGTATCATTACAGTAAATGTTACTGAAGATGATGCCTTGAACCGCAGAAACTATAAAAAATCAGACTATAGGGATTATGTAGATGGTGATTATGAGTCTTCAGTATTCTATAATGATCCATCTTATACAGATCCATTAAAACAAAATGAATTGATGTATGAGTTCGGAGTGGTTTCTTTGATCAACAATAAAGCCCGTGTGGTAAAAGGTGGATCATGGAAAGACCCTGCATATTGGTTGGTACCAGGTACCCGCAGGTTCCATGACGAAACATTGGCTACTGACTGGATTGGATTCCGTTGTTGCATGGACCGTTTAGGTTCACCCATCGGATTAGGTAAAGGTTACGATCGCAAAAGAATGGGCGGCGGACAGTATGCTAAATAACCCTACAACATCTCGATAGCTATCGGAATCAGGGTGAAAAAACAAAAATATTAAATAAAAAAGCCGTCCCGGTTCAACCGGGACGGCTTTTTTATTGATCATCATCGAAATGCTTAGATTTATCCCTATGAAAAAAAACTACCTCCTTTCTCTTACATTATTCATTGCATTTTTCTGCACAAGCAGGTTGGCCTATTCCCAAAACACCTATACCAATACAACCTTTGGTTTCAGTATTGATTTCCCGGCAGGTTGGGCGCAGAAGACCAGCAGCGTTGAACATACAATTATAAAAGCCTCCAATAGCACATCAACTGTTATTACTTATATGACCATTGCCGGTTATCCGGTAAGCGTGGATGAAGGAAATAGTATCAATACAGCGGTTGCTTCCAAAGCATTCTCATTGGTAAAAACCAAATTTGGAATGGAGACCATGACTCTCGAAAAAACAGGGGATGCTACGATGGGAGGAATTGCCATGCATTGGTGTACACTTAATTTTAATATGATGGGTAAAACTGCTCATTGTAAAACATACTTTTTCGCTAAAAACGAAAACCTATTCAGACTTACTTATTGTTGCGATGGTACCACCACCCATTTTAATGATGGGCTCAAACTTTTTGAAACCAGCGTGGGGAGTTTTAAGCTTAATTGACGGTATAATTTTAAGGGGGCTTCGATCAACAAAGTTGATCGAAGCCCCCTCTCTTTTTTCGAGAAGGTAATTCCCTGAAGGGTTTTCTGCTCCGCATTTATTTCAACCTAAATTCCGGGATAACCCCTAGAACCTTCTTTCGATATCCGCGTATCATTGCACCATGATGTTAGAAAATTTTATAACAATGATTGTTCCCCGAATTTTCCTGGGGATATTGATCCTGGGAGCATTGATAAGCATTGGAAAAGCTGCCTTTTCAGGAAGTATTAGCTACGGTTACAAATATTATAAACCTGAGCAAATCTGTAAAAGAAAAGAAAATCCTGTTGGATATTGGATGGGAATTGTTTTATACTCCTGTGCAATTATCGGAATTGGATTTCTTATGATCGGAATTTAAAACCGCATCCCCACCATTAAATTCACTTCCCAAAAGGGAAGCTCGGCCCTCGGCCAGGAATCATTTACATAGGAAGTAAAGCCGCCGCCTGCCAAGGGAATAATCGTAAGACTTACTCGATGTTTTTTGAGAAGTTCGAACCTGTAACCACCTAAAAAATCATGGAAGATAGCGTAGGATTCATAGTTCACGCCTGTGTTTTTCCAATTGGTCAATCGTCCATAGGCAAAGTTGTTGTCGATCTGTACCAAAAAACCTTTCCAAAAAAACTGCCGATAGAAAAGCGTAATAAATTCTTCCGAAAAATGATCTCCAGCGGGGTCTGTTCTTTCAGGTTGGATATTGATAGAAAATCCCAACTCTCCTGAAAATGATTTTTTTGACCAGAGCTCTCTTGCAAAATTCACCTTATATATTCCGGGATAAATAGGCCATACTACCGAAGTTTCCACGGTCCAATATTTCTTTTTGGCCCTTAAGGAGTCGAGGTTGGATTGTGCCATCCCTTGCACGGCCAGTAAAATGAACAATATGGAGGGGAATACATATTTCATACATTAAAGTTAGGGAAGTTTTTTATTTTTAGTCCATAAACTGAGTTATGAGATCCTTATTTGCTATTTTTATTTTAACGTTGTTGCCTGGCTTACTTATTGGCTGTGGCAATACAACAAAACCAAAGACAGATAAAAACAAGGATACATTAGCCCCCACCATTATCACAACTCATAAAAAAATAATCTCCAAAGATACACTGGTCACCATTGGTAAAACATCGATCTGGATCAAATCTCCCGAAGGTGAACCCAAGGCGGATATATTGGTATTGCCCGGATGGAATTTTCCCAAAGAAAAAATATGCAAGGAATCTGATTTTTGTGAGAAGGCGTTGGCCAAAGGTTATCGGCTCATCTTACCTGAAATGATGAAATCGGTGTATGCTTCTAAATATTATCCTGAAACCAGGGAAGATTATCAATCCTTCCTTACCCTTACCTGGGTAATTGATACGATGATCCCCGCTTTGCAAAAAGACTATGGAATGCTGAAAGTGGGCTCCAGGAACTACCTGCATGGAATTTCAACCGGTGCCAGGGGCGCTGCTTTGGTCCATTTAAATACCGGAACTTTATTTTCTAAGGTGGTTTTGCTGAGTGGTGATTATAACAATGCCTCCATGCCCGAGGATAATTTATTGAAGAATACTTTTGGTCCTTATACAGAGTTTAAAGAAAGATGGATCGCCAATGATAATCCCTGGGAACAAACTTCCTCATGGACCGCTGATCTATATATTGCCCATGGCAATATGGATGATGTAGTGGATTTTAAACAAAGCCTTACTTTTTCGGGAAAGATCCATACGGAACATCCTGAGGTGAGAATGACCAAGAATTATCCCGATGCCAAACATGACTTTGAATTTTGGGGAGGGGAAACCGAAAACGTATTAAATTTTTTCGAAAAATAAGATCAGGCTTGCTTGTTTTTCTTTGCTTTTATTTTGTCTTCCAGTTTTCCTACCAACCAGCCAAGTCCCATGAAGAACAATCCGATCCCGGCAAGGATCAGGAAAATGGGAAGATCAATGAAAGGCAATTTGCTACCACTGATTTCAAGCACCATTCCGAACAGGCCGAGAATATATCCTATTAATGGGATCACAATGGTGGCTCCACCGAATAAAAGAAGGATGCTCGAAAAACATCCGCCCTTAGCCGGAGCCGGTTTGGGTGTAGGTGGATGTTTGAAGGTGGGGTCAGTATCCCTTTGGTCAGTTCTCATATCAATAGGTATTGGCCAAAGGTAAAAATACTTCTACATTTTTGAGCGACCAATGATTAACCGATCCGTTTCTATGGATGAGTTGGTTTATTGACTGAGCGGAATAAATTTTCCACCCTGGAGTTTGAATTTAAGTCCGGAGATCTTAAACACATTTCCTTCATTCATTTTACCCATTTCCAACAAGTCTTCTTCCATGGTATGTACTGATCCATTCGTAGCATAAGCTATTTCGAGGTATTTGGTGTTCAATACACTGTTCACTCCGCAGATCACCACCCGTATGGGTATCTTCAATTCTTTTAACTTGGGCAATAAATGCATATCGCAGGGATCTTCCCAATTATCCGCAATCAAAACAATATTTTTGATATTGTCTGAATATTTTTTGGTGGCATAAAAGATGGCTTCCAGATCGTTTTCTATATGTGCACCTTTGTTCATGCTATAAATCATCTTATCAAATATTTTATCCGACCTAAATGATTCCAGGTTCCAGATCCCGGAAGTATCCTGTACAATGGATTGATCATTGCTAATGGCATCATTGTCGTTGAAGAATACAAATTGCTTAAAGGTTTTCAGCTTTTCATTGAACTTGGCCCATACCAGTAGCTGAGCTGTATAAGGTGACATGCTGCCGGTTACATCCGCCACACAAAGCATTTCCTTCCAATGACTGTTCCGGGTAAAAACTTTTAGCAGGGTAGAGTCTTGCAACTTTTGCTTCCCATTGATAATGTCGTTGAAATATTCTTTTTCGGTTTCAAAAGGGATGAGCGGACGGAAATACACAACGAAACCATGAAAGTACTTATTGAGTTCGTAACTGCTGGTTACTCCAGTTTGTTTCACCAGTCTCCAGGTAATGGTTTGCCGGTTGAAGGCATTGGGGCAGTCCATAAACAATTCGATGATCCGTTTGCGATTGAGCTCGCTGAAATCATCTCCTTTTGGATAGTCGGAATACACCAGGTCGACCTGAGTAATGGTCTCATCATTTAATATTCGGGGAATGGCAGTATTGTTGATCCGGAAATCACCAGGATTTACCTCAATTGCTTTGTACTTAAATCCATTGTCTTCTGCTTCATATTTACCCACTACAAGGGTATCGGCATATTTGATTTTAAGGCTCAGGGTGGTTTGGGCCTTCAGGTTCAATGCAAGTGTGCAAATGATCCATAGAGAAATGAACGACTTCATCATAGTGATTGTTTAAGGTGTATATAAAAAACTGTGTAGCATATCTATTTAGTATAATGCCATACAAGATTAAATGATACAGGTGACAGGGTGGACATTAGACGCTAGACAGTGTTCTAAAGTCTAATGTCTTTCGCAAAACCCCTTTTTTCCTCAAAAGTTAACTTTTTGTTGAAAAGAGGTTTAAATTTTAACCTGTTTTTTAAAAAAAGAATACTTTTTACTGTACTTTCGCCTAAAATTTAACCCTTCACCCTCAAAAACAGTAAAAATATGGCTCAACAACGTTTCGATGCAATTAAAGAGGCTGCCAGCAGGCAGTATGAAGTGTACAAACGCCCTGAAGGCAAAATAAGTGACTACTATGGTGAAAATGTTTTCGGGATAGAGGAAATGCGTGCCCAACTTAGTTCCGAAGTATTCGAACGGTTGATCAATTGTATTGAAAAAGGAGAAAGAATTGATTATGATACGGCTGATGCAGTAGCTACCGCTTTAAAAAGTTGGGCCATGGGCAGAGGTGCAACCCATTATACACACTGGTTCCATCCATTAAGGGGAACTACCGCCGAAAAGCATGATTCGTTTTTTGAGTTAAGAAATGGATTGGCCATGGAAAGATTCAAAGGTTCTGCTTTGGTTCAACAGGAACCTGATGCTTCTTCTTTTCCGCATGGAGGGATCCGTTCTACCTTTGAGGCCAGGGGCTATAGTGCCTGGGACCCATCGTCACCTGCCTTCTTATACGAAATTGCGGATGCAGTTACCCTTTGTATTCCTACCATATTTGTGGCTTATACCGGTGAAGCATTGGATAACAAAGCTCCATTGCTAAAAGCCACCACCGCTTTAGATAAGGCAGCTACGGCTGTTTGTCAATATTTTGACAAAGATGTTACCCGGGTTACGGTTTCATTAGGAGCAGAACAAGAATATTTTTTGATCGATAAAGCTTTGTACAACGCCAGACCTGACTTACTGATGTGTGGAAGAACTTTATTCGGACATTCACCTTCCAGGGGCCAGCAATTAAGTGACCATTATTTTGGTTCCATACCAAGAAGGATCACCAATTTTATGCTGGAGTTCGAAACCGAAGCATTGAGATTGGGAATTCCTGTAAGAACACGTCACAATGAAGTAGCCCCAGGTCAATTTGAGGTGGCCCCGCAATTTGAAGAAGTGAATTTAGCAGTTGACCATAATGTATTGCTCATGGATATTATGGAACGTGTGGCTGATAAACATAACCTCAGAGTTCTATTGCACGAAAAACCTTTTAAAGCTATTAACGGAAGCGGTAAACATAATAACTGGGCCCTAGCCACGAATACAGGAAAAAATTTATTGGCACCTACCAGCAAAGCAAAAGATAATTTGCAGTTCCTTACCTTTTTGGTTTGTACCATCAAAGCCGTGCATGATTATGCAGATGTGTTAAGGGCCAGCATTGCTTCAGCCAGTAACGACCTGCGCCTGGGTGGACATGAAGCTCCACCGGCAATCATGTCTGTTTTCCTTGGGGCACAGCTTACTTCGGTGATCGAGGAGTTGGAAAAAAACTCAAATGTAAAAGTGGATAAAGGCGACAATGCTTATATGAAATTAGGTATTAGTAAGGTTCCCGAAATTATCCTGGACAATACCGACAGGAACCGAACCTCTCCTTTTGCATTTACAGGAAATAAATTTGAGTTCCGAGCCGTAGGTTCTACTGCCATCTCCTCAGTACCTATGACTGTATTGAATACAGCCGTTACGGAAGTATTGGTCCAATTTAAAACAGACCTGGATAAAGAATTGGAGAAAGAGGATAAAAAAGAAGTGGCTATTGTAAATATACTGCGTAAGTATATCAAGCAAAGTAAAAGCATTTTATTCGAAGGGGATAATTATAGTGAAGAATGGGTGCAGGAGGCAAAAAAAAGAGGGTTGAGCAATTTCAAAACTACGCCGGAAGCATTGGCTGTATACCGCAAAAAGGAAGTGGGCAAATTATTTGCAGCACATAGTGTTTTCTCGGAAGTAGAGCTGGATGCCCGTACCAATTTATTGTTTGATGAATATGTAATGAAAGTGCAGATAGAAGGAAGGGTAGCAGGTGACCTGGCATTGAACCATGTAGTGCCTACCGCTATTAAATACCAAAATGAGTTGATGACCAATATGAGGGGTTTAAAAGAAGCCAATGTTTCATCGGCTTATGTGGTAGGATTGATCAAAGAGATTAGTGAACATATTGAGGCCATTGTGAACAAGGTGGATGCCATGACAGAAGAACGGAAAAAAGCCAATGAAATTGAGGATATTGATAAAAGAGCCACGGCTTATTGTACAAAAGTACGTCCGTATTTTGAAGACATCCGATACCATGTAGATAAACTGGAAGTGTTGGTGGATGATGAAGACTGGCCTTTGCCGAAGTACAGGGAATTGTTATTTTTAAAATAGATCAATTTCTATAAAAAATGAAGGTGACTCCGCAAGGAGCCACCTTTTTTTATTTATGGAAGGAAAAACTTTCTGATTTCTTTTTGCCCTGCTGACTCGGCAACAACGATGTACATACCAGATCGCAGATCATCCACCTGAATGGAAGTATTTTCTGAAGCAGACTCCCAGGAGGTGTTTTTTACTTGTATTCCCGAATAATCGTATACATTCACTGACAAGGCATCCCCTTCTTTTGTATTTACCTGGATATTTCCAGATTCATAGTTGATCGTGATCCCGCCAGATTGTGTAATATTTACTGTAGATACATCGGAATAGTAAAAATCTCCATTGGCATCGGTTTGTTTGAGTCTATAATAGGATTGACCCATATATGGATCTTTATCCGAAGTTGAGTAATTGATGAGGTTATTGCTATTACCTGCGCCTTGAACTTTTTCTATTTCTTCCCAATGAATAGCATCCGTTGAGCGTTCAATGGAGAAATAATCGTTGTTATTTTCTGTAGCAGTGCTCCAGAAAATGGATACTTCCCTGTTATTTGCAACTGCTGTATGGAAGTCGAGCAATTCAACCGGAAGCGGGATGGTAAAAAATAGGGTCATGCTTACATGATCAATATCTGCTGACATGGAAAGAGTGGAAGTGCTAGATTGAAGATCGGCCGAAATAGCTACTCCAAAATTGGGAGAATTGATGTCAGCTGCTGTTAAAGTGGTTCCCCAGTTATCCGAACTGCTGCCATGTACAATATTTGAATAAAAACCGGTCCATTCCCATGTATATGCATGATTGGTTCCGGTAAGTCCAGAACTGGTGGTGAGATAAATGGAATGATCCTTCACCGACGTACTGGCCCCAATATCGCCTTGTTGTTTATGTTCGATCTTAACGGCGATTCCACAGATACTTGCATTTGCTGGAACATTAAACCCAAAATTTTGCACATATAAATAGTTGGTAGTTATCGTAGCACCGGCTGGTACTGTTGTGCCAGACATGGACGCGACACCGTTGGATGTAACGGTATTCGAGGGGCTTGTCCAGCTTGTTGTACCAACTGTTGGATTGCTGGAAAAAGCGCCCCCATTCAGGGCGCCGGTGGTACTACATTGTGCATTCATTGTAAGAGAACAAAATGCAAGCAGTAAAAAAAACACAATCCAAGACAAAATCTTTTTGAACAACATAACTTTTTCATTTAATGTTAGAACAAAAGTCGGCCTTAAAAAAAACACTTATGTGTTGGATGTTTACGTAATTCGATACGTATTTCTACGTAGTATAGGTGCAAGTAAATTCTGTGAGTAGATTTTACTGCTAAAAAAACAGATTGATTTTTTTAGCACAATCAGCTTTTTTCTGGTTTTTTTGAACTTTATAACTTATTTATAACAAGTAGGTTATGTTTGTTTTTTTCTATACTTGAAAGTTCCACTAAGTATATTTACTCAGTATCCTACGTATAACTGCCCTTCATTTCAGTAGTTGAGCGTATTGTTTTATACTTCGGATTGGTTGAGTTTTGCATCAGAATTTAAAAGGATGATCCCATCCTATTTCTTAACGATCAACTAATCTTTTAATAAAACAAAAAATGAAAACAAAAAATATACTATTAGCTTTTCTTGCCATAATAATAGTGGTTGGAATACATGCACAAGTTAAAATCGGAAATAATCCGAACACCATTGACCCTAATTCATTGATTGAATTAGAAAGCACTGATAAAGGCTTTTTGGGACCTAGAGTGGTATTGAACAATGCTACTTCTGTAGCTCCATTAACAGCTCCTGTTCCAGTGGGTATGTTGGTCTTTAGTTCAGGCGGATCTTTAACAGATGGTTTTTACTATTGGAGCGGAACCACGTGGTTACGAATGCTTACTTCAGCAAATTCCAGAAACAATTATGTATTGGTAAAATCGGCAGCTGATTTTCCAGCACCGGTAGCTGGTGTTATTACATTAGTGGCAGGTACGCTTTATGAAATAAATGGGACTATTATGCTTACGAGTAAAATTAATTTGAACAATTGTACCCTCATGGGTAGAGATCGAGCTAACGACCGACTCATTTATACCCCGGCTACTGGAGAGTTGTTTACTGGTTCAAATGGAGGAAATATATTGAATCTTACTCTCGTAGCAGCGACACCAGGAGCTAAACTATTTAACCTGGATGCAGGGGGTGATCCTTCAAAAAGTTTTTTATTACAACTAGTATATGTCTTAAACTGTGACAATGTAGGATTGGTAAAGGGGTTCGGTGGATTTGTTGTTCTTCAAAGCGTAGCCTTCTCGAACAATACCAATGGAATTACTTTTCAGGACCTTGGCCACCTGGTTGAAATGAATACATTTTGGATCCAGGATAACCACAATACTTATCAAACCTTAACAGGAACCTTCGGGGACGTATTGATTTCAGGTGGCGAAAACGATGTATTGTCAGTTTTTTCTGCTAAAGCTTTGGATATAACAGGAATTACTTCAATAAATGGTGGTGAATTAAAAGCAGCTTTTTTTACCGGGAATGGTACCTATGTTGTAGGCAATTTTTCAAGCGAGTGGGAGGTGGAATCCTCGGATTTGCGGACTGAGAAAGACGATGTAGCGGCCGGTAATTTCTATATTTCTACTCCCGCAGTTACCAGCTTTTCCGCCATCAATACACCTACCAAAGTACTTGGTACAACTACCTCTTCTGATTTATTTAGGGTTGCATTGCCTGCTAATAATAGGTTAACCTATACCGGAACTAAGACAAAAAGATTTCTGGTGATATGCTCATTAAGTTTAACTGCATCGGCAAATAATAAAATTTTCTCATTGTATATAGCTAAAAATGGAGTTATTCTTCCTGAATCTAAGCAATCGAGAAAATTAGCTACCGGAACTGATCAAGGAGCGATGGCCCTTTCCTGTGTCGCTGAATTGACCACCAATGATTATTTAGAAGTATGGGTGGAAAATAATACCGACAATACCAGTATGACGGTTCTTACACTTAATATGTCAATAAAATAAAGCGATCTCGACGAATGCTACATTCAAAAAACTCAAAATATGAAAAAGAGATTGATGATTTTATTAGGAATGGGTTTGCCATTGTGCTTATTTGCACAACATCAAATGACCAACTTCGGCAACTTAACCTTTCACGCAGGTGCAGAGGTTACCTTATATGGGGATTTCAGGAATAACGGTAGTTTTTCTGATACTTCAGTTGTGGTTAATTTTCAAGGAACCAATACACAAATCATTTCAGGAACCAGTGTGCCCCATTTTAATAATTGTAAGATGGATAATGCAAACGGAGTTTCATTGCAACAGGCTATTACGGTTAAAAATAATATCCACCTGGTAAACGGATCGCTTACTTTAAATAATCAATCATTAAGTGTGCTGAATGGTAATATAAATGGTATAACCAGGCTGAGCGGAACTGTGATCAGCGAACAACCCGATAATTCAGGAAGGATCATTTGGAGTATAGGAAACAATACCGGGATCCATACATACCCTTTTGCTGCCATTACTGGTGAATATATTCCTTTCGTGATGGATCTGGTAAGCGGAGATATGGGGAATGTAACCATTGCCACTTATCATACTGGGGCTAATAATTTACCGTATCCTTCCTATCCGGATGTGGTAACACATGTAAACAATGCGTTGGGTGCTGATAACAGTGCCAATACGGTTGACCGGTTTTGGCAGATTGATAAGGATGGTCCTTCAGGCATTGCGAATGTTACTTATACAGCCACATCCACAGAAGTGGGTGGGATCGCTAACCTGTTTGCGTATAGGTGGAATACACCTACCCAGGGATGGGAGCTTCCTCCTTGTGTGCAAACCAGTACGACCAGCTCAGTTCAGGTGGATAGTCTATCCACATTTTCACCATGGACCTTGGCTGGAAATGGTATGGCACTTCCGGTAGAACTATTATCATTTACTGCTTCTTTAAATTCAAAAAGACAGGTGGACCTGGATTGGGTTACCACTTCTGAGATCAACAATGATTTTTTTACCGTTGAAAGATCTATAGATGGAATTCATTTTGAAAAAATAGGTGAGACGGATGGAGCCGGCAACAGCAACGTTCAGTTATTGTATCATACCATAGATCCTGATCCTTATAGTGGACTGTCATACTATAGATTAATGCAGACTGATTTCGATGCTCAACAAAAATATTCTCAGGTGCAGACCATTTACATCGGAAATGACACGGAGGTGACACTTACGCTGTTTCCCAATCCAAGTAATGGCAATTTTACTGTGTCGGTTACAGGATTAAACAACGAATATGTGATCATAAAAATAATAGATGTTACCGGCAAGATCTATTTTGTAAAAACAATGTTTGCAGAAAGCAATCTTATTTACCAGGTGGATGAGGTGGAAAAACTTGCTCCCGGATTATACCATCTTGAACTGATCGCGGGTGACAAAAGTTACTACTCAAAATTTGTGGTGAATTGATCATCATCAAGTTTTAAGGTCATTTCGTAGCTTCATTTAATCAATGGAGGTGAGGAATGGCCTTTGGCTTTTGGCGTTTTATAGTTTATTTTAATGAAAATCTCGAAGAAAACTGCTATATTTATTTCTTCAAGTTATCAGCCATGCTTAAAAACCTAGGAACCTTTGTTATTTTTCTATTGGGAATTCAATGGGCCACTGCCCAAAATTGTGGACCTTATCAAGGCATCACTCATCTAAGTAATATTACTGGATCCTGCGTTCCAACTACACTAGCGGTATTAGGTGATACCAATTTTTCGTCCAACGGAGGGGTTGAGATTCCGATGTTCACTTCTTTTTCAGGAACCTGGGCCGATGGTTTGGGATATACGGATGCCCCCGGACCCGAAATGCTTTGTGTAAGTTATCATACCCAGGAAAGTTGGGATGTTCAATTGGTACTATCAAATGCAACTACCACTGCTCCGCAATCAGCGGTGATGTCGACCATTTTGGATTATGTGGTTTGGGATATGTACGATTGTTCGGCAACGCTGTATCCTGGTTTCAATTACGATCGGCGAATAGCCTTGCTTGACTTTAGTAGTTATACCATTCCGGCAGGTGTTACGGTGGTGGGAGCTATTTTCACCCTTACAAGTGATAATGCGGTGAATCCTGATCCGGTAGGAATACTTTTAATTGGTGGGAATACCCTTTTAAATATTGGCAACAACGGCCCTTTATGTACAGGTGATACCCTGGAACTATATGCCGACCATCCTGGAACAGCCACCTTTAATTGGAGCGGACCACTTGGTTTTACTTCTGTACTCGAAGATCCTATCATTCCAAATGTAACTACGGCTCATGCCGGACAATACACCTGCATTATCACCGATAGTGCAAATGTGGATACATTCTATACCAATGTGATCATACATCCGAATCCTCAGGCTGATTTTGTATTGCCTGCAACTTGTGAGAACCAATCCGGAACTTATTCGATCACTAACGCCACCGATACAATTACCAGTTATCTCTGGGATTTTGGAACGACCGCATTGAATGATACGAGCAATCTTGCATCACCTGTATTTACTTATACCAACAACGGTACCTATAATATTAATCTTTTGATCACATCGGATGAAGGATGCACAGCTACCATCGATACCAATGTAACGGTACACGGATTGCCTTTGGTAAATTTGTCCAATTCATTTGCCTGTACCGGCGCCGCCGTAACTTTTGATCCATTTACCATCGGTGATGGCCCGTTAAGTTATAACTGGACCTTCCCTTCCGGCTCCCCGGCTACTTCTACAGATTCGATAGTTTCAGTTATTTTTGCTACCAGCGGTACTCCACTGATCAACCTTATCCTTACCACCAGCTTTGGATGTGCTGATACATTTAATTTCCCATTTGTGGTAAATAATGGAGTGAGTCCTTTATTCGGGGTATATCCAATTTGTATCAGCAGGTTTACTTTTGATCCGATCGCCGGTGTTGGCGATTCATTATGGGTACTTGATTGGGATATGGGTGATGGAACCCAATTTAATAATGTTGACACTTCGATCTTCAATTATTTATACCAAAGTCCTGGAACGTATAACGTACAAATGATCGTAACCACCGCGATCGGATGTATTGATACGATAAGTATACCCGTGGTGGTAGAGGATACTATTTCAATCAATATGCCCAACCTTCTGATTCATTCCTCCTCTGTTAATAATAATAAAATAGATTTTGAGGTCCTCAAGCCTGGCTTTAATTTATGTATTGCTTATACCTATTCCATTTACGACCGATGGGGAACTTTGGTATTCGAAACCATCAATGACCCTTTAAATCCTGATGTATATTGCAGCGATTGTTTTAGGGGCAAAACAAAGAGTGGGAACGATCTTACTGCCGGAACTTATTATTATATATTAAAGGGTAACTTTAATATTCTCCAACAGGGATTTCTCACGATCTTTGACTAAGTACGCTTATTCAAAGTCCTTGTAGAGTAAATATTTTTTCCGGATCTTTTTGAATTCATCTACCTCCTTTTTCCAGGATGCCTTGATCTTTGATGCATCGGTTCCGTTGATAATCTCCGTTTTTATACTTGAATTACCTGCTAATTGGTGAAAGAAATCAGTAAAAAAAACATCTTTGTTTTCGAAGGAGTTATACATTTCGGTGATCCATTCAATTTTTAGCTGGCTGATTATTTCATTATCACCTATTCTTTCATTGCTGAAATTGATCCCGTAACAAATTTCGTTTTTAAATTTAGGTTCTTTAGCCCCAGGCATACTTACCGGAGTAAAATGATAACTATAGGTCCTATATTCAGGATGTCCTGCCATCGTAAATGGGTCATCCGTTCCTCTGCCAACACTCAAAATGGTCCCTTCAAACAAGCAGGTAGTCGGATAGAAATAAATAGCCGACATGGTTTTTAAATTGGGAGAAGGGGGAATGGGTACCTCATACAAAGTAAGATGGTCATATTTTTCTACCGGGATGACCTTTAACTTACACTGAATTCCATTCGCTAGCCATTTTTCTCCATTTACCATTTGAGCATATTCACCCACAGTCATTCCATGCACAATTGGAACTGAATGCATACCCACAAAACTTTTCAGCTCAGAACGTAATACAGGTCCATCCACATAATGACCATTCGGGTTGGGTCTGTCGAGGATGATGACCTGTTGGCCATTTTCGGCTGCGGCTTCCATTACATAGGTCATGGTAGAAATATAGGTATAGAACCTGGCCCCTACGTCCTGTATGTCGAATAGGATCACGTCCACATCTTTGAGCTGATCGGCAGTTGGTTTTTTATTTTTTCCATACAGCGAAATAATGGGCAATTGTGTTTTTTCATCAATGGCAGTGTTCACTTTTTCACCTGCATCGGCGATTCCTCTGAACCCATGTTCGGGAGCAAACACTTTTACTATTTGTATATTTAAAGCCAGCAGGGTATCCACCAGGTGGGTATTTCCTACCATACTGGTATGGTTGGCCACAATGGCCACCTTTCTTCCACGTATTTCGGGAAGATAGTTATTGAGCCTTTCCGCCCCATTCACGGTGGATGAATCATGGGTATGGGTATACTTCTCGGTAGTTTGAGCCATTACCGACTGTGGTGGCTTACAACTCAGCAACAACAGGAAAATATAAATTTTAAAAAGTGGAATCCTCATTGTATTTTTAACTCCTAAATTTAACCGAATATATTGAATTTATCAAGGTACATAGCTTCCCATATTTCAGGTAGCAAAGATAATGCCTCAAATTATTCCCGACCTGTAGTGGTAATAGGAGTTGTGAGCATAGTTTTGAGCTTATCGGTGATGATCATTGCAACATCAGTGGTGACGGGCTTTAAAAGATCGGTTACTCAAAAAATGTCGGGGGTTGCTTCTCACATCACCATTACCAACCTCGATAACAATACCTCTTTCGAAACCAAACCCATCGTGCAGGATATAGGTTTAATGAATAGCATCCTGCAAACAGAACATGTACGACATATTCAACCCTATGCATTGAAGCATGCCATCATCAAGACCAAAAAAGAGATCCAGGGAATATTGATCAAAGGGGTGGACAGTAACTTTGATTGGAATTCCTTTGCCCCCAATATTCTTGAAGGTGAAAGGATCAATCCTGCTGATACGAATGGTAAGAACAAGGTAATGATCACCAAAGCGCTGTCGGATGCCATGGGACTGAAAGTGGGGGATACTTTATTTACTTATTATATTTCTCAGCCCCGAAGGATATTAAGAGAAAGGGTGATCAAGGATCATTCATCCACCCTGTTTTATTCCATGATCCCACAAGATTCTGCAGAAATTGGACTGGGTATGGTGTACAATACTTCTAACCCGGAGGTGTTCAAATTTTTTAATTATGTGCTTGCGGATTCTTTTTCAAGCAGGCTTCCTGAACCCAGGGTGATGCAATTAAAAGTGTCGGGGATATTTGAAACAGGGATCTATGAACTGGACCAACAATTGGTGATGGGGCCGCTTTCATTGGTACAGGATATGTATCGGTGGACACCAGACAATATTTCGGGCTATGAAATATATGTAGATAATTTTGGAAATGAATCCGGCATAGAGTCCTATATCAGACCTTATCAGCAAATATTTATTCCCGGTTACAAAGATCCTTTAACTCAGACCTATGAATCGGTCAGTTTTGTTACACCAGGGGATCTTTATCCTTCAGATATCAGGTCCAATTATCCGGAAATTTTTGAATGGTTACCTGCTATTGATGTAAATGGGGTGATCATCCGGATATTAATGGTGTTGGTATCGATCATGGCTATGTTAAGCACCTTACTCATTCTCATCATGGAAAAAACACAAACCATAGGTGTGTTGAAAGCTTTGGGAATGAATAATTGGGGGATCCAAAAGGTGTTTTTATGGCATGCTTCCTTTATTATTATCAGAGGAATGTTGATCGGCAATATCATCGGGATCGGATTGGTGTTGATCCAGCATTTCTGGCATCCCATCCTCCTTGATCAGAATGCGTATTATCTGCCTTATGTACCGGTGGAGGTGGATTGGATCCGTTACCTCAGCATTAATATAGGTACTTTTGTTATATGCGTACTGGCATTAGTTATTCCTAGTTTTGTGGTAAGCCGTATTACCCCTGTGAAAGCCATCAGGCTAGATTAATTTTTTTGTTGCCTTAAATTTTCATCCTGTCACAAGTAGAGACGGAATATATTCCGTCTCTACCAGAGCGTTGAATGATTTTAAGGCAACAAAAAAGGATGTCCCTCCTCCCCAGACTGTAAATACCATCACCCCAAGGGATACACAATGCCCCACCTTACTGCCTACAAACTAATTGTAACCTGAGTTTCAGAGTTATTCACAGCCCTATATGAAAACTTATAGGGAGCCATGATGGATAACTGATTATTTAATTTTTTACTTTGTAATTCATTAACCACTAATTCAAAAAATATGAAATGGCTTTATCTTATCTTATTTGCCCTTGTGGCATTAGTGAGTCAGATGCTATGGCTTAACTTTGGTGCTTTGATCAACTTTTTAAAAGCCCATTATACAATTGAAGAGGACTTAGCGATGCTTCTTATCATGGCTTTCCCGGTCTTTTACGTATTGCTTTCAATCAATGCAGGCGTAATGATCGACAAAAAAGGATATAAAAAAGTGATCACCTTTGGGGTGATATTAATGTCAATTGGCAGTATTGTTAGAATTTTTCATGAAAGTTTTTGGGTATTGCTTGCAGGGCAATGTTTAATTGCCATTGCACAACCTTATATTATTAACGGGATCTCTAAATTGGTAGCTGATTGGTTCCCTGAAAAGGAAGCTGGCAGTGCAGTTGGGATCGGAACCGCATTTATGTTTATAGGAATGGCACTTGGGATCGGTCTGACACCGGCATTGGTAGGTCCGGATGGTGCCGGATACCATTCCGCAATGATCACCATGGCGGTTATAACAGTTGTATGTTCTATCTTGTTCATTCTTGGTGTTAAATCAAATCCAAACCCATCTGCGAATTTTACCAGCTCTGGAGGATTAAAAGAGTTTTTGGGATTATTAAAAAACAAAAACATCCTTATATTGAGCATTATCTCCTTTATATCCCTCGGTTTTTTTAACGGGATCACCGGATGTTTAGAACAGATCCAGGCAAAGTATGGCATTAATGCCGACGATTCAGGAATGGTAACTGCCTTTTTAATTCTTGGAGGAATTATAGGTGCTGCCATTATCCCCATTATATCCGATAAAATAAAGAAAAGGAAAATTATTCTGATGCTAGCTGCTATGGGTGCCACCCTATTGTGTTATCCTCTGATGACCAGGAGTGATCTTAGCCTCCTATATGTGCTGGCTGGTTTAATGGGATTTATTTTTCTGCCTGGTTATGCCATCTTGCTTACGAGTAGCGAAGAGGAAGCAGGAAAGCAAAAGGCGGGAGCTTCCACCGGTCTAATTATGCTCTTCGGAAATGCCGGTGGAATTGTTGTTATTGCAGCCATGCAGATGTTAAACAACGACGGTGAGAATTGGATGCCGGCTATCTATTTCTGCGTAGCCATTCTAGCCCTGGCTTCGATATTTAGTTTATTTATGAAAGAAACTTTTAAGAAAACAGCATAAAATTTTTGTTAGCAGAATTTTAAAATGCCCGATGAATTTTCATCGGGCATTTTAATTTTTCTAAAAAACCTTAAATCACTTGCTCTTATGCTCTGCATGCATACCTTTGTTCGACCAAACAAAAATCAAGTATGCAACCAACCTTCAGAAAAGCTGCACCGGCGGATGCAGCCATTTTATCAGACCTTGTGTATGATTCCGGGCCAGATGCCTGGGAATATGTTTTTACCACCCGGACCAAACATGCCAAAGAATTTGCTAAGTACGCCCTGGAACATCATGGAGGTGAATTCGGCTATGATTGCCATACCGTGGTTGAGTATAATGGAAAAATTGTTGGGATAGGAGCAGAGTATAGTGGTCAGAATGCTTTTTCATTTATGTGGAATGGAGCTAAACAAATCCTTTCTTTTTATCCTTTTCCAACTTCGTTGGTGGTCATGGTTCGGGGTTTACAGGCAGAATCGGTGATGAAACTTCCCAAAAAGGATGTCCATTATATTGCACATTTAGCCATTGATCCTGGATACCGTGGATTAGGAATAGGGGAGAAGTTGGTAGCTTACCATATGGAGAATGCTAAAAAACTCCAGCGTGAAAAAATTGAACTCGACGTTGCTGAAACCAATCCCAGGGCAAAAAAATTATACGAAAAGATTGGGTTTAAATTAGTGGGAAAAGTAAGATCAAAAATTCAGCGTAAGATCGGAAATACAAAGATCAGGATACCCAGTCATTTTAGATTGAGGTATTCTTAGGCTTTAAGTGGCCGCCACCTTCTTTTTTCCAAACAACGATTTCACAATCCCCACACCAGTGGTAAAATTGAGTGGAAACTCTAAGAATACATGCAGGAAGCTTAAGAATAACAAGGCCGTTAATCCTGTTTTATAATTTACATAATACAATACCACGGCAATTATCCAGAGTACTAGCACAACTCCCAGGTTCACCAAAGGCATTTTATGCCATTGAATAATGCTGGTTTTACTGAACCAGTTCAAATAATGATACGTATAGGCAAAGGCAATAAAACGGGTGAGCATGATACCGAAACTGGAACCATAAATATTTTCCGGGGTATTGGCGAGGTCACTGAAATTGCGGAAAACAACCTGGTTAAGCTGTAAAAATGAGACATCATAGCTCGCTTTCGCTTTTTCTGAAATGGTATAGTGCAGAAAGGCAGGATCCCAGAGAAAAGGCAGGCATCCACAGACGATGAGAACCCCAACAGCCACCAATCCCACTTTCGACTTAGATTTTAACGCACCGAACAACATGAATAACATGGTAAAGATGTAAACATGGATAAGTGTGGGTAAATAAGCCGTAAAGAAAAAGGCAGCAGAGGCATATTTTTGCCTTTCGAAAAAATCCTTGTTGGGTGATATCATTCCATCTCCATCCACATCAGCACACTTATTTCGGATAAATGAAACAGCTTCCTTATCCGTATAATCGGTTAATTCGATTTGCTTTTGATCTTTGCTACTGGTGCAGGTAATACTCGTTTTCCCAATATTGAACATTAAAGCAAAAAGGGTAACAATAATAAGGCCTGATATTTTCATCCATAACTTGGGAAGGAGCACCAATACACATGAAATACCAAATAGGAAAAAGATGAGGTTAGTATTCCATACATCTTCAAATCTTTTTTCTTTAAGTGGTGGAAGGTGTTGCCATTTTCGCAAGAGATCTACCACATCATCCCAAACCAACACCCCCGTAAGTACAATAGCAAAGATGGGGAATATCCAGAGGCTTAATTTTTTTACGCTGGGAACAAAATAATTTTTTTGATGAAGCCAGGAGATTTCGGTGAGATAATGCAAAGGTCCCAATACTGCGTAGGAAAATAAAAATACTTCGAAAGGCAGTATATAGGCAAGGATAAGAGAGATGAGCATTAACCCGATGTTGACCGAATCAATCTGTGTGGTGCTTAGCTTAGGAAGTTTGAGCATGAAAGCAATTCTTTCTACAAATTTATTGATTTTTTTGTATGAACCACTCATCTGTCAAATCCCGATGGTTACCCACCCTGAGACCCAGATGCTAGGATTAGATAACTTCCCTGCCTATAACGATCGGAGGCACCCTGATAAAAAAGAACCGTTATCTGTTATTTGCTGATAGACTCAGCATCCAGTATTGACTTGGCCATATCCTGATCGCTATGTTTATTAAAAGAAGTATACCCTTTTCCATGGTTTAAAATCCCGGCTTCAAAAATATCACCATCAATTTTGGTATAGTTATTATGTACTTTACAGTTGGTGACGACCAGAAATCCATAATTTTTGATACCCGCACCTTTTTCATTCACATCCTCTCCATGTACATAACCGTGCCGAACCGTTAAATCCTGTAGAATAATGGTACTGCCGGGAGTAATCGTAAATATATGCTGGTTAATGTTTTCATCAGCTACCTGGCTGCTGGCCTGAACAATGGTTTGTTCTACACCTTGACCTCGGATGATGAGGTTTTTATTGATAATGATGCCATGGGTTGGAACACCATCACCGGTAATGGTACCATAAATATCAATGATATCTCCATTCTCAGCCGCATGGATAGCAGCGGAAATGGTAGTATAGTCCATTGACCCATCAGCACATACCCTGTGGACGGTTTGTGAGAATGCAGTGCTCATGCAGATCATGAGAATGCAGCCAATTAAAAGCATTTTTATCTTTTTCATTTTTCCTTTTGTTTTTATTTCGGATCAAATGTACAGGGAGGGCCATACTCCCGGAAGGACGGTTATTATGTATTTGGCTACGTATTTTCCGAATTTTAAAAACTCTTTCCTACATTTAGCCAATGGAAAAAAATGAGATTGTCCAACAACTCCAACATTTTAGGAAGAACGATATTCCCTGGAGAGATGGCCGGCTATGGAGCTATGTATACTACCTGGATAAAGAAACCGAGGAAATAGGCAAGCTGGCCTATATGGAATATTTAACCGAGAATGGGATCGATGCCACCGCTTTTTCAAGTTTACTGAATATGGAAAATGAAGTGATCGGTTTTTGCCGGGAAATACTCAGAGGCGATGAAGCTGTAGTGGGAACGATGACCACAGGCGGAACAGAAAGTATTTTATTGGCAGTAAAAACAGCCAGAGACAGGGCAAAGGCCATCAATCCAGGTCAAACTGAATTTGAAATGATCCTGCCCGAAACGGTACATGCCGCTTTTTATAAAGCAGCTCATTATTTTAACGTGAAGCCAATTACTGTTCAGGTAAATGATATTTCCCTGAAAGCTACGGCAGAATTGATCAGACCTCATATCAATAAGAATACAATCTTAATAACGGCCTCTGCCATGTCATACGCCTATGGTGTGGTGGATGAAGTAAAGGAGATAGGCCAACTGGCGTTAGAAAAAAATATTCCTTTTCACGTAGATGGCTGTATTGGTGCATTTATTCTATCCACTGCACGGGAAGGTGGTTTCGAAATAGAAAATTTTGATTTTACGGTTCCTGGTGTTACCAGCATCTCTATGGACCTACATAAATATGCGTATTGTCCCAAAGGAGCATCGGTACTGTTATTTAAAAATGATAGCTATAGAAGACATCAGTTATTTGTTTGTAACGATTGGACAGGTTATACATTTGCCAATACAGGGATCTTAAGCAGCAAAACGGGTGGACCGATAGCAGCTGCCTGGGCAGTAACCCATTATATTGGGAAAAAAAGATACAGTGAGGTAGCTATCAAAACCATGGAAGTAGCTCAAACCATTCGAAAAGAATTAAGCAAACATCCTCATATTGAAATACTCGCTGATCCCAAATATTCATTGATCTCTTTTACTACTCCGGGAGTAAATATTTACGCATTGAGTGATGAATTAAAATCCCGGAAATGGTTTGCAGGGTTACAATTTAAACATCGGCATATCCCCACCAATATTCATTTAACAGTAGCGGCTCATCATTTTAATAATTACAAGGAATTTATTGAGGATGTGATTGCATCTGTAGAAAAAGTAAAAATAGAAAATCCTCCTTTGCTCGATAAGGATCTTTCTCACTTAAAACCTGAAGATCTTCCGAAACTATTGTCGGAATTAGGTGTTTCTTCGGAGGGCCTACCTGAAAAGATGGCGATGATCAATCAGGCATTAGAACAATTGCCCAAGGAAATATCGAAAGAACTGTTGATCGGGTTTATGCAAGGACTTTATAAATAGTTATCCGTTAACGATTAACGGACAACGATTAACGGATAACGATTAACCATAAAGAGGGAACTTCGGTTTATTTCCTAAAATCCCTTCTATTTTTTCAGAAACTTCCTCGGTAATTAAAGGAAGTACATTCAATGCATCCAGGTTTTCGTCTAATTGCGCATTTTTGGTAGCACCTAAGATCACAGTGCTTACGTTTGGATTTTTTAGGCACCAGGCCAAAGCCAATTTCGATACGGTAGTGCCTAGGTCATCTGCTAGTTTTGCCAATATTTTTGTTTTTTCAATTCTCGTTTTCCCTTCCTCCGAAGCTACAAAATCACGGAGCCATTGCAGCTCGGGTTGCTGTACCCGGGTCCCTTCGGGGATACCGTTGGCATATTTATTCGTTAATATTCCCGAAGCCAATGGCGACCATATGGTAGTCCCTAATCCTATTTCCGTATATAACCTTCGGTATTCTAATTCAAACCTTTCGCGGTGGAACATATTGTATTGAGGTTGTTCCATGGTGGGGCCGATGAGGTTATTTTCTTTGGCGATATAATGTGCCTGCATAATGGTATCGGCAGTCCATTCACTGGTTCCCCAATATAAAATCTTTCCCTGGCGTATCAGATCATTCATGGTAAACACAGTCTCTTCGACCGGAGTTTCCCTATCAGCCCTATGGCAAAAGAAAAGGTCTAAATAATCTACCTGGAGTCTTTTTAATGCAGCATGGCAACCTTCGGTTACATGTTTTCTGCTTAATCCATATTGGTTGGGCAGCTTTCCTCCCCAATAAACCTTGGAGGATACCAGGAAGGTATCCCGTTTCCATTTCATCTTTTTAAGAATATCACCCATTACTTCCTCCGATTTTCCATCCGCATACAATTCGGCATTGTCGAAGAAATTAATACCGGCATCATACGCTTTTTTCATTAGGGTTTCGGCGGTAGTGTCGCCTACCTGGTTGCCAAAAGTAACCCATGATCCAAAGGAGAGGGCACTTACTTTTAATCCCGATTTTCCTAATCTTCTGTATTCCATATCGTGAAATTTTATGGGTGAATGTAAGATTTTTATTTTTTAGGACGGTCCTTCGCCATTGAGCATTGATGCTCACAAGCGGTAACTGACAGGCTCGGGGGGCAACCCCTTTTTTTTGTGACCCGCAACCTGTCGAAGAGCTGGCCATCCAACAGGCGCCTCCTTCCATCCCTGGCGCAGCCATCCCAAAAACTGGTTAAAAAATTGAAATAAATCGAGCCATATGCAATTAAAAATCAGTTACAATGTTATTTTTGCGGTAATTATACCAATTGGTATCAAAACCATTATCCATGAAAAATTCCCATGCTATTGTTACCGGAGTCCTCGCAATTGCGGTAATTATTTTATTCATTCTTCAACTCTCTGGAAAGAAAGGGTCAACTAAATCCAATCAACCCCAGGATACTTCGTTGGTAAGCAAAGGAGTGATCCGCATAAAATATGTGAGGATGGATTCCTTGAGTTTAGGTTATCAGTTGGCCATTGACCTAAGTGCCAAGTTTGAAGCAGACAATAAAGTGAGAGAATCAAAATTTCAGCAACGTCAGCAATATTTCCAAAGCCAGATGACCAAATACGAAAGAGAAGTATACCAGTTAACTGAAATGGAAAGAGCTCGGCGTGAAGAGGATTTGGGCAAACTACAGCAACAGATCATGGCTGAAGGTCAGGAACTTCAAAACCTTGCAGCCAAGCAGAACCAGGACATGAGTATTCAGTTGGAAGATTCCTTGATCAATTTCTTCAAAGGATTTGCCAAAGAAGTGAATGCTGACATGATTCTTAGCACCAATACCATGGGGTCCAATATTCTTTATATTGATGAAACCCTGGATGTAACCAACCAGGCGCTAAAAGGGCTGAATGACAGATATAATAAATACAAACCCAAAGAAAATGGCGATGGTGGTAATGGACAATAAGTAATGAACATTGTTTTTATCTTATGGGTATAAAAATATGGACGGACCTTTATCCGTCCTTTTTTTTTTAGCATCTTTGTTTAAATAGAAAATTATGCAACCGGTTTTGTTTTTGGTCATAGGGATTTTAGTTGGAGCAGCACTGGGTTGGCTGGTGGCTAAACTGGTTGCGGGTAAAAATTCCAAGTCCGATGAACTGAATGCTTCCCTGCTTGCTCAAAATACCTTATCAAGTAAATTGGAACTTACCCAGCAGGAAAAGCAAAAGCAGGAAAAATTCTTTACAGAGCAATTATTAAAGAACGAAGCAGATCTCAAGGAAGAAAGAAATCGAAATACGGAGGCGGAAAAGAAAATAGCCCAGCTGGCAGCCATGTACAAATCCACTGAAGATAAATTGCTAGTCCAAAAAACCGAAATGGAGGCATTGCAAAAGAAATTTACGGTTGAGTTCGAGAACATTGCCAATAAATTATTAGACGAAAAAACCCAGAAGTTCACTGAGAATAACAAGACGCAAATGGATATTATTCTCAATCCATTGAAGGAAAAAATTACTTCGTTCGAAAAAAAAGTCCAGGAAAATTATGAAACGGAATTCAAGGAAAAAGCTTCTTTAAAGGCCGAGATCACGAAGTTATTCGATTTGAACCAGCAGATATCACAGGAAGCACATAACCTGGTTACCGCTTTAAAAGGGAGCAATAAAACGCAAGGTAACTGGGGGGAAATGATCCTCGAAAAAATATTGGAGGTATCAGGCCTTACCAAGGATGTTGAATATAAAACCCAACATAGTGCCAGCAACGAAGACGGAAAAAGATTCCAGCCCGACGTAGTGATCTTTATGCCGGATGAAAAAAACCTGGTGATCGATGCCAAGGTTTCTTTAATTGCATACGAGCAATATTCGAACGCTGAAAATGAAGAGGACCGGATCCGGTTTTTAAAAGGTCATGTAGATTCTATTCGTACACATATCAAAGGATTAAGCGAAAAAAACTACACTGAACTGGCAGGAGTAAAAACCCCTGATTTTGTTTTGCTCTTTATTCCGATTGAAGCATCTTTCGCAGCAGCCTTGCAGGCTGATCACGGATTGTATAACTATGCATGGGACCGCAAGATCGTTTTGGTTTCACCCACTACCTTACTGGCCACTCTTCGGACGGTAAACAGCGTGTGGAAACAGGAAAAGCAAATCAAAAATGCATTGAACATTGCCGTGGAAGCAGGTAAAATGTACGATAAGTTTGTAGCCATCACCGATGATTTTGTAAAAGTAGGAAAGATGATCGATGATAGTAAAAAGGTATATGCCGATGCCATGAACAAGTTTGTGGAAGGTAAAGGTAACCTGGTTAAAAAAGCAGAGGATCTTAGGCTGTTGGGTGCCAAAACTTCTAAAAATTTCAATCCCGGATTGATTGAGAGATCCCAACTGAACGAAGAATCTTCCCTAGAACAGAATAATACAGATCATGATGAATAAAATGATTTCAACAGCCTTGTTTTTTTTATGTGTGCAGGCTACATCCTATGCTCAATATGGCTATTGGCAACAAAAGGTAGAATATACGATGGATATTGATTTTGATGCCACCAAGCATCAATATACTGGAAAACAAAAACTGGTATATTATAATAATTCATCCGACACCTTGCATAAAGTATTTTACCATTTATATTTCAATGCATTTCAACCTGGAAGTAGTATGGATGTTCAATCCCGCCAGATTGTTGATCCTGATAGGAGAGTCGGTGATCGAATCTCAAAGTTAAGTTCTTCTGAGATTGGATACCAAAAAATTATTTCCTTAAAAAAGGATGGTAAAAACCAAGTATATGAGATCCAGGGTACCATTTTAGAGGTGGATTTATCCAGTCCGATCTTACCCAAGTCGAAAGCTACTTTCGAAATGGAATTCAATGCACAGGTGCCTATCCAGATCCGCAGGAGTGGAAGAAACAGTAAAGAGGGAATAGATTATTCCATGACCCAGTGGTATCCAAAGATGTGCGAATATGATTACCAGGGCTGGCATGCTGATCCGTATGTAGGTAGAGAGTTTTATGGAGTTTTTGGATCTTTTGATGTGACCATTCATCTGGATAAAAAATATGTAGTGGCTGCAACTGGAGCCATACAGAATGCCCAGGAAGTGGGAAGCGGCTATGAGGATAAGTCCAAAGGATTGAAACTTCCAACAGGCAATAAAAAAACTTGGCATTTTGTTGCCAACGATGTTCATGATTTTGCCTGGGCAGCTGATCCAGAGTATAACCACGACATTCAGCAGGTGCCCAATGGTCCAATGGTCCATTTCTTTTTTCAAAATGATGATTCATTTGGTAATTGGAAACAGATCCAACCCATCATGGTGAATTTTTTTCAACTAATGGAAACCCGTTTTGGGAAATATCCCTATGCTCATTTTAGTTTTGTACAGGGAGGAGATGGAGGGATGGAATATCCCATGATGACATTGGTGACCAGCGCAGGTGGGAAGCTCGAAGGCTTAATAGGTGTATGTTTACATGAAGCCATCCATAATTGGTATTACGGGGTGTTGGCAACCAACGAAGGTAAGTACGGCTGGATGGATGAAGGATTTACACAATATGCCACCAACGTAATGGAAGATATTATTTATGAATTGAAATCAGCTAACCCTCAGGATGGTGAGTACAGTGGATATAGAAGATTGTACAAAAATGGTTTTATGGAACCGATGACCACCCATAGTGATCATTACAAAAGAAATGGAGCATACAGTACCAGTGCCTATTCAAGAGGTGCCGTCTTTTTGCAGCAACTAAAATATATCATTGGGGAAAAACCTTTTAACAAAGGAATGTTACAGTATTTTAATGATTGGAAGTTCAAACACCCACATCCTTACGATTTTATCAGGGTCATGGAAAAATCATCCGGACTTGAACTGGACTGGTATCTGGATCTGTATATCGGGACCTTACAGGTAACAGACTATTCTATTTCCGCAGTATATGAAATCAATGGAAAAACATTGATCCAAATAACCCGTGTTGGTGAACTTCCTATGCCATTGGACATTGATGTGGATACCAGAGGAGGACATGAGATCCATTATATTCCCCTGGATTTAATGAGAGGAGAAAAGATCTTTTCACATCCGGCAACCATACATGCCGACTGGCCCTGGGTTTATAAGACCTATACCCTTGAAATAGATATGCCCATCGCATCCATCAATAAGATTACCATTGACGGTACTACCTGGATGGCTGATGTAGAACCTGCCGATAATGTCTGGCCATCCGTACAGCAAGGCAGTAATTTTACAGAGCCCAAATAAATTCCAGCACTACTCCATTTAGTATGAAATTTGTTTTTTACTAAAACAATCCGTAATTTTAGCTGTCCTTTCTCGTTTCCCTGTATGAAAAAAATAAAAAAACAGTATGCTGCATTATTGATCGTAGCTACTATTATTTCCTTTCAACTTATCAGATCAGCCATTGTTGAATACATCAATAACAGGAAGTTGATGACTGCGGTTTCTGATATCCCCAACTTTCATACACCGAAAGAAAATAAAATGCTCAAAAAATTATTGATGGATCCCATTCTTCCTGGAGAAACATTTCTACATTCTGATAATTGTGCAGGCTGTCACGGATTCGATCCAGCCCAGTATGCATTGGTTACCTATGATAGTGTGGACATCAATATATATGATGATTGGAGATCAACCATGATGGCCAATTCTGCACGGGATCCGATGTGGAGAGCTAAAGTGAGTCATGAGATCCTGATAAATCCTGGTATTTCAAACGAAATTCAAAATACTTGCACCAAATGTCATGCACCCATGGGTAATTATTCCTCCATGTACAAAGGAAACCCATTCTATACCATTGCAGATATGCTCAATGCAAGTGATAGTTTAGGATTGGATGGCGTTTCTTGTGTTGCATGTCATATGATCGGTGACCAGGGATTGGGCACCATGTTTTCGGGTAATATTCCTTACGATACTACCCATGTGCTGTATGGGCCCTTTACCGGAGTACAAACCGGTCCTATGCAATTATATGTAGCCATGACCCCTACTTGGTCGGCTCATGTAAGCGAAGGTAGAATGTGCTCTTCCTGCCATACATTGATCATCAATTCGGTGGATCTGGTGGGAATACCTACTGGCAACCAATTCATAGAACAAGCCACCTATCACGAATGGGTCAATTCTCTGTATTCAGAGGATGATGTGGTTTGTCAGAGTTGCCATATGCCCGAAACGGATGACTCTGTGAGGATCGCCACAGGCTATTTCGGTCTTCCTTATAAATATCCTTTCAACGAACATGTTTTTCAGGGAAGCAATGTATTCATGCTTAAGCTCATGAAAGACCATAAAACAGCGCTGGGAATAGAGGCAACAGATGCAAATTATGATTCTTCCATTGCCGCCACAGAAAACATGCTTCGCAACCGTACGATGGATGTGAACCTTGCTGTGGACAGTGTAAATCCTGATACTGCCTATTTCACCGTGCGATTAACCAATAAAGCAGGTCATAAATTTCCTTCAGGTTATCCCAGCCGACGGGCAGTATTGAAATTTGTCGTCATAGGCTCGGCCAATGATACTTTGTTCCAGTCTGGGATTTTCGACCCCAATTATGCGGTGATCAATTTAGATCCCAATTTCGAACCTCATTATAATGTGATTTCAAGCGAAACCCAGGCCCAGATATATGAGATGGTTCCGGGTGACGTAAATGGTAACTTTACCTCTTTGCTTGAAAGGGCAGATACTATGTTAAAGGATAACCGGATCCCACCTGAAGGGTTTTTAACCACAGCCAATGTGTACGATACCGTAAAAATTGTGGGGGATGCTACCACTGATCCGGATTTTAATATATCTATTGTTAATGGACAGGAAGGTACAGGCCGGGATTATGTGCATTTCCATGTACCTATTGCAGGCTATTCACAACCTTTTAGTATTTATTCCTATATCTACTACCAGGCCCTTCCACCTGAGTTTTTGGCCGAAATGTTCGGCGAAAGTACCGCTGAAATAGATACCTTCAGGAATATGTACAATGCCTCAGATAGGGAACCATTCCTGGTTGGCGAGGATTCCATCATAAATATAGCGCTGGGTGCACATATACCAGACTATGATGACTTGATTAAAGTGGGCCCCACCCCGTCAAATGATGGATACGTAAATATTTACCTGCCCGAAGGCTCTGAATTCCTTAAATTCACCCTGTACGAGGCCAATGGAAGGTATGTGAAAGAATGGAGTTACAAGGATTTTAATACCCAATACACTATCCAATTGCCGCAAACCAAGGGGAACTACATTCTTGCTATGGTCTATAAAGGCAAGCATTTTGTGAGAAAATTGATCCGGAATTAAACTTTTTTTTAATTTTTTCATAATCCCCTTATTTCTATATTTGATATAATAAACTGATTTAGTTTGCCCTTCATTCATTTTCAATCTTTAAAACATAACATCATACTTATGAAAAACTTTACTCTTAAGATCACAACCCTTATTGCATTTTCGGTTGGCACTCTTGGTGTGTCCTTCGCTCAGATGACCTTTACCAATGGTAATTCCGTATTACATACCGATGCAGGTGTAGCGGGCTCTAATGGTGGGGTGCATAGCGGAAATACTGTGCTCATTGTTGATATTGACAACAATGGCCTGGATGATATTGCTAAACTCGACGAGAATAGGTATTTAGACATTGAATATCAGCAAGTAGGCGGTACATTTGTACATGCCAATAATGTATTTGATGTAGGTTCAAGCGGTGATAATATTTGGGGAGCTTCTATGGCCGATGTGGACCATAATGGAATGAAAGACTTTTTATACGCCGGATGGGGTACCGGAGGTGCCAGGATCATTAAATTAAATGCAGCTGGTACAGGAAATCTTGGGATTACCAATCTACCAGGCGGCGGTGGTATAGCCTCTCAGGCCTGTAACTTTATGGATGTAAATAATGATGGTTGGGAAGATATTTTTGTATGTAATGACGTAAACGAATGTATGATATGGGTGAACGACGGAGCCGGAAATTTTCCTGCCGAAGCGAACAATACAGCCATTGACTTTGATGTAACTGCAGGAACTGTTGCACCCTATGACGAATCAGGAAATTACGGAAGCGTTTGGACCGACTATAACAACGACGGAGATGTGGATCTTTATATTGCTCACTGTCGTCAAGGTACAGGTGCATCCGACTTAAGGAGAGTGGATGTGCTATTTGATAACAACGGGAGCAATGTGTATACCTCAGCGGCTGCGGCTCATGGACTGGGTGGTTATACCCAGGACTGGACCAGTAGTTTCGGAGATATTGACAATGATGGAGACTTCGACCTTTTCTTAACAGGCCACGAAGCAGGTAATACCAACCGACTTTTCCTGAATGATGGAAGTGGAAACTTTACTGCAAATGCGGCTCAGCCGACCCTTTCTTTCGGAAGTACTCCACAACAATCTTTTATGGAGGATTTTGATAATGATGGATTTATTGATGTGTTGATCTCCGGAACAACTACTCAGCGCTTACATAGAAATAATGGTAATGGAACTTTTACCCAGGTAGCTGCCCCGGGGTGGACTGGTACTTGGATCTCTTTCGCTTGTGGCGATTTGAACCAGGATGGTAAGATCGATGTGTATTCAAGCTATGGATCTATTTATAACAATCCGGGTAGTTCAGATGATATATATTGGAGAAATAATACCAGCAACTCTAACCATTTCCTTACGCTTGATCTAAGAGGAACCGTAAGTAATGATGGTGCCTTAGGTGCCAGGGCATATATTTATGGTGCATGGGGAGTTCAAACCCGTGAGGTAAGAGCCAGCGAAAGTTATGGTACTTTGAACTCATTCCATTTACATTTTGGTTTAGGTTCAGCAACTGTTGTTGACTCAGTCGTAGTTGAATGGCCATCTGGTTTAGTGGATGTATTGATCAATGAGCCGGCTGATCAGTTTATTACGATCAATGAAGCTGCCTGTACACTTTCTGGTATTACTGCTACTCCTGGTGGTCCAACCACTTTCTGTGGCGGTGATTCATTATTGCTCACTGCTCCTTTTGATCCAACCTATACTTATTTATGGTCAAACGGTGCAACCACACAAACTACTTATGTGAATTCAACAGGCGCATATTCGGTTACTGTTTCAACAGGTCCAGGCTGCTCAGCATCCTCTCCTGCGGTTTCGGTTACGGTTGATCCTGTAGAATCAGTTACCATATCTGCTGCTGGACCTACTACATTCTGTCCTGGTGGAAGCGTAACACTTAACTCTTCTCAAGCTTCTAACAATACATGGACTACAACCGAAACTACTCAATCTATCAATGTATCGGCTGCTGGAACATATTCTACTAGCTTCCAGGGATTATGTCAGGCATGGCCCTCCAATTCAATTGTGGTTACATTATTGAACAATGCAGCCCCTGTAACAACCGATGATATTATTCCTGCTCCAGGTACTGGTACACTTACCGCTACTGGAGTAACGACCAATATTGACTGGTATGATGCTGCCGTGGGTGGAACATTGTTATATACCGGAACTACGTTCATCACTCCTTCGGTATCGGTAAACACTACCTATTATGCAGAGGAAACCCATATTTATGGCGGTGGAACAGGTAACGTTGGTTCAACCAATATAGCGGGTTCTACTTACTCTGGTAATACCCTGAATGGTTACCTGAAATTTGATGTAACGGCTAACTGTACCTTGCTTTCTGTTGAAGTAAGCACAGATACTCCTGGTGATCGTATCATCGAATTAAGAGATAACCTGGGTGCAGTGATATCAAGTTATCCTGTAACGCTGGCTACAGGTACAACCACCGTTCCGGTAAACTTTGCATTAACTCCTGGTACCGATTACCAATTAGGAACCAATTCAGCACAAAACACAACTTCATTTGGTTATATCAGTCCAAGATTGGTGAGAGACAATGGATCTCCTACTTTCCCATACTCTTTACCTGCTGTAATTGATATTACCACTGGTAATAATGGTGGTGGCGATGTAAATGCTTACTATTATTTCTACAACTGGTCAGTAGATATCGATCCAACTGATATATGTGTTTCTGCAAGAACCCCAGCAACTGTATTTATTACAGCAGGGATCGGTTCTGAATCAGATATGAATATCATGGTATATCCAAATCCAGCTACAGATTTTGTAACAGTTGAATTTACTGCACCTGAATCAGGTGAAGCAACCATGGCTGTTTATGATATGTTAGGCAAAAAAGTATACGACCTTAACCTAGGTACAGTAAATGGTACGGTTATCAAAACCATTAATACTTCTACCTATGCTTCAGGAGTATACAACGTTAAACTGACAATCAATAACAAAGATTACAATACAAGAGTTGTTGTAAAATAATTCTTTCCGACTTTTTCAGGTGAAAGGCGCCCTGCATTGCAGGGCGTTTTTTTTTGCCTGCCCAGCTGAATGCCTCATTAGGACGGGTACCTATTTCCCTGGCTACACAGTGGTGTTATACCCAAGGCCGGTAAGGCCAACTCGGGGGGGAAATATGCTTCATTGGGCAGGCTAAAGGCCGCTCTGGCAAAAGGAAAGAGCCTAAAAATCGGAATCAACGGAAAAAACCGTAATTTTGTACTGAGTTGAGTGGTCAATAAATATCCCATGAAAAAATCACATATCATTATCCTCATCGTTATCGCGGTAAGTATAGGAATCGTTTTCATATCATTAAACAGTTCCGAAACTTATGCTTCTTTTACGGAATCAGATAAAAACAGAGACAAAGTTTATCATGTGGTGGGTAAATTAAATCGCGAAAAAGAGATCCTCTATGATCCTCAAAGCGATGCCAACCTTTTTACTTTTTATTTAACCGATAAAGAAGGAGTGGAGCGCAAAGTGTTTTTACACGAAGCCAAACCACAAGACTTTGATAAATCGGAACAAATCGTTGTTATCGGCAAAATGCAGGACGACGGATTTCATGCAAAAGATATCTTAACCAAATGTCCTTCCAAATACAGTGATGCCCAGACAACGGAAGTGAAGTAATGGAAAAACAACAAATAGCATTTATTGGTGAACAATTAATCTGGGGAACATTAGGAAATTTGGCCATTTCTATGGCCTTCGCTACTGCGATCCTTGCTTTTCTCTGCTATGTTTTTTCTATAAAAAATTCTTTTAAAGGTATTATCGACTGGAAATGGATGGGCCGCATATCCTTTTTTCTTCATGCCCTTTCCGTATTTGCCATCGTAGGAATTATTTTCTACATTTTGGTCAATCATCGTTTTGAATACCATTATGTATTTCAGCATTCCAGCAAGTCATTACCTTCTAAATATGTTTTTGCAGCCTTTTGGGAAGGGCAGGAGGGTAGTACCTTACTTTGGGCTTTTTGGCTGGAGATTATAGCAGTCATTCTCATGTTCACTTCTAAACAATGGGAGGGCAGAGTGATGAGCATTTTTGCATTGGTACTGGCATTTCTCATGTCAATGATATTGGGAATTGTTATTGACCTTCCTTTCCTGGATGAATATAAACTAGGAAGTAATCCATTTACACTCACCAGGGTGCATTTTGCCGGAGCTCCATTTACCCAAATGCCCGATTATTTGAAATCATTAGATGGAAGTGGATTGGCTCCTTCCTTGCAAAACTATTGGATGACCATACATCCTCCCACTTTATTTTTAGGCTTTGCCCTCACCATTGTACCTTATTTATATGCAGTGGCTGGCTTATGGTCAGGGAAATTAAATGAATGGAGTAAGCCGGCATTACCATGGGTTTTTACAGGAGTGGCGATCTTAGGAGGAGGGATCTTAATGGGTGGTGCATGGGCATATGAATCATTGAACTTTGGCGGATTCTGGATATGGGATGCCGTGGAGAATTCATCTTTAGTGGCATGGTTAACTTTGGTAGCCGCCGGACATTTAATGATGGTACCTCATAACAAGGGAATTAATTTAAAGGCAGCCATCGTAATGGCACCCGTAAGCTTTATCCTCGTACTTTATTCCACCTTTCTTACCAAAAGCGGAGTTTTGGGTGATGCATCCGTTCATTCATTTACTGATCTCGGAATGACAGATCTGTTATTGGTATATTTGTTTTTCTTTCTAGCACTTCCTCCTGCCCTTGCCATGCGTAAGATAAGTTCGAGGATCAATTATTTTGCGATCCTGTTAGGTGTAATTGCTCTTGGGATCTTTGCCAATATCATTTTATACCTGGCTTTTTTCTCAGCTTTCTTTTTTATGTTATTCCCAGCATTTGTGAATGCAAAGAACCAGGAATATTTTCCAACAACTAAAAAGGATGACCATATTTATAGCCGCGAGTTCTGGTTGTTTGTGGCAGCATTGATTTTAGCCGCTTCAAGCATACATATTACTTTCCTCACCTCTATTCCTGTTTTCAATAAGATCTTCAAATCAAAGTTTGCTCCATTTGATATTGCTGACTATAATGGTTTTCAGGCAGTCTTTGCCATTTTGATCTTGAGTCTCATGGCCTATGTTCAGCATCTCAGGTACAAACAGGATAAGCCAGGCGAGTTTTGGAAAAGGATGATAAGATCCGTGATCGTGGCGTTGGTACTGATCATTGCTGGGTTAATTGCATTTGAAGAATTCCGAAATGGATTGTACATCATGGTGGTGTTTGCCAGTTTAATGGGAATTTTAGGAAACATAGACTATATTATTCAATACCTCAAACGAAAATGGAAATTTGCAGGACCCGCCATTGCACATATAGGGTTCGGAGTGGTTATCCTGGGAGCAGTCATTTCTGCCGGACATAAGAAGATCATTTCTGAAAACAAAAACGGCATTAACCTCGAAATGCTGAATGCAGAATTCAAGAACAAGGAAAACATCATGTTGCATCAGCATGATACTGTTCAGATGGGACCCTATTACCTTAGTTTTGTAAATGACACCATTATTGGATATAAAGCCTACTATACGATCGATTATCTGAAAAAACAAAAGGATGGATCGCTAAAAAAGATATTTACCTTAACTCCTCATCTCATCATGGATGATAAAAAAGGTAATTCTGTAGAACCCGCCACCAAGCATTACTTGCACAAAGACGTTTTTACCCATGTTACTTATGTGGATCTGGATAAACTAAAACGTAAATCAAATCCTCAACTTGCGCTGATGCAAGAGCAAAAGGAAGTACAGCATTTTACCTTGGAGAAAGGCGATACTATTTTTGGTACCAGCTACTATGTTATTTTCGAAGGGTTTGAGGCTTTATCAAATATCGATCATGTGGAGGAAACCCAGCCTTTATCGGTTACGCTAAGGGGAAGTTTTGTTATAAAAAATTTTAAAGGAGAGCAGGACACCATTCGGCCGATCTATGAAGTAAGGGACAATATGCTCATGACCAGGAAGGACGTCTCGGAGAAATTTGGGATTGAATTAGAAGTAGAGAAAATTTTAGATGATAAGCAAATCGAAGTGGCCATGAGGGAAGTTCAAGATCCAAGGGCCAATAACTTCATCATTATGCAGGCCATTATTTTCCCAGGGATCAATATTTTATGGTGCGGTTGTTTTTTGATGGTATTCGGAACATTCTTCGCAGTAATAAAACGGATTACCCAACGTAAAAATGGATAAAAGGCCCATCAGCACTGTAAGCTTGGTAGGTTCGGGTAACCTGGCCCATCACGTGGCGGTAGGATTCCATGCGGCAGGAATAACCATCAAAGAAATATGGAGCAAGGATCATCATCATGCAGCCGGCTTAGCAGAGCTTGTAAAGGCGGATGTTTGCACCCGGTTGGAAAACCTGGAAAGAGATGTTGATCTGGTGATCATCTCCATTAAAGACGATGCCATAGAAGAGGCGTTGAAACTTATTCCCAAAGATTTGCCTGCCATCGTGCATACTTCCGGAAGTGTCGACATGAAGGTACTCTCATTACATGCTAACAATATGGGGGTATTTTATCCTGTACAGTCTTTCAATAAGAAGGAAGCAATGGATTGGAAGAAGGTGCCGATATGTGTAGAAGCGAACAACGATGAATTTACTGAGATGCTTTTTAACGTAAGCAAAAAATTATCCGACCAGGTAGAGTATCTGAATTCCACCCAAAGAATTCAATTGCATATGGCGGCTATATTTGTGAATAATTTCAGCAATTATCTGTTTGCACTTGCATACGATCTGGTAACCAAACAACATTTACCATTTAGTTTGTTGATCCCATTGATCAAACAAACTGCCGAACGTTTAGATCAATCCAATCCTGCCCTTTTACAAACAGGTCCAGCAAAAAGAAAAGATGAGGCGGTGATCCGGAAACATTTGGAGTTATTGGAAGGAAATCCTGAGGCAAAAGAAGTCTATGAATTTCTTTCCAATCAGATCATTAAAAAAGACGGAGGTAAATGAATGAGGAATTAAGCTCAAGTCCTAATTCCTCATTCGTTCTTTATTATTTAAAAACTTCTAGTTTTTCTGTTTTGGTATTTTTGCCATCCGTTATTCTAACCATATAGAACCCGTTAGCAATGTTTTCAGGGATATTTACCGAAACTGTATTTGCGCCTGCTCCAATCATTTGTTGTACCAATACATATTTACCGGTCATATCCATCATAGATATGGTAGTATGATCAATATCCCAGATATTGTTGCCTAGGTTCACATATAATATATCTTTTGCCGGGTTTGGATACATCACGATTGGATTTTCTTCTTCCTCTTCAAAACCAATTCCGCCTACATGGATATATGCAGATTTTGTTTTATAATTATATCCGGCAGTATTGGCAGCGTAAAGCGTTACCGTATAATTACCGGTAGCCGAGAAAGTAACCTGTGGGTTTTGTGAATATGCATTGGTTCCACCGGTATAGGAATATGTAGCAGGAGTAATATACCATTGCCAGTAGAATGGAGCATTGGTAGTCACATCGGTAAGGGTCACTATTTCTGTACTTACCAGTGGATAAATATTGCTTGCATTAAATTCAACTACAGGCAAAGTTCCTGCAGCGCAAGTTGAATTATTGAGTCCGGTTAAGGTAGTTGATCCAACCGCACCTCTATCCAGCCAAGGCTCCATTTTAAGTTGAGGAGTAGAGCCACATGAACTCCAGCTATACGAGAACTTACCATATGAATCAGGTGAGTTAGGAGAAGTGCAATAAGAAGCACCGCCACTTAAATCACCAACGATCAAACCGGCGCTATTAAAAATAGGGGAACCGGAAGATCCTCCTTCGGTAACACCATGGCCATTAGTAGTTGCTACCCAATAAACTCTCCAATGCGAATTCGGTGTACCATCCCAGGTAGTGCTGGCCAATGTACTGCTATAGGTGGAGATCTTTTTAATATCACCTGCAGGATGGTGAATACCAACCCCACTGGTAGATGCACTGGTACTTCTGCTCCAACCATTATAATAGGCATTCGCCGCAGCAACCGGGCGTCCTTTTAATATTACCAAAAGAAAATCTGATTTTGTAACTGTAGAGGCAGTTCCAGAAGCAGCCACTCTTACACATCCCGTAACATTGGAAGAGGTAGGTTCTGAAGCAGGATCAGAACAGGATGGACCTTCATATTTGAAATAAAATACCCATTGACGAAAATCACTGGCAGGAGCTCCTGCTCCGCAATGCTGTGCTAACAAAAAATAAGGAGTACAGTCACCGGCTGTATTATTTACCAATGATCCGGAGCAATATCCCCAACCTCCATCTTTTACCAATACCCTGGCAACACCTCTGTTTTCATCTGTCCAGCTGGTTCCTTCGGAGCAATTTACGTTTACTTCGCATGGATCTGAATCCCCCAAAGCTCTGGTGTCCTGAGTTTCGAATGGATCCACTTGTCTGTAAAAATATCCTATCTCATTTACATGGAGTTTTAGGTCCCCTACTGCATCTTTTGGAACGGCTACTTCTAAAATAACATAGTCACCCTTCACAATGGCAGTGCTCATGATCCCATCCTCCTCATTATTTACGGAGGTGTATGGACCCATGATCATGTTGGTTTCAGGATTGTATACACGTAATTCTGCTTTTTCGGGCAAGGTAAACTGATCGAAGGAAAGATTCAGACCGAGTGCCCCAGCGGAATATATTTTCACATGGTAAACCAGGTTGCCATTTCCATCACTGAACCATTCACCAGTCTCATGAATATCTAATTGAACCGGTATGGTAACACCGATGCGGTACATCATACCTTGTTTGTTTCGTTCCTCATCCTCGGCTTGAACGGCAGAAAGATCAGGTGCAGTAACTGTAAAAACGGGAACATTTGATTGGGCCGACAAAAGCCCTGAAAACAATAACCCAGAAAAACATAGTGGAAGTAGAAGTCTTTTCATTATAACGCGATTTTTATTACATAACGAATATACACATTTTTTAACTTTTTAAAAATACCTGATTTAAGTGATAAAAAATTTAGGCTAGTCTAAAAATATTTTATATATTTGTCCGATTTATATTCAGAATTAAGCTGCTATGGAATCAATTGTTAACTACTTCTCCCATATAAGTCCGGTTTGGGCAGCCTTACTGGCTACTACTTTCACCTGGCTTGTTACAGCCGCAGGTGCCTCTCTGGTGTTTTTCTTTAAAACACTTCGCAGGGGTGCCTTGGATGTGATGCTTGGTTTTACAGGCGGTGTAATGGTAGCCGCCAGTTTTTGGTCATTGTTGAATCCATCTATCGAAATGAGTGAAAAGATGTTCCCTGCCATGCCTTGGATGCCTGCTGCGGTGGGCTTTGCGGCAGGTGCCTTGTTCCTCTTTTTGCTGGATAGATTTCTGCCCCATATCCATATCAATGCCGCAGAAGGCGAATCGGAAGGTGTAAAAACCCAATGGCATAAAACTACTTTGTTGGTATTGGCAATCACCCTGCATAATATTCCTGAAGGGCTTGCGGTGGGTGTATTGTTTGGAGCAGCAGCAGTGGGAATGGATGGGGCTACTATACCTGGGGCCATTGCTTTGGCCATTGGGATAGGTTTACAAAATTTCCCGGAAGGAATGGCGGTGGCGATGCCGCTAAGGCGTGTTGGTGTTAGTCGATTAAAGGCTTTCTGGTATGGACAATTGTCTGCAATTGTTGAACCGATTGCCGGTGTGATTGGTGCAGTGGCTGTAATTTATATGCAACCCTTATTGCCTTTTGCCTTGGCTTTTGCTGCCGGAGCCATGATCTATGTAGTAGTGGAAGAGGTGATCCCTGAAACCCAACGGGATAAATACAAAGATTTAGCAGTGCTGGGTTTTATAGGAGGCTTCCTGGTTATGATGGTCCTGGATGTGGCCCTGGGTTAACTAATAATAGACCTCATTTCCCTTCATATAATATGGACTTGAATAGGTGCCCGTGAAGGCAAGAAAATATTGAACCTCCACCAACCATTGTTGCTGGGTATGGTTCATATAAATTTCATGTCCTGTTTTTTCAAAAATAGAAAGTTTTTTTTCCCCTTGCAGGTTTTTGAAAATAGTATTGATCTCTTTTCTACTAACGGCATAATCCTTTTCACCATAGAGTAGCATGGTAGGGCAATGGATTTCCTTGGCATATTCGGAGGGATTATGGTGATAGGTCCAATAACCGGCGTGGTAACTTCCCCAGATCATTAAAAGATCGGCCAGAGGAAAGGTGGGGAGCCCGAAATTTCTAAAGCGGTTTTTTACGGTTGTTTTAAAATCTCCAAATGGACATTCAAGAAAAATGCCTTTTACGTCAGGCTGGTGGTCCTTTACACATTTCATAATGGCCGCTGCTCCCATGGAGATCCCGAACAAATAAATATTTTTTTCACCTTTCGCCTGTACATAATCATAACAGGCTTTCACCTGCTCAGCTTCATAATATCCAATGGAACATGTACTTCCATCCGATCCTCCGCTTCCTAAGAAGTCAACCAGCACCACATTATACTCCATATCGTAAAACTCTTCCGCCCGTGCGATCAAAGAGGATTTTTTATTGGCATAACCATGAAAGAAGATCACGGTTCCTCTGGCCAGGCCGGATCTACCGGGCTTACGGACAATCTTATTTTCCCAGATCTCTATTTCTCCTTTGGGGGTGCTTATTCTTTTTTGAATGTATTCAAAAGGGGGAGTGATCACATTTTTTGGCCGGGGGACATTCACTCCTTCCATGATATATTGTATTTTTTCTTTTAAACTTATCTTCGCCCCATCCATTACCTTTAGCCTGTTCTCTTTAATATCCGCGTAGTGGGTAAATTTATAGGCATGGTTGTAGGCAATATAATTGAGCAAAAAGGCAACAACAATGAAAAGGCTCAGAAGGGTATAGAGGATTTTCTTTCTCATGGCTGATATAATAACCGATAGAATCTAGATTTATTATTTGGTATGGTTCAGTATTTTTTATAAAACAAAAGCCCTACAATTGTAGGGCTTTTAAGATCATTAGTGGAGATAATCGGAGTCGAACCGATGACCTCTTGCATGCCATGCAAGCGCTCTAGCCAGCTGAGCTATACCCCCATTTTTATCAGAACTCGTGGCAAATGTAAAAATTTTTTCCAACTTTGGGGAAAATTGTCCATATGGAAATATACCATCCTTCAATGAATGATATACTTGCTGAAGAAATTGGGAGGGCAATAGACAATTCCATACAGATACATGAAGTAATACCTTTAGCGGGTGGCTCCATTAATACAGCCATTCAACTTAAAACTAACCATGGCAGTTATTTCGCTAAATATAATAGCCACGATAAGTATAAGGGAATGTTTGAACTGGAGGCCAAAAATCTTGAAATACTAAATGGTACCCGTACATTACATGTTCCACAGATCATTTCCGTTTTTACATATGAAGACCTGGATTTTCTGGTATTGGAATATATCCAATCGGGGTCGCCACATTATGAATTTTGGACTGATCTTGGTTTTGGATTGGCCCATCAGCATAAAAACCAATCACCCACTTTTGGCTTGCAGTATAATAATTATATTGGCTCCTTACCACAAACAAATGAACCATCAGATACATGGATCAAATTCTTTGTCGAAAAAAGATTGGAACCCATGCTAAAAATGGCAGTTGATTCAGGAAAAGCGGATATATTCCTCGTGGAAAAATTTGAAAGTCTATATAGGAAACTGGGCGATATCTTTCCTCCGGAACCAGCATGTCTTTTGCATGGAGACCTTTGGAGTGGAAATATCATGAGCAATGTAGATGGAGATCCTGTGGTTTATGATCCTGCTATATACTATGGGCATAGGGAAATGGATATTGCGATGAGTAAATTGTTCGGTGGCTTTGAAGTAGAGTTCTACGATGCCTATAATGAAGTATACCCGCTGGAACCACATTGGGAACAAAGAATGCAGATATGTAATCTATATCCCTTACTTGTTCACGTAAATTTGTTCGTGGGCTCATACATACAATCCATTAAGAACATAGTAAATAGGTATTGAAGGTTCACCTTACTGTTCTTACGTCATTCATGCTACCTGAACGAAGTGAAAGCAAGACCCTAAAACAGCATGCCAGCAAGCCCCATCAAACAATCCAGAGCAATTTTACCGGCTGATTATAAGACACTTATAAAATAATTCAAAAAAAATATCCACCCCTTGTCCAATTTTGAAACCACCAGTCGTCATGCTCATATAAACAAATAAAAACTTTAAAAAATGAAAGCAACTGACAATTCAATCAACTGGTTTGAGATCTCTGTATCCAACATTGCAAGAGCAAAAAAATTCTACGAAACCTTGTTTGGCATCGAAATGAAAGAGGCTGAAATGATGGGCATGAAAATGGCCTTTTTCCCTGCTGAAGATATGAATGGAAAAGTATCCGGCGGATTAGTGGAAGGACCTATGCATAAGCCAAGCACCGATGGAGCTAAATTGTATTTAAATGCTAATCCTGATCTGGCCAATACCTTATCAAATGTGGAAAAAGCAGGCGGGCAAATTGCCTTGCCTAAAACAAAGATCACGGATGAGATTGGATATATGGCAATTTTTGTAGATTCGGAGGGAAATACCGTAGCATTACATTCAAATAAATAATAAAAAAGCATGAAAGAATTTTTGTTGATCTTTAGAAGAGAGGATTCCAATTATGCTGAACAAATGTCACCCGAACAAATACAGGCCATATTAAAACCATGGAACGATTGGATCGGTGGCATTGCAGCTCAGAACAAATTGGTAACAGCTGGTAACAGGTTGGAATCAGATGGCAAGGTGGTTAAACCGAATAATTTAATTACCAACGGGCCTTTTGTTGAAATCAAAGAAGTGTTGGGGGGGTATACCATCATTCGGGCGAATAGCCTGGAAGAAGCAACCGAACTTTCAAAGGGTTGTCCTATACTTCAGGTAGGAGGCAGCGTAGAAGTTCGGGCCATCATCCCAATGAATAATTAGAAATAAAAAAATGCTCCCGGTGAAAACCGGGAGTTTTTTTTAAAGTGAATGACCAGGAGCTCATACCACATTTATTCAGAACAGAATATAGTAAGATCACTTCTGTTCTCTGTAAATTATTTGGAATAGAATATATAGAAACCGCTGAGGATATTGTGAGTGATACATTTTTGTTGGCTGCCGAAACCTGGGGGCTCAAAGGCTTACCACAAAATCCTACTGCCTGGTTATATACGGTAGCCAAAAACAAAGCCAAAGATTTTTTAAAACATCAACATGTATTTACCAACAAGGTTGCAGTAGAAGTAAAACGTTCAGAAGGCTTTGCGGATGAACTAGAGATCGACCTCTCCAATACCAATATTACCAATAGCCAGTTGCAGATGATGTTTGCGATTTGTCACCCTGCCATTCCTGCTGAGTCACAGATAGGCTTGTCGTTAAACATCCTTTGTGGATTTGGAGTGGACGAAATAGCTGATGCATTTCTTACGAATAAAGATACTATATATAAACGGCTTACACGAGCCAAGGAAAAACTCCGAACGGAAAATATAAAAATGGAGTTACCACTTGCGTCGGAGATCAATAGTCGTTTGGAAGCAGTGCTCACCACTTTATATTTATTGTTCAGCGAAGGTTATTATTCCACATCAAAAAACACCACGCTGCAAAAGGATCTATGTATCGAGGCCATGCGACTTACTTTGATGCTGGTCGAAAATGAACATACTTCTACCCCCCAGGTAAATGCCCTGCTTTCTCTTATGTGTTTTCACTCCTCCCGCTTTGAGGCACGGATCAATACGCAGGGAGAATTAATTGTTTATGAAGAACAGGATGAAACCTTATGGAACCTGGAGCTCATTGAAAAAGGTCATTTTTACTTAAACAATGCGTCCAAAGGCCATCAGATTTCTAAATATCATTTGGAAGCGGCTATTGCTTATTGGCATACCCATAAAACAGATACACATGAAAAATGGGAAAGTATTTTACAACTCTACAACAAATTGTTGCAGGTGGAGTATTCGCCCATTGCAGCTTTGAACCGTACCTATGCCCTTTCCAAGGCAAACTCTAAAAAAGAGGCCATTGTTGAAGCCGAAAAATTAGATCTTACCTATAACCATTTGTATCATTTACTTCTTGCCAATTTATACCAAGGCATCAACACCGAAAAAGTTTTCTCCCATTTAAATACAGCCTTGATGCTGGCAAAAACAGAAACGGAAAAAGCAAATATTTCTAAAAAGATTAGTTTGCTTCAAGCTAATTAATGCATTATTTATTTGGGCGGCTTTTCCGGCTATACGCTATATCTTTTTTATTACTGCAGATATTTTCTTAGGGATGGTAACGACGGGCAATTGCCCGTCGCTGCAACAACTCCTGAAAATTCCTCCATGCAGTAATAAAAAAGGATGCCGCCTGCCTGCCGAAGCTTAGGCCTACACCATGGCAGGCAGGCTCCTATCCGGGCCGCTTTTGATTTTTATATTAACTTGCTTTCAAATGAAAGGATTTTCGCTCCTCATACTTTCCAGTCTCTTCCTTTTCTCTTGCGGGAAAAAGTCGCAAGTCTCATTGGAACCACCCCTCGTTACCGAAAAATTACTTCCTTATCATATTCAGTTGATTGCTGTGGGTAAAGTAGATTCGGTACACTGGAAAGCGGCAGTAAAATCTTTAAAAGAGCAATTTCCACAAGCCTATATTACCTGCAATCGTACCTCATTGCCTATTACCGAGGATCAATACCTGGTAAAAGGGAAAATGGATTCAGGTAAGCAACTGGGCATACTCCATAGCAACAAACCTGATTCGGTGAATACCCTGATTGGAATTACCGCCGAAAATATTGCGGTAAAAGAAAGAACCCTGTCGAATGGGAAAAAGTATAAGAACTGGTCGGTGTTGGGTTTGGGAAGCCTGCAAAGAGGGGTCTGTATTATTTCATATAAACGTTCCCGGACCATTGAGCGATTTACCCAAACTGTCATCCATGAATTTGGGCATACCCTGGGGATCCCACATTGTCCCAACAAGGATTGCATCATGCAGGATGCCGATGGGGACGGAGATAAGCTACTGAAAAATCCAGGATTTTGTAAGCTATGCCAGGCCCAGGTGGATGCCAAGCTGGATCGGTAGTGGTTATGATTGGGCTATTTTTCTGGCCTTATTATTGTATTCATCCTTTTAATTAATACATTTGAATTGGTCCGTTAAAACTGAATAATATGAAAAAAATAATCACTGCCCTGGCTATTTTAATTACACCAGCCTATTTCTCCTCCTGCGAAATATTACAAGGATCTTCAGGCCCTACCAATGATGAGATCATTAGCGGGCTCAAACAAGCTTTAACCATCAGTACCGATACCTCAGTAATGAACCTGAACCGTACAAATGGCTATTTTACCAATGCGGCCATTAAAATATTATTGCCACCTGAGGCACAGAAAATTGAATCCACTTTAAGATCAGTGCCTGGTATTGGTAATACCCTGGTGGATGACCTGATCCAGAAAATGAACCGTGCGGCTGAACAAGCTGCAGTGAAGGCAGGACCCATCTTTAAGGATGCCATTACCAAGATCACTTTTGCCGATGTAATGAATATTTTAAATGGGGCCGATGATGCTGCTACCCAATATTTAAAAACCAATACCTATGCCCAATTACAAGCGGCTTTTCAACCTCCTATTGAGGATGCTTTGAAAAGTGTTGGAGCACAACAGGCATGGAATACAGTGATGACCACGTATAACAACTACAATAATTTTATCCCCGGAACTACAGATATCCCAGATAATTTAGCTGCCCATGTTACCCAAAAAGCATTGGATGGATTATTTCATATTGTGGCCATTGAAGAAGGTAAGATCCGCAAGAATATAGGCCACCAGGTAACTGACCTACTGAAAAAAGTATTTGGTCCAAAACAAAACGGAAATTTATTACCGTTCAATTAATGAATAACAGAAATGCATTGACTATGAAAAGCGGATATGTAATCGTATCCGCTTTTCTTTTTTAACTAGGTATCTTCAGGCTTACCTGGCTTTTCGAAAGCGATCTTTTTATCCAAAACATCCGAAAGATCAGCGTTGTAATTGATCTTGTTCAATTGCCATTGGTCACTTCTTCGTACAAAAGTATACACATCTGTAATGTATTCCAGTTCACTCGTATTTTTATAGATAACCCTCATGGTTCTTTTGTTGAACATATATCTCTTTAAATAACCAGATATTTCTACTGAAAAACTATCCTTTTCATCATTGGAATAATCTTCTACTCCTATGAGGATCACCCGGTCGAGATCTATTTTTCCGCAATGGAACCCATAATTCATCGTAGCCATTTTCTTCCAGGTGGTTTCCCATTCTTTTTTAAGCTCATCGGTTACATAGTTGGTAACGTAATAGAAATTTCTTTTTACCCAGGCTACTTGCACATAAGTGAATATTTCCCTGGAGATCTCTGCCATTTGTTGCTCATTCCAGAATGGATCCGTTTTACTAAATGCCTCGATAAATTTTCTAACCTTGCGTTTTCTCCGGTTCACGATCACTCTTCGGTACCGTAACCAACCAACCACCAGAAGGATCAAACCCAATACAATGAGGGCACCTGCAATCCCCGTTGCCCTGTATTCGGCCTCCATATCACCTACGGTGGTGGGAGAAGATTCCAATATAAGGGAAGAAAGTTGGAAGGCCAGGGCAATCATATATACTTACGACTCTTTAATTCTGTGGTTATTGATATCGCAAGATAAATAAAAAATCCCCCTGGAGAATCTCCAGGGGGATTTTTAGTTGATAGGATTAGAGAATTATTTTTTAATGAATTGCTCTACCGCAACTTTCTTAGTATTTAAATTTGTTATTTTCAACAGATACATGCCGCTGGTTAACCCGGATACATCAAATGTATTGGTTCCATTGGCAATTACTGCATGCATTTTTCCAGTAAGATCAATGATCTGATACATGTATTGGTCGGTGTTGCTTGAATAGGCAACATTTAATACATCAGTACATGGATTTGGATATAAATGGATGGTCAATACCTCTTTTTCATCATCAACGATCAATTCTGCATTCACATCAGCTACTGCAAAAGGACTTAATGAAGTAAGACCGGTTCTGCTGATTTCGAAGGTATTGTTCAATCCTGCTACAGCCGCTGCTGAAGCATAGGTATCCCAATCGCCGGCAGTATAATGGCTGATATAAGCATCGGTCCTATCGAACCCGTTTACTTCAGAGGCAACTACCCAACCCAATTTAAGATTGGTATTAATGGTAACACCACCAGCAGCTTCCACTATCCAGGTTCTGTTCACCACACTTGAAGTAGTTGCACTGTTATATCCTTGAGCTTGTAATCCACCGGTAAATACACCGTTGAATACATTTACCATAAAATTACCCGCAGTGGCTCCAGATACTTGCTGAACGCTTGCTGGTGAATAGTTAGTAGATGTTCCAACAGGAAATACAAGATAAGGGGAAGCAAGATTTACATACATCTGTAATTGCCCTAATCCTGAAGTGATGATATATTTGGTATCGCTATAGTTAGAAACCATACCACCTTGTTCGATGATAAGATCGTAATCAGAGATATCCAATTTTCCGCTTACCATATTAAGTTCGTCGTTGATGTGTAACTGGCTACCTAAAACAATGTTTCCTGAACCGGTAACATCCACTACAAAACTTTCCAGGTTTTGGTTAGATCCGTCAAAATAAATGGTTTCGTCAGCAGTTGCTGTGGTGTGTAATTCAAGATCTGAATTGCTGTTTCCAATGATAGTTGCAGCTGCTACTTGATCCATTGTACCATTCACAACCAAATTATAACCATTCAGGTTTATTTTTCCATTGGCCATATCTAAATTTCCAGCGATGATTGCATTGCTGTTCATGTTAATTTGTCCTGCAGAAGCCAGGTTTATATCAACATCATTTAATCCTGAACCAGTTAATTCTAAACCTGAAGTATTGGTTCCTCCCATATATTCTACATCATAAGCAGCAGTACCAACAAACGATCCACCATTACCTGAGAGGTCCCCATCTTCTACGTGTACTAAACTACCAGCAGACATGGTTAATGTGGAACCACTTTCAAGACTGAAACTTCCATCATTCAATCGAAGCTCGCCAGAAATATCTAATGCAGAACCTAACTTTACATTTCCACCACCTGTGTGGTCAACGGTAAATACATCTACCACTGAACCTGCTTGGAAAACAAAGCTGCTGGTAATGGCTGCAGCACTTTGAACAGTTACATCTGAAGATGCATCACTTTCGAACATGGCACTACCAGTAATATTCATATTTCCATAAAGCTCCAGGTTATTACCACCCAGGTCAAGATGACCTGAAGTTAAATACAAGGTGCTATAAACACGAAGATCACTTCCTAAAGTGAGGGTTTGTGTATTATCTGTTAATTGAATATATACATTCTGTAAGGTAAGAGAATTAAGCTCTATACCGGATGTTTTGGAACCACCCACATATACTACGTGGTAATTACTGCTGGAGTTAAAAATTCCACCCCCGATAGTGATGCTTCCTGCATCTCTACGAATGGTTGAATTGGTTTGAACTGCCAGATTTGCTCCTGTGTTTAAAGTAATACTTCCAGAAGATAGAAGTAGGCTATCTGAAACACTACCTGTTGCCGCTAGTGACAAAAGTGCCCCATCGTTCTCCATCACATTAAGCACCATAGAGCCGGTAAAGGACGAGGTGGCCAACAGGTGAAACTCCAAACGGTGGATGTCCACTGTACCATTACCCGCAAATGCGCCCTGGTCAATCGTAAGGCTATTGGTAGTAACGCTGTTCAATGTACCATTTACCGTAAACGTATTAATGAGTCCGGAAAAATTTACATTCATGTCAAGGTTAACAGTAATACCATTGGGAATAATGATATCTTGTCCGGTAACGTTTGGCCCTGGAGCGACTCCACCCCATGTGGCTGCATTACTCCAATCTCCAGATACTACCGCCGTAAAAGCCCATAGCCTGGATGTTGACATGATTACTAACAAAGCCCCGAGAATTCCGATTTTTAATAAACGTGTTTTCATATGTTTTTTTTAATTTATAATTATGTAATTGATATGAACAAAATTCCGTAGATCAACATAATAAGTCGTTATACTTTTTAAAAAAACTATTATATAATTCATACATCAATGTGCAGCATGCACGGGGCTTTCAGGTTCTTTTTTGAGTTATTTAATTCTTTCTTAAAACATTTTAACAAAAACTGAAAGGAATGGTGATTCGGGGGGATTTTGTGATGGTTTGCATAAATATTTATTAATATTGCAATGCATGAAAAGAATTCTCATCACGGGTGCCAATGGTTTACTGGGCCAAAAGTTGGTGTACCGCATGAAATGGATGAACAATGTTGCTTGTATAGCCACAGCAAGGGGAGAAAACCGACTGTTAGACCAGCAGGGTTACGAGTATTTTAATGTAGATATTACGGACCATGAAGGGATGAGAAAAGTGATCTTATCCTCAAGACCTACACATATTATTCATGCGGCTGCGATGACCAATGTGGATGCCTGCGAAACCGATCGGGAGAATTGCAAAAAAATAAATGTGGATGCTGTGCAAAATCTGGCATCCATTGCAGATGAATGGAAGATCCATCTGGTACATGTAAGCACAGATTTTGTGCTGGATGGAGAAGCAGGCCCTTATGATGAGCATGCAGTCCCCAATCCATTGAGCTATTATGGATGGAGTAAATGGGAGGCCGAAAAAATAGTGCAAAAAATGAATACCCCCTGGGCCATTATCAGGACCGTTCTCGTGTATGGAATTGTGGACAATATGAGCAGAAGCAATATTGTTTTATGGGTAAAGAATTCTTTGGAGCAGGGCAAGGAGATCCATGTAGTGAATGACCAATGGAGAACACCCACTTTGGCGGAAGATCTGGCGGAAGGATGTTTATTAGCGGCATTAAAAGATGCCCGAGGTATTTATAATATTTCGGGGAGTGAGTTGATGAATATTTACGAGATTGCCTGCAAGGTGGCCGACCATTATCACTTGGATAAAAAGCTCATTCATCCTTCGAACAGTTCCTCGTTGAATCAGCCCGCCAAAAGACCACCCAGAACAGGTTTTATTATTGACAAGGCTAGGAAAGAATTAGGCTATCAACCCACTTCTTTTGAGGAAAGCCTGTCGATCCTTGATCAACAGATTCGTTAATTTTTTTTCGCCAGGGGCCCAAACAAAAAAAATCATATTTTTACCCTATATACCTGCTGAACCATGAAATTTATTTGCATCGGTCGTAATTATGCGGAACATGCCAAGGAGCTGAAGAATGCAGTTCCTGCGGAACCGGTTATTTTTTTTAAACCCGATACTGCATTATTGGTGGGGCGCCAGCCATTCTTCTATCCAGCATTCAGCAATGACATCCATTATGAATGTGAGATATTGGTAAAGATCAACCGGCTGGGAAAAAACATCCAGAAAAAATTTGCCCACCGCTATTATGACGAAATTGGTCTTGGAATTGATTTCACTGCCCGGGATCTTCAAAATGAACTAAAAACCAAAGGTCTTCCCTGGGAAAAAGCCAAAGGATTCGATGGCAGTGCTGTGGTGGGAGAATTTGTATCCATCAATTCGCTAAAAAACAAAGACAATATTGAATTCCAATTACTCAAAAATGGTGTGGTGGTCCAATCCGGATATTCGAAGGACATGATCTTTGATATTGATAGTATTATTGAATATGTGTCTCAATTTGTTACCCTCAAGATCGGGGACATTATTTTTACCGGAACTCCAGCGGGGGTGGGGCCAGTGGCAGTGGGTGACCAATTGGAAGGATTGTTGGAAGGGGAATCGAATTTCAGCCTTTCGATCAAATAATTGTATCTTTTTTAAGTTGGCTGCATTATGGAATGTAGAAACTTTTAAAAGATGAAATCAACAGTATCCCGCTTAAAAACTCTTATATTTGTGCCTGAAATGAAATTTTTAGAAAAGAACTATTATTATTTTCAGTCCATCTTTTTTTTAATAGGGATCCTTGGATGGCTGCTCAATTTCGATAAGCTGATTCCCCTGATATATGTTATCCTCTGTTATATTTCCAGTGCAGGCCTGATAGGGATCAATATTTTAAAATTCAAGTGGATCAAAGAAAAAAAATTTAAATGGGGATTAAATGCCACTATCCCCCAGCTTACTTTTTATGCATTACTCGCCTTCCTTATTTATTTCCGGTTTTTTGGAACGGTACATACAGGCATCCCAGTGAGGGTATTCGCAGTTACCATGGCCCTTACGCTGATCTTGGATACTTTTACCAAAGAGAATAAGTACCAGCAGGGAAATTGATTTTTTTGTATCTTTGGAGTACAACTCAACTTTAATAATGAAAAGGTTTTTCACTTTATTGCCATTCTTCTTTACAACATTGCTGGCACAAAACCCCCTGAATTATTTAGGATCTACCGATGGTGGTTCGGCATACGAGGTATTTCTGCACAATAACTTATTGTATGTGGGAGCAGCCAATACATTGGAGATTTGGACGATCAATGGACCAAACAATACTCCCAATAATCTTGTATTCAAGCAGCGGATGTTATCCAATATCGATTATATCACGGAGCACAACGGATATTTATATGTTTGCGCCAACCATGATGGTTTATACAAATTCGATATAGTACCTGGTCCGGTTTATTTGGATGAACAGGCCCATTATATTCCTTCAAGTCCTAATGAATCAGTTTACGATATTGCCTTTTATGGAGATTCTATTATTACCGCTGGAAAGACGAAGGTAAATCTCTTGCATGATGCAGGTACGAACATAATATATCAATATACAATTGCAAGTTATTCTGATTCTGCCCGGGTTCATGGTGTAGACATAAAGGACAGCTTGTTAGCGTATACATTATTCTACACTGAGACATGGGATGTGCCGATTGAAGGTATCTATATGTATGATCTCAAAAACATGCAACCATTGGACTTTTACCAGAATAATATTGGTAATTCTATGGAGGTTGCATTTGGTGAAAACAATAATCTTCTTCATGTGATGGGAGGGCAGATACTTTCGATTCTTCCTTTCACGCATGGACATTATTTAGTACTGGACTATTCAGACCCTACTGATTTACAATACACCTTCAGTGACACGATTATGGGTTTTGCATTTGCAGGCGGCAGCACTTCCATTCCTATGAGTGCCGAAATGATCAATGATACGGTCTATATTTCTACACAAGGAGGTGGGCCTATCGGTCATCAATGGTTTCAACCATATTATGGAGAAATTTATGTATACGATGCTGTTAATTCAAGTAATGTTCATTTGCTCACCGATATTTATGCAGGGTTATACCATTTCGATGCGGAAATTGATGAGATCACACGAAAAATGTATGTGGCATCAGAATGGTACGGTATATGGACGGTAGACGTATCGGATATTCACAATGAAATTGTCTATGGCAAAAAGCATACAGGCGGCTGGTGTCATGGGAGTGCTGTAGCAAAAGAAATCCTGGTGGAAGCGGATGAAGGTTTTGGATTGGAAAAATACACAATTGATAATATTCAAACGGTACTTCCGCAACTATCCGATCAGGATACCACGGGAGGATTTTGTCGGGCGATTAGTCTTTCCGATTCAGCCGATTACATTTATGGTTGGTATCTTACCGGAGAACGGCTGAGGGTCTACGATCAGGCAACATTAACCCTTATTTCTGATACATCCGTTGATACGCTGACTTTGCTTCCAGCTGATTTTCAGAAATCCAGGTATTATAACGGTAAGCTGGCAGTTATTGAAGATATCGACGGCGTCGCAAAACATATTGTACTGGCTGATGTTGTTAATCCAAACTATCCTCATGTGAAGTCTTATAAAAGGATGAACAATGCTCAGGATATCCTCTGGCATCCCTCAGCAAAATTATTTGCATGTAAGTATGATTCCATCATCGTTTTCGATACTTCCATGACTATATTGACATCCACATTGGCTCCGGCATTTAGACAATTCAAGTCTTTTGTGCTGATCAATGATACCCTATTTGTTTTTAAGAAAAAAGTTTTGATAGGAAACGATGAAATAGCAAGATATTATTTTGATGATGTCAATAATACACTAACACTTATTTCTTCAGATCAATTCCCAATGAGTAGTAAACATAGAATATTCATGGCCTTTGATTCCAATTATATCTACATTACTTCCAGTACTGATCCATTAAATGCAATCCCTAAATCGCCACCATATATTCCTGTTGATAGTTATACCCATGGTGGAGAGCATATCTACAACAATTTATGGGGGGTGCATGACCTTTATTGGAAGGATGGATATTTGTTTTTAAATGAATATATGGGACAAACCAGTATTTTCGGCCCGCCTGATATCAGTGATATTGAAGTACCTTATACCAACGATGCATTTGGTATTTATCCCAATCCTGCCAGTGAATATTTCATTATTCATTTAAATAGCTTTGAGGACCATCTGATAAAAGTTTTTTCGGCAGAAGGTAAATTAATGTATGCTGCCAACTGGACCGGTGACAAGATCAACTTAAGCACTTATGGTTGGGATGCAGGAATATATGTGGTGAGTGTTATAACAAATGGTATGGAACGTTCTTCCAAACTTGTAGTTACCAAATAATTTTTACCTTTAGTTCCAGCATGACAAGATTCTGGAGACAACTCGTTATTCAAACCGTTTTAAGAGGCAAGAGAGACAAAACTCCCGAGGGACGTGAATTTTCAAGGATCGAGATGGCGAAAGGCTTTCGCCTCATGAGAATTGAAGCGGTGAGGTTATTAAAAGATGTATTGTTCATTGCTCTGGGAGTGGCATCAGCTACGCTTGGGTTGAAAGGCTTTTTATTACCTATCGGTTTTATTGATGGCGGAGCCACGGGCATTGCACTATTAGTTTCGCAAGTTTCATCGGTTTCGTTATCCATATTATTGGTCGCTATCAACATTCCCTTTATTATTTTGGGATATAAAGTAATCGGCAAAAGGTTTGCCGTTAAAACTACGATCGCTATTATAGCCTTGGCCATTGCAACTGCCACGGTTCAATTCCCAGATATTACCGATGATAAAGTATTGGTAGCAGTGTTCGGAGGATTCTTTTTAGGTGCCGGAATTGGACTGGCTGTAAGGGGTGGTGCAGTGATCGATGGAACAGAGGTACTCGCGATATTTTTGAGCAAGAAATTCGGAACTACTTTAGGCGACGTTATACTCGTTTTTAATATTATTATTTTCTGCGCTGCCGCATATTTTCTTTCCATTACAACAGCCTTGTATTCTATGATTACCTACCTGGCGGCTTCGAAGACGGTTGACTTTATCGTAGAAGGTATTGAAGAATATATTGGTGTAACAATTATATCAGGAAGGAGTGAATCCATCCGGCATATGATCATTCATGAAATGGGTAGGGGAGTAACCATTTATCAAGGTAAAAGAGGATTTGGAGGCCATGGGGAAACCATGGATACAGATATTATTTATACAGTGATCACCCGGCTCGAATTGAACAAACTGAATACTGAGATCGAAAAGATCGATGACAAGGCTTTTGTGGTCATGAACAGTGTAAAGGATACCAGGGGAGGTATGATCAAGAAAAGACCATTGAAGGATTAAGTTCGGGGAGGCCGCTTCATTGCCTGATGATATTAGATAAAATAATTATATACCGGAATAAAGACCGGATAAAAATAAATACTTACACTATTACCAATGATCATGAGGAGAAGAATAGCAAAACCAATGCCCAGAAATATCCACTTCCTCTTTTTAATAGCATAGATTGACATGATAATTCCGGAAGCGCAGCATGCCAGGCATGTTGCAATGATGATCGTTGAAAAGACCCTGAATGAAGCTTGTATATAAGTTGGAATAAGCACACTTTCACTTGGAGCTAAAAAAACGGTCAGGTCGTAAATGTATACTGCTATACATATCAAAAAAATCAAGATCAATAATGAGCTTAGAATATATATAGGTGTAGGATCACTTTTGGTTGGAGTAGCCATATAAATTCCACTTGAATCGAAGTTATTGCTTATCAGGAATTTTTAATACCCATTTATCAATACCATAAAACAATCCAAAGGCAATGATGCCTCCAAACAGCCATCCGCATAATACGTCGGTTGGAAAATGTACACCCAAATAGATCCTTGATAGACCATTTAAAAAGGGATAAAGGATCAACAGCAATACCATAGGTCCGGTTATCTTTCCTTTTATTTTTCTGATAAAAACCAATATGCAGAACAAGGCAATTCCCATTGTATTGGCAGCATGAGTAGATACAAATCCGTATGCCCCGCCGCAACCATTGGGGTTCCATATATTCATCTGTCCAATAACGGTATGACATGGCCGTGGACGTTCCACCAGGCCTTTAATGATCCTTGCACTGATGATATCGGTTAAAGCAAAACATAGGAGGGCACCTGCAATAACAATTAACCCGTTTTTGAGTCCTAGTTTTTTTATAAAAACAATAGCCAATAGGATATACAAAGGGGTCCAGTTATATTTATCTGTAATAAAAATGAAGAATGAATCCCATAAGGGAGTATGGCTGCCGTTAACGAATAGCAATAAGGCCCAATCGATATTTTGAATTGTTTCCAAAGAAATTAAATCGGTCGGTTAATCACCTTCCATAACTCATCTTTAAGTTGCTGCAGGTTATAACCGGTATGGGAAGATATGAAAATAAATTCCATATCTGAATATTCTTTTAGAATTGCCTGCATTAGCTCATCATCCAGCATATCTGCTTTGGTAATGGCAATCACCCGGTCCTTATGCATGAGCTCTGGATTGTATTGTTCCAATTCGTTACAAAGGATCTTATATTCCGTCCGATAATCTTTTGCATCAGCGGGGATCATGAACAATAAAACAGAATTTCTTTCAATATGACGTAGAAACCGCAAACCAATTCCTTTGCCTAAATGTGCACCTTCAATAATTCCTGGAATATCTGCAACTATAAACGATTTATGATCGTAATATTTTACAATGCCTAAATTAGGTACAATGGTGGTAAAGGGGTAATCTGCAATTTCGGGTTTAGCAGCGGTGATCACCGATAATAAAGTCGACTTACCCGCATTCGGGAACCCAACCAGCCCAACATCAGCCAATACCTTTAATTCAAGTACTTTCCATTCTTCTCTTCCTGGCTCTCCAGGTTGAGCATGCCTGGGGGCCTGGTTGGTAGATGTTTTAAAATGATCATTGCCAAGTCCACCTCTTCCACCAGGGCTTAGGATCCTTTCTTCACCATCCTCAGTAATTTCAAAATGTACTTCCCCTGTTTCGGCATCTTTGGCCACGGTACCAAGCGGGACATCCAAAATCATGTCCTTCCCATTTTTTCCATGCTGCAAAGCTCCTCTACCTGATTCACCTGCTTCTGCAATTACATGTTTCCGGTATTTTAAATGCAGCAACGTCCATAATTGTTTATTACCACGTAAAATGATATGCCCACCTCGTCCTCCATCTCCGCCATCGGGTCCTCCCATGGAGGTAAGTTTATCGCGGTGAAAATGCATACATCCTGCGCCACCTGCACCTGATCTGCAACAAATTTTTACGTAATCAACAAAATTAGAATCTGCCATTGGCTGCAAAGGTAGTTATTTGTTGCCAGTTATGGGCAGAGAAAAGCTTTGGACGAAGGCCTTATCTTGGGTTCGAGGGAATAGTATCGGAAGGATTAGGATTATTTTCAGGCGCTACCAGATCCGTTATATTATGCTGTTTTTTGAATTCCGGTAGGCAAGAAAGCAATTTAGCTTTTATATCATATTCAGCGGCGTATGCATAAAAGTCGATATCATCAGAGCAGAATTTAAGAAAATCATTTACCTTATCTTCCGGTAATTTGGTAACACCCATCACAAATTCATTGGTAATTCGTCTGGTATATTCCATCTGAGGGTCGTTCCCTTGTTTAAGGTCTTCCAGTTTCTCCTGTTCACGGGCTTTTTTGCCCAGCTTATTGTATAACCACGAAATAGGTCCGTTCAGGGCAACCCCGAAATTCGTTTTGTCGGGAGCACTGGCGGCTGTGGAGCTAGGATCCAGGGTCACATATTTTTTTTCCTCTACCACCTCCATGTTCACAAAAGCTTCCTTGAATTTGGCCCAGGTAATTCCATTTACCGTATGTTCTTTCAGCGTAAATATATCTGGATCGAGATATATATTTTTATGATAGTTGGTCTGACTATATCCGATAGGTAATGTGATTTTCTTCGATTTATATCCGATAGCCGTTATTTCGACAGTATCATTGGGAGCCATTAATATGGTATAAAATCCATCGTGGCTGCTTTGGATCCCCCTACCAGTTCTTTTATTAATAACGCTTGCATAGGGGACAGAAGCAGTAGAATCACTTCGGATCCATAAAAAACCTGATACTTGCACCAATTGAGCCTCTGCTAGTAAGGTGTTGGTAAAAATAAAGGCAAATATCAATAATTTTTTAGTCATTTATTTTTGCGGATCTGGATTAGTATTTAAGCTATCCTGTACAACAGGTTTGATACCCAGGTCCTCATCGGTAAGATTTTTATCTTTTTTATACACCTCCAGGCATCTCTGTAAAGTAACCATGAGGTCATAATTTGAATAATTGGCCAAAGCTGATTCGGAAATATCGCAATAGGTGGCCAGGTCCATGGCCTTATCTTCAGATACGCCGGTGGCCAAGGATATATATTGCGGTGTTAACCGCTGGGTGGCTGAATAGTTCTCCAGTTGGTTCGACCTAAGGTCAGCTAGTTTTGCCATTTCCCTTGATTTTCGGCTAAACTTATTGTACAACCAGCTAAATGGGCCCTGAAGGGTATAACCAAAATTTTCTTTAGCGGGGGCTTTACTGGTGATCTGGCCTTTATCGATCGTAATATATCTTTTTTCCTCCGGTACCTGCATGGCCGTAAATTCACGCTTGAAAATTTCCATATCGATATAGTACTTGGTAAAGGTAGGTAGATCATACCTTACATGTTTCAGGGGTACATCATAATGAAACGACGTACCAACATAGGAAGCAGGTAGATGAAGAACCGCTTTTTGGTATCCGATGGCTGTGATCTCTACTGTATCACCCGGAGCTATCAAAACGGTATAAAAACCTGAAATACCGGCCTGGCTGCCTGAACGGGTCTTTTTATTATAAATGTTGGCAAAAGGAACCACTCCTATAGAATCGCTGGTATAAACATAACCCGACACCTGCACAAGTTGGGCATAACCGGTGCCCATCCCTGCCAATATAATCCATATAATAATCAGCCTCCTAGCCATTGTTCTACAAAAATCGCAATTATAACTGTAAATTAATAGTTACAGTATGTATTTTAATACGATTTAATGAAGAAATAGTTCAATTTGAAGGGGTGATAGGGATCTTTAATCTTCCTTTTGCTTATAATAATTGTAATCAGCAACGATTACCTGCAGAAAATCCAATTGAGATAAGTTGGTGGTTACCTGTAAATGACCCGCTATCTTATGGGCCAGAATATTCAATACCTTATAGTTTTGGTACTTGCGGTAAAAGATGATGCCCTCTTTGATCACTTCCACATCCCGTTGACTTAGATTCGTGGCTTGCGGAAAAGTAGGTTGATAGTTTTCCGGAAGATCTAAAGCAGTCGTCTCTTCCAATGTAATTTCCTTGTTGATCTTGATAACTGTAGTACCAGCAAAAATATCACCTAATCGTTGACCCCGGTTATTCCAGAAATATATGATCAAACCCAGGCCTATGAAAATATTGAATTCAAGCAATCCAAATACCCAACGCAACAGAAAATTGCTGAGGGCTGGTTGAGTTCCATCAATCTTCATCACCCTGGTTTTGCAAATGGCTTTGCCCAGCGATTGTCCATTGAAAAATAGCTCACATAATAAGTTGTAAAAAGCAATTGGCAAAAAAGCAATCGCGGAGATTACGAAGCGGTTATCTTCGTTATAACTATGCTTAAAAACCTCAAAAACAATGAGTACCCAAGCAAGCTTAAGATTGAAATCAATGAACCATGAAAGGGCCCGTTCACCGGGAGATGCCAGTTGAAATAATATACCTACATTTTGGGTAGTATCTATCTTAAAAGAATGTTCCATGTAAGGCCTCGCCGTTATCTAATAACTAATTTATGTGATAAAAATATAAATTAAATGAATTAACCCGTTTTTTTCTTAAACTTGTTGCTGGCATAACGTATGAAAGAGACTATTTTTATAAAGAAATATAAGGATAAGTGGAAGGACCTGGAGGGATACCTGCAAAAAACAGGAAGCAGCGATCCTGATTATCTTTCCTCATTATATGTGCAGTTAACAGATGACCTTTCTTATGCCAAGACCCACTATCCTGATAGCAAGGTAACCATTTACCTCAACCAGCTCTCCTCTAAACTACACGCCGAGATCTATAAGAATAAAAGAGAAAAAAACAGAAGATTCATTACGTTCTGGACAACGGAACTCCCCCTTACTATTTATAGACAAAGAAAATTGGTACTTGCAAGTTTTATAGGTCTTTTAATCTCTTTTTCGATTGGATGGATCTCAAGTGCCAATGACCCTAGTGACAATAATTCCTTTATGAGGTTGGTGACAAGTGATCAATACGTTGATGAGACAGAGGAAAGAATAGATAATGGTGATCCGATTGGAGTTTATGGGGAAGACAACCATATCAATATGTTCTTCATGATTACTATGAACAATATAAGGGTATCCATTGTTTTTTTCGTACTGGGGATTTTCGTTGGTATCGGTACTTTATTTGCGTTGGTAAAGAACGGTATTGTGCTGGGGGCCTTTTTCTTTATGTTCTTTGATGTAAGTTATGAGACCGGAGTGACAGCATTATCTGCCATTATGATGCATGGGACCATTGAAATAACGGAGATGGTCTATAGTGGAGCAGCTGGAATGGCTTTGGGTGGTAGCTTTTTATTTACGGGCACCTATACAAGGGCAGAAAGTATTAAAAGAGGGGCCATTGAAGGATTGAAAATATTGTTTGGAATGATGCCATTTATTATAGTCGCGGGTTTTATAGAAAGCTTTTTAACCAGGTATCATGGTAATCTTTTATTGAGTGCAACGGTTATTCTCCTGTCTCTAGGAGTAGTAATCTCATATTTTATTATTTATCCTCTGATACTGGGGTCACGACTTAAAAGGGTGAGTATGGAGGGTTTTCAATATGGTTATCAATACCCTGAGTATAGGATAACGATCGCTATCGGGATCTTATGGTTTGTAGGAGGAATGGTTGCCACTTTTGTTACTTTACATGCAGGTGAGAATGCAGGAATTCTATTTACAGGTGCTATCATTACCGGCGTTGTTAAGATCATTCAGGGGTTGAATGCTTGGAAAAAATATAGGAGAAAGGAACTGGTATGACTGAAAGATTGATCTTTAGCAAAGAAAGGACTATGGGGCAAACAATTAGTTTTGCCTTTTTGGTATATCGCCATAATTGGAAAAACTTCTGGAAGGGTATGTTAACCGCGGTACTACCATGGATTGTCGGGTCAGCCATTTTGATCGTCCCATTTTTGATTGGTAAGTCCCAAGGAAGTTCTGTAGATCCGGATGCATTTGCATTTATTGTCTTCCTTTCGGTCCTAATTTATTTTTTTTCCTTTTTAGTGTTGAATACTTACGTAAATGAACATATCATTGCCATTAAGAATGATACAGGTGACCAGCGACCACATTTTAAACAGGTAGTCCGACAAACCTACAAGGCTCTCCCCACGAATATCCTGAACTTTATTTTAGATACTATTTTGTTCTTTATGCTCATGAGTGTTTTAGGGGCGGTATGGATCTTTTCTTTTGCCACTATATCCTTTGGAGTTGCCAGCGGATCTGTCATCATCATTGGTATTGCCTTACTTGTTAACTTTTTACTCTTTTGGTTGTTGGGATCCTACTTATGTGCTTGCACAGGTCCGATTATTTTTATTTGTCAATATGAAAAAGTAGGTTTCTTTAAAGCGCTGGAGATTAACTTTAGTTACCTGCATGCCCGTAAAGGATTTTGGCCAAGTATTTTGATCACGCTTTTTGGATTTTTATTGATGTACATCATTTCCATCAATATTACTACACCGGTTGCTCTTGTTTATGGAATTATAGAATATAATTCAGGATCTATGACTTCTTTCAGTGATGATAACATGCTTACCATTTTTGGGATCAGCCAGCTGATCCTTGCGATTACCTGGCCGTTGTCTGCATTTATTATGATGATGATATTCGGAGCCAATTATTTCTGCCAGAAAGAAAGGGCATTGGGAACAGGTCTGAAGGAAAAAATAGAAAATATTGGGATCACCAAAGACTATGATTCATCAAAACTGGAAATCAATTTTTAATGAAAAAGGCGATCCTCTACATATTATTCTTTTTACTGCCTTTTCATTGGGTACAAGCTGACATATTGCACGATGATACTACCCAGATAGAAGTTCGGAAATTTGATCCGGATAAGGTGACCAAGTACCAAAAAAACTCCCGATACAACTATGAAACAAAAGAGAGTCGGTTTACAGCTGTGTGGAACCGCTTCCTGGATTGGTTAGGAGGAATATTCAAGCGACAGTTGAGAAACAGGGATGCAGGTGCCAATTCTGGTGGTGGAAATATTATGAATGGAATCATAGCAGTGGCGGCTGTTATTTTATTGATCCTGGGACTGAGTAAAGTGAAATTCCGTACCTGGATCACAGGTAAAGGAGCAGTGGTGAAAGAGGAATACGATGTATCGGAGGAGAACATTCATGAAATTGAGTTTGATAAGGATATCAAGGATGCTGAGAGAGATGGAGACTATCGAAGAGCTATCCGTCTTTTGTTTTTAAAGGTGTTAAAAAGCTTATCTGATGCAGATCAGATCTATTGGGATCCGAATAAAACGAACCATCAGTATTTGTATGAATTAAAGGGTACCAATGCCTACAGCCCTTTTGTAAAATGCGTAAATGTTTTTGACCTCGTTTGGTATGGGCAATGGGATATTGACAGGACCTATTATGTAATGAACAAACCTTTATTCGAAGAATTGATAAAAAACTCAACCAGGATAAAAACAGCCGTTTTCAATGGGTAAAAGATATTATATCATATTAGGTTTTCTGGCACTGCTCTTTATTTTGATCAATGCGGGAACACCTAATTCGGTTAATTGGAAGCCCACTTTTAAGAAGAAAGATAAAAACCCTTATGGGGCCGAAGTAACCTATGAATTCCTGGAAGATATTTTTGGTGAAGGAAATGTAGATTTTAACAGAAGATCCCCTTATGATTATTTAAATAACAATGACAATCATTTCAATGTGATCTACGTGGCCAATTATATAGAGCCCATGTCACCTGGTCAAAACGTAATCGAGCAAAATGCTATCTTAAGATTTGCAGAAAAGGGCAATAATATTTTTATAGCCGCCAATGACATCATTGGACCACTGGCGGATACCCTGGGTTTATCGGATAATAACATGCATATGTATCCAATGGCAGCGAGTGATTCGGTTACCCTGTCGTTTACCAACCCAGCCTTGGGCAAGAAGGATTATAGCTTCAAACATGACAATATCCTCAATTATATTCTACCAGACACAAGCAAGTCAATGATCATTCTTTCTGAATCAAGCGATTATCAACCGCATTTTGTGAAGGTTCCTTATGGTAAAGGGAATATATTCTATCATTGCAATCCTTTGATCTTTACCAACAATAATATGTTGCACAACCGGAACCAGCATGAATATATCAGCACTTGTTTATCCTATCTTCCTAAAACCAAAACTTTATGGAGTGAGTTTTACAGCGCAGGTGGAAGCCAGGAGTCGGAAAGCGACCTGCGATTCATTTTAAGCAATCCACAATTACGCTGGGCCTATTATATTTTGTTGGCTTTCATCGGAGTGTTCCTTATTTTTCAAAGTAAACGCAGGCAAAGAGCGATCCCTATTTATACCCCTCCAAAGAATAGTACCCTCGAATTTGTAGAAACAACAGGCCGGCTTTATTTTCAACAAAAAAATCACTCGAACCTGGCCCATAAAAAAATACTCTTTTTCCTCGAAAAGATCCGGACTAAATATTATATGAGTACTTCGGCACTTGATGATGCATTTGTTGAAACCTTGTCAAGTAAATCAGGAGTTCCACAAGAAGAGATCAGGACATTGATTCTCTATTTCCAAAAGATCCGCGGTAATTTTCAGCTCAACGAATTTCATTTATTAGAACTCAATAAAAAAATAGAATCATTTTATACTAAAGCATCCTTATAATGGAAACACCAGAATTAAATTCAGAAAATGAAAACCTGGTTACAGAAACGACCACACCTGTAAACCGATTAGATCTCTCAGGCCTTAAAACATCTACTGATAAGGTTCGGGATGAGATCTCAAAGATCATTGTAGGGCAACATCAGTTGATCGATATGCTCATCGTGGGATTGTTATCCGATGGACATGTCCTCCTGGAAGGATTGCCGGGAGTGGCCAAAACATTAACGGCGAAACTGCTGGCAAAAACACTGAATATTAAATTCAGCAGGATACAGTTTACTCCCGACCTGATGCCTTCTGATGTAATTGGTACTTCCATTTTCAATTTGAAGAATTCGGAATTCCAATTTAAGCCGGGTCCAATTTTTGCCAATGTGGTATTGATCGATGAGATCAACCGGGCTCCTGCAAAAACACAGGCAGCTCTTTTTGAATGTATGCAGGAAAAACAGGTAACCATTGATGGGGTTACGCATCTCCTGGCTCCACCATTTATAGTATTGGCTACACAAAATCCAATAGAGCAGGAGGGAACGTATCGCTTACCGGAGGCACAGCTAGACAGGTTCTTGTTTAAGATCAATATTGGTTATCCAAGTTTGGCAGAAGAAACCAATCTTCTTAAAAAATACCATCTTGCTTTAGGGAATTTTGATCCTGCAACCGTTGAAGCAGTGTTGAGCGCCGACAAGCTTGCTGAGTATAGAAAACTGGTCCAGCAGATCAATGTGGAAGATAAACTCATCGATTATATTGCAAAGATCGTTCATCAAACCCGTAACAATAAATCTTTATACCTCGGAGCTTCACCCAGGGCTACTTTGTATACATTAACAGCAGCCAAAGCATTTGCGGCTCTTCAGGCAAGGGATTTCATCACACCGGACGATATTAAGTTTGTTGCACCCTATGTTTTACATCACAGGGTGATACTTACTCCGGAAAAAGAAATGGAGGGAACTTCACCTATCGAAATTGTTCGTCAGGTAATTGAAACGGTTGAAGTTCCGAGATAATAATACTAACCATAAAAATAAAATCATGAAATTAATTGTATCTGTTGCTTTTTTATTGTTCACTGTTTCTTCAGGGGCCATATATTCGCAAATTGAAACCATTCCTCAGTTTCAACGAAGCATGGTGATTTTAAGAACAGTTGAAAGCTCTAATCTTTTCGTTCCATCGCGTCTTTTTATTACCGACGGATATGGGGTTGAACATACCCAGGAACTGAAGTACTCAGCCAGCGGTAAATCAATTACTGAAAATTCGGTGGTCATTGCAAACGTAATTAACCAGTTAATGGAGCAGGGATTTGAGTTGATCAGTTCAAACGGAGCTACCCAAGGTGGTGAATCCGCCCCGATCATAGGAAACTATATATTCAGGAAACCAAAGTAAAACCGTGCTCATTTGAAAGCGTTTTTTCGATTCATACGATCCATTTATATCACCTGGCAGGTATATGCTATTGCGGCTATTGTTTCGGCAATATTTGTACTGAGCTTTTTTATACCGGAGCTGGCATGGATCGGAAAAGTGTTGTTCTATGCCTTTATCATTTTATTGTCGACAGAATTTTTATTGTTGTATTTGCCCGGAAGAAAAATCGATGCCTACCGCATACTTCCTGAAAAACTAAGCAACGGGGATGAGAATGATATTTATATCACGGTGGTGAACAGATATTTTAATATCATAGCCATTGAGGTGATAGATGAAATACCTATCCAGTTCCAGGTTAGAAATATTTTATTCAAACTTTGGCTAAAATCCGGACAGTCACAACGGATCCATTATCAACTGAGGCCCACCAAAAGAGGTGAATATAGTTTCAATGATCTCAATATTTATGCCTCAGTAGTCACCAAATTATTGCAAAGAAGGTATATTATTCCAGCCCAGAAAACACTACCGGTTTATCCTTCATTTATACAAATGAGGAAATATGAGTTATTGGCAATATCCAATAAATTGCAAATGACCGGGATTAAAAAGATCCGCCGGATTGGCCATAATTTTGAGTTTGACCAGATCAAGAACTATACAGTGGGTGATGATTACCGCACGGTAAATTGGAAAGCAACTGCCAGGAAAAATGATTTGATGGTGAACCAATATATGGATGAGAGGGCACAGAATGTCTACTCGATCATCGATATGGGAAGGCTCATGAAAATGCCTTTCAATGGAATGACCTTGCTGGACTATTCTATCAATGCCACCCTGGTTATTTCCAATATTGCCATGCGTAAACAGGACAAAGCAGGCGTGATCTCTTTCTCACATCGTATTGATGCCATGTTGCCGGCGGATCGGAAACCTACCCATATCAACAATATCCTTGAATTACTTTATCACCAGAAGACCAATTTCCTCGATAGTAACTTTGAACTTTTGTATCAGTTGTGCAGACGCAAAATTAACCAGCGAAGTTTATTGATATTGTATACTAATTTCGAATCGGTTTCCTCTATGCAACGCCAATTACCTTTTTTTCGTAACCTGGCCAAATCCCATTTGCTGGTAGTCGTTTTTTTTCAGAATACCGAATTAAAACAGTTGTATGAACGGGAGGCAAAAGGAACGGAAGATATTTATATCAAAACCATCGCCGAAAAATTTGATTACGAAAAGAGATTGATCACAAAGGAATTGGAAGCCAACGGTATCCATTCGGTTTTAACAGCACCGGAGAACCTTTCAGTAAATACCATCAATAAATACCTGGAACTAAAAGCCAGAGGGCTTATTTGATCTTCGATAGATGTTTCTCATAAATTTGTATATTTAGCCTATGAAAAAATATTTTCTCCTCTTTTTCTTTTTTTCCGTTCAGCTTCAAGCCCAGGTAAGCTTAAAAAAACCGGAAGGAGCATTCGACCTGTTGGTAGGTACCTGGCAATATAGTACCAACCCTGAATTTGAATCATGGTCGAAAAAAGGTAATATATACTTGGCAGATGTATACAGCACCGCTAAAGGGGATACCACTATCAGTGAAAAAATAAAGGTGTTTAAAGAAAAGAATAAATATTATTATGAATTGCAGGTAGTTCTTCAAAAAAACCTGCCTACCACCCGGTATGAACTGATCAAGGCGGAAAACAGGTTATTCACCTTTGAAAATAAGAAGCAGGTCTTCCCTCAAACCATTACTTACGAGTTTCTAGAGAACAATGCCTTAAGGGTTTCGCAAGGAGGAACCATCAGTGGTCAATATAAAAGCATTGCTTTTGTCTATAGAAAATTGAAGTAGATCGAACCGATCTTGGTTGACCGTGTATACATACTAACCAACAATATCCAGGTTTATGAAAAAGCTATTCATCTTATTCTACTTACTACCCCTTTTAAGTTGTGCTCAACCTAATGGACTTTTTTCGGAAACAGAAAACAAAAAAGGGACCCAGGTCGTTACCATAAGAGGAGATACAGTGTATTATGATTCCAAGAAAAAGATCAAGATCCAACAAGTATATGTTACATCATGGGATAATGAGAATACCCTGTTTTCTGTACACCTGATCGTTGATAAAAACCAGAACAAACGACCTGTTTTCAGAGTAAATGATCATTACTATGGCTCTGCTGATGCCGGTAGTACAACCAACGAAAAAGGGGATACCCTTTATTATGTTAATTATATTGTGAACCGGACGCAGGCGGAGGATATATCCAAAACCTTTCATGTAACCTGTAACATGAGAAAACATTTGGGGCATGATCTCAAGTATGAATTTATTCCATTAAGAGACGATTACAAGGTAGGTGACAGCATATATGTAAAATTTAAAATCACCAATGTGGGTAGCGTGCCCGTATCTCATAATCATGGTGGTATGTATCGTAACAGCAATGGACGTTGTGATTATTTTGATTTCGATGTATACTACAATGATATTTTGTTGCCCGATGAAGGCCCTGAATATAATTTTGGGGGTTTGGAATCACATCCGGAGTTGAAGCCAGGAGAATCGGATTCATTAACGGAATGTATTACCAAATGGAGTCATTTTAGAAAACCCGGAAAGTACACGGTAAAGTGTTCCTATAGTTTAACCCTGGATGTAATAGGAATTCAGACGCCCTATCCGGAGAGCTTGAATGATATGAGCAAACGCTGGAATGAAAAAGCAGAAAAGGTGATCGAGATCATCATTCATTGATAAAAACCGCCCCGGTTCAACCGGGACGGTTTTAGCCAGTATTAATCAATCATAAGAACTAGTTTAATTTGAAAACAATGGGCAATTGATAGGCTACCTTTACAGGTCGTCCTGCAAAAATACCCGGTTTCCAACGTGGCATTATTTTCATCACTCTCAATGCCTCTTCATCCAAACCACCACCGATAGGTCTTGGAACTTCCGGATGGGTTACATTCCCAAATTCATCAATGATGAAGGTAACATACACTTTACCTTCCAAACCGATATCTTTGGCATGTTGAGGATAGACCAGGTTATCAGCTAAGAACTGATACAAACCTGGAAACTCAGGCTGCCGGTCCAGTTTCACCTTGTCGTACACCTTCACCTTGATGTCCACCGGATCAGAGTCACTTTCTGGAATTCCTATGTCTACAAATGGATTATCGCCAGTACCCTTGTGATTGTGTAATCCGGAAAAGGCATCTTTCATATCCTCCATGGTATTCAAGCTATCGTTGATATTAACGAAAGCTGACACTATAGGAATTACATTAATTAATGTATTTTCCTTTGGGGGCTCTGGATCTCCTTTTGGTGGTTCTACAATCGGATCGTCCGGTTGCACAACATCAACATAATGGGTATCTGAAGTGGAAATGTTGATTTGCTTTTGTACTTCACGATGAAGTAAAATGGCAAGATAAGGTATCAGCAGTATACTGGCGGATACTGCGAAACCAATGAGCAGGCTTTTCAGTACGTTCTGGGAATAATCCCGTCGAAGTACATAGGCACCGTAGGCCCGGTTCCGCTGATCGAAAACAAGATCATCGAAACCTTTTGTGTTTGTTTGCAATAAATGCGTCATAGTTTATATGATTTAACCTTATAACTATTATTAAACCTGTTCCGTTTGTTTGGTTCATTCCGTTAACAAATGGGGTGAATGAAATCAACGATTTTTTGTCTTGATGTAAAATGCTCATATATAGTATTTTATATCGCTTATTTTTTACTTTGAGATCACATTGTGAATGACAAACAGGGTTATTTGTCATGAAATGAAGGAGAAAATAAAAAAATATTGAGCACAATAATTACGTTCTAAGAAGAGTAGTTAGAAAACACAGGAGTGGCATTTCTAAAAATAATGCTAATAAAAAAACGCGGTTGTCTGAGGCGATGCTGGTTTTTTTGCCATCTTGATGTTGCTATCGTTAGCATATCCCACGACTTAAGTCGTGGGATATGCTAACGATATAGCCTCCCGAAAGCTATCGGAAGGGTAGCCGGTAGACGGCTGGTATTCCTAACTCCCTTTATTCGGTTTGGCGAAAGTAGAAACATCTTCGCCGGTGATCTTGGCATCACATAAAATAATGAGCCTTTCTATTACATTACGCAGTTCACGGATATTACCGGTCCAATTGATCTTCTGCAACTCGGCAATGGCTTCCTTGCTAAAAGTTTTGGCAGGTATGCCTTGTTCTTCCACGATCTGCTCCATAAAATGCTCAGCCAGGATGGGAATATCCTCTTTCCGATCATTGAGATCAGGAACATGCATGGGAATTACATTTAAACGATGGTAAAGGTCTTCGCGAAAATTTCCTTTGGCAATTTCATCTGCCAGGTTTTTGTTGGTGGCAGCTACCACCCTTACATCAACCGTTATATCTCTATCCCCTCCAACCCGTAAAATTTTATGTTCTTGTAATGCACGTAAAACTTTTGCCTGGGCTGATAAACTCATATCCCCGATCTCATCCAGGAACAAGGTTCCTCCTGTTGCCAATTCGAATTTTCCCTGACGTTGCTTCACTGCAGAGGTAAATGCCCCTTTTTCATGTCCGAACAATTCACTTTCGATCAGTTCAGATGGAATGGCGGCACAATTTACTTCTACCAAGGGCCCATTGGCTCTGTGCGATAATTCATGGATCCACCGGGCCACCAATTCTTTTCCGGTACCATTACTTCCCGTAATCAGCACCCTGGCATCCGTGGGTGCCACTTTTTCGATGAGTTCTTTTATTTTTTTGATGGGAAGCGATTCACCAATGATCTCTCGGGTTTTATTTTTACTTACTTTCTTTTTCAATTGTTTGGTTTCCACCATCAGACTTTTCTTTTCCATGGCATTCCGCACTGTAACCAACAAACGATTCAGATCAACAGGTTTAGGGATATAATCGTAGGCACCTTTTTTAATGGCATCTACAGCTGTATCAATATTTCCATGTCCCGAGATCATGATCACCGGCACATCCGGATTGCTGGAAAGCATTACTTTCTCTAAAAATTCGATCCCATCTACTTTTGGCATTTTAATATCGGATAAAACCAGGTCGTAGGTTTCTTTATTGAACAGATCAAGGCCCTTCTGGCCGTCTTCGGCCTCATCTACCTCAAAACTTTCGTATTCGAGTATTTCCCTCAGGGTTTTTCTGATACTTTGCTGATCATCGATCACCAATATTTTAGCCATCTTTATTAATTTGCATCGAATATACTAATTTTACCAGGGACCGCTATAATTATTGATATTTTTGTAACACAAAACCAGGAATATAGAAACTTATATCCCATATCTTGAATTGGTGAAACACCTGGATCTAAAGCCAACAGATCATGTATACCTGGTGTCGGATGTTTCACGTTTGATGCTGGCCACCATTCGGAAGGAGGGAGAATTTAAGCCCCAGGCGTTCATATCTTCCTTCAAGGATCATTTATCCGCTGGGAATCTGCTCATACCTGGTTTTGTAAACACATTGAAACCTGGAACCAAGGTGGATATGAGAACGCTGAAACCCGAAACCGGTGGATTGTCGAAACAGGCATTTACATTGTTCAAAAAAAATGAATGCACAAGGACGAACGATCCTTTTCATTCTTTTTTCATTTTCGGTGAGGAGTCGAATAGAATAACTGAGGCCACTTATTCCAATACGGATACATTCGGACCTCATTCAGTTTTTGATTATTTATACAAAATAGGAGGTACCTTACTTATTATCGACCTGGAACTATATTACGGATTTACTTTTGCCCATTATGTAGAACAACAATTAAATGTGGGGTACCGGGAAACAAAACTGTATCCCTTCGAATTTACCGACTTGAAAGGACTTACCGAAAAAAAAGAATTTAAGATATACGCCAAGAAGAATGGATATATTCCTGTGCTGAATAGCCTCGAAAAACCGTTGCAGGATGCAGGAGCCTTGGTAAAAATGGAATTGAACGGAGTACCCATATTCAAGATTGACTTGAAAAAAGCATATAGGGTGATTGAAAATGACATTAAAAACAATAAGGCACGGAATCTAATTAATTTTAACTTTACCTTATATTTAAAGCAAACAGTCAAACAATTTACTCGCTAAAGTGATCCTTATCTATAGCCAACATATGACTCCCAGGCTGCAATTTGCAGCTCAGGTGATCTTTAACCATGTTTTGAAACTGGAGATGCCTGTAAATTATACGGATAATGTAGGCTATTTTTTATCTACCAAAGGAGCCAAGATCAATTATAGCAATGATGCACTTGAGCAAGGACTGCATATTGTTCCCTCCGGATTTCTTTTTCAATTAAAGATCAAACCTGAATTTCCTGGAATTACCGATGGTCAATACAGCAAGGCTATTTTTCCGGTGGAAGGAAGTAAGGACTTTACTTATGATCCATTGGCGGCTGTTTTTTATATGGTGAGCCGTTATGAAGAATACTTATCTCAGGAAACCGATCAATATGGCAGATTTGTTCCTGACAAAGTATTTTCGATCCAGCATGATTTTTATTTGAAACCCATGGTGCATTATTGGGCTGAGGAAGTAAAAGATAAACTATCTTCAAAATTTCCTGAGTTTGAGTTTCCCGAGAAAAGTTTCAGAGCATTGGCCACAGTTGATGTAGACAATGGCTATGCGTATAGAGGAAAAGGGTCGATCAGAACGTTTGGGGCCTATGTAAAGGATATTTTGAGGTTTAAATTCAAATCGGCCATGGAAAGGACCCATGTGATCACCGGAAACAAAAAGGACCCTTTTAATTATTATAAATTCCAGAAAAAAGTATGCACCAATTATGGCATTCCCCTTCGTTATTTTGCCTTATGTGCAAGTAAGGGGGAGCATGACCATGGATTGGATATAACTTCCATCTCATTTAAGAAACTGATCAGGAAACTGAGATTTTGCGGTAAGGTGGGAATTCATCCATCGTATGCCTCGAACACCGATGTGGCCATATTGAAACTTGAGATCAGGGCCTTGAGTAAAATTCTGAGAAAAAGAGTACGACATAGCAGACAGCATTTTATCAAATTAAAATTTCCTGATACTTACCGCCACTTGATCAGTTGTGGAATTAAAAAGGATTATAGCATGGGCTACCCCGACCGTCCTGGTTTCAGAGCTTGCATTGCCGAACCCTATCCTTTCTATGACTTGGAAGCTGAAGAGATCACTTCTTTGATGATTGTTCCATTCCAGGTAATGGATACTCAGTACCGGGACTATAAAAAAATGGATGCCATTTCGGCTACTAACTCCATGATCGATATCATGGAAGAAGTGAAAAAAGTGTCAGGCTTGTTTGTATTTGTATGGCATGACCGCTCATTTGCTCCATGGCCAGAATATGCTGGCTGGAAAGATGGTTTTGAAAGGATGGTAAAATCGGTTTCGGAATGATCCAGGTAGTTCCATTTGAAAAAATCAATAGAACAAAATGGGATGCTTGTATCCATTCAGGTAAGAATGGGAATATTTATGGCTTATACGATTCTATTTGTATGGCTTGCGATCGATGGGTTGGGATCATCTATAATGATTACCAATGGGTGCTGGCCCTTCCCCAAAAGAAAAAACTCGGACTTACTTATTCCTGGCACCCCCAGTTCATGGGGCCTTTGGGTATTTTTGGAAATGAGGAGGATCCTCAGATTCAACAGAAGATGTTGGAGGAGATGATCCAACATTCCTGGTGGGTAAAAATGTTTTATTTCCAACCCGCTGAAGGAAATTTAATAAAACCTACCTTGTGGAAATACCAGCAACTTGGATTGGCCGGTAAAAATATGGAAGATGTCCGGAAAGAATATAATGAGAATACAAAGAGGAATCGACAAAAAGCTGTAAAACAGGGCATAGAAATAAAAAAAGTATCGGATGTAGACCTGGTGATCAACACCTTTAAAGAAAATAAAGGGGACCAAATAGAAAATATAAATGAGGACTCTTATGTTTTGCTCCGAAAACTGATGATACATTGGCTCCAAAAAAACGATGGACATATTACCGGTGTATATGATGGAGAAATTTTGTTAGCCATCGGATATTTTTTAACATGGAGAAAAACCGTTACTTATTACAAAGGTGCTGTAACGAATGAGGGAAAGAATTCAGGAGCCATGCATTTTTTGATCGACTCAGAGATCAATGATCATATCAACAAATGCGATTTTTTTGACTTTGGAGGATCCAATACCGAGTCTGTGGCACGTTTCTATAAAGGCTTTGGTGGCAAGGATGTTGACTATTACCTGAACGAGTATAAAAAATTTAAAATTTAATAAAAGGTCCATTCATAACCTCGGGTTCCTTAAATTTGTATACATTTAGATCGTAAAAGAAACACCCGATGATTCACCTTTTTTCCAACGATAATACCATCGTCAATAATTATATTGCAGAGCTTCGAAATATCGAGGTGCAGAAGGACAGCCTGAGATTTAGAAATAATTTGCGCAGAATAGGTCTTCATATGGGATATGAGATCAGCAAGAAGTTGAATTATACTACAATGGAAGTGCAAACTCCGTTAGGAATTGCCACTCAAAGTATTTGTGATGATCAAATTGTTCTTGGAACAATTTTGCGGGCAGGGTTACCCTTGCACGAAGGTTTACTGGAAACATTTGATCAGGCAGAAAATGCCATCATTTCGGCTTATAGAAAACATGATACGGATATTAAGTTCCATATCGAGGTGGAATATATGTCGGCACCTTCTTTACAGGATAAGGTTTTGATCCTTTGCGATCCTATGCTAGCTACAGGAATGAGCATGGTAAGTTGCTGGAAGATCCTTACCGAGAGAAGAGGAATGCCAAAAAGCACCCATATTGTTTCTGTAATCGCTAGCGAAGACGGGTTGAACCATACCCGTCATCATTTACCAGCTGACGTTAGTTATTGGATTGGAGCAGTAGACCCTGAACTCAATGCCAAGTCCTATATTATTCCAGGATTGGGAGACGCCGGGGACCTTGCTTATGGAGTAAAATTATAATGGAAACTACCTGGCTCGAACTGGTTATTGCGGTTTTAATAGCATCCTTTAAATTTGCTATTACGGTTCCCTTTTTTATTCTCAGCGAAAAATTATCTTTTTGGGAATCCGTTTTATTTGGAATAGCCTCCGGCACATTTGGGATCATTGTTTTTATGTATCTAAGTTCTGGTATCCTTCGTATCTGGAATTGGTTCAAAAGAAAAACAGGTTGGTTTAAAAGGAAAAAGCCCAGAAAAAAGTTCTCCAAGAGAACAAGGAGATGGGTAAGGTTGAAAGGCCGTTTCGGATTAGCAGGTATAGCGATCCTCACCCCCATCCTGCTTTCAATCCCCATTGGTTGTTTTATAGCCATGAGGTATTATAAGAACAAAAAGAAAATATTTCTATACTTATTTATCAGTGTGGTCATATGGTCATTTATTTATGCCGGCTTCGGATCGGCTATCCTTGAGATCTTTAATTCCATTAAGGTTGTTTAAAGGCCAAACCATACAACATATCTTTTTTGATCTCGATCATACCCTCTGGGATTTCGAAACCAATTCAAAAGATGCGATCACCGACTTGTACGAGGAGTTTAAGTTGACAGATATTGGTTTGACGTTGGAAAAATTTCTACCTGTCTATTTCCGCTGCAATGAATATTGTTGGGACATGTACCGCAAAAACCAAATGAAAAAGGACCTACTGAGACACCAACGTTTCTATTTAACGCTAAAAGACTTTGGGATCGTTGATCGTCAGCTCTCAAAAAAACTGGGGAAAAGATATGTAGATATTAGCCCTACCAAAACAGCTTTAATGCCAGGAGTGGCGGAGTTGTTGGATTATTTATCCGGAAAGTATCCTTTACATATCATTACCAATGGTTTTCAAGAGGTTCAATCGTTGAAAATGCGCAATTCTAAGATTGAACAATATTTCAGCAAAGTAATCACCAGTGAAAAAGTAGGAAAGAGAAAACCTGAACCTAAAATTTTTGCTTATGCTTTAAAAATTGCCAATGCCGATGCTCATTCTTCGGTAATGATCGGTGATGATCTCGAAACCGATGTAAAAGGGGCCGCCAATGCAGGGTTACATGCTGTTTGGTATAACCATGGCCAAAAAGATGTAGAAGGTTTGGAGCATCCTTCTATTCATCATTTAGCGGAGTTGAAGAATTATTTATAGGAAACTGATCCAGTATTCCGCTATATCTCTTTATCTCCATCGAAGTACGAATAAAATAATACCAACTTACGAACCGTACCTTGAATCGTTCGTAGGTTTGTACAAGTTCGTACTTCGGTGAAAATTAACCCTACTTCAATGCCTCCGGCAAATTCTCAACCGTTTTTTCTCCAGCGGCCATTTTCATGAGCACAACACATTTATTTTTCTCAAAAGCAGACTTGTTCACCGATGCAAGTGTTTTCATCACTAGCTCATATTCGCCGAATACCTGGGTGCTTAACCCATTTACTTCCACTTTTATGCCTGGAGTTTTTTTAATTTCCCCAATATAATCGATCACTACTTGTTCGAAATTCTCTGTGAGGGGATATAGGCTGATCTCTACTGTTAGTTGCATACCATTTAATCGTCTGCGAAGACTTGATAATATTTGTTTTTTAATAATTCGTATGTTTCGGATTGCGACCGATGAATTAAGCCGACCTTAGGTGGATGAATATTGCGGAGGTGCTCATCAATAATACGGGCTTTGGTATTGTCCTTCAATTGCAATTGAATAATCTCAAGTAACTCACTTTTTAAGGTGGGGTCATTGATGGGAAAACCTAATTCGATCCTGTGCAATAAATTTCTTTTCATCCAATCAGCGGATGATAAATAAACCTCTTCCTCTCCTCCATTGTAGAAAACACAAATACGGGCATGTTCCAGGTATTGATCTACAATTCTTCTTACCCGTATATTCTTTGAAAAAGTTTGATTGGGGATCACTCTGCAAATACTTCTAACAATAATCTCAATGGTTACTCCGGCTATAGATGCTTCGTATAATTTATCGATCATACTTTCATCTTCCAGGTTGTTGAGCTTGATCACGATATTTGCTTTCTTCCCGTTTTTTGCATTTTTTATTTCTCTGTCAATCAACTCGTGTAACCGAGGGACCATATTATATTGGGCCACCAGGAGCTGTTGAAAAGAAATTTCATTGGTGCGTTTTTCAAGTTCCTTGAAGAATAAAGTTAACTCATCACATATTTCGTACGTAGAAGTAAAATAACCATGATCGGCATATATTTTTGCTGTACTCTCATTAAAATTGCCAGTGCTCAAATAGCCATATTGTCTTACTCCTCTTCTGTTGCCTGATTCCCGCGATACCAGGATAGCTTTGGCGTGCATTTTCAAACCTGGCAAACTATAAATAATATTTACCCCGGCTGATGCCATTTGCTGGGCGAACCTCATATTACTTTCTTCGTCAAATCGGGCCTTTACTTCCACAAAAACCGTCACTTTTTTCCCATTTCTGGCAGCATTGATCAACGCATTTACAATCCCTGATTCAGGAGCCACTCTATATTGAGTAGCTTTAATTTCGAAAACCTTGGGATCGAAGGAAGCCTCGTTTAAAAACCTTAACACGTAATCATAGTTCTGATAAGGAAAATGAAGTATCCAGTCTTTGGTTTTGATCGCCTCGAACATAGATGGGAAGCTATCGAAATGTGGAAGTCTTAATGGTAATCTTGGGAAACTTTCCAATGCTGGGGATAGTGGATTTGGGAACTTGAAAAAATCATAGAAATTATGGTACCCGCCACCTGCAATCATTTCGTTCTTTTTGAGCTTAAAAGTGGTCTTCAAAAAACTAACTGCATCCTTAGGCATTTTCTCATCATACAAAAACCTGCTGGGTTCACCTGTTTTTCTTTTGCCCAGGCTCTTCTTTACTTTTTCCACTAAATCTCCCCTGAATTCATCTTCAATATGAAGATCTGCATCTCTGGATAATTTAATACTATACGCAAATTCAATGTCATATCCCTTAAAGATCTCTTCCATGTTGAACCTGATCACATCATCCAGGAAGGTAATACAGAACTTACTATTGGCGGCAGGTAGTTCAACAAACCTTTTAGCCACATCACTGGGAATTTTTAAAATGGCATATTTTCTTCTTTTCGTAGCGGTGTTAGCTGACTTACCGGTTTTAGAGGCTTTTTTTCTTTTACTGGTAAGTGCAACCAATAAATATATGGATCCATTTTGCAGAAATGGAACTACTTTATTTTTTACCAATAAGATCGGCTGAACATGAAAAATGAGTTCTTCCTGATAATATTGTTTTAAAAAGCTCTGTTGTTTTTTGGTAAAATGTCCATCCAAGATAAGCCGGATCCCATTCCGTTCCAGTTCAGGTAAAACTGTTTCTCTAAAAACATAGCCGAATTCTTTTTGTTGTGAATCCACTATTTCATTGATTTGGCTGAGGAGTAATTCTGCCTTTTCTCTCTCTTTAGAAATCGTTAAAGAATGCCTGATCACCCCAACCCGGACCCTAAAAAACTCGTCAAGATTACTGCTGTAGATGGCCAGGAACTTTATCCGTTCATAAATGGGAAGAGATGGATCCATGGCTTCCTGCAAAACCCTGTAATTGAAGGATAGCCAGCTTATATCCCTGTTAAAATACCGCGATTCATCCATGGTGCATAAATCTACCTTAAATTCTGGCAAAGTTTAAAATTTTTCGTATTTTTATACTTGACTTTATCATTAAATTTACGAATGAAGAGGATTTTTCTGACCTGTTTATTGAGTGTAGGAGCTCTGTCGGTGGGTTTTTCCCAAATCGGTCAGGTTGTGAATGATACTATTTACTTGGTAAGTGACCCTAACAAACCGGTTGAATTTTCGAAGGCCATCGGCAAATATGTTTATATAAAGAATATTGTTCCTGCCGATATTCCTGTTAAATCAAGGAAAATCAGCATTATTTCGTCAAAAAGCACAGAAATTGACACCAAATCCATCGAAGTGGTGGATGATAAGCATCTAATCATACCTCTGAGCCTTTTTACCGAGAAATATTATACCTTATATATCTGGAAAGGCAATGCAACCCTTTTGGCTAAAAAACTCATCATTAAATAAAAGGCTACCACCATGAAGAAAATTTATTTACTTCTACTCTTTGTAATAACCGGAGGAATCACCCTATGGGCTCAACCCATCGCAGTAAGCGGGGCTTTAACTCCAACCCAGATTGTACAGAACGTATTGGCAGGCCAAGGGGTGGTTATTTCTAATATTACTTTTAACGGAAATCCAGGATCCTCTCTCAATAACCAGATTGGTACTTTTACACAGGGAAATGGAAGCATAGGTATTGGCAACGGTATGATCCTGGCAACGGGGGATATTAATGAAGCGCTAGGACCAAATAATTCAGGAAGTTTTAGCCTACCACCCACAGCAGATGCTGGTTCTGATGGCGATTTGAACACTTTATGCAGTAATACTACCTTTAACAAAGCCGTATTGGAGTTTGACTTCGTGCCAGCAGGTGACACTATCCGATTCAATTATGTATTCTGTTCCGAAGAGTATAACGAATATACTTGTTCAGGATTTAACGATGTATTTGGCTTTTTTATCAGTGGTCCAGGTTTTAGTGGCCCTTTTTCCTTAGGAGCAGAAAATATAGCTCTCATCCCTGGAACATCTACTCCTGTGGCTATTAATACTATTAACCTGGGTGTTTCCGGAGCTTTTGGTACACCTGCTACTTGTGAAACGGCCAACCCCAATTGGGATAATGGAGACAACGTTTATTATGTAAATAACGATAATGTGGCTGAACCTGGTTTTAACAATTGCCAGTATGATGGGTTTACGGTAAGACTTACAGCGATGGCTGTAGTACAATGTAATCAGACCTACCATTTGAAGATAGCAGTGGCGGATGCAGGTGATGCAGCTTTTGATTCAGGCGTTATGTTGGAGGCGGGTAGTTTTCAATCCAGTGCCCTGCAAATTTCTGGAGGAACGATTGACGGTGATAGTATTACTACGGATTCAGTTTTCGTAGAGGGTTGCCAGCAGGCCATTTATTTTTTCACCCGACCTGATTCCAATGCAGTAGATACAATTTTCTTCTTTACCGGAGGTTCGGCGACCGAGGGAACCGACTATACCGATGTGCCTGATTTTATTGTGATCGGACAAGGAGAATTCAGGGATAGCATCATCATTTCTGCATTTGATGATGGAGTGAATGGTGAGGGAACAGAAACCGTAACCATTTATATCACCTTTGATAATCCATGCGGAACAGATACTATATTTAAAACATTATACCTGGAGGATTATACTCCAATGAGTGCATTCATGGATGGGGATACTACGCTCTGTCCGGGGGGTGGGCCTCCTCCTTTATTGAACCCCGTCGTCACGGGGGGATTCGGTAATTACCATTATTTATGGTACCCCACAGGGGATACAACCGCCACGATTAATGCATTTATGGGTGAAACCACGGTATATTATGTAAATATTGAAGATGATTGTGGTAAAACCATTGCTAGCATGCCTGTAACAATCGTGATCCAATGTCCAATAGTGATACCCAATGTTATTACAGCCAATGAAGATGGACTGAACGATACATTTATCATTCAGAATATTGATCAATATCCTGAGAACGAGGTGTGGTTCTTTAATCGATGGGGGACCTTGCTGCACTATGCCAAGTCCTATAAGAACGACTGGACCCCTCATTTATCGGATGGAGTTTATTACTATGTGGTTGACGATAAAGTGAATGATCCATTTAAAGATTTCTTCATGATATTTAAAAATCCGTGATTGCAAGAATGAATATCTATATAAAAGAGGCGGATTTTTGTCCGTCTTTTTTTATATTTACAAAATATAACAAATAAAAAAATGGCAAAACTTCAACGATTAAGGTTCCTTGGTATAGCCCTTTTCATGTTGCTATTCAGTTCATCGGTGATTCGTACTAATGCGACCCATATCATTGGAGGTGAATTGATTTATGATTGCATAGGCCCCAACACCTATCGTTTGACCTTAAAAGTTTACCGCGATTGTAATCCCGGAACTGCCGCATATGATAATCCTGCCTATATAAGCATCTGGGATGGATCAGGCAGCCCCTTATTTATTGATACGGTGGCCATTCCATTTCCGGGAGCTATTGTATTACCGATCGTTTCTACCGATCCTTGCTTTATAGCCCCCAGCGGTGTTTGTGTGGAGGAAGCCATTTATCAAACCGTTGTAACACTGCCCGTCTCACCAACAGGGTATATTTTTGCTTATCAGAGATGTTGTAGAAACAATTCGATCATCAATATTTTGGATCCCGGGAATACTGGAACCACCTATTACGAAACAGTTCCTGTTCAAGATTCTTGTAACAACAGTCCCAGGTATACGAACTTTCCCCCTATAGCATTATGTATTAATCAACCCTTGGTTTTTGATCATTCTGCCACTGACCCCGATGGTGATTCATTGGTATATTATATTTGCTCTCCCTATATTGGTGCAGATGCATTCAATTCACAACCTCAGATTACCTCAGCACCACCCTTTAACCCCATTACTTTTATTCCACCATTTACCGCGTTGGATCCCATTTCAGGGGCGCCTCCATTGGCTATTGATCCGGTAACCGGAATATTAACGCTTACTCCAACCCAGTTGGGTCAGTTTGTAGTAGGTATTTGTTGTGATGAATATAGAAATGGAGTATTGATTGGTACCCATACCCGCGATTTTCAGTTTAACGTCACCAATTGCCCTCCAACTCCAACATTACAATTTAGCAGTGGTACGATCGAAGGTGGAATATTTACACCTGACAGTGTTTTTACCGAAGGATGTGAGCAAGGAGTATTTATTTTTTCACGCCAGGATACCAGCTCTGCCGATACCATTTTTATTATAAAAGGTGGAAATGCAATTGAAGGATCCGATTATGATCCCATTGTGAATACATTGATCATACCCCAGGGTGTTTTTGCCGACAGTATTATTATTACAGCAAATGCCGATGGATTAGATGAAGGAACAGATACCCTGATCTTGTCCATGAGCTTTACCAATCCATGTGATACGGGTCTTATTACTCTTTTCCGTAAACTGTATATACAAGATTATATTCCAATAGTTGCTATTATGGATGGTGACACCACCTTATGCCCTGGAGGAATTCCCCCATTACTCAATCCGATTGTAACAGGTGGGTTTGGGAACTATCATTATACATGGTATCCCACAGGTGATACTACGGCTACTTCGAACGCCACTATGGGTACCACCACGGTATATTATGTAAATATTGAAGATGATTGTGAAAAGGCAGGAACAAGTACGCCCGTCACGATTGTGATTCAATGTCCAATTATTATCCCTAATGTGATCACGGCCAACGATGATGGATTGAATGATATATTCTTCATACAGAATATAGAGCAATATCCAGAAAATGAAGTCTGGTTCTATAACCGCTGGGGAACTTTGTTACATTATGAAAAGTCATATAAAAACGACTGGAAACCCGATGTGGTTGACGGGGTATATTTTTATGTGGTGGATGATAAAGTAAACGAACCATTTAAAGGATTCTTTACGGTGTTCAAGAATTAATGGCAAGAATGAAAATATAAATGAAGAGACGGATTTTTATCCGTCTTTTTTTTGCGGTTGCTACCTGGGATGTTAAGTTCGTCTTAAATATTTTTCTCCATGACCATATAGGTCTTGTAGATCTCACCGCCGATATTCATAAGAGGTTTGAACATGGGCATATTGTCTTCTACAATATAGGATGCTTCGGCCCAACTCATGCCCTTGGCAAGTCCTCTTTCAAGGATCTCATAATACATAATGGCATCTAATCCTTTTTTCTGATATTCGGGTAGAACACCTAAAATAACAATGCGTAAGCATTGGATCTTCCTTTTTTTGGTAAATAAGTCAATCCAATGAAACGGGAAAATATTTCCTTTCCATTTCCTGAAAATTTCGTTGTAATCCGGCAAGCAAATAACTCCACCTACCACCCGGTCGCCTACCTTGGCCAACATCACCAGGTCAGGATCTGTAATTTGCTTCAGATCACCTGTAATAGCCTCAAATTCCGCATCTGTTAGTGGAACCCATCCATGGTTGTTCTCAGTAGTCCATGCCTCGTTAAACAACCCCTTAAAGGTAGTAACTGCTTCTTTAAATTTTTTCATGTTCAGGCTTTCAAAAGAAATACCTGTTCTTTCCATCACTGCTTTTCGCAATTTAGTGAGCCTTTCACCGCTCTTTTCCCGAATCAGCAGACCAGGGAATTTAATAGCATATAGTTTTTTAATACCTTCTAAACCATATTTTTGGTATAGCTGGTGATAATAAGAGGCATTGTAAACCGAAAGCAGTACATGTTGATCTGTAAAATTATCGATCAATACTCCATAGTCTTCGTTACTGGAGGGACTTGCAGGTCCTCTCATTTGCACAAATCCAAGTGATTTTAAGTGCTGTGCCGCAGCGTTCAACAAGGCATTTGCTACCTCCTGGTCATTGATACATTCAAAAAATCCAAAAAAACCCACTTTGTCTTTCCAGGTTTCGGTATGCAGTTTATTAGTGATAGCGGCAATTCTACCAACGGTTTCGCCGTTTTTTTCTGCAATAAAAAAGTCAGCATCTCCATGTAAAAAGAAAGGGTTTTTCTTTTTATCGAATATTTTTTTGTACTGTGATTTAATAGGTGCCACCCAAACTTTGTCGTCCTTATAGATCCTCCAGGGAACCCGGATGAATTTCTTCATTTCCGGGGTATCCGTCACCTTTTTTACTACAATATCAGCCATATAGCTATCATATTTAACGCAAAATGAAGAAATTTTTTGAAAAAAGGAAATACCTTTATGCATGTCAGCTCCATTTGAGTTCAAACAATTTACCCTATACCAGGGGAAAGCCGCATTTAAGCTAGGTACTGACTCGGTAGTACTGGGTTGCTGGTTGCCGGGCAAGAGTTATAAAAAGGTATTGGACCTGGGGGCTGGAACTGGCATTTTGAGCTTAATACTGGCTCAGCGGTTTGAACCTGGGAAGGTAGTTGCCATTGAAATCGACCAGGCATCCGCCGAGGATTGTGCTAATAATTTTACGCTAAGTAGATGGAAGGAAGAACTCATATTAGTTAATGATGATCTGATGAACTGGAGTGTCCATCACCCAACAGAAAAATTCGATCTTGTTATCACCAATCCTCCTTATTTTACTAATAGTCTTAAAAACCTGGATGAAAGAAAATCATTGGCCCGGCATTCAACCCATTTTAATGCAGAGACTTTGGCTGACTTTCTTCCAGTGCATTTATCAAGCGAGGGGAAGTTAGGGATCATCCTGCCAACCACTGAATTTGCACGAGTGGTAAAAATTTTAAACACCAGGAATATTTATTTGAACCAGGTTTGTCACCTTTCGAGTCACAAACAGGGTGAGATCATCAGGGAATTGGGGATCTTTTCGATGAAAGAACAAAAACTGGTGGAAGAAACTCAATATTTATATCATTCCGATAAAAGCAGGAGTGATTGGTATAAAACTATTTCGAAAGATTTTTATATTAAGTAAGTTTCCTCTGAAGGGGATCTTTTTTTCTCATCCAACTAAGGACAAAAAGAAATAAGAAGGTAATGCATCCATTTAACAGGAGTAATTCAAATCCGAATTTATAACCTCCGAACCATGCCTGGCTGTTGAAGTCAATGATATAACAGAGGATAGGTGAAATAATACAAACCACTGGAACCATCCAGTCGATGGTTTTTATTTTGGTAAAGATCCCGAATGCAAATAAACCCAGCAAGGGACCATAGGTATAACCGGCCACCATTAAAATGGTGTCGATGATGGCCTGTTTATTCATGAGTTTAAACAATCCTATGATAATAAAAAGAAAAACAGCAAAAAGCACATGCACCATTTTACGGGTGGTCATCTTATCTTTTTCATTGTATTTCCCTTCCTTTTCGAATCCTAAAAAATCAATGCAAAACGAAGTGGCCAAGGTGGTTAAAACACTGTCGGCACTACTAAAGGTGGCTGCGGTTAATCCTACAATAAACGCTAACCCCGCAATAGTGCCTAGATGACCTAAGGCCAGGGTAGGGAAGACTCTATCAGTAATGATCTTATTTTTTGTATTCAGGTCAAGTTGGATATTTAATTCGGCAGCATATACAAAAAGCAATGCTCCTAAGGAGATGAACAAGAGGTTAACCAATACCATCACAAAACTAAAGCTCATGATATTTTTTTGAGCATCCTTTAAGTTGGGGCAACTTAGGTTTTTTTGCATCATGTTTTGATCAAGTCCAGTCATTGCAATAGCGATGAATGCCCCACCGATGAATTGTTTCCAGAAATAATTTTTTTCTTTAAAATCCCAGAAGAAAACCCGTGAATGATCGGATTCAATTACCTTACTCACCATGCCCCCCAACCCCAAATGCAATTGAGATCCAATGGCAACGATGGAAAATATTAACCCACCTAACAACAGAATGCTCTGAAAACTATCCGTCCATACCAGGGTTTTTATCCCCCCCCGGTAGGTATAAGCAACCATTAACAAGATCATAATGGCCACGGTAAAATAAAAATTGATACCTAACCGGTCGAATACAAAGATCTGAATGGTCCCTACGGCCAGATATAAACGGCCACCGGCACCTAATAGCCTGGAGAGAATAAAAAAGAAAGAGCCTGTTTTTTGAGAAAATACACCAAAACGGCCTAACAAGTAAGAGTATATGGAAGTGAGTTTTAATTTATAATATACAGGTAACAATACATAACCGATCACCCAATATCCTACCAGATAACCGAAAACCAATTGTAAATAAGAAAATTGATCATATACCACTTTGCCGGGAACCGAAATAAAGGTGACTCCGGAAAGAGAATCTCCAATTAATCCTAAGGCAATTAAAAACCAGTGAGATTTTCTATTTCCAATAAAAAAGCTGTCGTTATCGGCATTTCTACTCGTAAAATAGGAGATGGTTAATAAAACAAGAAAGTATAAGGCAATAAAGCCTAAGATGAGGTAAGGATTCATTAACTATTTGCCGGTTCAGTTTTTAACAATGGTCTTTCTTAAAATAGATTCGTTCCCCGATATTGCATGCAATATATAACTACCATTTGATAAATGACCGATATTGAATTGAACTTTGTTCACTCCTGCATATAATTTCCCTTTATAAAGGATAGCGATCATTTTTCCGTTGATATCATATAGGGAAATTTCTACATTTCGATCCTGCAACAATTCAATTTCAACATTAGTGAGATCCATCGCCGGATTTGGATATATTTTATTATTTGTGTTGGCGGAAGCTGGTTTCTCTTCTTCTATTCCTATTTCAATTCCCATTGGATTATATAATTCTGCAATGAATGCCCGATAGGCATTCCCTGTATTGCCGAAGGTGCCACAGATCCAAACCACTCCATCATTATTGTATTTAGGTTGCGACCCAAAATAATCTCCCCATCTTTCCACCGAATCGGATAATGCCAGCAGATTGGCCGTTCCCTCTCTTACTGTTTTTAGGTTCGACCATTCATTGTTGGAATACAAAACAGTGGATATACCCGGGAACCTGTTGGGACCTGAATGCAGAAAGGATAGATAGAGGTTACTTTGTGTTCCATAAGAACCGCACCATGACAGGTTAGGATAGCCGAAATCCAAGGTATCATTCGAGATCATGGTTCCGGTGATATTATAGTTGGCGGTATCCACTCCGGTGATCTCCCCAAAGAATATTCCAGCACGTCCATTGGAGGTATCAACAGAGTTAGAGGCAAAGTAGATCCTTCCTTCTTCGTAAAACCCACCTAGTACCCTCCCGTCATTGGTAGCGAGGTATTGACCGGCTACTTTCTGATATGCATTCGGAGGAAAGCCATAGGGGATATCCGCCTGGAGGACATCTACATTTAGCTGAGTGCCTGGTGCGCCAATGGTATCATTAATGTTAAGAACAAAAATCGTATCATTTAATGTGGATATATTTCTATTACTCAAAAAATATTGTTTAGGACCATAAATGTCTTCTCCGCCTTTTACCGGATGAAGATTCCTGATCGGTCGACCTCCTGAATTGATATTGTACCATAGGTCCATATCCAATGTATCTCCATTATAACCATCCTCTTTATCAATTTGCCAGATGATCGATTGCTTGAACCCAAGTAACCACGATTGTCCTTCTTTTAATTGATTACCGGTAATGAATAATTCGTCATCAGTAATTGAAACAGCCGGGTAATCAAACCAGGTGGTATCACTTAAAGGGTTTCCTGAAAGCGTATAGAAATTCCAGGTACTATCGGGCCTGTTGGTTTGAGAGAAGGCCACAATGATCTTGCTATACGTAGAATTGAAACCATTCAGTATAACAGCGATGAATCTATCCGCCTGCGGGTCGTAGATCACTTTAGGATCGAACTTGCCGTTATTAATTCCATTCAATCCCAATGAAGTTGCAAAACTCTGTAAGGTCCTGGATTTTACGAGTACCCCATTTTCTCTGTATACCTGTATAAGGGTGTTGGATACCGAGGTGATATATCCGCTATCCGAATTGGCCATATAATTATCCATAGGCACACTTCCTGAAGCCGCATTGGCAATAAAGGAATTGTTGATCACCGGATCAGGTAAAGCACGATCTGCTTTTATTTCCATTGAGTTTTTATGCGGAAAGAGATAATTGGTATTTGCTTTTAGTTCACCCATCCGTATTTTTTCCTGGCTATTCAGTTGTTGCCCTGCCTCGTGGTTTTCGATATTTACATACCAGGGGCCTTCATCTACCGCATTGAAACTAGCCGAACCTGCTGGTGCAACTGCAAAATGTAGTTTATGAGGAGCCTGGGCCGTCGTAGTGATGGTGATGGCAAATAACGCGATGGTAAATAGTTTGTTCATGGGATATTGATTTTAATTTCTGTACCTAAATGTTTGGGTTTGGTGCCGAGAACGTATAAGTCAAGCACGGCTTTTGAACGTGCCAGGAGTTCTCGGAATTTTGTGGTCTTATTATATTGGGCACCTACATCTTTTGAACAATAGCCCACCGCATCAATATGATAATGTTGGGCGATAAACAATGCTCGTTCCAGATGAAATTTTTGGGAAATGATGGTGGCTTTGTTCGTGAGAAAGATCTTTTTTAGCCTTACCACCGAATCAAATGTTCTCAATCCGGCATAATCACAAGTGATCTTTTCGGCAGGCACACCCAACTTTACCAAAGAAGCTTTCATTTGCTCCGGTTCATTATAACCATTTACATGGTTGTCTCCACTTACAATGATATGTTTGATCTTTCCGGCAAAAAATAACTCAGCCGCTGCTTCCATCCGGTAACTATAATATTGATTAAGGCCTCCATGGGTATATTTACTGGTACCCAACACCAAACCAATATCATTCACTGGCAGATGTTCAATATTACTATATATTTTATCGCGGGTGGTTTTTTTTATAATGGCATTTGATGCAAATACAAAAAGGAAAGGCACAATGACAATTCCTATTAATATATAGATCAACTTCCTGTATCTTTTCATCTATGCTTTTGAGTAGGACCAAATTACTTCTTTTTCCTGATATTTTAACATCTAAAGGGCTTGGTTTTTAACATATTTACTGTATATATTTATTGTACCCAAATCCAATTCATGATATCGTATTCAAAATATCCTTTTTTAAGGTTATTGATAGCATTTATTGCCGGAATTGTATTGAACGAGTTTTTACCTGCCACTATTTCTATTTACTTGCTTTTTTTACTTATTATCCCGGTATTTCTTTTTTCCGTCCTTGCTCCGAAGAAAATAAGATTACACCATAAGAAAACGGTCTATCTGGGGCTTTCCCTTCAGCTATTTTTCTTTGTATTGGGTTTTGGGGATGCTCACTTTCACTCACGGAAAGTGAAGGTGGTAGATCTGGAAAATGCTGATGGGGTAATCTGCAGAATTACTCAAACTCCAGTGGCCAAAACCAGGTCGTATAAATCGGAAGCTTATGTACAAAGTGCGTTGATTGGAGGTAATTGGATAGATATTCGCAAAAAAATGATCATTTATACTCCTCTTTCAGATCAGGCATTCTGGAAGTATGATGACATTGTTTTTTTAAGATCAAATATTGCACGTCCTAAATCACCTGCCAATCCTCATCAATTCAATTACAAGAAATATCTTGAAAAAAAGGAGATATTTTATCAAACCTATGTAAAGCAGGAGGATTTTAGAATTGTTGGCGAGGATCACCATTTTACCCTCGATGATTTTGCAGAAGCATCGGTACAATATACCCGACATGTTTTTCATTCAATGATCCCTGATGAAAACCTGAGCTCTATTGCAACGGCATTGCTGGTGGGCTATCAGGAGGAGTTGGATCCGGAAACCAAAACCAGTTTTTCCAGGGTAGGGGCCATGCATATTCTGGCCGTTTCAGGCTTGCATGTGGGGATCATCTTTTTACTATTGTCTAAAATATTATTTCCGCTTGATAGAAATAAGTACACCAGGGTACTGAAAGCCTTTATCCTGATTGCTTTCTTATGGGGTTATGCATTGATCGCTGGTTTTTCACCATCCATTGTTAGAGCTTCCCTTATGTTTACCCTGCTAATACCTATTATCAGCTTCCAGGTCCAGGGGAACGCCTATAATAATATATCCAGCTCAGCATTCCTTTTATTGTTCTGGCAGCCTGCTTATTTATTTGATGTAGGATTTCAGCTATCTTATATTGCTGTCTTTGGTATCATTTATTTATATCCATATATGCGGAAATGGTTTGATTCAAAGTACTGGCTTCTCAACCAGATTTGGCAATTAACCGCAGTTTCATTAGCTGCTACCTTTTTTACTACTCCCATTGTATTATATTATTTTGGACAATTCCCATTATCTTTTTTGATTTCCAACCTCATCGCAGTACCTCTTTCCACCTTGATCATTTACGTGGGTATTGCGGCCCTTATTTTCTTTAAGGTGCCTGGGTTGTCGATGCTTTTGGGGAAATTATTATATGGATTACTATGGGTATTGGATATAAGTATTGATTGGATCGAAACACTTCCATATTCATACCTTGATCATTTACTCATCAACCGATGGCAGGCTGTGCTAATATATCTATTGTTATTTTCAACCGTTTTCTACTTTCAGTACAGGAAGGTTCTTTATGTAAGAGTAGGATTAATAATCCTATGTTTGTTTACAATCACGCTTATTTATAGAAGATTTGAAATACTGCAACATAGGGAAATATATGTTTACAACCTTAATAAAACCAGCTATATTGAATATGTAAGTGGACATGAAGCTATCAACGTTTTAAATAAACCGCTCACCGATCTGGATTTTGGTCTTTTTATAAGAACCAACCACCAGCATCAAGGTATATTTCACCGGGTGGATCAACACGAGGATGTTGAATTAAACCTTCCAGGCTTCCAGATCAGAGAAACCAGGTTCTTTTTCATAGAAGGATTTATACCCAGATCTGAAAATATATTGACCACCGATTATTTGGTGCTTTCCAACCTGAAATACCTGGATACAGATCTGTTAAAGGAACAGTTTCGATTCAAAAAGGTGATCCTCCTGAACAATCATCCGGTAAAGAAGATCAAAAAATTTAAGGAACTATTGGCTGAAGAAAACATCGACTTTTATTCAATAGCCGATGAAGGCTACTTTAGCAGCCGCTTTAGGTAGAGCTTTTTGATCCTCAGGAGCTTACCAATTGGTAAAAACTATTAACAATCAGTTGATACAACCTTAATTTGATTACATTTGTTCGCCTAAAATAGTTTAAATGACATTAGTAGACCAGGAATGGGTTGTAATCTTGAACCCATTTGCAGGAAAGAAAAAAGCCACCAAGCATAAGGAAAAGATATTTAAATTACTTGAGAAGTATAAGATATCGTTTAAACCATTCTTTACCGAGCATGTGGGTCATGGAATTGATCTGACCAAAAAATTAATTGAAGAAGGCCATCGAAAAATAATTGGGATTGGAGGAGATGGGACCATGAACGAAATTGTAAATGGTATTTTTAATCAACAGGTGGTATCTCCCAGCGAAATTGCTTTTGCATTTATTCCAGTAGGCAGTGGAAACGATTGGGTAAGGACGGTAGGTATTCCTCATGATTACGAAGGGGCGATAAAAACCATCAAAACCGGATCTTTTTTTTTACACGATGTAGGGAAGGTTACTTACCAAACCAATGAAGGACGTAAATCGAGATATTTTGCCAATATTGCAGGGTTAGCTTATGATGCTTTTGTTGTTCAAAGAGTGAACAAGAAAAAATCGAGCAACTATAAAATGACCGTATTCACTTCTTTGCTCAAGTATAAGCCTCAAGTGGTAAAATTGATCTTAGACGATAAAGAAGTATTGAATGAAATTATTTTTTCTGCTGCTATAGGGCATGGACGTTTCAATGGAAAAGCCATGATGCAGCTGCCTGATGCTATGCCTGATGACGGGGTCTTCGATCTTACGGTTTATCACAACCCTACCAAGATGCAGGTGATAAAAAATACCAATAAGTTATATGATGGAAGTTTTGTAAAACTTCCTTTTATATCTCAACATACAGCGCATAAGATCCGCATAGAATCGGAAAACGCTGTATATGTCGAAACGGATGGAGAGGAATTGGGTCATACACCGGTTGATATAGAAATGATCACCCGAAGCCTGAAGATCATTTCCGGAATTAAAAATAAAGTAGTATAAATCCAGCTTTATTTTTTCTTCTTCCTTTCATTCTCATCTACACTCCATTTGGCGTCAATATATAACATAGAGTCGACTGATATTTTTCTTGTTGCGGCTTTTTCGGTAATACTTTTCATCCAGATAGCGTCTGTTCGAATATATTCCACCATTTCATCAATTTTGTCGTAATAAGTAGGATCTAATTTTTCTCTTGGAAGAGTACCCTTATAAAATTCAAACATGGTTTCAATAAAATCCCATCCGAATTCGGGTAAGTGAACATCTGTCGACATCAAAATGATCACTTCATGACGATTGATTTCGTCTACGACGTCTACATCTTCTATTTTTTTGGTTTTATCGAACCGCGGACTATGGGCCGACTTAAAATAATACCAGAAATCCGACCGGTCGAAAATGCTTGAAATACCCATGGCAAAGATCTGCCAATAATAACTATCAGCCACCACCAAAACCGAAGGCTTCACCTTTCCGACAGTATCTTCAAACAATACTTCCGGATAAGCCATCATATGCTCTGACTTTAATTTAAAAAGAAGGTTCATTCCCTTTTCAATATCGATATCCGAATCCTTTGCTTTTTCGGTGGTCAATTGAGTCCAGTAAATGTCGGCTATATCAATACCTCTTGTTTGCTCTATGGTTTTTAAAATGGAATCAGTGGCTAGTATGGCTCCATATTGACTCCAATGAATACCATATTTTGGAACAAGGGGGTATGGCGAAATATTTTTTTGCTGAATGAACCAGGTATGAAAATCAATATGGGGTATACCCATTTCCCTTGCAAACCGCGTATAAATTTCCATATTGGTAATACCCTTGGGTGCTTTTTTACTTTCAGGAATGTATTCTGGGAAAAAAGAACCCTTTCCAGGGGCAAACACCAACAATAGAGTTTTGTTCATTTTTCTCAATGTATCGGCCAGGAATGAAACCATCACCATTTTTTTGCGAATGGAATCCACCCCAATAAAATCCTGTCCATAGTATGCATCAATATATCTTTCCTCGTATAGATAGTTTTCCTTACCGATCACAACTCCATTCGCTTTGGCCTTCTTAAATAAATGGAAGGCGATCTGGTTATGTAATCTTATATAGGTATTGTGATATCCAAAATGATCGTGAAGGAACTTTTCTTTTTGAACCTGGAAGTTTTTGCTGAACCAGCCATGTCGGGTAATGGGCACGTCACCTGCAGGAACATAATCTCCGGATAGAGGTCGTATCTTCGAAATATTAAAATTCTCCTGTATCAATGGTAGAAACAGAAATACCATGATAATACTTAAAAGAATATGTTTGATCCCTATTTTCATTTGAATTTTCGTCTAAAACCTAAAATAAATAAAAGGGTTAAATCCATTCGCCGCAATAAAACCAACACATACGATCATCAATGCAATACTTATAACTGTTGCCAAGGCATGTTTTACATTTCCATATTCCTTTACATAAATGCTATCCTGGATCTTTTGCCCCCATTTAGAAACCGTAAAGAAGGAAAAGAAAACTGCCAGAAAAAAATAAAAATAAAATTCATGGTCCCAATGGAACTTGCCACTTACCTCAAAGCTAAACATGGCTTTAATATATTGCCAGCTTAATCGAACACTTTCCAGCTTAAAAGGCACCCAACCCACCACCACAATAATAAATGTAATGATCATCGAAGGAACTCTGCCTATTTTATCATATACTTTTAACAAGAAAGCTCTTTCCAGCACCAGGAAAATACCGTGGTAAGCACCCCAAAGAATAAAGCTCCACATGGCTCCATGCCAGAAACCTGAGATGAGGAAAACGATGCATAAATTTACGTATACCAGTATTTCGGGTTTTACCCGGTTTCCTCCAAGCGGAATGTATAAATAACTCTTCATCCATTTGCCCAGTGAAATATGCCACCTTCTCCAAAAATCGGTAATAGAAGTAGCGGTATAGGGGTTATGGAAATTTTCGGGAAATTTAAATCCTAACATTCTGCCAATACCAATGGCCATATCACTGTAACCTGCAAAATCAAAATAGATCTGGAAGGTAAAACATAATGCACCCATCCATGCACCCACTGCATCTAATTGTTGGTAATCCCAATTAAAAATATGCTGGGCCTGAGCGCCCAGGTAATTGGCAATAATTACTTTTTTCCCCAGACCAATAGCAAATCTATAAAATCCCAATAGTTTATCATCTACTTTATCCGGACGTTCGGTGATCTGGTCGGCCAGGTCATGATACCGGATAATGGGTCCGGCAATTAATTTGGGGAAGAGGATGATATATAATTGATAGTCCCAGAATTTTTTAAGTGGCTTATGCACTTTTCTATACACATCCACTACATAGGTAATGGTTTCGAAAGTATAAAATGAGATCCCGATGGGCATGATCACATTGAGCAAGGAGATCTCACCACCCCCGGCAACGCCCAAGACACGATTGATGTTACCGATAAAAAAGTTACAATATTTAAAATAGAAGAGTAATCCTACATTGATGGAAATGGAAAGGGTCAATAAAATTCTTTTATGCAATTTCTTTTGGGTTGAATCCATCAATTTTACCAGGTGGAAATCGATAAAGGTGGTGAGCAGAATAACGAAAATGAATTTAGGGGCTCCCCAGCTATAAAAAATAATACTACCTATGAGCAATAATCCATTCTTATACTTTTTGTCCACAATAAAATAGAGGAGCAAAAAGATAGGAAGAAAATAGGCCAGGAATATGATACTGCTAAAAACCATTCATACAGTTGAATGGCTAAAATTAATTTTTTTTATTGATTTTGGAGACTTTGCAACCTAATTTCTTTTTCTCGGATTGGTTTTATACTTATATTCGTTTATCCTTCGTTATTACCTGATCATATTTACCCAATAATGTCTCGTATACCCTATATATTGTTTTTGTTTAGCTTCACTACCGTATGTTCTTATGCGCAGCATTATAAGAAAGACTGGGATGAAATGGGATTGAAAGGCAAGGTTAAATATATGGAGAGTTGCCAATATAAGCCGGTTGAAAAAGCGGGGATAGTTGTAAAAGGAGAAAAGGTGATTGATAACTGGATTGACCTGGACAGGCATATTTTTTTTAACGAATCAGGAAATATAAAAGAAGAAAAGGACTACTCGATCAACAATGAATTATTTAAGACTAGTAGCTATACGTATAATAAGAAAGGCGAAAATACCAGAATAGATACTTATAAGATCAGTGATGGAAAGCATAGTTTTTCCTTGTTTTATTATAATGGGAAAGGCAATTTGCTACGATACGAGTATTATGGGCCCGATTCGAAACTGGAGGAATATTCAATAGCTAAATTTGATAAAAGAGGAAATTTAATGAAGTGGAAATTTTTCTACGAAAATATTTTACGTGATAAGTGGCTTAATAAATATGATAAAAAAGACCGTATTATACAGCATCAGTACATAGCAGGCAATGATCCTCAAGCGTTACATGATACCTCTACTTATACCTATGATGATAAAGGGAACATGATCGAATATATCTCTACGCAATGGTATGCCGGAAAGAGCTTTTACCGTTATACCGCTACCTACAATGAAAAGGGCCAGATGATGGAAAAAAGATACATCCTACCTAACAGCGAAATGGCTACTGAATCTCTCATCACCTATGAGTATGATCAATGGGGAAGCCTAGTGGTGGAACTCACCATTACCTATTTAAAGGATAAGACTTTTAAACAAAGTAAAAATAGTGCAGCTTATAAGTATGATCCGTTAGGAAACTGGATTGAAAAAATAGAATACAAGGATGATAAGCCGGTGAAGATGTACGAAAGAAAAATAGAATATTTTTAATGAAGTTTATATGATACCTTTTAACCTCAACAAAAGTATGGAGTTATTGGAAAGAACTCCAACCGTTATCGAACATTTACTGGCCGGTTTATCAGATGAATGGACCATGAACAATGAAGGGGGCGAAACTTTTAGTCCTTATGATGTGGTTGGTCATTTAGTGCATGGTGAAACTACCGATTGGATTGCAAGAACCAAGAAGATCCTTTCGGAGAATGACAAAGATTTTGCCGTATTCGACCGGTTTGCCATGTACGAAGAAAGTAAAGGTAAATCTTTACAGATCTTACTCACCGAATTTAAGGAAGTAAGGAAAAAGAACCTGGACTTTATCAGGTCTCTCAATGTAACGGAGGATATGTTGGATAAAAAAGGGATTCATCCTAAATTCGGGGAAGTTACCTTGCGTCAATTACTTTCTACCTGGACCGTACATGACCTTGGACATATTGGCCAGATTGTACGGGTGATGGCCAAACAATATAAAGAGAATGTGGGGCCATGGGTGGAGTATTTGCGGATACTGAAAGATTAGGCTATTGTTGTTTTTTTTCTGGTAAGGCATGGACGCAATATATTACCTCCGAACTATGATCGAATAAATTTCATTTTTTGTTTTTAGTGGCATAGGGGGTGGCAGCAGTAGCCCACAGTTGAGGCGTAGCCGAAACGAGGACTACTGCAGAACACCCGGTGCACCAAGGATTGTGGAGAAGGGGTTGAGGGGAGGTGCAATGCCCATAAAAAAAACTATATTCGTGCATTCAATTCTTCACCCACCTCTCATATGCCTGTAAGCGCCGGAATATTGGTTTTTAAAAAAGTGAATGACCAGCTCCATTTTTTATTGGCACATCCGGGTGGACCTTTTTATAAAAAAAAGGATGAAGGCGCATGGGGAATTCCAAAAGGGTTGGTTGAAAAAGAGGAGGATCCATTAACAACTGCCAAACGTGAATTTTTTGAGGAAACCAACCTGAAGCTGGAGGAAGGAAATTTTATAGAGCTGCCTATAGTAAAATATAAAAACGGTAAAACCTTATATAGTTGGGCATTGGAAGTAGAGGACCTGAATATAGAAAATTTTAAAAGTAACACCTTTGAATTGATATGGCCGCCCAAGTCGGTTACCTCAGCTACTTTTGATGAAATTGACCAATTGGATTTCTTCGATTTAACAAAAGCTAAACAAAAAATTCATCCGGTTCAACTACCTTTGCTGGAATGGATAGAGGAACATGCACAAAATAAATAAAACCGGATTGATGAGCCTGGTTATTTTATGGTTGGTAGCCTGCCAACCGGTAAAAAAAGACCTTGTATATCATGCATCGTATGCTGGTATTAAGAACGAAACCGAAAATGCAGCTCTCAATAAGATCATCGATCCATATAAATTGGGAATAGATGCCGAAATGAATAAAGTAATAGGGAATAGTGAAGTTGCCATGCCTAAGGTAAACGGTGAACCAGAAACTATATTAGGGAACTTTGTTGCCGACCTGGTGCTTGAATTTTCAAGGACCATTGATCAGGAAACCGACTTTTGCCTGTTGAACAATGGTGGATTAAGATCGTCATTGCCCCAGGGTGATATTACCATAAGAAACGTTTACGAACTCATGCCATTTGATAACGAGATTGTAATTGTAACACTGAAGGGGGAGAAAGTAAATGAAATTTTTAGTTATGCTGCCAGTAAGGGAGGTGTTCCTGTTGCTGGGGTGGAGATGAAGCTCGAAAAGATGAACGGAAACCTGGTTCCCGCAGATATAAAAATAAACGGAGAAAAATTTTCGAAGGAAAGGACTTATAAAATTGCCACTTCTGATTATCTGGCAGGAGGGGGGGATAATATGAACTTCTGGTCGACCGGGACCATTCAAACCACTTTAAAAAAACTAAGAGATGCTATTTTGGATTATATCCGTTTGAAAACGACTGAGAATAAAAAACTGAATCCGGTATTGGATGGTAGGATCTCCATAGTGAACTAAATGAAAAGAAGAAAGTTCATAGGGAATATTTTTTTAGGTGCAGCAAGTACGATGCTGGCACCTAAACTGGTTTTAGGTAATTCGAACCAGAAAAAATTCAATAAGCTGGTGATACTTCATACCAATGATATGCATAGTCATATAGAGCCTTTTGCGGATAATGATCCGAGGTACCCCGGACAAGGAGGTATTGCAAAAAGGGCCAGTTTAATAGAATCGATCAGGGCAGAAGGAGCAGAGGTCTTATTATTGGATTGTGGGGATATTTTTCAAGGGACTCCTTATTTTAATTATTACCTGGGAGAACTAGAAATGAAGTTAATGAACCTGATGAAATATGATGCAGCTACCATTGGTAACCATGATTTTGATGGAGGACTTGATAACCTGGGTTCTAAAATGGGGATAGCTGATTTCCCTTTTATTAACTGTAATTATGATTGCAGGAATAGTGTACTTGAAAATAAGATAATTCCTTATAAAATCTTTAAAAAAGCAGGCCTGAAAATTGGAGTTTTGGGGGTGGGAATAAAATTGGAAGGATTGGTGGATAAAAAATTATTTGGGACCATTATATATAATGACCCAATTGAAAATGCGAATAGGGTGGCCAAGGAATTGAAAGAGGAAAAGAAATGCGATCTGGTGATCTGCTTGTCCCACTTGGGTTATGAGTATAAAACCACACAAGTAAGCGATCTGGTGCTGGCGGCACAGAGTCAGGACATTGACATTATTTTAGGGGGACATACCCATACTTTCCTGAAAGAGGCCACAATCATTGCCAACAAATCGGGCAAAAAACTAATGGTTTCGCAGGCAGGTTGGGCAGGATTAATTTTGGGTAGGGTAGATGTGCTACAAAACCCAGAAACGCTGGAAGTATCAGCATTTTCGGGGAATAAAGAAATTTCTTAAAAAACAATAGGAGAAAAGTTTTTTTTTCATCTTTTTTATCCTAATATTTGCTGTGAGCAATCAAACATACGATCATTAAAGGAACTCAGCGTTCCTTTTTTTTTCGAACAGAGTTGCGAAAACATGTTTCAGATCAAAAAAAAGGAGGTGAAATTATGGCTAAAAACCACAATGATTTATGGGAGAACTGTCTGAACATTATCCGGGATAACGTAAGCCCCCAAAGCTACAAAACCTGGTTTGAGCCAATACAGCCGCTCAAGCTTATTGATAGTGTTCTGACGATCCAAGTTCCTTCCCAATTTTTTTACGAATGGCTGGAAGAACACTACATTACTTTATTAAAAAAAGTAGTGAAAAAAGAGCTGGGGCCAGAGGGCAGATTGGAATACAGTATTATTATGGAAAATCATACAAATTCTAAACAATCTTACTCGGTAAAACTACCAACGACAGACAAAAAAGCATTAGTAAATCCTACAGTAAACATGCCTATTGATTTGGGTGGAAACAAATCAATAAAAAATCCATTTATTATTCCCGGGCTTAAAAAAGTTAATATTGACTCTAACCTTAATCCTAATTATACCTTTGAAAATTTCGTTGAAGGCGATTGTAATCGTTTGGCCAGATCTGCAGGCTATGCTGTAGCTAAAAATCCAGGCGGAACATCGTTTAATCCTTTAATGGTTTATGGAAGCACTGGCTTGGGTAAAACCCACCTGCTTCATGCAATTGGAATTGAGATCAAGAAAAACTTCCCTAACAAAACGGTACTTTACGTACCTTCTGAAAAATTCATTAACCAGTTCATTGATGCTGTAAAGAGCGGGAGCAATAACGACTTTGTGAATTTCTACCAGTTAGTGGATGTTTTAATTATAGATGATGTACAGTATTTAGCCGGAAAAGAAAAAACACAGGATGTGTTCTTCCATATATTCAATCACCTGCACCAAAATGGCAAACAACTTATTTTGAGTTCCGACAAACCACCAGTTGAATTGCAGGGTATGGAACAACGTCTTCTTTCCAGATTTAAATGGGGACTTTCTGCTGATTTACAAATTCCAGAGTTGGAAACAAGAATTGCCATCCTTGAAAAGAAAATTTACAATGATGGTATAGAATTACCTAAGGATGTAATCGAATACCTGGCATATAGTATCACAACCAATATCCGGGAACTCGAAGGAGCTTTGATCTCCCTGATCGCCCAATCATCCCTTAACAAGAAAGAGGTTACCCTTGATCTTGCTAAAAAGATGATCGATAAATTTGTGAAGAACAATGCCCGTGAAGTATCGATCGATTACATTCAAAAAGTGGTTTGCGATTATTTTGAGCTACCTATTGAACTCATGAAATCCAAAACACGTAAACGTGAAGTGGTTCAGGCAAGACAAATTGCTATGTATTTTGCCAAAAACTACACCAAATCTTCTTTAGCTACTATTGGAGCTCATTGCGGAGGTAAAGACCATGCTACTGTATTGCATGCCTGCAAAACAGTAAATAATCTAATGGAAACTGACAAGCGATTCAGAGCTTATGTAGATGAGCTGGAAAAGAAGATCAACATTTAATGGCTTTTTTTAAGCAGTGCCGGATTATAAATAAAGAACCGCTTCTTCCACGAAGCGGTTTTTTTTAGTAATGATAGATCAGAAGCGGCATTTTAGAGTGTAATATCAAATCCCTGGTTACACTTTTATGAAAGAGCTTTTCAATGAAATTCCTCCGGGTGGTAAATAGAACGATCAGATCTGAGCCCGATTCATCAGCATACTTTTCAAGTCCTTCCGCCACATCCTCCGACTCCCTATGAACAATATGGTCAATCCGGTTTGGGTATAGCTTTCCCAGCTCAATTAATACACGCTCGTCGTTAATAATATCCATCTGAAGATGGTCCTCTATCTTTATAAAGCTTGTATCAATTCCTGTTTCGTCGACAAAATCAAAAAATGGTTTTAATGCTTCCAGGTTTTCATTTTCCAGTTCAAGACCTATGGCAGCTTGTTTAAAGTTTACTAACTCCGACTTGATGGGAACAATAAACATAGGTGATAGTGTGTTCTCAAATACATAGGAAGTATTTGTTCCCATTATTTCTTCCAACAGATTATCAGAGCCGGTAGTGAGCATCATGATAAACGCGGGTTTCATTTCGTTCGCCATCTCCGCAAATTTCTGATGGAATACACCCATTGGAGTAGAAACTTCTACTTTATATCCTTCTTTTTTCAGGTTTTCAGCAAATGCATGGATCGGCTCTCCTTCAAGCCTTTTCATTTCCTCCACTTTTTCTTTTTCACCATTTTCAACGGCTTCCAGATACTCTTTAGAGGATATTGAACTTAACATATGCACAAAATGTAAACGGTAAACAGTTTGTTTTATAAACAAACGCATACTTTTTGTGATGATCTCCCATGGAGCATCTTTAGAAACAGGAATGAGAACAGTTTTCATAGATCACCTTTTTATTCATTACAAACTATACTTGTGGCTTGGACTGCTATAAGCCCATAGAATTATCGAAACAATATAGCATTTTTATAAATATGATTCGGTCAATAAAAAAAACAAACCGGTATTTTGGCAAAAATAGAGCATTTCCCTATCTCGGTAAGGGCATTTTTTTTACTACTATTCAACCAGAGGCCTAGTAATGATAGATCAGCAATGGCTTTTTAGAGTGCAATACCAGGTCACGGGCCACACTTCTGTGGAATAACTTCTCAATAAAGTTTCTTTTGGTAGTAAACAATACGATCACATCAGAACCAGACTCATCGGCATATTTCTCGAGACCTTCGGCTATATCTTCGGATGATCGGTGGACAATGAACTCGATTTTACCAGGGTACATTTTTTGGAGCTGGTTAAGCACTTTGCCGTCATCTATAATATCAAGTTGAAGGCGATGGTCTATTTTTATAAAATTGGATTCCAATTTATGCTCATCTGCAAAGTGAAAGTAGTCACCCAGAACAGCAAGGCGTTCATTTTCCAGGTGGAGGCCAACTACTGCCTTTGACAATTTCTTCAAGTTATAATCATAGGAAATGATAAAAATAGGAGGTGTTACTTTTTCAAAAACAAAAGATGCGTTGGTGCCGAACATATCTTCTAATAACCCATGAGAGCCTCCTGTAAACATGATGATAAAGGATGGTTTTACCTCGTTGGCAGTTGAAATGAATTTCTCATCAAAAAAACCAATAGGGACCGAAATATCTACGGTATATCCATCAGCAATGATAAGTTCTGCAAATTCACGAAAGGCTTTCTCCTCCTTTTCCCGGATATCTTCGATGGTCTTTTCGGCCCCCACCACAATACCTTCTATGGAGTCACCAACCGTAGGAATAGAAACCACATGAAACAACAGGAGCCTATATCTTGATTTATCAGCAAGTAAATGAATACAGTTCCTTATTTTCTCCTTTGGCGCATTATGGGCCACCGGAATCATTATTGTTTTCATAAGAATGTTTTTAAGGCATAAGAATATATGTAAATTTACGCATTATATTTTTTCATGGTTGTTAAACAACGTTTAAAGTGTGAATAATGAAATAAAGATATTAATGGTATGTCTGGGCAATATTTGCCGTTCACCCATGGCGGAGGGCATCATGCGGCATAAACTCAAAGAACTTGGTAACAATTCTCAGGTTGACTCAGCAGGTACCGGTGGTTGGCATGCCGGTCAGAACCCGGATGAAAGGGCTGTTAAAACCATGAACCAACATGGCCTTGATATTTCAAATTTAGTGGCCCGACAATTCAAAAAAAGTGATTTTGACAGGTTCGATCTGATATTGGCCATGGATGAATCTAATTATGATGATATTTTACGATTGAGTTCCCATGATCATCATCGAAAAAAAGTACAACTCATTCTGTCTTATTCGGCAACCACGGATAAAAATTCAGTTCCTGATCCATGGTTTGGAGGGATGAATGGTTTTGAGCATGTTTTTCAACTGTTGGATGAGGCTTGCGAACAAGTGATCAAATCCCATTTTAAATGAAAACCGGAAAATTATTTTTAATCCCCAGTTCCATTGGTGATGATGCAGGTACCCATCAGTTCCCTATCTGGAATACCGAGATCATCCAAAGCCTGAAGTACTATTTTGTTGAAAATCCCAAACCTGCCAGGGCTTTTATTAAATCCATTGATCAGGAAGTTGCTTTCGACCAAATTACCCTGTTTCACTTTGATAAACATGCAAAGGATAATTCAGCCTTATATTTGGAAGTGATTTCTTGTTTAAAGAATGGAAATGATGTGGGTGTTCTATCGGATTCCGGTTGTCCGGGGATTGCTGATCCTGGTTCAGAACTGGTGAAGATGGCACATGAAAAGAATATAGAGATCATTCCGTTGGTTGGACCTTCTTCTATTTTTCTTACACTTATGGCCAGTGGATTGAACGGACAGAATTTCCATTTCATAGGTTATTTACCGAAGGACCAAAAAGAACGTGTTGATCAGATCAAAAAATTATCAGCCGGAATGAAGTTAGCCAATACCACCTATATCTTTATTGAAACCCCCTACCGTGCTGAAGTTACTTTTAAGGAATTGCTACAGCACCTTGCGGGTTCCAGCAGGGTATGCCTTGGAATAGATATTTTCTCCCCAAACCAGGAAATTATTACCCATACGGTTGATGGTTGGAATCAATTAAAAACTAAGCCAGGCTTGAAAGACCGGCAGGTGGTATTCGCTTTAGGTTCATAAAACTTTATTGCTCAAAAAATTTTGTGTTTAAAGGTATTTTACTAATTTTAGTACTTCAAAATCACCACCCGAGCCTCGGCTAAGCCGAGGCGAGAGCATGAACACCAAATAACATAAATATAAAGTGAATAATAAAATATAGGACTATGATTAAAAAATGGATGTTTTTAAGCCTGTTACTGATTCCTTCTTCCTTGGGTGTATTTGCCCAGTCTGCTGATGCGGATAAAAAAGAAGATGAAAGCTGCTATCGAAAATGGTATAAAATATTTCAAATACGGGGAGCAGATGAGGTGGAAGACGGTGATTATGATAATGTGGTGGTGAGCTTAAGACAAGGTGTACATGGAAACTGCTATTATGGAAAGGTAAGTGTTAAAAAAGGTACATTGAGATCGATTGAGATCAGGATTGTGGATGGTAAATACGAAAAAGTAACCTTCGATATAAAAGAAGATTATTCTATTGTGAATGGGATCTCAGAAACCATCGTGGCGAAATTAAGAGGAAACCGGCATGAGCTGAATGTAGTATTTAAAGAAAAACTAAGACCCAAAGGCAATTCGTACGACCAGGCTCCAGATCCGGAGATTGAAGAATACAAATAACATCGACTAGCTTACTTTAAAGTAGGCTTCTCTAAAAACAAAGAATTTCGAGGCGTATGAAACCGAAAAGCGGAGTTTACATAGGTAAATGAGCATTTGAGGTTGAAATACAACGAAGAAATTTACAGGTTTTAGAGAAGCCTATAAAAACCAAAAGGGAAGCTTTCGCCTCCCTCTTGGTTAACCAACCTACTATGAAAAAAACTATCTTTAAAACGACATTATCTAATTTTTTGTATATTCAAAGGTACGATTTATTTTAGTTTTTCTCCAAGCTTTCTTTTTGTTAAACTTTTCCTATCCTCTGTGTAAGCCGCTGCCCGGTTGGGTAAACGCCTTATAAACAAATCATTCTGCAGATGGTTTTGCTACAGGCTCCAACATCGCGTTAAGTTTTTTTATCATTTGCAGGTTAATAAGTATTTCCATTTTCGATTTGAAGATAAGGTTCCGGATATATCTTTATTTCGAAATTATTCTTGATGAAATTCCATTTTATAGCTATCGGCGGATCGGTCATGCATAACCTGGCTTTGGATATTAGCTTGCATGGACATGAGGTAACAGGTTCTGATGACGAAATTTTCGAACCCTCCCGAACAAGATTGGAAAAAGCCGGGATTTTACCCCCTCAAATGGGCTGGTTCCCGGAAAAAATAACAAGCGATATTGGTGCAATTATCCTGGGAATGCATGCGCATAAAGACAACCCTGAATTATTAAAGGCGCTGGCATTAGGCATCCCTGTTTATTCCTACCCTGAATTTATATATCAGCAATCCCTTCATAAAAAAAGAATCGTGGTGGGAGGAAGCCATGGAAAAACCACCATCACCTCTATGATCATGCATGTATTCCGTCTGCAGAAAAAGCAGTTTGATTATTTGGTGGGGGCCCAACTAGAGGGTTTTGATACCATGGTAAAAGTGGATCCCTCATCAGAGCTGGCAGTTTTTGAAGGGGATGAATATTTATCTTCTATTTTGAATCCCGTTCCCAAGTTCCATATATACCATCCGCATATAGCTATTATTAGTGGGATAGCTTGGGACCATATGAATGTGTTCCCCACTTTTGAAAACTATTGTGATCAGTTTGCACAGTTCATACATATGATCGAGCCCGGCGGACAATTGATCTATTGTGTGGATGATCAAATATTGGCTGAACTGGTGAAAAAGAATACCAGAAAGGATATAGAAATGATTGCCTATAAGGTACCCGCCTACGAGATTATCGATGAAGAGACCTATATTCACTCGAATGGAAAAAAATATCATTTACGGATATTCGGGGAACATAACCTCATGAATTTGGAGGCTGCCAGGTTAGCCTGTAAGGCTGCTGGTATTGGAGAAGAGGACTTCTACGCCTGCATGGAAACATTTACCGGTGCAGCGAAAAGACTTGAATTGGTATTCAGGACCAAGGAAAGTATCATTTATAAAGATTTTGCCCATTCTCCCTCGAAGTTAAAAGCTACCATACATGCTGTAAGACTTCAATATCCGGAAAAGAGGTTATATGCTTTTGTAGAATTGCATACCTACAGTAGCTTGAATAAAAACTTTTTGGAGCAATACAAAAATACAATGGATGAAGCAGATGAGGGGGTGGTATTTTATAGTCAACATACATTGGAATTAAAAAAACTACCATCTATTGACCCCGATGAAATATCGAGTGCTTTTGACAATTCACAATTGAATGTATTTAACCAAAATGAGGAATTAGAAAAATACCTATTAAATGTCGATTCCACCTCATCTGTATTTCTAATGATGAGTTCAGGGAACTGGAATTCAGTAAATGTTTTTGATCTGCTTAGAAAAAAAATAGAAGGCTAGTTAATTTTGGGCAGGAATGTACTCATATACGGGCATACCGTAAAACTGCTCTTTTGCCCAATTAATTAATTGCTTGATTTCTTCGGGTAATAATATTTTTAATGCCTTTTCTAATTCTTTTTTAAACAGAAGTTCATCGAAGCTAACTTTTTGAAGAATGAACTTTGAGTATTCTAGCATGGATTGAATCATACTTGTAGATTTTGTTGTAGGGGTTGATGAATCTAAATTAGAAAACGAATACTATATATTCAAATTATATAGTATATACTTTTTAACATAGGCTGTTTATTTAATTTTTATTTAACAGTTATGTTATGCTGCATGCAGCACACTTCATTCCATCAATAGCGGCAGAAACAATCCCACCTGCATAGCCTGCCCCTTCTCCACATGGGTACAAACCTCCTATTTGGGGGTGCTGCATGGATTTAGTATCCCTTGGGATTTTTATGGGTGACGACGTACGGGATTCTGGGGCAACTAGAATCGCCTCATTTGTATAGTAGGACCTCATCTTTTTACCAAAGTTTTTGAAACCCGATTTTAGTCTTTTTGCTATAAAATCTGGCAAGACCTGATCGAGATTGACCGATTTTGTTCCTGGTGTGTAAGAGCAAACGGGAAGGGTATTGCTTGTTTTTCCTTCCACAAAATCAACCAACCTTTGGGCCGGAGCGGTTTGATTTCCTCCACCCATTTTACAGGCGAGTTGTTCTATATCTCTTTGAAATTCCAAGGTCATCAATGGATTCTCCTGGTAACCTGATTTTAAAATATCTTCTAAACGGATCTCTACCACTATACCCGAATTTGCATATGGATTGTTCCGTTTGGACGGGGACCATCCGTTCGTAACGATCTCACCTGGACTTGTGCTGCACGGGGCAATAATTCCACCAGGACACATACAGAATGAATAAACACCTCTTTCCATTTCCTGGCTTACAAAATGATAATAAGCTGCCGGTAAATAATCCGGACGTGCATTGCAATGATATTGTGCCTGGTCGATCATGCTTTGTGCATGTTCAGCCCTTACTCCTAAAGCGAAAGGTTTGGCCTCGAGCAATATATTTTTATGGTGCAACATTTCAAATATCATCCGTGAAGAATGGCCGGTAGCAAGGATCATTTGAGAAGCGAGCACTTTTTCATTTCCATTGAAAGTAAGCGAATGGATTTGATCGAACTGTACCTCAAAATCATCCAACCTTTTTTCGAAATGAATTTCACCCCCATGGGCAAGGATACATTCACGCATATGCTGAATGATCTCAGGAAGTTTGTTGGTACCAATATGGGGTTTGGCATCTATGCCAATATTGGGCGAAGCACCAAAATGAATAAAAAGATCCAGCACTGATTTGATATCTCCGCGTTTATCTGATCGGGTATATAACTTCCCATCGGAATAAGTACCTGCACCTCCTTCGCCAAAGCAATAATTACTTTCTGTATTGACGATATGGTTTTTGGTGAGTTCTGCCAGGTCCCTTCTTCTACTTCTTGCATCTTTCCCTCTTTCAATAATAACAGGTTTTCTTCCTGATAATAGGAGCTGAAGTGCTGCAAAATAACCTGCAGGTCCTGCACCTATAATATATACTTCCTTTTCATTCTTTACATTTTTAAACGCAGGAGAATAAATATCGGCAGGTGTATATTCTTCATCGATCCAGGCTTCCAGGCTGATCACCAGTTTAATATTTCTACCCCTTGCGTCAATACTCTGCTTTCTGATGGATATATGTCGGATCCTGCCAGGATCTATTCCCTGATCCTTTGCCAGGGACGATTGAATATAAGCAATATCATCATGATGCTCAGCGGGAATATTGATCTGAAAAATAGAGGGCATTATTCGAAGAGGAAAGTAATAAAGATACTTCGGGCATATAAGCCCTCAATACCCCGATTATAGGCATTGTTTTCGGGATAATGCAAATTAACAAATCCCCAGGAGCCTTTGATCTGTGTTGAAAATTTAAAATAGGGCAGATAAAAGTCCAGCCCGAATCCCATTTCCGCCTGAACATCATTTGCACGAAATTTCACCGGATAGTCGGCCGCGTTTTCAGCTTGAACCTTATTAGAAATATCGTATACGTATTTTCCACCACCGATTACATAAGCTCTGAAATTATTGATCCGATTGGTTTTGAATTTTATGTATAAGGGAAATTCAATGAAGGTAGCCTCGATTTCAAATTTATCCACTCTACCGGCTGGGCGTTCATATAATAATGTTCGGGAGGTGAGGGTGAGCTGTGGAGTAAACCGGAGATCAAGATTTTCATTCAATCTCAGGTTGGTTTCAATACCCATTGTAAAGCCAGGTGTCCATACTGGAGTAATGGAATAAATAGTATCAGGATATAAAGCCCTTAGATCAGGAATGGTTCGAAGCCCCACCCCGGTGATCTGCGTTCCTATATTGATACCAAAATGAAATAACCTTCTGTCGTATTTTGGCATATTGGTCCCTACCACTCTTTTTTGTTTTTTGTTACCAGTAAATTGAGCAAAGGAATGCTGAGACATAAAAATTCCAACGAATACGACAGAAAAAAGGGATCTTTTTATGAAACTGTTAGTTAACATTATTGAACAATACAACGGGAAAACCAGGTATTTATTTTTCGCCTATATAGAGCGATGCAATGCCAAAAGTAAGCTTTTTTGCCGAATTGGAGCGAAATCCGCATTCAGCCAGCAGTTGCAGGAAGCCTTCGCCATGAGGGAAAGCCTTTACAGAATTGGGAAGGTAGGTATATGCCGCTTTATCTTTGGAAATGATTCTACCCCAGAAAGGTAGAATGGTTTTGAAATAAAAGGAATAGAGTTGCTTAACGGGAAATTTCTCAGGTTTTGAAAATTCTAATACATGGATCCGACAACCTGGTTTCAATACTCTGTTAATTTCTCTTAATCCATCCCGGGGTGATTCGAAATTTCGAACTCCAAAGGCAACCGTTACCGCATCAAAGCTATTGTCATCAAAAGGCAAATGCTCCGAATCTCCCAGTTGTAAATGGATCAGGTCTTCTAATCCTCTTTTGATCACTTTTTCCCTTCCTTTGGCCATCATGCCTTCCGAAATATCACATCCGATAATTTCCTTGGCTCCTGTTTTTCGAAGTGCAATGGCCAGATCGGCTGTTCCTGTGGCCACGTCCAGAATGCGTTGCGGGTTTGTTGTAGCAACTGCCCTCACGGTTTTTTTTCTCCAGCCTATATCAACCCCCATTGACAAAAACCGGTTTAAAAAATCATAGCGATGGGAAATGTTGTTGAACATTTCTGCCACCTCTTCCTTTTTCGACTTTTCGGTGCTATATGGCTTAACGTTGGTGGTTGTGTTCACGGGTGAATCATCTGAATTACAAATTTAAGCATAGAAGATGGGAGCTACCAGCATTTTAACATCAATTATCAACAATATTGTAAGCAAGGCCCTTGATTGATTAAATGATGTAGATGGTTGAGTGGAATGAGCTATGATATCCGAAAGTCCCCAAGAGAACTCTTATTTCAGATTCAACAAGGCCACTTTGATCCTCTCCACCGCTTTGACAATGGCATCTTCGGAAGTAGCATAGGATAAACGTATATAATTTTCCGCCCCAAAGGCAGAGCCTGGAACCGTAGATACGTTCGCCTCGTGTATGAGATACATACTTAGGTCATCAGAATTTTGGATCTTAGTGTTACCAAAACTCTTTCCAATATAATAACTGATATCCGGGAAAAAATAAAATGCTCCCTGTGGATTGTTAACGATGATGTTGGGAATTTCCAATAACAGTTGATGTGTTAGCTCATTTCTTTTTTTGAAAGCGGCAATCATATTACTCACCTTTTCAGGGCCATTGGTCAGGGCGGTAATAGCTGCCCGCTGTGCAATTGAACAGGTGGCCGAGGTAAACTGACCCTGCATTTTTATACAGGCTTTTGCAATAGGCTCAGGTGCTGCCAGGTAGCCCAATCGCCAGCCGGTCATCGCAAATGCCTTTGACAAGCCGTTGATGGTAACTGTTCTATCGCTGATCTGATCAAAACTCCCTATACTTACATGTTTGCCTACAAAATTAATGAGTTCATATATTTCATCCGATACCACCGTAATATCAGGATATTTGGCTAATACATTTACGATTGACTCCAGTTCCTCGTAACTATAAACAGAACCGGTAGGGTTGCAGGGAGAACTAAACATGAACATCTTTGTTTTGCTCGTAATGGCTTTTTCTACCTGCTCCGGACTTACTTTAAAATCCTGATCGATCCCTGCCAATACCTCTACCGGCTTGCCTCCGGCCATTTTAATGATCTCGCGATAGCTTACCCAATAAGGCGCCGGAACAATTACCTCATCACCTTCGTCGATACAAGCCATCACCAGATTGGCAATACATTGCTTGGCTCCTGTGGAGACCATGATCTGCGATCGCTTAAAATCCAGGCCATTGTCGCGTTTTAACTTGAGGCAAATGGCATCCAGCAATTCGTCATAACCAGCTACCGGTGTATAATGTGAATAGTTCTGATCAATGGCGTCTTTAGCGGCCTGTTTGATGTAATCTGGAGTGTCAAAATCAGGCTCTCCTAAGCTAAGGTTGATGATATCTTTTCCTTGCGCCTTCAATTCTCTGCTTAATCTAGCCATTGCAAGGGTTTCCGACTCGGCCATTTGAAGAAGCCGTCTTGAAAAGTGAACCATGAATATTAATTTACCTTCACAATGGTAAGTAAAATTTCTATTCGACCAAATATTAACCAGATTGTATCTTTTATTCAAATACTGCATTATATGATTAAAACCCTTATTTTAGCAACCAATTCAACGATTCTATGGAAGATCTTTTAGACATTCTCAAATACATTTTACCCTCAGCCATTGTATTTCTGGCGGTATATTTTGTATTAAGAAAACAATTGGATACCCAATTAAGGTCGCAGGTGGTAAAAGGCAAGCAGGACCAGCAAAGTACGGTACTTCCCATCAGGTTGCAGGCCTATGAAAGAATGATACTCTTATTGGAAAGGATCACCCCCCAAAGTCTGGTGATGCGGATGAATAATGCCAATGGCACTGCCGCACAGATGCATCAGGAGCTCTTAACCTCTATTAGGGCCGAGTATGAGCATAACCTTACCCAGCAAGTATATATTTCAAAAGGGGCCTGGGAAGCCGTTAAAAGAGCCAAAGAAGAGACCATTAAGCTGATCAATATTGCCGCATCAAAAGTGAATGATAATGCCAAAGGGGTAGAATTGAGCAAAATGGTACTCGAATTAAGCATGCAACTGGATAAAATGCCTACCCAACTGGCCATTGACTTTATAAAAGAAGAGGCCAGGTCGAACTTCTAGGTTTGATGTTTGACAAGGTTTGAAGTTCAAACTTGTATATAATTTATCAAACCTCAAACTTCGAACAATCAAACCTTCTTCGTATATTCGTTTATTGTTTAGATCATGGATAAACGAGCATTCATATTATTAGGACTTACAGGTGCTTTTATTTTCACCAGTTGTGAGAAGGAACCAGCCACCACACCCTATACCTTTCAGGTTCCCGTTGGGTTTATTACGCCTACACTTCCGGCTGATAATCCGATGACGGTGGAAGGAATAGAATTGGGAAGAAGATTATTTTACGACCCTCTTCTCTCTAAAAATGATGCTCAGTCATGCGCCAATTGTCATGTACAATCCTATGGATTTACGGATGATGGTTTACAATATAGTATAGGAGTTGATGGGTTTGCAGGCGACCGGAACTCCATGGCCACCATTAACCTGGCCTGGGGCACAGAATTTTTCTGGGATGGAAGAGCAAGCTCGTTGGAAAACCAGATCTATGGGCCAGTAACCAACCCGATAGAAATGAATACTACCTGGCCTGAGGTGGAAGCAGAACTGAATGCATCTGCCACCTATCGTGACCTGTTTAAACAGGCATTTGATATTGATGTGATTGATTCGGTACACGTTTCCAAAGCGATTGCCCAGTTTTTAAGGACGATGATAAGCGGTAATAGCAAGTTTGATAAATTTGTCCGAGAGGAGGTAAATCTAACGACTTCTGAACTAAACGGCCTTGTTATTTATAACACCGAAAAAGGAGATTGTTTTCATTGTCATACACTCACCAATGGATTGGCAACAGATAATCAGTTTAGGAATAACGGGCTTGATAGTGATGCTTCGATGACAGATGATGGAAGAATGGATGTAACCGGATTGCTTTCCGATCGAGGAAAATTCAAGGTGCCCACTTTGCGCAATATTGAGTTAACTGCCCCCTATATGCATGACGGTCGCTTTGCTACCTTAGACGATGTAGTGAATCATTACGATCAGGGCGGGATCGAAAGCAGTACCGTAGACCCTTTGATGAAACACTTACCTGGAAGTCAGCAACCCGGATTGAATTTAACGGCACAGGAAAAAATCGACCTCATCAACTTTTTGAAAACATTGACCGATCCGGATTTCATAGCAAATCCCGCTTTTAGTCAACCATAGTTTTATCAAAGCTGTATTGACCATTTTTTACTTCCTGTATTCGGATCAATAGCTACCAGTTTGCCTTTGATGGCTAAATATAAAATTCCATTATTTAAACTAAAAATATTGGGTTCTCCGCCTAACTCATGTTGTTTGAGGGTCCATAAGATATTACCATCCAGGTCTATTCTACTCATCAAAAATTGAATATCCCTCTTTTCATCATAACCATAATGGCCTACCAATAGACTTTTGGGATTTTTCAATAAATAATTTTCGATGATAAAAGGACTTCTCAGGTTCAGTTCGTTATTTAGGCAACTATCCTGCTTATATCCATATTTTGTATTACGTGCCAGCATAAGTTGCATCACATCACGGTCATCTTTGTCGTTATTTTCAAAGCAGAATCCTTTTTCTGCGTCCATAATGGCAATACCATGATCCCAGGCTAACCGAAAATAGGAAGTATCCAAGTTATACAAATGTTCTTCAAGCACCTCGGCAGAAATATATTGATAGGTAGAATGATGTGGTTCCCGATCGGCTTGAATAAAGCTTTCACCACTATTGAGTTTATTGCGAGGATAAGAGATCATTTTGAGGTTAAAATCGGGTGGCTTTGATTCGAACAAGTAACCATCATCCGTTTTTACCTGCACTTTGGTTGATCCGTTCAATTGAGGGTATCTTTTTATAATGTCCTTTTCCGTTGATACAATTTTGCCCGTATATGGATCCCGGGCATGTAAGCCAAACTTATAACTGCTATACCAGATCTTATCATCGGTTACCAATTCCAGGAACAATTCTTTTTTGTTACTCATGGAAGGACCTGCTACAACAGTATGCATGATCTTTCCGGTTTCAGCATCCAACACACTTAACCTGGAATAGGAGATCGAAACTTTGGAAGGAACGGATGCATTGTGTTGAACAAGGATGAGGTTTCCATTAGGCCCCTTGAAATAAGTAATTTCATTGATGCAAAATGCATCTCTGTAACGGGGAGCCAGCTGATTGAAATACACAAATATCATGATCATCGATGATGACATCAATGTGATGGAGATGATCCATTTTTTTATTTTGGATAATTTGATCTTGGCCATGAAGAATCCGGTGAAAACAAAAACGACCAGTGCTGTGAGGGGTATAATATCAACGGTGGACATAGAAAGATTGATTGGGGTTGGGAGCAAGGTAGGAAAAATACGCGGCACAGGCTTTTATTTTTTGTCATTTCGACCCAGCCATGGGTGATCTGCCTGCGGCGAGTGGAGAAATCTCATCGTTAAATTTGAGATCTCTCCACTCCCTGCAAGCCATTCTCCCCGATCCAGGTCGAGATGACAAACGGTATTGACAAAAAATAAATGGACCACTGTCTGCACATGTGGAATGTCCAATTTTTATTCCTTTTTAAAAATGATAGGAAGCCGATATTGTACTTTTGTTGGTTTACCACTGGATTTACCTGGTATCCATTTGGGCATGATAGAAAATACTCTGATAGCTTCATCAATATATGCTTTACAACCTCCTCTTACTGACGAAATATCGACGACTTGACCAGTGGAATCAATGGTAAAAACAATCCAGATTTTTTCTTCCTGACAGGTATCAGGTTTTGGTAAGGTAAGATTTCGATTAAGAAATGCGTGTAAGCTGTCTATGCCTCCTGGATATTCTGGAAGTATGGGTATTGGACATCCTCCTCGAATATTAGTACCTCGAAGCTCACTTTTGTCTTCTCCCTCAATTTCTATAAATACTTGGGTATGTACCAATGAAGTGGTTAAGATAAAAACCAATATAATAAAAAAGATTCCCTTCATTATTTTCGGGTTACTGTGAAATATGAACGTTGTAATTACCGATAGATTGTACTAAAAATTGAAATCCAGCCTCACATTAAAGCTTCGTGGAGGATTCATTACTCCTGGGCGTGCCATATAGTCGAGATTGGTAAGGTTCTTAATGAGGAAACTGACCTTGGTGTTGATCTTTTTAAAATGGTAAGATGCCCTCACGTCCATCGTAAAATCTCCTCTATAACCTTTATGGGTGGTGATCCATGGATTGATAAAATCAATAATGGCTATTTCCATGAAGATAAAATTCGGATCAATATATTCATAGGTGCTCATAAAATAAAAAGTAGATCCTACACTTATATTCTTCCACATAAGATCCACATCTGCTCTTAACGTATGTCGATTGCGGAAAGGGAGCAACATATCATTGAATGAACTGCTATCGAGCAAATGGTTTCCAAAATACCTGAACATAGTATCCAGGTAATTTCCCAGATTATTCAATCCGGGATGTGAGGAAAGGTTTGCCGGAAAGCAATAATTATATCCTCCATAGGCGTTCACTTGTACAGGTCCTATATTCCCTTTTCCTCCCACCGTGAATTCAAATCCCATGATCCTTGCCTGACTAATATTAAAAGCTTTGAAGCCGATACCATCAGGTGGATAGTTTCCTACGTTGTACTGTATCATATCAGTATATTCCATCCAATAAAGAGCCAGGTCGGCATAACCCGTCCATTTTTTGGTGATATTGAATTCTTGCCTGACCCCTAATTCCGTACTCCATCCCCGTTCAGGTTTAAGGCCATAGTTAGGCAGTACATAAAATCCCGGGACCAATTCAGCTCTGATAAATCTTTCTCCCAAAGAAGGAATGCGATAAGATTGTCCGAAGGAACCACGTAAAAAAGTTCGTTTAGCAGCTCTAAAATTAATTCCACCCCGAAATACAGGCAAAGATCCTTCTACCAGGAAGTCAGCTCCGTTTAACTCGTACCTTACACCCGCTACCACACTCCACCTTCTATAATTAAATTCGAGTTGCGCAAATGCTGCGGCTGCATAGGTTTGAAAAAAATGATTGGCATTTCCATTTGAATCCAGCTGAAGGCTATCCGGAAATAAATTGCTTTGGATCCATCCATAATTTACGTAAGCACCAGCGGTTACTGTGAACATGTTCTTGATGAATTTACGCTGGTACTGATAATCCAGTAAGAGATTATTGGCAACAGCATCAATATCCCCATCAAATCCGTACCTAAATTTTCGATAATATCTCATCGTTACGGCATGTTTGTTGCCCTTTTTGTCGAAATATTTCAGATGCGGATCCAATACAAGAAAATAATATTTATCATCTGAAGAAAAAGTGGGTCGGTAAATTCCCTCATTCGCATTTTGCCACAATACAAAACGACCGGCCCTTTCAAACATAAAATTTCCATTAAGTCCAATAGAAAGACCGGGAGTTTTTTTAAACCTATGTCTAAACTTGAAATTGATCCTACCCCTGGTTTGGCTATTTCCTTGTAAGGGGCTTCGGTCGATATGAAAATTTCCTCCTATTACCAGGTCTGTATTTTCTTTGATCTGCCTGGAATGATTAAAGAACACCCCGGTAGCCATGGGTTGCTCGGTTGAGCTCCACCATTTGGTATCCGATCTTCTGGGATCTCCGAATAATTGTGAATATACGCTGATGCTTGTAGAAGGTTTGGCGGTGGGCCAATCGGTAATTACATTGATCACTCCATTCAATGATCCGCTTCCATAGAAAACCGATGAAGCACCTTTCATTACTTCCACCTGACTGATGTTTTCAATCGGTACCAGATTCCATTCAACATTTCCGAGGTCACCCGCAATCAAAGGGATCCCATCCAGCAAAAAGTTAACCCTCGAACCCACACCATAAGAATAGCCAGCCCCCCCACGTATGGAGGCCTGCCCGTCAGTAATCTGTACACCGGGTACCCGGTTGACCACTTCAGCAACATCAATGGAATTGGTATTTTTGATCAACTGAGCGGATATCACATCCATGGAAATGGTTTCTTTACTGATATCCTTGTCATACCGGCTACCTGATACCACATAGGTTCCCATCTCTTTGGGCGCATCCTTCATGAGGATTTTCATTTCTTTCTTTTCACCGGCTGCAAGTGTGATCTGTTCTTCAAATGTTTTATAGCCCAATACATTGAACGAAAGTATATAGGTCCCGGAATCCAGTTCAATAGCGAATTTCCCCCCAATATCCGTATTGGAAACGGGTTTACCATTTACTGATATTGTTACTCCGATCAACTTTTCCCCGCTCAGGGTATCAACAGCGGTTCCATAAATGCTGGCTTTCTGAGAAAAGGAGGATACAAGGCCCAGCCAAAAAATAAAGAAAAATCCCAGGTATTTGTTGAATCCCATATTTACAAATTTACGATTTTTACCTATTCATTCATATGGTTTTTGCCCTATTTTATTCCCTTTAAATCCCTACTTTTGCTTCCAGAATAGTATTATGAACAAAGAAGTAAGAGTAAGATTCGCACCAAGCCCAACGGGCCCACTTCATCTAGGAGGGGTAAGGACAGCACTGTATAATTACCTGTTTGCAAAGAAGCACGGAGGTAAATGCATATTAAGGATTGAGGACACAGATCAGACAAGGTTTTACCCTGGTGCGGAAGAATATATAGTCGAATCACTCACCTGGGTGGGGATCACTTTTGATGAAGGAGTTCATGTGGGTGGACCTGATCAACCCTATCGCCAAAGTGAAAGAAAAGAAATGTACCGGCAATATGCTGAACTGTTGATCGAAAAAGGATATGCCTATTATGCTTTTGATACCTCTGAAGAACTGGAGGAGATTCGTGAAAAAATGAAAGTATCTGGTAATTCCACCTGGCAATATAACAATATCACCCGGGTGAATATGAAGAATTCAATGACTTTGCCTGCTGATGAGGTGAAACGCAAGCTGGATGCCGGAGATCCATATGTAATAAGAATTAAAATTCCAAGAAATGAAGAAGTAAGGTTAACAGATATTATTCGCGGAGTTGTGGTAGTTAATTCAAACAACCTGGATGATAAAGTATTGTTTAAATCAGATGGAATGCCAACATACCATCTGGCCAATGTGGTAGATGATTATTTAATGAAAATTTCCCACGTGATCCGTGGAGAAGAATGGTTGCCATCAGCACCCTTACATGTATTGTTATACAGGTATCTTGGTTGGGAAGATGTAATGCCTGAATTTGCCCATTTACCTTTGATATTGAAACCTGATGGAAATGGAAAGTTAAGCAAAAGAGATGGAGACCGTTTAGGATTCCCGGTTTTCCCATTGGAATGGAAAGATCCTTTTTCGGGGGAAATATCCTCAGGTTATAGAGAATCAGGCTGGTTCCCAGAGGCCGTAGTTAATCTGGTGGCTTTACTTGGCTGGCACCCTGCTGATAATAAAGAAGTATTCAGCATGGAGGAATTGATCGAAGCATTTTCATTGGACAGGGTTTCGAAGTCAGGGGCCAAGTTTGATGTGGAAAAAGCGAAATGGTTCAATCAACATTATTTGAGGTTACAATCCGATGCAAACCTGGCGGCTATTATCAAGCCACTCGTAGAAGCGGATGGGGTGAAGGTGAGTGATGAGCTGCTTGAAAAAGTAGTGGCAGCTCAAAAAGAACGGGCCTTGTATCCAAAGGATATCTATACCGAAGGCAAATTTTTCTTTGTTCCTCCGGCAGGTTTTGATACTGAACTCATACAAAAAAAATGGAAAGAGGGTTCGACAGAATTGGCACTTCAATTGATCCCGGTTATTGAGTCCATTGAAAATTTTGAACCGGTAACGATTGAATCATCCATCAAGAAATACCTGGAGGAAAATAAGATCGGGATTGGGGCAGTAATGCCATTGGTAAGGATATTGCTAACTGGAGGGCTTACAGGGCCTGCAGTATTTGATATTGCAGCTATATTAGGAAAGGAAGAAACGATCAAAAGAATGAAGAACGGTATCGATATTATTTCAAAAAACTAATCCTACCATGATCAACCGGATTGAACTGATTGGACTGAAATTTTTTGCTCACCATGGTTTGTATGAGGAAGAAAGACAAAAAGGAGGGTGGTTTGTGGTAGATATTTGTTTTGAGTGTATTGCGGCTGGAGGTATAGCTAAGGATGAAATAGAAGGAACCGTTAATTACGAAGATGTTTATCGAATTGTAAAAGGAGAAATGGAGGTTGCATCCAAGTTAATAGAGCATGTGGCTGGGAGGATCCATCAACGGATCAAAATGGAGGTAGAAGGAGTTTCTCAATTGTCGACCACGGTAAAAAAAATGGGAGCTCCATTAGGGGGACCGTTAGAACATGTTAGTATTACTATCAGTGAAGAATAAACCCAATAAAACCTGTTCAAAGTGCCACCGTAAATTTACCTGTACTCCTGAGGGAGAATGTTGGTGCCTGGGCATTAAATTATTGCCGGAACAACTGTCGGATATTAAAAAAGATTTTGATGATTGCTTATGTCCTGACTGCCTCAAAGAGTTTTCCAACCGGAAGTCGGCTCTTTAGATCTTAATAAATTTTTTCTGTACCGAATAAGTTTCGCTTTCAACTCTTAAAAAGTAGACACCTCTTTCGAGTGATTCGATATCAATCATGAAAATGTTGGTTCCTTCCATGGAAATAAGTTTTTTATTCAATACAGAACCTCCTTTTAAGTCGTAAATATGAATATTGAGTACCTCATCATTCATGGATCCATTTACCTGAAAGCTAAGCACAGATTCAGTGGGATTATGTATGATGGTAAGATCTGATGACTTTGGACCACATTCAGGGCCAGCGGAAATAGGTTCAAAATATTCAGTGGTTCCATCATTGTCAGTCTGACTTAAGCGATAATAATTGATCCCTGGCAGGGGAGATTCATCCACCCATTCATAATGCATCAGGGTATTTGAATTGCCAGCACCTCTTATTTCAGCCATAGGTTCATAGTTAACAGCATCAACAGATCTTTCCACCGTAAAATAATCATTGTTGATTTCTGATGAAGTGGTCCAATTAAGTGTTCTGCGATTCTGATCGCATGACTCTGTAAACGAAACCAGCTCTATAGGCAGCGGAGTGGCGGGGCAACAATTGCCAGAAGCACCTGCAGATAAGTTTTTTGTAGCACCAGCCCAACAACCATATTGTGAAAAAGAAGAGCGCAAGGTGCTGCCAGGACCGAATGCCGATAAAAAATAATTCACGATTTGATACATACTTGCCGAACCCCCGCCATTTCCCATTGGGCATGAATAGCCTCCAATAATATTAGCATTACCCAGAGGATCACTGACTGTAGCCGGAGGACTCGTTACATAAGTAATAATACCGGCCGGTACACCAGTAATTACAGTAGCCGCTGTAGAAGTGCAATGGTTATTGGTGGCTCCATATCCGGCCCAACGGACAGCGGTTACGTTTCCAACAAATGCACCTGCAATATTTACAGTAACTCTTTCATAAGAGGCGATACCTATTTTTAAGTTGGCAATATTTACATCCACATTGATGTTCAATCTAGTTGCGGCTGTGTTACCAGAACCATCATAATTAGAAAAAACCACTACGTTACCCGATCCATTGCATAACTGAGAAAAGGAGCTGGATGAGTTCAGCATACAACAAATCAGTAACAAAAAATTTTTGATGGACAGGTTAAGAGCTCCGGGTATATTTTTCATAACACCGATGAATAGATTCTATATAAATGTACGAAATAAAAAATGCTATCTATCAGATTGGATGATCTTTTTCCTCTGGAATATCATTTGGCTAAAAAAAAACACCATTCCAGGGGAATGATGTTCATACCTTCTTGCGAGTAAGGTAATTATCTTTTTGCAATCACGTGCCCATGCTCATTTTTTTTCCAGGCATGCAACATATGGTTATGACTAAAGCTGATTTCAAAAACAGTATGATCCGCTTGGTCAACAATTTTCCATTTTCCAGTTTTTTCACCATTTGCATAATGAGCGATGGCTTCTAGTTTTCCGTTAGAATCCCATGTTTTCCATATTCCATGTTTTTCTCCGTTCTTAAAATGACCAACCGATGCCTTTACCCCATTTTCATGGTATTTAACAACGGTATAGTTGCCATTATCCGATCCGATATATGAAGCACTTAGTTGCCCCTCAACATTATAGCTGAATTTATTGACTCCTTGGCTAAAAATAGCTAAAGGAAGAAGGAGGGTTGTCAGGATGAGGATTCTTTTCATGATTCCCTTTGTTTATTGGTGATGTAGCAAATATAACGACTAATTTACAATTAGGTTACATTTTGGTAACATTGGCTTAACATTGAAAGGGATAAATACGCTAAGATGCTGATTATTTGCACTTTAAAATTTGTTCTCCGGCTACTTTTAGGGTCATTCGTTTAGGCATTTGGGTAAATTCTTTTCGGATATAACTAACCAAATCCGCAATCTCGTCATTTTCAATAACCGCGTTTCCGGTCATTCGGTTATTATATTCTTTTCCATTGACCATGATCTTTCCCTCCATTCCATATTTAATAATGCATGCAATGGAATCGTTTTGGGTCCAGGTGGGATCAGTTAATGGTGGGATCAATAATTGTAAACCTTCCCCTTTTATCCCATGACAATTGGCACAATGTTTTTCGTAACTCATTTTTCCTCTGGTGAGATAATCCTTTTTTTTGGATTGGGTAACGATCAATACCAGCCCAATAAGTAGCAGGCAAACCACAATAATGATGATATAGGATCTATTTGATTTCACCTAACAATAATGGAATGTCTTTTATCAACTGATCCACTTCTTCGGGTTTGGTTCCATTGTACATCCCACGAATATGTTTTTCATGATCGATCAATATCAACGAGCCACTGTGAATATAACCACCAGGTTCATTCGGAGCTTCTTCGGCAGTACATAAATAATATTCGGCGATGGTATAAATAGAATCCTTGTCACCTGTTACAAAATTCCATTTATCACTACTCACCTGCAAACGGCTGGCATATTCACGAAGCACGGGTACACTATCGTGTTCCGGATCAATGGTATGACTTAATATTTTTACCCTGGGCTCATTTTTAAAAGCATCATAAACCCTTAATAGTTCCGCTTTCATTTTTGGGCAAATCGTGGGGCAGGTCGTAAAAAAGAAATCAGCTACGTAGATACCTCCATCGAAAGTCTTTAGGTTCACCATTTTTCCATCCTGGTTCGTAAACGAAAATTCAGGAATTGTAGGATAAATAGTATCTGCCACCAGTTTCCCGTTTTCCTCATGAGAGGTGATACCTGGTTCGCCCAGATAAGGTAAACTTTTTGTTTTTGGATGGGCTTCCTGGACATTTTTTTTACCACAACTCATCATGAGGATCGGTAAAAATAATATAATAGCGATTCTTTGGATCATTCTACTGAGGGATATGCATCAATGATTTGTTTTGCTTTCTCTATGGTTTGGGTGGTCAACTTTTCTACATCTTCAATTATTTTTTTCTGTTCAAGATAATAGGCTTTCTTTTCTTCGAAGGGAAGATAATCTGCCGGTGCAGTATAATGATGCATCCAGTCCATCATGCCCCTATCAGCGTGATCGATATCTTCAATGGTTGAGGATATCTCTTTTTTTACCAGAGTGTCTGAAACGCTTTCATAGATGGCGAGCAAACTCTTTTTTAACTTGAACAATTTTCCATGATCGGGCATACTGCGGTCGTGTATGTTCATTACCTCCAGCGCTAGTTTTTCCAGTTCCCTGTTCTGCTTTTGTTCTTTTGATGCACCGCAACCGGTAATTAAAAATGTAAGAAGGATACCTATATATATGATAGCTCTGTTCACTATGTATCAATTGAAACACAAAAGTCCGAAAATTTATTCAGAAACGGATAGATTTCTTTTAGCCCCCTGGCTTGCCTGTTGGATAGCCGGGGAGCCTGCCTGCCGGAGCGCAGGCCTGCACTATAGCAGGCAGGCCGCCAAAAAACTCAGAAAAAATGAACCTAATTTTTTTTGGGGTGTAATCAATACATAAAAATAGGTAAAAATGAATTCAATCACGATGAGTGGTGAGTTCCTCAAAAACAAAAAATTAAATATTATGAGCAAACGAGCAATTCTATTAACAGCATTAGTATCGATAGGTATTTTGAGCTCTGCATTGGCCGGATCAACCGTATCCGCAGCCGATAAGTTAACCGCTATCAAACGATCTTCATCATCATGGGTCCATGGTAAACAAAAAATACAGGTAGCACTTTTAATGGATACCAGCGGCAGCATGGATGGCCTGATCGAACAAGCCAAATCGCAATTATGGAAAATAGTGAATGAACTGGCCACAGCTGAATATAATGGCGAAAAACCAACCATAGAGATCGCATTGTACCATTATGGAAATGATGGATTATCTTCCCAAAGCAATTATATTCAACAGGTACTTCCATTTACAACGGATCTTGACAAGGTATCGGAAGAACTTTTTAAATTATCCACCAACGGCGGCAGTGAATATTGCGGTGCAGTTATTCAGGATGCCACTTTGAATTTGGCTTGGACCGAATCGAATGAAGACCTGAAGCTGGTTTATATTGCTGGAAACGAACCCTTCAATCAAGGATCAATAGATTACCAAAAAGCTTGCAGGGATGCCATTAAAAAAGGGATCATTATCAATACTATTTACTGTGGCAACGAATCGGATGGAGCTAATTCCGGATGGAAAGATGGAGCTTTGTTGGCTGATGGATCATTTATAAGTATTAATATGAATGAAGCCACCGTTTATATTGAAACTCCTTTTGATTCAACCTTGATCAGGCTGAACAATGAACTGAATTCCACTTATATATTTTATGGAGCTGAAGGGACTTTGGCAGCAACCAATCAAACCAACCAGGATAAAAATGCTGAATCCTATTCTAAAGCCAATATTGCTGACAGAGCGGTAGCCAAAGCGGGTAGTGGATACTATAATGGTAGTTGGGACCTGGTAGATGCCCAAAAAGAAAATAAAGTGGACATAAAAAAGCTTAAAAAAGAGGAATTGCCAGAAGCGATGAAGGATATGGATGATGACCAAAAAGTAAAATATGTATCAGATCAGTCTGCCAAAAGAGACACCATCAAGAATGAGATCAATTTGATCAACGTACAACGTCAGGCATTTATTGACGAAAAAATGAAAGAAAAAGGAGAAGCCAACTCTTTGGATCAGGCGGTGATTGAAAGTGTAAAGTCGGTAGCTGAGAAAAAGAACTATACCTTTAAATAATAGGTAATATGAACAAAAAAATATTTTTGGTAATGGCAGCCATCTGCTGCAGTTGCCTGTTCAGTTTCGCGGGTGGTTTTATCATCACCAATGCAGCTATGGCCAATATACAGACCCAGCGGGTGCAGGATTATACCCTACACTGTAAAAAACTAAGGATAGACGTTCAAATGGACGGACCAATAGCCATCACCACCGTTGAACAAACATTCGAGAACAGTACTTCACAACGAATGGAAGGGGATTATTTTTTCCCCTTACCCAAAAATGCTATCATCAAAGAATTTAGAATGGAAATGAATGGGCAAATGGTAAAAGCGGAAATGTTGGATGCTTTAAAGGCAAGACAGGTCTATGAAGATATTGTTCGCCAGATGAAGGACCCTGCTTTGCTTGAATTTTCAGATCAGGGGATGTTAAGAATGAGGATATTTCCCATTGAGCCCAAATCAACCAAAGAGATCAAACTGGTATTTGCACATCATATGCCAATTGATAACGGTACTTACGAATATTCCTATCCATTGAATGCATTGAAGTATAATTCAAAACCTATTGATGAGGTAGTATTGAATGTGGATATCAAATCCAATGAAAAGATCAAGAATGTGTATTCGCCTACTCATTTGGTGGATGTGGTCCATTCTTCCGACTTCAAAGCCAAGGCTTCCATGGAATTAGGAAACGATGCGATGCCTTCACAATTCAAACTGTATTACTCCACTTCTTCTACTTTACTTGGAATGTCAATGTTCCAGTTCAAGGAACAAAATGAGGACGGATTTTTTATCGCGGATATTAGTCCAGGGTTTATTGAGCAGAATAAAATTGTGAACAAGGATGTGACATTTATTATGGATATCAGCGGAAGCATGAGAGGTGATAAGATCATTCAGGCCCGAAATACCCTTACTAAGTGTGTGGAGATCCTAAATCCTGGGGATAAGTTTGAAGTGATCACTTTTGGTACGGAAGCTTATCAGCTTTTTGGAAAAAGAATGATCGCAGATGAAATCAACAAGAAAAAAGCGTTTGCTTTTATCGATAAGATAGAAGCCTTGGGTGGGACCAATATGGATGATGCATTCAGGCTGGCATTTACAGAGAAGGTCGACCCTTTGCGCCCTTCGAATATTATTTTTATTACTGACGGAAAACCGACCATTGGCGAATACGATGAAGGAAAACTCATGAAAAAAATAACAGATGCCAATTCGAAGAGCCATCGTATTTTTACTTTTGGAATAGGGGAGGACCTCAATATTAAATTGTTGGATAAAATTGCAGCAGATGGAAGAGGCCTCAGGGCTTATGTTTCGGAAGGGGATGATATTAGTTCTACCGTTACCAATTTCTTCTCGAAGATATCTGCCCCTGTACTTACGGATGTGAAAATATATTTTGCAGATGCTCCTAATGAGTATCAAATCTTTCCTAAGAACTGTCCGGATATTTTTTATGGAAGCTCATTAACCATCAGTGGTCGTTTCCGTAATCCTGGAAACTCAACATTAATTGTTGAGGGCAAGCTGAACGGGATAGTGCAGAAATTTGAATATGATGTAGCCTGGAAAGAGGAAGCCATGAGCAATGAATTTGTTCCATCTATTTGGGCATCCAGAAGGGTTGGAGATCTGTTGGATCAGATCAGGCTTACCGGCGAGAACGAGGAGATCAAGGACGAAATTGTTACGTTGGCTCGCAGGTATGGAATTATTACTCCTTATACAAGTTACCTCATATTAGAGGATGAAAAAGTGAGTAACGTTGACAGAAACGGGTTCACTATTTTCAACGACGGGGCACTTGGACAGGGTTCGATGAATATGGAGAAAGAATATGATGATCTGCAAAAAGACAACGGAAAAATATCCATGACCCAGAGTGAAGAGGTGCAGCAACTCAATGGAGCTGCTAATTATTCTGATACAAAAGCCGGAAATAAGCGGATGAAAGTGAATGAAGGATCAGAATCAGATAAAGCAATGGATATAGTCAACTATAATACCATTGCCAATGGTAGGGCCATGTATTATCAGAACAACCAGATGATCGATGCAGATGTAATGACGAATTCCAATCTGAAGAAAAAAGAAATAAAATTTGCCAGCGATGAGTATTTTAACCTGGTGAATACCGATAAAACCGCCAAGGAATATTTAACCAAGGCCAGAAACGTTCAATTCGTTCATAACAACCAGATCTATATCGTGGTGGATTAAAAACCTTATTCGTTCTTAGTGTCCGCTTCGGCGGATGCGATATCATTCGGGTTCGACAAACAAAAAACCGGGAGTAATTAACCCGGTTTTTTTACTTTAGTATTTAATGATCTTCACAGTAGTATTGTTTTTATCATCGAAATGCATAAAATAAATTCCCTGTAACAACTCATCCGTACTCAATACGTTTTTTTCTTCTCCCAAAGTTCCGGAAGAGATCTTTGTTCCAAAGCTATCATAGATAGAATAGGAAAGAGGGCTAGGCTGAATAGTTTGGGTAATATTCACAAAATCATAAGAGGGGTTGGGGTAAGCCAATATTTCAGGTTTTTTATTTTTATCAATATCAATGGAGATAATCCAGGAATATTCAAATTTCCCGTCTACGTCCACTTGTTTTAAACGGTAGTAATTGATCTCATTAAATGGAGAATAATCAATATGCTGGTAATGAATGTTCGAAGAAGAATTTCCAGCTCCGTTTACTCTTCCCATTTCGATCCAGTTCATTGCATCCATGGATCTTTGAATTTCAAAATGATCATTGTTGATCTCTGATGCAGTGGTCCAGTTCAATTCTACAATATCTCCATCTAATTTATTTGCTTCAAAACTCAGGAGTTGTATAGGCAATGGTATTGGGCAATAGGTAAACATGTTCCAATCCGTGTTAACTCCAAGTGCACCATATCCCATTCCATAAAATAAGCTATCCCCGTAGGCCCCTGCGGCAGGACCATAACGTCCATTTTGCGGACCATATACCGCATTGTTGGTTCCTAAAAAGGTCCAGGTACCGGTAGCTCCGGCGGTAGGATCAAACTCCCAGATATCATTAAAATTACCCCCCGATTGATCTACCCCACCAATTAAAATAAGCCGGTCGCATAATGCAGAAATGATCGGACATTCTCTGGGTGCACCAGGAAAGGGTGCCATAGCTGTCCAGGTTCCTCCAGCACCTAAGAGTGGATCATATCTCCAAAAATCGTTGTACTCCGTTGCTCCCGGATTAGCTCTTCCTAAACCAACGTATCCATATCCATTCAATGAAGCTGCCCCACAATTAATATCTCCCAAACCTGGATAAGCAGTCATCGTTGACCATTGCGTGCCTGGAATACCTAATGGATTAAACCTGAACATAGCATTTAAATTTCCAAATCCAGCCACCAATCCTCCACCCACATATCCAAAGGTTCCTACCGTAAAACTAAATCCCGATGCTGGGCCATTAGGAATATTATCCATGGTGGTAAAAATATTAGGAGGAATAAATTCATAGGTAACATTTGAGAAAGTACCGGGCTGATCCACCCCACCTCCAAAAAACATTCGGTTCCCCACCGTAAAAGCAAAACCAAATTCACTTTTTATGGCGGGTAAACCTGCCACTGTACTCCATGAATTTGTGGTTACATTGTATCTGGCAAATTGGTCAACATCTCCAAACTGGTAGGTGCCCGGAATATAAATAGAGGTAGTAGGTAAATGTGCTAGCCCTGGTGCGAATGCCCATTGACCCAAATAAGGTGTTCTAGCCAAAAAAGTTTGAGCATCTGCAAAAGTTGAATTCAGTAAAATGAAAAATCCAACTAAATAAATTGAATAAAATATTTTTTTATGAAGAGTGATCATAACCGGATTGATTTGGGTTTAACTTTTGTGCTGTTAAAATCAAACTGAAATTAGCGATTAATAATAACTGCAGCAAATAAATCAGGGATAAATAAGAGGACCCTGGGCTAAGGACAAGTGGTTCTAGCTATTATGAAGGATGCGAAAGCTAAAGCTTGATGATCTTGAACGTAGATTCTTTTGAATCGCGAATTCGCAGGTAATAAATACCTGGAGCAAGGGATTGGGTAGGAATGGTGGTTTGACCGTCATTGATCTTCCCATTTAATACTTCTGAACCATAGCAATTCAATATAGTATAGGACATGCCTTCTGTTAGGTATTGAATAATTACTTCCAGGTTTTGTTCTACGGGGTTTGGGTAAACCGTAGGATCTTCAGGGAAGTTTTCGAGGATTTCAATAGATGCCATTTCAGAAAATGTAAAATCTCCATTATAATCCACCTGTTTTATTTTATAATAATTGATTCCTTGCATCGGAAATCGGTCGATCACCTGATACTCCAACAATGAAGATGAGTTGCCTGCACCTTCTATTTGCTCAATGGTCTCCCAGTGGATCGCATCTACTGATCTCAGCACCTCAAAATGGTGGTTATTGATCTCCGAAGCAGTTGTCCATAAAATATCCACTCCATACTCCTGATTCAATTGAACATTAAAATTCACCAGTTCGATTGGAAGGGGAACTACCGGACAATATGTAAACATTTTCCAATCATTATTAGCTCCTGCCACGCCATACCCCATTCCTAAGAACAAACTATCTCCGTAGGAAGCATAAGCAGGCCCATATCTTCCGTTTTGAGGTCCATATACTCCGTTATTGGTCCCAAGATAGGTCCAGGCTCCCGAAGGTCCGGCAGCAGGATCAAATTGCCATATATCATTAAAGTTCATTCCTGTTTGGGTAACCCCTCCCATTAAGATCAACTTTCCACAAATGGGGGTAAGGATGGCACATTCCCTGGCAATTCCAGGGAAGGGACTCATTGCAGTCCATGTTCCGCCTGCACCTGTATTGGGATCATATCTCCAGAAATCATTGTATTCGGTAGATCCGGGATTCGAACGTCCTAATCCTGCATAACCAAAACCGTTGAGAGAACCAGCACTACAATTTAATTTACCTGAACCAGGATAGGAACTCACAGCCGACCATTGGGTACCCGCAGCTCCTGTAGGATCAAACCGGAACATACTATTCAGATTCACAAAACCTGTAACCATACCTCCACCTACATAGGCGTAATTACCAACAACGAAATTAAAGGCAGATGCGGGTCCATTTGGAATATTATCTACTACGTTAAAGATATTGGGAGGAATGAATTCATATGTGGCATTGGAGAATGTTCCTGGTTGGTCCACACCGCCTCCAAAAAATATTCTGTTGCTCACCCCAAAAGCAAATCCAAATTCACTTTTGATAGGAGGTACTCCTGGTATGGTGCTCCAGCTATTATTGGTTACATCATATTTAATAAATTGATCAATATCTCCAAACTGGTAGGTACCCATGAGGTAAATAGATTGGCTGGGTTGATGCGCTACCCCGGGGGCAAAGGCCCATTGCCCTAGGTAAGAGGCTTTGGGAACAAAGGTTTGGGCGGACACTGAAAGGATCCCTCCTATAAGGAGACAAGATCCGATCAGAAATCTTAACGGCTTACAGTTATTCATTTCCATAGATAATGGTATTGAACTGTGGCAATAATTAAGAATTGTTTTTGGTTGAAATAAGCATAAAGGTATGGTACCCGAAGAGCGCATTCACCAATAACCATCGAACTTATAAGCAGGGTGTTGTTAATTTCCTTATATTTTAAGCCAGTTTGAGGTGGATTATGCTCCTGTAAATGCTGTTTTTACTGACATTTCAGCTAACTAAGCCGTTAACGCAATCGAGGCTCTACTAAAAATGCTGAATAACTGTTATTCAAGGTTTTAAATGAATATCAACCTTCATTCGTTAATGATGCAATCTATTTATAAAATTTTGTAACAGGTTGAAATGTAAATGTAGATACCTTCATTCTTCTATTATTTAAAACGACTATGTATACAAATAAAAACATGAAAAAAATGCCCTTTAAGATCTTCGGAAACTGGGAGGCTCAATCAAAAAAACTGAAAGAAGAATATGTCCAATTGACTCAGGAAGACCTGAGGTTTGAAACCGGGAAAGAAAACGAGTTGATTGAAAGAATGATAAAAAGGTTGAACAAAAAACGCGATGAGGTGATCACTATGCTATTGGCTTGAAAGCTATCGTTCTAAAAAAGGTACCAACTGTCTTTTAAGAATCATTGGAAGAACTCTATAACATAAAAAGGCCCGGAGATTTTACCTTCCGGACCTTTTTTAATTCACCAAAACAAGATTTTAAAATGAACCTCAAACTTGGGGAAATCGGCCCATTTATTAATAAGACGCCGGCCCCCTTCGTTTGGTTGCCTGGCCTAATAAAAAAAAGTGTTAAAATCCCAGGCTTTGAATCAAGATATATTCTGCTTTCCAGCCTGAATAGGTGTTTCCGGATAACCAGTAAGGGGGAAGAGGAATAATTTTTTCTTCACAAATACAAGGGTAAACAGGTGTTTCCTCAATATTCATGACCATTAGGTCGGATGCCCCATTTTTTGTATCCACCTTTACTTCTATGATTTTCTCCTCATATGAGATATATTTCACCTTTAACTGGTAAGTTCCGGAGGGTACCCGGGTAAACTCGTAATGCCCATCAATGTCGGTTAAAGTTCCTTGAAGGATAGAATCGTTTTGCATTAGGAAAACTGTTGCTCCCGGCAAAGTTTCGAGGGATTGAACATCTCTAACCGTACCCTTAATCCCGGCATAGGAGATGTCGGTTGTTGGTGGAAAGGGAGCCATACCTTGTGATAATAAATGGGTGCATAGACCGGCCAAGAGGAATATGGTTAGGGAAGTACTTTTCATCGTAACAAATATAAGTACCCTCCTTGCAGGAACCAACAAATAAAGATGAACTAATCGTTATGATTACTTGCTGGCGGTTCCCAGCAACTTGCTCGACTTCACCAATTCGATAAATTCGGTCCGGTAACCTTCTTTGTCCATACCCTTGCTGTTTTGAGCGAGGCTGAGCACCATATTTAAATCCGCAGTTCCTTTGTATTTGGATTCCCTCAATACCATTCCAAAGGCAGCCACAGCGGAAGCAAATTGTAGATTGTTGGAAGCATTTTCAAATGCCTGGTTCGTATAATCCAGTTCTTTTACCACCAAAATGGATTTTTCCTGATCAATGGGTTTATACCTGAACTTAAAGGTCATAATAGAACCCTTTTTATTGGTCACCGGATCTGTTGTAGGAGTAGGATTTAATGGATCATACAACTCAATCTCATAAATAGCCGTGACCGTATGACCTGACCCGATCTCCCCGGCATCCCTTGTATCATCATCAAATTCCCAATCCTGTAATATCCTATTCTCATATCCAAGCAAACGGTAAGTTTTCACTACATCAGGATTAAAGTCTACCTGGATCTTTACATCCTTGGCAATAGTAAACAAGGTCCCATCAAATTCTTTTACAAATACTTTTTTTGCCTCCTCTTCCGAATCAATATAGGCATAGTTACCATTTCCTTTATCAGCCAACATTTCCAGCTTGGTATCCTGATAATTTCCCATCCCATAACCCAGTACACTCAAATAAATGCCCTTATTCCTTTCCCCCTCGATCAATGTTTGCAATTCGGTATCCGAACTTACACCCACATTAAAATCACCATCAGTACATAGAATGACCCGGTTATTGCCGTTTGGCATCAGGTTTTCGGATGCGATCTTATATGCCAATTTGATTCCTTGTCCACCTGCAGTAGAACCACCAGCCTCCAGCTCATTGATAGCATTCATGATGGTATCTTTCATATTACCAGGTGTAGAAGGAAGCACTAATCCAGCGGCACCTGCATATACTACGATGGAAATCCTATCGCTCTTTCTTAATTGACCAATAAACAGGTTGAGGGATTTTTTTACCAGGGGAAGTTTATTATAGGTGTTCATGGAGCCGGATACATCGAGGAGAAAAACCAGGTTAGAAGGAGGGAGTTGAGTTTCCGGCAATTTTTTCCCTTGCAGACCCACCAATACCAATTGATGGTTAGGAGTCCATGGGCAAGCCGCTGTTTCCATATTGATGGAAAAAGGATGCTCATCCACCGGCTGAGGATAGTCGTATACAAAATAGTTCACCATTTCTTCCAGCCTGATGTCGTTGGCTGATGGCATGGTACCTTGATTGATCATTCTTCTTACATTGGAATAAGAGGCGCGGTCAACGTCTATCGAAAAAGTGGAAGTATGGTCCTTCTTGGCAAGTTCGAAAGGATTTTCGGATATGACCACTCCATTTTCAGGATTGGTAGCAGTGGAATCAGTTTTTGGTATAGTTCTTCGATCAACCACTCCCTCAATCTCTCCATGAGCTATGGCCGATTTTTTCTGACGACTAGCTGTATATCCAAACGATGGACATGTTATGGTTCTAAAAGCCATTTTAGCTGTTTTGCCGGATGTCCGATACCTTTTCATACTGGCATTACCATGGCTATTATAGCTCCACCCTGTGGTGTTCGTTACTTCTCTTGCACATGAGAAAAGACTCAACATAAAAATGACCAGTGCGGTAAATGGGATGATTTTTTTCATACTGCAGGTTTTTTAATTGTGATAAATGAGTAGAATAACCATTCAATAACTCACTAATTTAATGAATCAGTATAATAGAAGGAGATTATTTGATGGAATAAAAAATGAAAATATTATTAAGGTTTGTAGGGTTGATGATTTCATGGATTTCCCCAATGATTTTCGACTTTAAAAATGAAAATACCCGGGCATGCCTATAATATATTTGTTAATACTTGCAAAGAGATTCCTTGAAATAGATTTAATAATCTATTGAATTATTGATATTTATACCCTATTTAGGGATATTATTTTGCTAACAAAATGTGAAAGATCCTTATTTCCCTCATGTGGGATTAAAAATATATTATACATTAGAGCATTGTTTTTGGTGAATTAATAAAGAGCCCTGTTTCTAGTTAAACAGGGCTTTTTTCTTTCCTGCTATCGCCCAATTGAATATATTCGTCCTAAATTATTCATTATATGGGTTTTGTAAAAGAATTCAAAGAGTTTGCCCTCAAGGGAAACGTAATTGACCTGGCTGTTGGGGTGGTAATAGGTGCTGCTTTTAATAAGATCATTAGCTCCCTGGTGGATGATATCATCACCCCGGCAATTTTAACACCAGCGTTGAAAGCTGCACATTTAACCAATCTTTCTGAATTGGTCATTCAAGGAACCGCCATTAAATATGGGAATTTTCTATCGACCATTATTTCTTTTACCATAACTGCCATTGCACTTTTTATTTTTGTAAAGGCAGTCAATAAAATGAAGAAGAAAAAAGAGACTGAATCAGTTATACCTGCTGAGCCTAGTAACCAGGAAAAACTACTTGCCGAGATCAGGGACCTACTAAAAAAATAGTCGTGTTTCGCTTCTGATTTAATATCCCTTACTCATTTAATAGAAAGGTTCACCAAATTCAATATTACAAAGCTCATTTCCTGCGTACTATGGTAGTAAATAATTGATTCTATGAGAAAATTAATTTACCTAACCGTAAGCATGGTTACAATGACTTTTGGATATGCCCAAATAGTTGATACTATTTACCACGAAAGAATTTATATAGGAACCGGAGAGTACAATCCATTTCCAGATTGGCATGGGATCCTTCGTTTTGAGGATGCCATGAATTATAACAGCGGAGCATTGTGTGATACTACTTACATACCTGAAGGGGTTATTCCAGTACAACAATGTTCAACGGGAACCATGTTCATGAATTTCGAACACGGTTTTTACCTGGATGAAACCAACGACCGTATGTATGTTTCCACGCTTTTTACCAACCCTGGAAATATCATGACCACAAACCCAGATACCGCCAAAGGTTCTATTGCTATTTTTGACAACATAAGTACGTTAACCGGTGGACAGACACCCAGCCGACATATCTTTGGAGATTCTACAGGATTAAGACAACCACATGGTTGTTGGTTGGATGAAGTGAATGACCGGTTGTATGTAGCCAATTCATTTGGCTGTAATATCCTTGTATTCAATAATGCTTCTACCAGGAATGGAAATACTCCACCCGACAGGATCATTTCTTCACCGGTGTTGTCTACACCTGTATATATATTTATTGATGAACCGGCAGACAGGATGTTTGTAGCATGCAGTGGAATTGGTTGTGGAGGACCACCCAAGGTGGTTATTTATAACAATGCCTCAACAATCAACGGAGTCGTAACACCTAATGTAAGAATTGAAGGAAGCAATACCCGTTTGGGTTTTAGAAACCCCACGGTACACAATGTATGGTACAATACACTGAATGGATTATTAGCTGTTGGACACCATACACATGAAATGTTGTTTTTTGATATGAATACTGTAAATATGAGTCCTGGTTCACCCATGGTATATAACATGATTCCTAGAGTGCTTATGATCAATGATGATCCATTATTAACGGATACTTCCAACCATAATTTATATGGTTTTTATTGGGATGAAGAACGTGATATCATGTATACTTCCGATGGAATTTCGAACGGAGGTCCGCAACCCGGTTCTCCTCCAAACGTATTAAAGATTTTCGAAAATGTAAGTGATACTTCAGTGCACGGTGTAACGATCCCGGATCGGACGATTTGCTGGAGTAATGGAGATGTTTATTTTCCGCCGCAGCCTATCTGGGTACAAAAAACAATGACGTTTAATTATATCGGAATTGAAAACGAATCACAGAATTTATTTCAACTGTATCCCAATCCAGTGAGTGATGATTGCATCATCAAACTTCCATCCTCCGTGGCGAACTTAAAAGTGATCGTTACCAACAATGTTGGACAGGTCATCGGCAACTATATGCTGAATGGAACAGAATTAAAAATCGACACCCGAATGTGGGCCAAAGGAATTTATTTCGTACAAATAAACGGACTAGGTACTCAACGCCTGATGAAACAATAACCGGGCTATCTAAAACAAAAACCAGATCACAAAGAAATTTGTGGTCTGGTTTTTGTTTTAACTAACCTATGAAAAAAACTGTACTCTTCATTATTGTGCTCATATCGATTGGGGTTGTTACAGCTCAGTCCTATATCCTGGAATATCCATCCGGCAACAAACTCTATCAATATGATGGGGCCTATTTATCTGAATATCCTTCCGGAAATCGGATCTTACATATGGATGGGAAATACATAACAGAATATCCATCTGGGAATCGAGTAGGTGAAGTAAATGGGACCTACTTTCATCAATACCCTTCTGGGAATATATTGTTTCATATAGATGGTGAATATATAGCAGAATACCCCAGTGGTCAACGATTGTACCGAATAAGTGGAGAATATATTCTGGAATATCCAAGCGGAAATAAGCGCTATCGCATAGATGGAACCATACCAATTGGTTTGGTGGTCATGATTATCAAAAATGATTGATCTGCTTATTCGTACCGCAAGGATTCAACCGGATCAAGTTTGGATGCCCTGAGTGCAGGATAGAATCCGGAAATAACACCCACAATAAAACACACTACCACAGCGGTGATGATCCAGTTCCACGGAATAATAAAAGCTCCTCCGAAGATCAATGTCATTAAGTTTCCAACCGCTATTCCTAATACAACTCCTAAAGCACCTCCTAATTGACAAATCAAAATAGCTTCAATCAAAAACTGGAAAGCTATACTTCTTCTGGTTGCACCAATGGCTTTTCGTACACCAATCTCCCTGGTGCGTTCGGTTACGCTTACCAACATAATGTTGAGTAAACCAATTAATGCACCCAACAAAGTAATGACTGCGATCACAACTGATCCTATGGATATATATGCAGTCATACCTAATAGTTCGTTGATGATGCTATCGCTTTTTACAATTTCAAAAGAAGGCTCACGGCCGGGAAGATCACCTCTTGAAATTCTGAATTTACCGGTAGCTTCATCAATGCCCGGTTCAACCAATTCTGCTCTTGGAACTTTTACCGTGATCACAAAAGAAGTATTCTCCCTCTTATAATTCTGGCGAAGATTATTGATCGTGATCAGCACGGATCGGTCATTACTGATCCCTATTCCAGCCCCCTTGCTTGCCAATACTCCAATGACCTGATATCTTTTCGGACCAATGGAAATTTCCTGATCCACACATTCATTTCCTCCGAATAAATTCTTTTTTATTTCCGAACCGATTAACGTTACATTTCTACCGGTCTGCACTTCTTCAGGAGTAAAATTTCTTCCCTCCATGATCTCGAACCCACTGGCTGCCAAATAATTTTCATCGCATCCGGTAATGGGGATATTGGGATTCGTTTTTTTATTGAACCTTTTTATCACTCCTGCTCCGGTTGCCATTGCTGAAACGGAAACATCTCCGGGGAATTGGAAACTATTCTGAAATTCCACCGCCTGTTCATAGGTGATCACAGGATGCTTTTTAGGCCTTTGCCCACCTTTGCCAAAAGATGTTCTGAATCCTTTGTTACGAATAGTAAAGGTATTGGCTCCTAAAAAAGAAAAATTATCGTTGATACTTTGTTTTAATACATCAATGGCGGTTAGCATTCCTACCAGCGACATAATACCTAAAGCAATGATAAAAATGGTAAGCACCGTGCGAAGCATCTGGCCTTTGATTGACCTCCAGGCGATCACAATATTCTCTCTTAGTTGCCTTAGTTTCACGTACGGTGATTTGACGATGAAATTAATTGAATTTATTTGAGAACAAGAGGTAAAAACAATTTTTAACCATTGAACAATAAAAAAAGCCCGTTAAGGGCTTTTTTTATTGTTCAATGTGAGATATTATTATTTGCGAACCACTTTAAAATTGGCCACATTGGTTTGACCTGTGAGTCGTAAATTATATATTCCGGATGCCAACGTAGTTATATCCAAAGTAGTGATTAGACTTCCTTCCATAGGATAAATGGATCTTGTATAAATCAGTTTTCCCTGTGCATCGAATAATTCAAGTTGAATTTCTTTTTCATTTGAATTCATAATGCTCAGGTTAACCAGGTCAACCGATGGATTTGGATAGAGCTCTACGAAACCAAGTTCATTGTTTTCTATACCCAATGTACTTGTAACAGTAGCAGTAATGGTATCCGATCCACAGCTATTCGTGGCTATCAGCGTTACCGTAAACATTCCACTGCTCGAATAGGTATGCGATGGATTGGTTTGCGTGCTTGTTTGTGTATCACCAAAGTTCCATGAATACGAGGTGGCATTCGTAGAAGTGTTGGTGAAGTTAAAGCTGGCGATTGAACCTGAACTTGTAAATCCTGCAACTGGCAGAGGTATAACCGTAACAATAGACTGATCATTGTCAGTAAATCCGCAACCATCGGTCACTGTTAAAGTATAAGTATTACCTACGGTAACATTCGTGAGTTGGAGCGTATCGTTGGTTGATCCGCCAGGATTCCATAGATAGGTATATTGACCGTTTCCTCCGGTAACGGTTGAAGGAAGATCCAGGTCATCACCAAAACATATGGTTATATCCGGTACCGTAACGTTGATGTTATTGTCGGCAACATTCACGGTAACCGAATCGGTAAACGCAGGAGTACCACAACCATCTACAAGGGTCAAGCCGAAGGTATAATCAAACGGAATGGTGAACATCATGGTGGTATCATTGGTACCTAATCCATCTGACCAAGCATAAGCATAATTGCCATCTCCACCTGCAGGCGTAACGAATAACTGGGTTGAATCACCCGGGCATATATTGGTATTACCTGAAATAACGAATGAAAGCGTATCCCTCACTTGAAGAGTGATCGGGAATGCTTTTGTACATCCGGTAATGGTATCTGTTACATTTACTGTATATACGGTTGTAATGAGCGGCATGGCGTTGATAGAATCAGTTGTATCAGGCAAAGCTCCCTGAGTAGATGAGGTCCATGTATAGGAATAAGCTCTTTCGTGGAACCAGATGGTCCAGTTATCAATCTGCCCGAAATCTCCTCCGGCAAAATCCTGGTTTGATAGGATCCATGCTCCATTGGCATCTTCACCATTAAAGGAGGCAAATCCGCCAGCCCCTTCGGGTATCCAGGTACCCGTAAAAGGTGCAACAGCACCCACTATGGAGGTAACTGCTGTTGGTGAGAAGCAAATAGAAGTAAAGTTATCTCCGCTTCCACCTTCTTGTCCGATAAGTACCAGGGAAGTTCCCTGAGGTGAGGTAAGCGTTACCACCACATCACCGGCCCATGTATGGACCCCATTGAAACAAACCGAATCAATCGAGTTGAAGGTCATGAAGGTGGTTTGATTGTTTACATACATCGTATCATAATTTGCAGGGGCAGGAGAATCATTAATGAGGAAAGCCGTTGAATCCGTAAACATTCCTCCTTGAGGGATAAACTGTATACCGGCAGAATCACCAACACAAATAAGGGTGTCGGTAATGGTAAGGTTACCCACTGGTAATGCATTCACATTGATAGAAACGGTATCATAATTAATACAGCCAGCTGGATTAGTTGCCTGAACTATATAAGTGGTTGAATTTATTGGATACGCATTTGTATTAGCAGATGTTGGATTGGACAAAGAACTTCCATTATTCCAGGTATAGGAATAAGTAGGATCACCGCTGGTGACCGTTAAGGTGGTTGTATCTTCTTCACAAATAGTGGTGTTTCCTGCAACTGCTGTAATTGCGGGTGGAGTGTTCACTACACCTACAACTGGAACCCTTGGGCTTTCACAGCCTGTGCTAATGAGCCAGTTATATCCGAAATAGTAGAAGGTAGCTCCAGCAGAAGAACCGGTAATACTCACATATCCGGGTAATGTATATGGGAATGTTACGCCGGCAGAATTTCTGAACATGGAAACCGATCCTGCACCCTGGGCTAATCTAAATCCGGTTCCAGGAGTAAGTAATAAGTTCAATGGTATAAAGGTAGGATTGTTGATGTCAAGTGCTGTTACAGGATAAGTAACCTGTTGTATAAGGGCACCCCCATTATCCCTCAGATCAAAGACGACATTTCCCGCCCCTCCCGGATAAACGGTGACACCTTGCAGTGTGCAGGCCTGAAAAACATCAAAGATATTGTATGCGGTAGAAACTTGTTGTCCTCCACCTGCCGAATTATTTAGCAAACCAACATTACTGGTAGTCCCTCCGCTGGTATTTCCCACCCATAAGGTGTCGGTGGATGCAAATACTACGTTGTAATTAGCTCCCTGAAAAATATAGTTGGTAGAATTTGAATCCGCATACCAATTTAAGGTTCCGCTTCCGGATGCCATTAAATGTAAGGTATCCACTCCACAAACAGTATCCCCCATGGTAGTGGGGTTTACTACTGGAATTACAAAGGAGGTATCTACTGTAGAAATTCCTGAACCTCCACAATATACCACTCTGAACCAGGTGGTATCTGTTAATGTACCAAAACTATAAGGCGTTGTAGTTGCACCAATAATATCAGACCAAATTAATCCATCAGGACTGGATTGCCATTGAATGGTAAAGCCTGTAGAGAAACCGGCAGCTGTAAGCGTGATAGGATCTCCTGATAACTGACAAATGGTACTTGGGGAAGAAGTAGCAGTACCGTAATTCACAGAAATATTTACAGCAACCATGGCATTGTTGGAGGCGTTACCATCACCGGCAACGGTTGTAAATCCATTAAAGGTATAGGTGCCAGCTGCTGTCATATTAATAGTACCCATGGGTACATTTAATGTGGCTCCTGCTGCTAATGGTAATCCGCCATTCAACGAATTGTTGTTGAGGGTAACTACTAAAGTGGTCACCAATGCTCCGGTAACATCAACAGTAACTGTCGTTGGGTTGGCGGTAAAATCTATGGCCGAAACTGCAAAATTACGGATGGTTGCTATAACTGGTTGAGTACTCGAATAACAGGTTCCACTGGTTGGCGTATTCAAAGCACTAAGACCCATATCGATGGTTAATGGCACAAATTCATCTGCTCCAATATCGGTGGTTCCTCCCCGAACATCTGTATCGATATCGGTAGTGATCCAGCCTAAGGAAGTTCCTGTTTCATCCAAGGCAGATACGGATACATGAAGATTGGTATTATTATTTGTAAAGCCCGGATCTATAGATATAGAGTTAATATCCATAGCTATCATACCCGTTTGCCAATCAAGCAAAGTGGCATAGTTGGTAGCATTTCCCTGTCCTACAAAACCCTGGGTACTGTTTGCAATATAGAGGTCGTTGTAATTGGATATTGACCCTGTGTTACCCGTTAAAGTAGCCGAGGTGGATTTCCATGCAAAATGCGCAGCAGGAGCAACCTGGGCACCTGTAAAATTGGCAAAAACATTGTTCCGGACATTAATCACTGGGCCACTCGTTGTACCAATTTCAAGACATGTACTTGAAACATTCGGATTGGCCGTATTATCAATCGATACGTTGTTGTTATCAATATTGATGGTGCTCGTAATCACACCTCCACCAGCAGCCTGAGCAAAGATACCTTTGATCTGACGGTTAGCAGAAGCGGCTCCTGTATATCCTGAGATCATATTCGAAATAAAGTTGTTGTACACCCTTGCAGTATGCCCGGCAGTTGTTGCAAGATTTACTCTGATACCATTCATGTTGAAAGTTGAAGTAGTATTGGTATTTCTAAGGTCGTGGATCTTATTGTTGTAAATATTACATGTTCCCTGACCAAGTTCCAGAAAAATTCCATCCACTGCTACATTACCTGTAACACCCACATTTTTCACCTCATTATTATAAATACTAACGTTTGATTGGTTGGCTGCACGGATTCCGTGGGTGGCAAGTGTACCGTTCCCAATATCATTTGCAACTGCACCTCCTATGGTATTAAAATTGGTGGCAATAGTATTACCCACCTGGCAATTCAGGTCAGGAAATGCAGCAGTTCCATTCAAATAGATCCCAATATAAGTATTCGATATATTCAAATTCATAAATGCATTATTTGAATTAGCTCCCAATGCGCTGGTTGGAACGGAAGCACTTCTTTGACTAATGCCTATCGTTGCCGTATTTGTGCGATTGAGGGTAATGCTTATATTTTCAAATCCATTGAATTGCGATCCATCTGTTCCGCTGCTGTTGACCACTTCGATCCCTCTATCCAAAATATTACCTGATGTTGTTGTCAGGTTTAAATTCCTGATAATGCTGAAATCAGCACCCACCAAACCAATAATTGGTTCGCTTCCAGTTCCGAAAGCAGAGGTTGAAGTAGCATTGGTTGCAAAACCATTGGTAGTGCCATCATATGCTAGCGTTGATGTACCTGACGCCGGTTGAATGGTTAAAGTGTTGATTGCTGAAGTACCGGCAACAGGACCGATAAATACTGGAAATATATTATCATTTCCGCTAGGCGTTACATCATAATTAGCATCTGTAAGAGATAGGACAACTGCTCCAGAAATTCCACGATGATTCACATCTGCAATAGCTTCATCTAACGTTGGATAAGTTTGGCCTGCCCCAACTGTATAGGTTCCACCAGGAATTGGGGTAGGTGAACCAGGGGTAAAACGTATATGACGAACCGGCCATTTAGTGGAGGCATACATATAAGCATTTCCTGTAAATGCGGAGCCTGTTACAGCATCCAAATAATTACCTGCCCCACCTGTTGCACCTTCAATACCAATACTGGCATTTTCGGATGCGGTATTAGGAATCCCTCCTCCAACAGGCCCATATACAAATTCAATGGTGTTTGTAGTTTCATATAACTTCAACTGGAAAGATATACTCTGAGTGGAAGTAAAATAATAGGAGAGTGCATTCCATTGGATCGTAAAAACCATTGAACCGGGAGTTCCTGTTGTTCTATATATGATAGAGTCACTTCTTAGGTCATCCCACCAGGGCCCGATAGATAATTGTGGACCAGTAGTATTGTATAAATTTACATTACCATTTTGTGATGCTCCAGATAGTGTAAGAAAAGATGCCCAACCGTTGGTTGATACACCCATGGTAGTATAATTGGTACCTAAATAATTAAAAGTAAAACCTATGGGTAGGCCATCCTGGGTAGCATCATCTCCAACTGCCGTAGAGAGGGTACCCCCTCCGGCACCCGAGGTAATCGGGGCATAAGCTCCGGTAAAGGTTGTCCTTGTCATTGCCAACTGGGCAAATGAACTCATAGAAAAAGTTGCGAAAGCAGCTAAAATTAAGGTAAGTTTTCTTTTCATAAAAATCCTTTTTTTCAAATAGGTTGCGAATGTAAGGTTTTAATGAAAAATACCATGAAAAACCACTATTATTTTGTTTATCAAAGATTAACAACTGTCATTTTGTCATACAAAATGGTTTGAGTACATTTGACCTCTTTAATAATGCAATGTTCGAGATAGAAAAAAAGGTAATAGAGGAAGCCCAGCAAGGGAAACCTACCTTACTAACCACCGAAATTCCAGCGGGAGCCAAGCGACTTTATCTTGAAAGTTATGGCTGTCAGATGAATTTTAGCGATAGCGAGATCGTTGCATCTATTATGCGGGAAAATGGTTATTATACTACCCATAACCTCTATGAGTCTGATGTGATCATGCTCAACACTTGCGCCATCCGGGAAAATGCAGAACAAAAAGTAAGAAAGAGGTTAACCGAATTCAGGAAACTAAAAAAAAGCAAACCATCATTGATTGTTGGGGTACTTGGCTGCATGGCTGAACGGTTGAAAGAAAAATTCCTGGAAGAAGAAAAATTAGTGGATATAGTGGTGGGCCCGGATGCATACCGGTCATTACCCGAATTGGTGGGGGAAGTCCAGGGAGGTCAGAAGGCCATGAATGTATTGCTTTCATTGGAAGAGACCTATGCAGATATCAGTCCGGTTCGCTTAGGAGGAAATGGAATTACAGCTTTTATCAGTATCATGAGGGGTTGTGACAATATGTGCTCCTTTTGTGTGGTTCCATTTACCAGAGGTAGAGAACGAAGCAGGAACCCCGAGACCATTTTACAGGAAGCCAAAGAATTATTAGCTTCAGGATATAAAGAAGTAACCTTACTTGGACAGAATGTAGATTCCTATTTATGGTATGGAGGAGGAGCTAAAAAAGAATTTAAAAATTTAACTGAAGAGGAAAAATCAACCGCCGTGAATTTTGCACAGTTGCTCGAAATGGTGGCAGAGGTGGATAAGGATCTTCGTATTCGGTACACCACTTCCAATCCAAGAGATATGACCAATGAAGTGTTGGAGGTAATGGCCAAGTATGAGAACATTTGCAAGTATATTCACTTGCCTATACAATCAGGGAATTCTGCGGTATTAGAGAGGATGAATCGTGGATATAACCGGAAAGAATATTTAGATCGGATCGCAGCCATCAAAAGAATCATGCCTGATTGTGCTATTAGTACGGATATTATTTGTGGCTTCTGTGGAGAAACGGATGAAGAACATGAAGATACCAAAAGCCTGATGTGGCAGGTAGAATTTGATTATGCTTATATGTTCAACTATAGTGAACGACCTAAAACATTGGCTGAGAGAAAATATACCGACGATATTCCTGAAGCACTGAAAACAAAAAGACTGGAAGAGGTAATAGCCATCCAAAGGAAATTATCCCTGGAAAGCAATAAGAAAGATGTTGGCAAAACTTTCAAGGTGTTGGTGGAAGGAACCAGTAAACGAAACGAAAACGAATTATTTGGCCGTAATAGCCAGAACAAGGTGATCGTATTCCCAAAAGAAAATTTTAAGAAGGGTGATTATGCCATGGTAAAAGTGCATGACTGCAATTCGGCAACGTTATTAGGGAATGCAATTGTTGAATGAATCTAAAGTAAAATCAAAACTTAAACGTCAACCTAAATAATGACGATTCAGGAAATAAAAAATCGATTTGGTATCATCGGCAGTTCACCTGCCCTTGATCGGGCTATTGATGTGGCTCAACAGGTAGCTCCTACTAACCTGGCTGTATTAATTACAGGGGAAAGTGGAGTAGGTAAGGAGGTATTCAGCAAGATCATTCACCAACTATCTACCCGTAAGCATGGACCTTTTATTGCGGTTAATTGTGGAGCTATTCCCGAAGGTACCATTGATTCCGAATTATTCGGACATGAGAAGGGATCTTTTACGGGGGCAACGGATGCACGTAAAGGTTATTTTGAAGTGGCAGATGGAGGGACCATCTTCCTGGATGAGGTGGCTGATCTACCTTTGCAGACCCAGGTAAGATTATTACGTGTATTAGAAACTGGTGAATTTATAAAAGTGGGTTCATCCAAAGTGCAAAAAACCGATGTACGGATTGTTGCGGCCACCAATATTAGTTTTGTGCAGGCCATCGATAAAGGTAAGTTTCGGGAAGATCTCTATTATCGTTTGAATTCGGTTCCGATCATGATCCCATCATTAAGGGAAAGGCCCCAGGACATTGAACTGATATTTAGAAAATTTGCTGCGGATCTGGCAGATAAATATCGAATGCCCCCGATCAAATTAACCGAAGATGCCAAAGCATTGCTGGAATCTTATTCCTGGCCGGGCAATATCCGTCAGCTAAGAAATATTACCGAACAAATTTCCATTCTAGAAAGAGAAAGGGAGATCAATGCGGAAACATTGCGAAAATATATTCCGGCAGAGAACTATTCCACGGCACCGGTATTGTTCAAGGGTGAGAATGGAGAAGGGAATATTTCGGATCGGGAGATCATTTATAAATTTCTTTACGACATGAAGAAAGATATCAATGACCTTAAAAAACTCATGCTAACCATTATGCAGAATGGAGGTCAGGGAGTATCCTTCAACGATAATGATTCCAAGATCATTAAACGACTGTATGAAGACCAGCATGAAACCGTTGAGAATGGCCACGACGATGATATTATTATTCATTCTGGTTCAAATATCAATCCGGTAAAACCAACGGTGATCCACCATGAAGTGGAAGAATCCTTATCTTTGGACGATAGAGAAATGGAATTGATCGCAAAGGCCTTGCAAAAGCATAGAGGAAAAAGAAAGAATGCAGCCAAGGAATTGGGTATTTCCGAAAGGACCTTGTACAGGAAGATCAAAGAATATAATATTAAAGAGTAATTTACTACTCGAAGTACGAACTCATACGAACTTACGAAGTACGAACTCATTCGAAACCTCAAAATGAAACCACCTGTTCATAAAAAAGATCTTATTTATCCTGAACTTAGTTATGATATTGTTGGATGCGCTTATAATGTATGGGATGAATTGGGGCCAGGTCATATGGAAAAGGTTTATCAAAAAGCAATGGCAATTGCATTTAAGGAAAAGGGGTTGCCTTTTTTACAGCAAATTCAGTATCCCGTTAAGTTTAAAAGCCAATTAGTGGGTAAAGGGATTTTGGATTTTCTTGTAGATGAAAAGATAGTAGTTGAGTTGAAAAAGGATGATTTATTTTCTAAATCTCATATTCAACAGGTTTTAAACTATATGAAGCTAAGTAATTGTAAATTGGCCATATTGTTTAACTTTGCAAGCAGAGGGATGCAATTTAAAAGAATAGTCAATATTTATGATCGTTCGTAGGTTCGTAAAAATTCGTGCTTCGAGTTATACCAACTTTAATTATCCTTGATTTTTTATACTAAATAAATAATTAGACGTTATAATACCAAGATCCAGGTTTTGAGAAAGGTCAAGCTTACATTCTTCAGTTTATTAGGTGCAGTCAGCATCCTATCAACATTTTTTTTCAATTCCTGTGCCCCCGAAACTAACAATTTACCTACCATTACTGTTTCACGGGATACTGTGATCTTCGATACAGTCTTCACCAATATGGGTTCTATGACCAAGGTTTTTCTCATCCGAAACAATTCTGATGAAACCGTGAATCTCGATCGGGTTTATATTCCAAGTGGTACCAACGGACCTTATAAGTTCAATGTGAACGGATATCCCGGACCTTCGGTAAGCGATCTTGAATTGGAGGCTCATGATAGCATGTATGTTTTTGTGGAAGTTACCTTGGATCCGAATGGAGGGACCAATCCTTTGATCGTGGAAGATTCGATTGTGGTGGAATATAATAACAACGCCAATTATGCCAGAGCTATGTTGGTAGCTTTCGGACAGGATGCTATTTATTATTATCCCACTGATACCTTATCTTCTGGACTTCAATATTCGATCATACCTTGTAATACTGTTTGGGGACCAGGCAAACCTATTGTAGTGGTTGGATATGCTGTGGTGGATTCAGCTTGCAGCTTAACGATATTACCGGGTACACAGGTCCACTTTTATGGGAATGGGTCGTTGTGGGTCTACCAATATGCCACTTTGCAGGTATTGGGCGAAAAACATAATCCGGTAGTTTTTCAGGGAACCAGGTTGGAGTTTGCTTATAGAGATGTTCCAGGTCAGTGGGACCGGATATTGATCAATGAGGGAAGCACCAACAATATTATCCGCAATGCAATCATTAAAAACGCATTTATAGGTTTACAGTTGGATGATTTTACAGCATTGGCTACTTACAATACTTCCACTCCCAAAAAAGTTGTACTTGAGAATGTACGAATTGAAAACATGAGTGCAGTGGGTATATTTTCTCGCCAGTATAATGTGGAAGGATACAATGTATTGATCAATAATTGTGGACAATATTGTGCTGCTTTTACCTATGGAGGGGATATTCAGTTCTACCAAAGTACTTTTGCCAATTATTGGAATGGCAGCATTCGTAATTTTCCGTCCTTATTTTTTAATAACTATTATATAGATGCGAATGGGACACATAACGACGATCTTAATTTCCAGTTCAACAATGGAATTGTATATGGAAGTGTATTGAGTGAAGTGGATTTCGACAGTGTAACCACTGCTGCATTCAATTATAATTTCACCCATTCATTGTTGAGGTTGGATGAGGATATGCCAACACCGGCTGTACATTATACCAACGTTGTAAAGAATCAAGACCCCGAGTTTACAGATGATTTCCATGGAGATTATACTATTAAAACAGGATCCGCCGCCATTAATATAGGCAATCCCAGTTTCGTGGCCACTTTTTCCGACAAACTCATGTTCGACCTGAAAGGTTCTAACCGTCTTGCATCGGGAAATCCTGATGTTGGCGCTTTTGAGAAATAAGTTTTATTTCCAACGAAATACGAATAAAATCATACGAACTTGCGAACTACGAACCGGTCCAGCTGTGGTTCGTAGTTCGTAGGTTCGTAAAAGTTCGTACTTCGGTGGAATAAACAGGCGCCTTGTATACCCATAAACGCAATCAATCCTTCACTAATTTCATTCGTAAAGTTTGGTGGTCATCCATTACTTCGATGAGATAGATCCCATTTGCATATTCAAAAACATCAAAAGAGAAAACATTTCCATTCAAGTTGTTTTTTTGCAGAAGTGTTTGACCATTCATGCTGAGCAATTTTATCGATGCATTTGTTAGAGATTCATTTAATGTGATGGTGAACATTCCGGAAGTTGGATTTGGAGAAATCATGGCTTCGGATCTAATATATTCCATGTTCACAGCATGTGTTTCAGGAAAGGTAGCTGCGGTGTTGCGGGGGCAAGTGATCACATGAATATAGATGGGATCAGTAGTGATACAACATTCCGCATTACAAATGGTTACCTGGTAGGTTCCTGGACCTGTGGCAGTATAGGATGATTGGTTCCCTCCGGTATTGATCGGATTTCCATCTAACAACCACTGGTAAGTTTCCCCAGGAAACTCTACAACGCTTAACGGAACTGAAATGTTTAATCCCTCACAAATATCTGTAGATCCTTGTACAGAAATCAATTGTACCGTTGGATCTGGATGCACGATCACTTCGGAATATACCCAATTAGACGTACAACCGGCAACTGTGGTCAATGCCAGCCAATAATATCCTACATCGTTTAACGTAGCCGAAGGAATAACAGGATTTTGTAGTTGAGAAGAAAAACCATTGGGTCCCCACCAGTTATAAGTAACAGTTGGTACTGTTCCGGTAGAAAATCCGATCTGATCGCCTTCACAAACAGGAGAGGAATTTTGTATAGTTGGAGTGGGAGGTTTTGAGTTCACACCAAAGTTGGAAGAGGGAGGGCTGTACACAACACCCGGTAAACTGGATCGTATCCTTACCTTATATAATCCTTCAACGGTATTGTCGGGAATATGCACCTGGATTGATCCGGAAGTACTGGATTGAAGAGAGCCGATATCAATGGGATTTGTAAACAGACCGGTAGGGCCAGATAATTCAACGGTAAAAATATTTTGAGCATCAAAATCACTCAGTACGAAATAATCAATGGTGATGGATTCTCCTGCGCATAAATAAGCAGGACTTACCCCTCTGATGGTGATCTCGAGATCTCTTAAGAAACCAATAAAGCCTGAACCGCTTGCTGCTGAATTATTATTTGTTTGGTGTGCTCCCGGTGTTGCCATGTCAAAGGCTGATAGAAGGTCATTGCTTGAAGTAGCTCCAACAATCACCACATTCCCCTTATAATCTACTACAAGATCATTCACGGTTTCATGTAAGTTTCCTGATGCCAATGGATTTACCCCACCATAATAGGTAAAGTGTTTTAGTTCACCGTACCCAGCGAATTTTGCCACCAAACCTTCATCAATATCAGTATTGGCATACGTCCATGATGGTTTTAAAGCATCTGGTGAAGCAAGCGTAAGGGATGAAGTTGTTTTACCGCCAACAAAAATATCTCCATTGTTACGCACTGAAACTTCATTGATCGCATCGAATCCATCACCTCCAAGATATGTGGCCCAGGCCTTGGTATTCTCCGGAGTATACTGAACCAAAAATCCATCATAGTCTGCTGCCAAATAAGGTTGATGAGACCCTGGGGTACCAATGGCATTGGGACTATTGGTGTATCCTACGGCATATAGATTTCCAAAGATGCCAACCGTCAATCCATGACAGTAATCAGAACCCGATCCACCAAAAAAAGTATTGAATTGCATGATGTTTCCGTCTGTGTGAATAACAGCAATATAACCATCAGTACCTCCCCCGAAATTTGATTGAACCGTTGGAGCATCCTCCAATCCAAGAGGGTCTGTGATATGGCCAACCATGGCAATGCTATGGTCGGCTCTAAAACCAACATCCTGAATGTATGCTTTGGAATAGGTTCCCCATTCTCTGGAACCATCGGGTAAAAATTTCGCCACGAATCCTATTATACCGCTGTTAGGCGAGGTAGGATAAAGGGCACCCGACGTGCCAATTCCGGTTAACGATTGAGTAGTTCCACCTATGGCAATTTCGTTGTTCCAATCATCCAGATCAATTCCCCTTACCTCTGTTACATCACCTCCATAATAGGTAGACCAGGTTTTTTGACCATTAGGAGTGAACCGTGCAATAAATCCATTGTGGCCACTACCGGTTAAACTAGGTTTGAAAACGGTACTGCTACTTGCTATACCGCTGGAACTATGTGTACGGCCTCCAATTACTATTTCACTTCGGTTGGCAGCTACACAATTAGCATACTCAACATCAGGACCTCCAAAATAAGTTCCCCAAATGATTTCACCATTCGTATTAAACTTGGCCAAAAAAACATCGTCCAAACCACTGTAGGTGGTCGAAGAGGCTCCTGGAGTAGCAATATATGTGGCGGATTTTGTAGTTCCCGTAACGTAAATGGCTGCCTCAGAAAAAGACTCACTGGCAAAATAATCCAAGGCTTTGATTTCGGTATATTCCGTGCCACCATAATAAGTCCCCCATAATCTTACAAGCGGGTCAATAATTAAAGTTTGGGTTTTATCATAATTCTCCACCTTGAAGGATAGCACATCGTCTCTTAGGACAAATTCAGTAGCAATGTTCTTCTGGTTACTTTTTAAATAGGAAACGGGTGCTGCATCGGTAACTTCTCCGAGTGAATTGGTCACCTTCACTCCTTTTTCTTGATCCAATTCAATTTTATCCACTCCTGTATATTTCATTCGAATGTTGGCCGGGTCTCCACCAGGATGTACAATAAAATCATATTTCAATCCATTTTCATTGATGATATAGACCAGGTCAATATTCGGATAAATATTTTCGTAAATGATCTTTTCAAAAGTACTTACATCTACTATTCCTTCAGGGCAATGGGTGAGGTAAAAATTTTTCTTGAATTCTTTTTTCTTCATTGCCCTAATGTTTACCATTGGATTTGCATCCATAAATTCTACATCAGTTCGGTGCGAAAGAACCCTTGTTTTTTTTTCTAACTCATTTTTATCCGTTTTTTCCTGCTGGTAAAATATATAGCTGATTCTATCTGGCTTAAAATACATTTGGACATCATTTAATTCTGCCATGAATTTTACTTCAGGGTACAATTTTCCGGTCCCATCGGCCAGTTGCCCTTTGTTTTCTGTAAAGCAAGGTGGTATTTGGTATGCTTGGTTAGTTAGATTTTGCTGGGCCTGTATGCCGGTTGACAAACAGATAATGATGAAGGTCCATAATGCTTTTTTCATTTTTTCAGGGCTAGGTTTAGTATTTATTAGAAAGAGTGAGGCAATACAACTATGATATTAGGCTATTTATACGACTGTACCAACTTTTAGAAAATAAAAAAGCCTCACAATGTGAGGCTTTAAAATGTGGGAACTGCTGGGTTACTGTCGTGAACCATCGTGTCTCGAAAGAAGTGGACCAAAACTACCTCACTTTGTTCGCTGTTTTTTATTTAGAGAAATCCCTTTTCAAGCAAAGCTTGACCTGGATTTCTCTAAATAAAAAAGGCCTGACTATTGTCAGGCCTTTTGGTCATCTGTGGGAACTGCTGGGTTCGAACCAGCGACCCTCTGCTTGTAAGGCAGATGCTCTGAACCAGCTGAGCTAAGCTCCCTTTTAATGAACGTTTTTTGTTTAACGGGCTGCAAATATAACCAGAATTTTAAAAATCCCAAATCCTCTCTTGGAAAAAAAGCGTAAAGATTCAGAAAGACAGCTACTTACCAGTATTCTATCGTTCGTTTGATCACATACAAGGTACCCATTGAATTCGCCTGCTTTTGCTCGATCCAATTGCCCTGCGCATCAAAAGTATAGCTATAGGTCCAGGGTTCATCATCCAGACGGCCTTTAGCCGTGATTATATAATTGTTTTTATCATAGGTGTATTCAGTACCCTTTACAATTTGCGAAGTCTGTAGAAAATTATCTTCAGAAGAGGTCTGATTTCCATTTTTATCGTAGGTATAGGTGGAAACAAACACTTCCTGGTTATTTTCATCAAAAACAGATGATTTTAATAGGTTGCCTTGCTTATCATAGGTCATTTTAGTGGTACTGGCCGGTTTACCATCCAAGGTCACTATTTCTTCTACAGGTTTTCCCTGGTTATTATATACAATCGTTTTGATTGTTTTTAGCTTACCATCTACTTCATTTTTTTGTTCAAGTGGGTTCCCTTTTTGATCGAATTTCGTATTGGTTACTTTTGAATTAAATTTTTGCGGAATACTATCGTAATGGTTTTCCCATATCCTCTTTTCCTCTAATTGACGGCCCATGTCATCATAGGTATATTGGTTGATCGTATGGAATTTTAGATCCGTAGTCACATATTCTTCTTTGGTCAGATGGCCCTTGGAATCATATTCAAATGTACGTGTTGAAAATATTTCGTTTCCTATATAATCTACCTCCTTGATTTTATTCCCATTTTGATCAAAGCTTATATCCATGTCTAAGGTCTGTTCAGCATTGTCTCCGGGAGTCGGCAGTACAATAGTACCATCTGGAGTAGAACCGTATGATCTTTCTTGTATGGATTTTACCTTTCCCTTCAGGTTCATTTTTCCCAGATCGTTCTTAGGCACAGAACTCGTTTTGGAACAACCAAGCAAAAATAAAGAAAGACAAATGAGCAATCGTGCAGGTACAGGCCTCATGTATACTATCATTATAGATGGATAAAGATAATAAATTCTGCTTTTATTTCGTTTTGAAATACTCGATGCTTCGTTTACCGAGGCGTATTTTAAGAAATCGGATAACTCGTTTATACTGAATATAAACCTTTTTGGGACTGCGTTAGATGATAAAACTTAAAGATGTTATTGCTTTTTTAGTTCAATAATTTGAACAACATTGTCTTGGGTTGAATTCCATTTTTGCGACTTGGACCCATTTTCCACCATGATCCATGTTTTTGAAAATTCGGAATTTTCGCCTTTAATAGTAACATATTTATCGGTCGATATCCAGGTAAATGGAACATTATCGTTAATGGTAACGTCCATAATGGTATAATTCAATTGTTTATCTCCTTGGCCATCCGCCTTGAATGTCATTGTGCCGATATTGGTCAATACAACACCTTCATGTTCAGGTATAGTGGTGGTATATTTTTCTATGTTCCAGGTGCCTACTAATTTATTTGTGCACGAAGTAAGCAACACCATCATCAGTGCAGCTGTAATTATTGTTAACCTATTTTTCATATTAATTTCTATAATTAATGTTGAACACAAAGGTCTGCATGAACGATGAGGGTGGTAATACACAATTTATGTATTAAGTTGTATAATTTGCAGGTTGTGCCGATATTTTCTTTACTGGAAAGGATGAATGCTAGATGCAGAAATAAGACAAACGAACAATCGTTGAGGTGTGGGCCCATATATGCTATCATTTTATTGATATAGATAATAAATCCTATTTTTATTTCGTTTTCTGTTTAAACCATGTATATGAATAGGATAATTCTTGTTTTAATAGCAGTAGCCTTCGTTGGTTGTGAAGAGAGCCCCCATACTCACCGGAAATTCCAATCCTCTTTCGAATCAGTAAGTGACTTCGATGGATTTTATATTAGTCCCCAGGGTTATTTAGGTACCAGCTATCATAATATACAGGATACAATGGTACATAGCGGAACCTATGCTCATATAGCCTGGGTAACTGATACCAATCCTCCTTCTACTATTTTTCAGAACAATAACCATAGAGGGTATCCAACTATCCAGTTTGACAATACACCAGAGGGGGTTTTCAGAACTCCTTGTTACGTTACCTTATGGGTTTATCTAGATATGGCTTTATATCCCCACACTCCAGAAAACGACTGGTTTAGTTTTGCCACTTTTACTTCGGATGAATCGGATAATTGGTCAAGAACTGTTTTGATCAACCTGGCCTATGAAGATAGTTGTATCCGCCTGGTGCATGTACCAAATCAGGGTCAGCAACAACATATTTATCAAACCACCACAGTCAAGTTTCCTCAAAGAGAATGGGTAGAAATAAAAGCATATTTGGATTTTGATCCGGTGAATGGATATGCGAAGGTCTGGCAAAATGGAGTGTTGGTTTCACAAGCCGAAGTGGATGGATGTAATGGAAATCTTGCACAGGCTCATTTTGGATTATATTGTTCACCTCGTACTTCCAGCGGATTCATAGTGAATGATGACCTGTTGATAGAAGAAGTACATCATGAATAAATAAGAAAGACGTAAGACCGCTGCGCTTTAAGACATAAGACGTAAGACCTTTTGTCGTAAGTCTTACGTCCTATAGTCTTATGTCTTTTTTATACTAATGAAATACCGTAATAAATTGCGTTTTGTTGATCTCTTCACCTGTACAATTGAAGAACTCGATCACTACAAAATAAGTACCTGGTGGAACCTTGCCCCCATTGGCGCCTGAAGTACCTGCCCATGGAGCATTTACATCGGTGGTAGAATATAACAATACTCCCCATCTATCAAAGAAGTCCATACGGAATGATTCTAACTCTGCCAATATCGGAATACTGTAGAGATCATTGGTACCATCATCGTTTAAGGTGAGTACGTTGGGCATGGGTAGATTTTTCAGGTCAGGTTTAAAGAATACCTGTGCAGTATCTGTGCTGGTTCCACAACTATTTCCAACAGTTAATACATAGAAACCAGGAGTAAATGTATACATCGATGGAGTGGTTTGCCCCGAGCTCCATAGGAAACTATTACCCTCATTCGGGTTAACAAACAACACCGCCGAATCGCCTTCACAAACAGTTACATCATTGATGGTAAAATGCGGCAATGAATCGAACGTAACTACAATTGAATCGGTATCAAAACAGGTAGTCGGATTGGTGACCAATACGCCATAAATACCAGGAGCATTCACCGTGATGGATTGGGTAGTTGCACCGGTGTTCCATAAATAAGTGGCTCCAGCTACACCCGAATTCAGGTTAACCGTTCCGTTTTCACAAAGTACGGTACTGTCTGCCATGTTCACCACTGGATTAGGATTCACGGTCACCGTAATGGTATCATACGTACAGGTATATCCAGCAGAGTCAAGACTTAAATAATAAGTGAAACTGCCGGGAGTTGGGCTTCCAAATATTGGATCACTTACAACGGTACTGCTGATATTGGTGGGTGGACTCCATGCATAATTAATGCCCGGAGAACCCGTGAGCCCAATATTAATAATATCCAATGCACAAACTTGCTGATCCGGTAACTGAAGGTTGAAGGCCGGATAAATGATCACGATCACCGAATCACTGGCGGCGCAGGATGTTCCGGGAACCGTTACGGTTACTCCATAGGTTCCGGCAAAGCCGGTTAAAATTCCTTGAGAAGTGGCTCCCGTATTCCATAAATAACTTAATCCTGGATTACCTGCATTCAGGTTAATGATACCAGCTCCTTCGCATTGTTGAATGGAGTCACCAATATCTACGATCGGCACCATGTATAAAGTAACCGTTATGCTGTCGGAGAAACATTGATATCCTGCGGAATCGAGTTGAATATTATAATTAAATACCAGCGGGGTTTGCGATCCATTGGTACCCGTGAAAGTGGGGTCACTAAGATTTACGTTGTTCAGGTTGGTTCCCGGTGACCAGGTCATGTTATAACCCGGAATAGCGGGACTACCTATATTGATCGGTTCTCCCGAGCAAGCCAGCACGTTATTAAGGCCGGTAGCCGGAGGTTGTAAAATGGCTAGATAAACGGAATCGTATACGGTGGTATCCAAGCAATATTCATAAACGGCCACCGAATAAAAACCAGGGATCATCACGGCAAAAGTTGAATCATCATCGAATACATTATTGTTCGGGGCCTGCCATTGAATATTGAATAAATTGGCCCCACCATTGGCGGTGGCATCAAACGTGAACGGTATTCCCGGGCATGCCATCGTATCGTTGCCGGCAAAAATGGTAAGTGAATCCGAATCGCTGATGAACAAAGTAAAGATCGTAAACTGGGGTTGATTACATATCGTATCCACAATGGTGATCGTTACATATTCTATAGGTTCATTGGTGAGATCCTCATACGGAATGATTTGGATCTGAACGGTATCTTCACCTGGAGGAAAAATAATGGTGGTACTAAACGAGCCATAATCTACTCCCATGGTTGCGGTTCCGCTTACTCCAAAGGTCACAGTATCTGCTGCGGTAAGATTTCCTTCTCTAACAAAGCTCAAGGTGGTGTAGGTACATCCTTCATAAAAAATAGAGTCAGCTGCTAAAACCGTATCCACCCCTTGTAATTCTGTTTCAGAAGAGATGATCACCTGGTTGCTCACGAAACTATTTGCCTTCAGCATCACGAATGAATTCAAGGCTTGGTCGAGCAAATCGGCCACTCCAAGCTTGATCGTATAGGTGCTGCAGGGTACAACAGGCACCACCACCTGGAGGTTGGTTGTATAACCTCCAGTAAAGGGAGACTGAGGCGAGGGTGGTGGAACACAACCCGGATTGTTATCTACAAAAAAGGCGCAATATTCACATGGCCCGGCCCCACATCCTCCAGAATTACCATTGTTCACGTTGTTGATGGTTACCGGCACACTTGGACTTCCAGGTATGATAGCTACATTCTGAACGGTATAGTTTCCACCCAGGGGATTAGGCCCGGTTAGGTAAAAAGCAAAAACATCGTTGAAACCTGTATTTACGAAAACGTTGTATTCCTGTGATCCGAAAATATAATCGAATTTCATGGTATCCCCGGTGGGTATAAAATCAAATTGGATCCATGCTGCATCGGTGGTGGTTCCTCCGCCTGCCGTAGCCGAAAGATCAGCATCCCCGGGGGTTCCGGCCCCAAAATATCCTCCTCCTCCCTGTTGCAGGCAGGTGGGTGAATTCATACCAAAAGTACTCAGGATGATCCCATCGCTAAAATCAATAGGAGTGCCGGGAGCCGCAGTAAACGACCCAAATTGGGTGGTCGTATCTCCCTGGTAAGAAATGTTGGATACCAATACTCCACTTCCGATCAATACGTTTTGAATAAGATTGGTAGGGCCGTCATTGGTTACCGTAACCTGAGAATGTATTATATTAGCCGAAAGAAAGGCCAGTGGGATAAGGACTTTTTTCATAAACCCGGGATTGTTCGTTATGAGCAAATTTAAAAAAAATATCAATGGGAATATAGTTTATTCGACAAATAAAGACTTTAGTGTCGAAAACGAAGATGATCAAGAGGTTGGCCAAGGTCATTCCCAAAAACAACAATTGAAAGTCTGGCTTGAAAAAAATGCCAGGGGGGGTAAAACGGTTTCAATTGTAAGAGGTTATGTTGGAAGTGAAGATGAACTGGAAAAGTTGGCAAAATTACTCAAGACCAAATGTGGGGTAGGAGGGTCTGTAAAAAATGGAGAAATCCTTATACAAGGCGACCATCGGGAGAAAATATTGAAAATTTTAGCAGAAATGGGTCATCAGGTAAAAAAGGCGGGGGGATAATTTTTGGCAAAGTCTTTGAAGTATAGTAAATCAGAAATACCGGTGCTATGAAAAGATATCTATATATCGCAATTTTTTCCCTGGCTCTTTTTTCCTGCCATGGTGCTAAGTACTACATCAAGCAAGCGCAGAAATATGAAAAGGAAAAGGATTATGACAATGCAGTGGCCAATTATGCCGAAGCTTATTCCATAGATCCTGATAACCGGGATGCCAAAAAAGGATTTAAAAAGACCGGACAAAAACTATTGGATCAGTTGCTGGGTGAAGTGCAGAGCGCTTATGAATCCGGTAACTATAAAAGTGCTGTTGAACAATATAAGAAGACGGAAAAATATTATAACAAAGTAAAGGATCGCGGGATAGAACTTGACTTTCCTGAAGATGCCAAGACTTTATATAAAAATGCACTGGACCAATACCTGCGAAATTTATACCTCGATGCAGCTGCTGCCATTAACGGCGGGAATTATTCAAAAGCAAGAAGTAGCATTGATGAGTTGAGAAACAATGCACCTGACTACGAAGGATTAGGTGCGCTGGAAAAAGCTTTTGAGGTGGATCCTATTTATATGAATGGACTCAATGCCTATAACAAAGGACAAAAACTGGTGGCCATCCAATATTTTACCCAGGTAAATAATTTAAATCCGGGCTATCGTGAAACCAATAATTTTCTGGATGAGCTGAACAAATTACCCAAACAAACCGTTGCCTTATTTCCTATTGAAAACAAATCACGGGAAATGGCATTGGACAGGCTCATCTACAAGGGGATTGAACGAAAACTATTTAGCATGCAAAGCTCTTTATTAGCTGTTGTAGATGAGACAATGGTTCAAAATGAATTGTTAAAGGCTAACAAAAATTCGCAACCACCTTTCGACGATAATACAGTGATCCAGGTATCCAATACGATGTTGGCAACCAAAGCCGTTCTAATTGCCATTACAGATCTCACTGAAGAACCTTTGGCTAATTCGGAAAACTTTCAGATTGCCTATGCCAGGGAAAAAGTGGTTTATTGGGACCCGTATTATGGACAAACCACCAACTACCAATGGAGGGAGATCAAATACAAAGAGATAGAAGAAGGGGTGAAGTATGCCATTTATGTGAAAATAAGAATATTTGATCCGGTAACCGGAAGTCTGCTACACAATGATGTGGTCACCAAAAGCGTGATCAGCAAAGTAAAATATGCCAGGTACGATGGTGACTTTAATGATCTATATCCTACGATGGGCTATATCAGTCAAACGGAGCTCAACAAATGGAGAACCCGTTTTTCTGCTGAAAAAGATAAAAAATCGAAATCAGAATTGATCAATATTTTGGTGGAAGCTGCCAACGACCAACTGTCAGAAACTATTTTTTCGAAATTGAATTAAATCGAAGGAAACAGCGGTGAGGATATTTTTTCAGGATGCTTCACCATATTTTCTATATCCGTAGACTCATAAATGTATTTTCCTTTTTTTCCTGACAAGGCACATTGTATCATGGCGGTGGCCACAGTGGTGGCTTCATTGCCCCTATACTTTTTCAAAGGCCCCAACATAACCGGTGAAAACATTTTCATAAAACCGATCCCTATTTTCTCTCCTTTTCTTTTTTCTTTCCGGTCACCAAATAAAATCGAAGGCCGTAAAATAAAAATGGATGGAATAGAAGTTCCGAGGACTGATTTTTCAGCTTCGGCTTTTGTTTTTAAGTAAAAGTTCCACGAATCTGCCTTAGCACCCAGAGAGGAGATCATGATGAATTGGTCTGCATGAGATTGAGCTATCCTGGCTGCTTCCGATACCATATAAAGGTCTACCTTTTTAAAATTTTCCTGGGACCCTGCTGTTTTAATGGTAGTTCCCAGGCAGCAATACACATCGTTTGCATCAAACAAAGGAGCGTGATCCTGTAATTGTTCCATATTCACCTGGTGAAATTGAATTTTAGGATGTTGAATATCCACATTCCTGCGACCTAATATCCTCACTTCTGAATATAGGTTGTTTTGAACGAGTTGCTTCACCAGTTCGGTACCTATAAGGCCTGTGGCTCCAAGAACAATGGCTTTTCTATTTGGATGAGTTTCCTCCATTTTTTTGATTATTTTTGTCCGCTATTTTATACAGCGATTAAACAAATTTATAAAATCCCTTTTATGTCTAAATTTCATTCCTTGGAAGTAGCCTCGGTGAAACAGGAAACCAGTGATGCAATTAGTATATCTTTCAAGATACCACCACAATTACAGCATGAATTTCAATATAAACAAGGCCAGTACCTAACCATACTTACAGTGGTTGGTGGAGAAGAGATCAGAAGAGCTTATTCTTTATGCAGCAGTCCGGTAACCGGAGAAATGCCAGCAGTTACCTGTAAACGTGTTGAAGGAGGTAAAATGAGTAACTTCCTTGCCTCCGAAGTAAAACCTGGAATGTTCCTGAATGTAATGGAACCCGACGGACGGTTTTATACCGAAATGGATCCGACCCATCAAAAGCATTATATGTTGGTGGGGGGTGGGAGTGGAATTACTCCACTCATTTCAATCATTAAAACAGTACTCATCAAGGAGCCCAACAGTGTTTGTACATTGATATACGGAAACAGGAATTCAAGCGCCATTATTTTTAAACAGGAACTGGACCAGTTACAGGTTGCTAACCCAGGTAGATTAAATATTATTTATTCAATAGATACGGCTGAATCTGGTTGGACAGGAGTTACCGGTTTGCTAACGGCTGATAAAATCTCCGAGCTGATCAAGCAATCATATGGAAGTCTAACGGATCGTGAATATTTTTTATGTGGGCCTGAGGGTTTAATGCAGCAGGCAAGAACGGCATTTAACAAACTGAATTTACCATCTACTCATGTACATATTGAGTTTTTCAATGCCCCAGTAAATAATAAAAAGGCCGAACCCGAAACCCAGGTGGAACCAGTGTTGGACTTTGAAGGTTCCAAAGTATATGTAACCTTGGGTGGAAAGGAAACGGAGATCATTATCAAGGACCATAAAATAAGCGTTTTGCACGCCGCTATCAAGGCTGGGTTAGATGCGCCTTTTTCCTGCGAAGCAGGGATCTGCAGTACTTGTATGGCCAAGGTAACCGAAGGGTCGGTTAGAATGGACGAAAACAATATATTAAGTGATGAAGAGGTAGCTAAAGGATATGTGCTTACCTGCCAATCGCATCCCACCTCCAAGATCGTAAAGTTGGAGTATTACGATTAATACCAATACATTTCGAATAGTTTTGTTAGGACGCCCGAGCGCTACGTTTCGGGCTCGCAATAGCTCGGCCCTTAACCAATTGGCAATATGCCATACTCAAGGCCTCCCTATAGCTATTGGGACGGCTTAAGCATTTGCTAATTATCTATTGCATATTGCCAATTGGCAAAGGGGCTAAACCCTTCACATCGCTGGCGCTTACAGTCGCTAAAACGGTGGTCTAACATCGAATATCAAACCCTTCAAACATCAAACCCATGTCCTACCAATTATTAACCTTTTACCAACAATTGAATTTTACTGAATTTGATCAATTATTTTTGTGATCATGATAATCGAAATGAAAAAATACACATTTACTGAACAAAAAGATACCCGCAGCGGTTTTGGAGTTGGATTATTAGAATTGGGAAGAAAAAATCCAAATGTAGTTGGCTTAACAGCTGACCTTGCCGGGTCCCTCAAGATGAATGAATTTGAAAAAGAATTTCCGGACCGTTTTTTTCAGGTAGGAATTGCTGAAGCAAATATGATGGGGATCGCCGCAGGATTGACCATAGGAGGGAAGATCCCATTTACAGGCACCTTTGCAAATTTCAGTACCGGTAGAGTTTATGACCAGATCAGACAATCGATCGCTTATAGCAATAAAAATGTAAAAATATGTGCATCGCATGCCGGGCTTACCTTAGGTGAGGATGGAGCAACTCATCAGATCCTGGAAGATCTGGGAATGATGAAGATGTTACCCAATATGACAGTTATTTGTCCAAGCGATTACAATGAAACCAAAGCAGCTACCATTGCCATTGCCGATCATGTAGGACCTGTTTATTTGCGATTTGGAAGGCCCGCATGGCCTGTATTTAATGCTGATGAACCTTTCATCATCGGTAAGGCAAAATTAATGCAGGAGGGAAGTGATGTTACGATTATTGCCACCGGTCATTTGGTTTGGAAAGCGATCGAAGCAGCAGAAGTACTGAATGAAAAAGGAATTTATGCCGAAGTGATCAATATACATACCATTAAACCATTGGATGTGGATGCCATCTTGAGATCAGTAAAGAAAACAGGTTGCGTGGTAACTGCTGAAGAGCATATGAGGAATGGTGGATTAGGTGACAGTGTGGCCCAGGTATTGGCCATGCATCATCCCTCGCCACAGGAATATGTTGCGGTGAATGATACTTTCGGAGAAAGTGGAAAACCATTGGACCTACTTAAAAAATATGGATTGGATACCCCTGATATTGTGAATGCAGTGGAGAAAGTGATGAAGAGAAAGTGATTTTCAACTTGCTTATCAATAAAAAAAGCCATCTTATTTAGAGATGGCTTTTTTTATTATTGATATCTTTTTTTACTTAGCTTAAATGCATATAATACATCAGGTCATTGGGAAGGTATTTATGAATAACAAAAGTTATTTTATAAATATACCTGTAGCCCATTTCTGAATAGTTCACCAATCCGCCGGCAAGTTGTTGAGAGTTTAATGGTTCTTTGTTTTCCCTCATATTAGCCCTTATTTTTCTAAAAGGCAGGTAGGAACTTTTTGTATTGAGGATAAATGCAAAATCCTGGATACAATCTCCCAATGTTGCATATTTTTTAAGATAGTAGGTAGCATTCGGATTACTGGTTACAACATAACCACTGCAATCACGACATGTAAGTCCGAAATAGTTATTGCATTCCCTGGCTGATCTTGATCTGCCCCATCCGCTTTCCAGAATACCTTGGGCAATGATCATCTTCTCCGGGATAATATCTACTCGTTCCAGCAACCCATCGAAGTATTCCAATACTTCTTCCCGGGTTGAAAGTTCTTCAGCAACTAATTCATCATATTTATAACGTTTAGCAATACCGTTAATGGTACTTATATCATCAACAGTAAGAATGCCTGTTTTAATGAAGTAGTTTTTATTGTTTTCTATGGTTTTGCGTTGAAGATAAATTCCGTGGTTCACATACTTCACCTGCGGGATCATCATTTGCAAAAACTCCTTGTTCTTTTCGGTCAAATGGACCTTTTTATAACCAGCAGCCTGAAGCGCTGAACATACAAAAACCAGGAGGAACATTACACTTAATATTTTTTTCATTTTATCAATGAATTAAAAATTAATTAAGACAAATGTACGGCTATATCCCTTGCCTGACAAGGATTTGCAATGTTAAGATTGTTTAATGCCGGTTGATAACTATGTTAATTGCCTATTATTGTTACCTTTGGAAGTTGATGTTAAAGATAAGTTAAAAATTGTTCAAATTATGTCTAAAGAGCTCGATTTCAACAAGAATGATGATAAAATGCGATTACTCATTTCGGAGGTCGAACAAAAGCTAAATAAGATCTATTTAGGCGGTGGAAAATCGAAAATTGAAAAGCAACATGAGCAGGGAAAATTAACTGCACGTGAAAGAATAGAGTTTTTAAAAGACAAGGATGCTGTTTTTTTTGAATTAGGTGCATTTGTAGGAGATGGAATGTATGAAGAAGAAGGAGGATGTCCTGCAGGAGGAGTTGTTATGGGAATTACAAAGGTATCCGGCAAACAATGTGTAGTAGTGGCGAATGATGCCACGGTAAAAGCAGGTGCCTGGTTCCCCATCACGGCAAAAAAAAATCTACGTGCCCAGGAAATTTCCATGGAAAATAAATTACCTATTATTTATTTGGTAGATAGTGCAGGGGTTTTTCTTCCCATGCAGGCAGAAGTTTTTCCGGATAAAGAACATTTTGGGAGGATATTCAGGAACAATTCCATCATGAGTGGAATGGGTATCGTACAGATTGCAGCAGTGATGGGAAGTTGTGTTGCAGGAGGTGCTTATCTACCTATCCTTTCTGATGAAGCCATGATTGTGGATAAAACAGGATCTATCTTTTTGGCAGGATCTTATTTAGTAAAGGCAGCCATTGGCGAAGATATTGACAATGAAACATTGGGAGGAGCAACCACCCATTGCGAAATTAGTGGGGTAACAGATTATAAATGCAAGGACGACAAGGATTGCTTAACAAGAATACGCAATATTGTAGATAAGATTGGTGATCCGGAAAAAGCTGGATTCAGCCGAACAAAATCCATCAACCCTAAAAAACCCGCGAAGGAAATTTACGGGATCATGCCGGTGGAGCGTGATAAATCATATGATGTAAAAGAATTGATAGAAAGACTGGTGGATAATTCGGAGTACGAAGAGTACAAAGCCACCTATGGGCAGAGTATTTTCTGCGCTTATGCCCGGATCGATGGATGGGCGGTAGGGATAGTTGCCAATCAAAGAAAAGTAGTGAAATCGAAAAAAGGTGAAATGCAATTCGGTGGAGTTATTTATTCTGATTCGGCAGATAAAGCTGCCCGTTTTATTATGAACTGTAACCAGAAAAAAATACCATTGGTGTTTTTACAGGATGTAACCGGTTTTATGGTGGGAAGCAGAAGCGAACACGGTGGTATTATAAAGGATGGAGCCAAAATGGTAAATGCGGTTTCGAATTCGGTGGTACCTAAAATTACAGTTGTGATGGGTAATTCATATGGAGCCGGTAATTATGCCATGTGTGGAAAAGCCTATGACCCTCGATTTATTTTTGCATGGCCAACGGCTCAAATTGCGGTAATGGGTGGAGCGCAAGCAGCAAAAACTTTGTTGCAGATACAGGTAGCCACTTTAAAATCCAAAGGAAAAGAGATCACCAAAGAAGATGAGGAAGCGCATTTAAAATTGATCACGGATAGATACAATAGCCAGATGACTCCCTATTACGCAGCATCCAGGCTATGGGTAGATGAGATCATTGACCCTGCCAGGACCCGTGAATATATATCGATGAGTTTAGAATCAGCTGATCATGCACCGATAACAAAAACATTCAGTGTTGGAGTATTACAAACTTGATGAAACTAAAAAAGGTTTCTTTTTGAGGAGAAACCTTTCTTAAGACTTGGTCTTGGTTGGTTAGGATATAGTGAATTGATCTGGTTCTTTACTTATTTTGACAAATGTAAAAGGATTCATATAACCTTATCATTGCATTTAGCATGAGTTACTTATAGCTTAGTAACTGCATGGTTTAATCGAGAATTTAATATATTTTTAATAATTTTAATGCCTGTATTATGGGAACTAAAAGTTTAGCTCTTAGGTTTTTAGCCGAACCAACCGATGTAAATTTCGGGGGCAAGGTACATGGGGGCATGGTGATGAAATGGATAGACCAAGGAGGATTTGCCTGCGCCGTTAATTGGTGCGGTGGTTATGCAGTGACCATATATGTAGGTGGGATCCGTTTTTTTAAACCTATTCATATAGGTAACCTGGTAGAGATCCGGTCAAGATTGATCCATACCGGCAAAACATCCATGCATATTTCGGTGGATGTTTTCAGTAAAAAGCCAGAAGAAAACGAATATGTGCACAATACACATTGCATCATTATATTTGTTGCAGTGGATAAGAACAATCATCCGGTGCCGGTGCCGGCATATAGCGCGGAAACCGAAGAAGAAGTAAATCTTCAGAAGTATGCCATCAGACTAATGGAGCTTAGAAAATCCATAGAGGATGAAATGCAAACATTTTATTGATAAGGTTTTATTTTTTTTAGAATATGAGTATCGAGTATGCAATTTTAGAATGGCTTTGGGAAGATAGCTCGATCCGTGTGAATCTTCCAGGCAATGAAGAAAAATTATACCAGGGGAGTTATATGGAACTGGTTGAATTGTTGAACCGGTTGGGCAAGGATGGCTGGGAAGTATGCACCTGCACTTCGGGGAGTAATTGGATTTTATGGACTTTGAAAAAAACCTAGTTTTATTTTGTGATTAACTATATCTCTTAATACGATTCATTGAAAATATCAGCCTCTATATTTTCCAATACAACCAAATCAATTCATGAGTTGGTGAAAGAACTGGATGCGGTTCATGTGGATTACCTGCATGTTGATTGTAATGATGACCTATCCGTATTTGATCAGATCAAAGAAATAAGAACCCTTAGTGAAACCCCGATCGATCTTCATATCATTTCTGCCGATCCCGAAAAATTCTTTTCAGGCATTCAGGAAAACCATGTTGAGCTTGTTACCTTTCAATACGAAAACTTACAATCATCTTTCACAGTTCCAGCAAATATAAAATCTAAGTTGGGATTAGCCATCGTATCCGAAACCCCTGTCGAAGTATTTGAACAATTCAGTAAAACATTTGAATTTGTTTTGTTCATGACCACCACTCCGGGGAAAAGCGGAGGCGTATTCAATCCCGAGAATTTTAGAAAGATCCGGAAATTCAAGACGTTGTTTCCCGACAAAAAAATACATGTGGATGGAGGGGTTACCGATGAGGTGGCTTTCGTGCTAAGGAACCTGGGTGTTTTTTCTATTGTTTCAGGATCATACCTGGTGAACCCAAAAGATACCATTGGAAGAGCATTGCACCGGTTAAAAAGTGAAAGCCTGATGTCGCATACGGGGGTTGCTGAGTTCATGCTTACAAAAGAGGAGTTGCCTTTGATCAATTCTTCGGCATCCTTTATTGAAATATTGGAATCCATTGAGAAATATAACCTGGGCTTCACTGCTGTAATTGATCCAGTAGGAAAACTATCCGGGATCATTAGCAACGCGGATGTTCGAAGAGGTTTGATCAGGAACCATCATCAATTGAATACAATAGGAGTGGATCAACTGATTAATAAGGAACCTTACAAAATAAAACTTGGCGATAATGTTTCGGAAATGCTTAGTTTTATCAAAAATATCAAAGCAACTATTCTATTTTTACCCGTAGTTGATCAGGACAATATTTTACATGGAGTAGTTACATTTAATAATTTAATTAAAGGCGAATAATGATCGTTACCTTAAAACCTGAAGTAAACAGCAACCAAGCACACGAACTTGGAAAGGAGTTAGAAGCTTTTGTTATCAGCGAGAATGGAAATTTTATATTGATTACTCCTAATAAAACCAAAAAACTGGATGAAAAGTATGCATCCTTTGTTTTAAGCGCAGTTCCCTTTGATGATGATATTCAATTGGCAAGCAGGAAATATAAAAGCGAGACCCGTACCGTTCAGCTCAGTGACCAGATAACCATTGGAGGAAATTCAGGAAATACAGTAGTGATTGCAGGCCCTTGTTCTGTGGAATCGGAAGAGCAAATTGAACAAGCAGCGCAGCTATGTGTTAAGCTGGGAATTGGTATACTGAGAGCTGGTGCCTATAAGCCACGGACTTCCCCATATACTTTTCAGGGAATGGGTTTGGACGGATTAAAACTATTGGATAAAATGAGATCCAAATATGGGTTGAAAATTATTACAGAGATCCGTGACTCCACACATGTAAACGAAGTCATTGAATATGCAGATATTTTACAGATCGGAGCCAAGGCCATGTATGATCATGGAATTTTGAAGAGTTGTGGTAAATCCAATAAACCGGTCTTGTTAAAGAGAGGATTCGGAACTACTTTACAGGAATTCGTTCAATCGGCTGAGTTTATTTTATCAGGAGGAAACATGAATGTAATGCTTTGTGAAAGAGGGATCAGGACTTTCGAGACCAAAACAAGATTTACCCTGGACCTTTGTGGCGTAGCCTATTTAAAACAATATACAAACTTGCCAGTTATTCTTGATCCTAGTCATGCCATTGGTTATGCGTACGGAGTGCCCGACCTGGCACGAGCCTGTGTTGCTATGGGAATCGATGGTTTATTGGTGGAGACACATCCTAATCCGGCCGTTGCCAAGTCAGATGCTTCGCAGCAATTAAATTTTGATGAGTTTACAGTATTGTATAAATCGTTGGGTGCAGTAGCAACCTCTGTTTCCAGAAAAATCGTTTAACATGGAATTCCTTTCTTCAAATATTAAATTTCTCCGAAAAAAACATCAGCTCTCCATTGAAGAGCTGGCTGCCAAATTAAAAGTTACAGAGAAAAAGGTGCAGCAAGTGGAGAAGGATCCCTCCAAGGTTTCATTGAGCCTGGTATTGTTGGCTGCTAAATATTTTAAAGTACCGCTGGATAGTTTGATCCATATCAATTTACCATTAAAGGAATCCAAAGCAAAAGTGATTAAACTATTGGTGTTGGATGTGGACGGTGTGTTAACTGATGGAGGGATGTATTATGCAGAGGACGGAGTGGAGTACAAAAAATTTAATTCAAAGGATGGACTGGCCATCAAGGGACTTGTTAAATCGGGCATGCAGGTGGCTTTTCTAAGCAACGGGATCAATGCCAAGTTGATCAAGAACAGGGCTAAACTATTGGGTGTTCAAAGGGTATATGTGGGCCTGGACGAGAAAGAACTTATATTGGATAAATGGGTAAAGGAATTAAAGATCACTTATAAAAATGTTGCTTACATAGGGGATGACCTGAATGACTTGAAAGTGATCAAAAAAGCAGGATTTTCTGCTTGTCCTTCTGATGCCTCTGAAAAAGTAAAGGCTTCTGTTTCAGTTATACTCACCCGAAAAGGGGGAGATACTTGTGTTAGAGAATTGATCGACCATTATTTCTCCAAATAATACATTGCTATTTCTTATTGACCCTTTTAGGTTCCCTTTTTGCATTCTTCAAGGATTGATAAAGCATGTATTCAATTTGACCATTTACACTTCTAAATTCGTCTGCAGCCCATTTCTCTAGAGCCTTGTAAACATCCTCATCAATTCTTAAAACAAAATTCTTTTTAGCAGACATAAGCTTCCTTTATTCTATTTGTAAATGCAGTTCCAGTTTCCGGAACGCCTTTTTAAATTCATCCGGATGTTTTAAACTAAAGAACTTTTTCTTTCCATCCTTGAAAATAAGTTCCAGTCCCACTTTTAGGTTCATGGCATACACATCCCCATACCTCCATTTTTTAGTTTTTCCATATCCCTTAACAGGCGATTTTCGGATACTTAAAGCTGCAATGTCATTCCAATCAATAAAATGATTTTTGGTAGAGGGGAACATCTTAAAGTATAAACCATTTTTTACAATGGCTAGTTCCAGCTTCATGGTCTTGAACAAAAAAACCATCAAAGCATCACTGAAAATAATGGCACCTGCTACCAAACTGATCTGAAGCCATTCTGCTTTCGAATTATAGAGGAAAGCAACCGCAATGACGATGGCACTGATACTGGTAAAAAGAATAAGGATCAGCATCCAGTTTGCTTCCATTTTTTGTTCCTCCTCGTAATATGTTCTGTCTTCTAATTGCATGTTAGTTCTTTATTATTTGATAACCGTTATTCGTTTTGATCCTTGAGGGGCAACGAATAACGGTTAACCATCCATTAATACAATGAACCGGTATTTACCACAGGAGCTGCACTCTTATCGGAGCAAAGCACCACCAATAAATTGCTCACCATCGATGCTTTTTTCTCATCATCCAGGTTAACGATCCCTCTTTTCGATAATTCAGCCAGGGCCATTTCTACCATGCCTACTGCACCTTCCACAATTTTAGTACGGGCAGCAACCACTGCGGTGGCCTGTTGTCTTTGCAACATGGCTGATGCGATCTCAGGGGCATAAGAAAGGTGTGAGATCTTGGTCTCTACTACTTTTATACCCGCAAGCGAAAGCCTTTCAGAGACTAAATTCTCTAAAAAATTGTTGATGTCATCACCACTTCCACGCAAAGTTACAGAAGCATGCTCATCCTCGAAAGTATCGTAAGCATATTTACTGGCCATTTCACGTAAAGCCGAATCTGCCTGAATTTTCACGAATTGTTCGTAATTATCCACATTAAAGGCGGCCATATAAGTATCCTCTACTTTCCATACCAACACCGCTGCAATTAAAATAGGGTTCCCCATTTTATCATTCACTTTTAACTGGTCGGTTTCAAAATTTCGGGCACGCAGGGTGATTTTTCTTTTGGTATAAAAAGGATTGGCCCAGAAAAATCCATTGGTCATAACGGTACCTACATATTTACCGAAAAAGGTAAGCACCATCGATTGGTTTGGGCCTACTACCATAAATCCAAGCATACTAAAGAAACTAATGATGCTAAGTATAATGGTGCCGGGAATTATTTTAAATGCGGCTGTAACTACAATTCCACCCATCATACAAAAAAGTAGGAAGAGCATTAAAAATCCACTGATTGGTTTTACTTGTTTAGAGGTTTTCATGTTTACTCGTGTTTATGTTTGTTTTTTTAAAGTACTGGTGCTTTATTCGCAATAACTATTTTATGTTAAGGTGCTCATGCTTTCACTTCGTTCAGGTCACCCCGCTTATATGGGGTTCGGGTGTCGTTTAAATTGTCTGATATTAAATTGATATCAAATATATATCGAATTAATACGATTCTCCAAATTTTTTGTTTCCTTTTTTTGTTAAAATTTGTTTTCCTAGCTGTTGGCTAAAGCCAACGGGAATAGATAGCACAAGGGTTGTGGGCTTTAACGGCGGCATAAAAAAAAGGTAACCAGTTTCCTGGTTACCTTTTTAGGTGGAGGGATTCTAATATTTTATTTCACCACGAGGCGTACTACTTTCTGTTGATCATCATGTTTGATCTGAACAAGATACACCCCTGATTTTAAACCCAGGGCTTTGGTGCTCAATGGTGTTGATGTTTGATGAGGTGTTTTGGTAAATATGGTTTCACCCACCATATTAATGATACTTATCTGGGTATGATCCATGAATTGATCATCAATTTTAATATTGAAGATATCATCGGTAGGATTCGGATATACATTTACCAGTTTTACATTTTCTTCATTGATACCTGAAGTAGAAGTACCTATAATTTTTACATCATCAATCGAAAAACCGGGATCCACAGCCGATATGGATACATTATTGAGAAAGCGGAATCCAAACCTTAAAGTGGATTGTCCATCAAATGCAGGCAGGGTGATCGTAGATAAGCTCCAGTTAATTGAATCTTTATATTGTGCTGTAGGGCTGGAACATAAATTCCATGAACCACCGGCGTTGGTGCTATAGTACACCTGCCCATATATATTAGTTCCGCCTCCACAGGCCCAATAAAACGAGAAAGAAACATTGGTAAATCCTACTGTACTTACATCATTGGTCATCCTTGTAAAAATACTGTCGGCAAGAACACAAAACCCATCTGCAGCTGCGAACGACGAACAGAAGATCCCATCAGACTGCCCTTCCTGGCTCATGGTATGTAAATAGGAACCGTTGGGGCTGTTGAAAACTGGTCCAGGTTGTGCATTTGTTGAATTGATGGTATAACCAAAAGGAGTCCCAAAACACATAATGGTATCGGTGCCACCAGCGTAGTTGTTGTTCACCGTCCAAAAATTAAATGCGGAAGACATACTCCCCAGGTCAGTAGTATTTAAACTAAAAGTGCCCGCTCCACCTTCAAAATTCTCACTGTAAATGGTGGTTTGTGCATGTAAAGAAATAAAGCCCAGACTAATAATTAGGGTAGAAAGTTTTTTCATATTCTTGAGTTTTGTATTTCTTACTAAATATAGGTAGAACACCTATACCATCCAAATTTGTGGAAGGGTTTCTGGTTGGTTATTTTAACCAAGGTCTTGTTCATGAAAAAAGGGTGACCATGTATGGTCACCCTTTGGGGTAGTACTATCTTACTATCAGTCGTATGACCTTATGCTGGTCTCTATATTTTAACTTGATCAAATAGATCCCTGCTCTGAACCCAAGTGATTTACTGCTTATCATCGTTTTAGCTTGATTAGGGGCCATGCTGTATACAAGTTCGCCTACCATATTTAAGATGGTAATATGCGTTTCACCCAACATCGATTCATCCAATGTAATATTAAATATATCGGAAGTTGGATTTGGATAAACTGAAACCTGGCTAAGAAGGGACTCCTCTATTCCATTACCGCAAACCGTAACCACCATGGTAGTGATGGCTGTATCTTCGCAACCTTGTGCACTGGTAACAGTAACTGTATAGGTGCCCGCATGTGTAAGTTGTACATTGGATATAGAAGGATTTTGTGCAGCACTGGTATAAGAATTTGGACCTTCCCATGCATAGGCTACTCCACCGCTGGATGATAACTGTGCGTTATCACCAACACAATAAGGTCCGGTATTCGAAGCAGTAGGCGTAGGAGTTGCATTCACGACTACATTCGTGGTAGCGGTCGCTGTGCATCCTGCTGCGTTGGTTACTGTAACTGTATAGATACCGGCGTTTGCAACAGTCGCTAATAATATAATAGGATTCTGTGATGAACTGTTAAATCCGCTCGGCCCTGCCCATGCATAACTTATTCCACCTGATGAACTGAGGAAAATTGTATCTCTGGTACAGTAAGGACCAGTATTGCTGGCACTGGCTATTGGAGGACCTGAAATAGTGATCGGCCCACTGGATGTACCGGTAACAGCCGGAGTAGAGGAAACAACCCGGATCATATAACCAGAGCCAGGAGGTGTTCCACCTGGAATGGTTCCATTAATGGTTCCTGCATTTACACTATTCAAGGTACCCAGTGTAACAGGGCTGGCAAAACTTCCCAGGTTATCCGATAGTTGAGCGGTAAAAACATTTCCTGCTATAAAAGTTCCTGAGATGGTATAAGGTATATTGATGCTTGCACCTGCACAGATAGTGGTTGGGTTAATGGTTCCTGTAGTAATACTTTGAGCCCCACCAACAGATCCAACAATCGTTACATCATCTATGGAAAATCCAGGATCAACAGCGGTGGAAGCAGTTGTATTATAGAATCTGAATCCGAACCGAAGTGTAGGTTGGTTAGCAAAAACGGCCATATTAATGGTCGTCTGGGTCCAGGTAATCTGATTGGCATATTGCGTAATAGGGGTAGTACATTGGTTCCATGAACTTCCGGCATTGGTGCTATAATATACCTGTCCGTGAATTTCAGGGGCGCCACCGGCACATACCCACCAGAAGGAGAAATCAACATTGGTATAACCAACTGTGCTGATATCGTTGGTCATTCTGGAGAATGGATAATCGTTAAAAATGCAAAACCCGTCGGCGGCAGCAAAGGATGAACAGAAAATATTATCTGCTTGTCCATATATGCTCATAGTATGTAAATAATAACTGGATGGATTATTTGTAATTCCAGCCGGCTGCGTAGGGGTGTTGGCAATGGTGTAAGTAAATGGGAACCCAAAACAAATAAGCGATCCACTGCCCCCAGTATATGCGTTGTTTACAATCCAAAAATTTGGTGTGGATGTTCCCGACAGATCAGTTGTATTTAAACTAAAAGTTCCTGCACCTCCTGTTTCAAAATTTTCGGAAAATAAAGTGGTTTGTGAATTCAACGAAATAGAGAAAATACATAAAAGTATAGTAGCTAGTTTTTTCATACAACTTGGTTTTGTTTTCTAAAATTAGTTATTTTCAATTGACAAAACAAATTTTTTCGCCAGAGCGCCTCTTATACGCTATAAGTATTGATTTTCAATGAAATAAGAAAAGGTGGCTATTCAATACCCACCTTTTCTTATCCTATATTTTATAACGATCTATCTCACCACAAGCCGGATTACTTGATGCTCTTCCTTGTACTGGATCTTTACCAGATAAATGCCAGGTCTTAAACCGAGTGATTTGCTGCTGATCATTAGTTTAGGTTGGTTAGGTGTTATTTGATATACCACTTCTCCTAACATATTCATGACCGAAATATGTGCTTTGTTCATCATTTCCTCATTCAAAGAAATGGTAAACATATCGGAAGTTGGATTTGGATATACAGAAACATGGGTCAGCAATTCATCTTCCATTCCACTACCACAAACGGTAACTGCTAACGCAGTGGTAGCGGTACCTGTACAGCCATCTGCATTGGTAACTGTAACTGTATAAGTTCCTGCATCCACCAGTTGTATATTCGAAATAGAAGGATTTTGTGCAGCGCTTGTATATGAGTTTGGTCCAGTCCAGGCATAAGATACTCCCCCAGCCGTAGATAGTTGCGCATTATCTCCTACACAATAAGGTCCGGTATTCGATGCAGTTGGAGTTGGGTTTGTATTAACAACTACCGTTGTAGAAGAAATGGCAGTACATCCAGCAGCACTGGTAACTGTAACGGTATAAACTCCTGCATCTGCAGAAATGGAAGAACCTATAAAAGGATCTGGTTGCAAGCTGGTAAAAGAATTGGGCCCAGCCCATGCATAGCTAACTCCACCGTTTGCCACTAGGAAAATAGTATCTCCGGCACAATAAGGTCCCGTATTAATAGCTGCAGCAGCTGGTGGACCAGAGATGGTAATTGAAGAACTGGATGAACCTACAATAACTGGAGAAGATGAAACCACACGAACCAGGTAACCTGATCCGGGTAAAGTTCCCCCAGGAATAACTCCATTAATGGTGCCTGAAGCAGTGCTTGCCAAGCTACCTAATGTTACAGGACTTGCAAAACTGCCAAGATCATCAGATAATTCTGCAGTAAAAATATTTCCACCACCATAACTTCCGGTTTCGGTATAAGGAATGTTGATACTATCTCCTGCACAATAGTTGGCAGGAGTAATGGTTCCTGTTGTAACAGCGTTGGGATCGAAGACGCCAACAATATTAATATCATCCACAGAAAATCCTGGATCGGAAGCTGCAGTGGTTTGGTTGTTTACAAAACGGAAACCAAATCGAAGCGTTGGCTGGTTATCGAATGCAGGATCGGTAATGGTTTGTTGTTGCCAGATTGCACTACCTGAATACTGGCTGATGGGTGTAGTGATCATAGTCCAGTTGGAGCCCGAATTGGTGCTATAGTATACCTCTCCAAAATTATTTACCGAACCTCCGCAAATCCACCAGAAACTAAAGCTTACAGAAGTATAGGTAGTAGTAGAAATATCACCGGTCATGCCAGAAAAATGATTTTGTGCAAAATTGCAAAATCCATCTGCAGCGAGGTAAGACGAACAGTTAATTCCATCTATTTGCGCCTCATCGCTGAGGATATGCATATAAAAACTATTAGGGGAATTGGTGATACCTCCTGGCTGGTTATTTGTATTGGCAATTGTATAACCGATGGGAAAACCAAAACAAGTTATACTGCCTGAACCGCCTGTATACACATTGTTAACGATCCATTTATTATATCCGGTAGCGTCTGTTTGTGACGAAAGGTCAGTGGTATTAAGCGTAAAAGCACCTGCTCCTCCACTTTCAAAATTTTCAGTAAATAAATTTACCTGTGCTTGTAACGAAACGGAAAGAATGCATGCAACTAGTATAGATAACCTTTTCATATGGCTTGAGTTTAAGGTCTAAAAATAGAAAAAAAAACGATGAGGGTATACTCCGTTAAAAAAAATCAAGATGGATCTATGAGATAAAAAAATAGGATTTCTTAGAAAAACCTGATACCTCCACAAACCCCCGGCCAGATGGCGTAATCAAATTCACCGGCCTTTCCATAAAAGGTGCGGAAAGTGGGTGCCAGTTCGGTTCCATTCGCATTGAATTCACCTCCATGTTCCAATGAATTGTTGTTGGAGAATAAAGTGAATAGGGTAGGACCCAGGAATAAAGCAACCTTAGGCGTTAATTGAAAGCCACAAGTGAGTCGCAGCTGATTGGTAATGGTAGTTTTTCCTGCACCAAAGCTAAAAGGTTCATTTATGTTGACTAACGAAGTAACATCATCTATGTCGGCATAAAATCTTTTGGAGAAAGGAATATGGATACCTGGTCCCCAGCCAAATGACCAGAAAAAGTTTTTGTTGAATGGATTTACACCAACAGTAATGACTGAATACACTTGTCGGCCTCCTGTTTTAAGAGCAAGATTAAAGGAGGTGAGTTCATTGCTCCAGATTTCAAATTTATTATATCCTCCTTTTACAATATTGATCAATCCAATAGGAACTACTGCGCTGTCACCAGAGTAATTGATCAAGCCTGCCTGGAAACCCCCGGATCTTTTTGCCACGTTAATAATACCTAACTGGAACCCGTCTGATTCACCGGCATAATTGAAAAATGGACCGAACTGAAATCCATTATGGTATCCTTTGGTATAATTAACGGTCCATGAAAACTGTACACCTCTGGTAGACCCCATTACCACATTGGGTCCTAATGCCCATTGAATTCCATACATATCTTTTTGAACGTAGTTCAATAAATGACTTCCCATTCCTCCCCTGAAATCACCCCCGTTGATATTAACGAACCACGAAAATTCCAGCCCTGTGAACCGACCTTTTTGATAAGTAAATAATCCTGAAAAATTTGCACCTACTCCTTCACCTTCGATCCAGTTCACTCCTGGGCCTACCTGAAAGCCTTTCATATTTCCTTTGTTGATATTGATCAACCCTAATTGAATGCCGTGCATATTGTATTTATTCACATTTAAAAGGGTCCCGATCTCTACACCTTTGATTTGCCCGGTATAACCGGCCAATAAATTCAATGAAAAATTGAATTGTTTTTCTTTGCTTTTGGTCCATGAGGTCCCAACAGGATAAAATAAACTGGCCTGAACATATCCGTTTTTTAATGATTGCGAATATATATTAGTTATGATGATAAGACTGATAATGGAGAGGAGAATCCTTTTCATGCTTCTAAATTAGATATATAAATATACGAATAAATTTGGAACATCAGTTGCGCCACCGCTGCGAAGGGCTTGGCCCTTTACCAATAGGCAATACGTAATTGACAATAAGCAATGCTCTCATGGGATTACGATACAATTTTTGTCTATTGCTTGTTGCCAATTGCCTATTGAGAAAAGGCCGAGCGAAAGCGAGCCCGCAGCATAGGGAGGGCGCCCCAAATTACATTCTTATTAAAGCAGATGCCCAGGTAAATCCACTCCCGAATGCAGCCATACAAACCAGTGTATTTTCTTTTACTCTTCCCTCAGCCCATGCTTCGCTTAAAGCAATGGGGATGCTGGCTGCCGTGGTGTTCCCATATTTTTGGATATTATTGAAAACTTTTTCATCCGGGAGCTGGAACTTGCGTGCAATAAAATCAGCGATCCGTAAATTGGCCTGGTGAGGGATCAACAGATCAAGATCGGTAATTGTATATTGGTTATGTGTTAATGCGGTGGAAATACATTCTTCGAAACGGTTCACCGCATGTTTGAAAACGAGGTTACCATTCATATGGGCCAACAAACTTCCATCAGTGATCATTTCTGGAGTGATACGGTTTTTGAGGCGGGTACCGGGATGCGGACAATATAGTTCTTCAGCCAGGTTTCCATCGCTGTATAAATGGGTGGAGAGGATACCTTTTTGTTTTTCTTCTGACCTTTGTAAAATAACCGCTCCAGCACCATCTCCAAAAATAACGGCTATATGCCTGTGCCGGTCACTGTATTCCACAAAATTAGATTGGGTTTCGGAACCTACTACCAAAACCGTTCTATACATTCCGGTCTTGATAAACTGATCGGCCACCGATAAACCATAAATAAATCCGGAGCATTGATTGCGGACATCCAAGGCAGCAATATTCGGAAGTCCTAATTCTTTTTGAAGCAATACTCCACAACCCGGGAAATAATAATCAGGACTGAGGGTGGCAAAAACGATCATATCGATTTCGTTCTTTTCAATTCCTGCATGTTGGATGGCTTTTTCGGCAGCTTTGAAACCCATTAAAGAGGTGGTATCTTTCCCTTCGGTAAAATATCTTCTTTCTTTAATGCCGGTTCTCTCGGTGATCCACTCATCAGTGGTATTCATGAGCTTTTCCAGGTCCTTGTTGGTAACAATGTTTTCGGGAACATAATGTCCGGCTCCTATGATCCTTGACTGATACATGGCAACAAACTAAGCCATTTATTTTGATAAGTCAAAAAGGATGTTGGTTAAAATGTATATATTTGAACAGGCAAGGACTCATTTATATGATAAAGAAACTCCAAGCAATATTCGTTATTCTATTTCTGGGATTGTTTTACTCATGCAGCAATTCGGAATATATAGGAAGTTGGCATCGGCAATATATGTTGTTCGATAGTAGTTTCTTTCCTGGACTTCCGGATCATGTTTCCCTCCATTCGGATTATTCTTATGGTGTTCAGAATGGAACATGGGTTTCAGTATCAACGGGGCCTCAAAGCGGTACGTATACTTTAACGCCTGATTCGATTTTTTTCGGGAATGATCCGTTAGAAAGATTTAAAATCACAGAAATAACCTCAACACATTTAACACTTAAGAGAAGTGGACCTCAAATTTCCTATTATGGCGTAACTATTCGTTTTTATAAAATGTAAGGAATAATCTTACCCGCATAGAACTTTGCTTGTATTTTCCAACTTCACCCTCCCAAAATTTTCTTATCTTCGCTCCTTAATAATACTCCGATGGTATTGAATGAATTAACTGCCATTTCGCCGGTAGATGGCCGATATTATAAAACCACTCATCCGCTTAGTCCGTATTTTTCTGAATACGCTTTGATCCAATACAGGATCAGGGTGGAAATTGAATATTATATTGCCCTTTGCGAATTACCCTTGCCTCAATTGAAGGATTTCCCTAAAAACCGATTTGCTGACTTGAGAAATGTTTACAAGGAATTTACCGAGGCAGATGCAAAGCGTGTAAAAGAAATTGAACGAACCACCAACCACGATGTAAAAGCAGTGGAATATCTCATCAAAGAAAAAATGGATGAGTTTGGTTTAAGTGAACATAAAGAATTCATCCATTTTGGCCTTACCAGCCAGGATATTAATAATACTGCGATTCCGTTAAGTATGAAGGATTGCAATGAGAATGTATTGTACCCTGAATTGCAGAACCTCATTAATAAATTGCGTGTATTGTCGCATGAATGGAAAGATGTTTCGATGTTGGCCAAAACGCATGGTCAGTCCGCCTCGCCTACCAGGTTGGGAAAGGAGATCTATGTTTTCTTTGAAAGGTTGGTTGCCCAGGAAAAATTATTGCTGGCAGTTCCTTATGCTGCGAAATTTGGCGGAGCTACCGGGAATTTCAATGCGCATCATGTGGCTTATCCGAAGATCGATTGGGCCGATTTTGCCAATTCGTTTGTAAACGGTCAATTAAAACTGCATAGAAGCACAACCACCACACAGATCGAACATTATGATCACCTGGCTGCCTGGTGTGATGGATTGAAAAGAGTAAATACGATTTTAAGCGATCTATGCAAGGATATATGGACCTATGTGTCTATGGAATATTTCAAGCAAAAAATATCCAAGAACGAAGTGGGTTCATCCGCCATGCCACATAAAGTTAATCCCATCGACTTTGAAAATGCGGAAGGCAATTTAGGATTGGCCAATGCCATGCTGGAGTTTTTTGCCGCTAAACTTCCGGTTTCACGTTTACAACGTGATCTTACGGATTCGACGGTGCTCAGAAATATAGGATTGCCGGTAGCTCATACCCTCATCGCTTTTAACTCGATCAATAAAGGTTTGGATAAACTCATGCTGAATGAGCCGCGGATCAAAAAAGACCTGGACGATAATTATGCAGTGGTAGCTGAAGCCATTCAAACTGTTTTGCGCCGTGAGGGATATCCGAATCCGTACGAAAAATTAAAAGAGCTTACCCGTGTACATGGAGCCATTACCAAAGAAGTAGTGAATGAATTTATTCAAAGCCTGGATGTATCAGAGGAGATCAAGCAGGAGTTGTTAAAGATCAATCCACACAATTATACAGGCATTCATACGTTTTAACCCCCGCAATGAAAGGACTCAGGCGTTTCGGACCTTATCTCAGACCCTATAGGAAGAACATCCGAGTCTTTGCTGTATTTGCCATACTCTCTGTTTTTTTCGGACTCTTTAGCATTACAATGGTGATCCCTTTTTTACAGATCATTTTCAACCAGGCTGAATTACCCACTCAAAAGCCCGTATTCGAATATAATATTAAGTCGGTACTCGATCAACTCTACTATTTTGCAGGGAATGTGATGGGAGGATTGAGTAAACAAAAAATGCTGCTCTTATTATGTATAAGTATTATTGTATTGTTTTTTCTAAAGAACCTAACTACGTATCTTTCTATGCACGTATTGGCGCCTATGAGAACAGGTGTGATCAGGGACCTGAGAAAAAAAATGTATAATAATTTAACCACCTTGCCTCTTGGTTATTATACAGACCAGAAAAAAGGTGATACCATGACCCGGATGAGTGCTGATGTGGTTGAAATAGAATGGAGTATTATGGGTTCGTTTATTTCATTGATCAGAGATCCTATTCAGATTTTGGGCACTATAGCCGTATTATTGTTCATGAGCCCGAAGCTTACCTTATTCGTGCTGATATTATTACCGATTGGCGCCATTGTTATTAACCGGTTGGGAAGAAGTTTAAAAAAATCGAGCTTTAAAGGACAAAAATTTCTGAGTGATCTGATGGTAGTGATTGAAGAGACCTTAGGAGGCATCAAGATCATTAAAGCATTTACCGCTGAGAAATATCTACGTAAAAAATTTGATGAGAAGAATGAAGATTTTGTAAGGCTCGGTAAGTCAGTATACCGGAAAAGAAGTGCTTCTTCACCGGTAAGTGAATTTTTGGGAAGTATCATCATTGCATTGGTCATCTGGTTTGGAGGTAACCTTGTTTTAGATAATGGGATTAACGCAGCAGTGTTTATTGGTTATATCGCCATGTTCTCCCAGATCATTTCTCCTGCGAAAGCGTTTTCCAATTCATTTTATAACCTGCAAACAGGTATTGTTATGTTGGATAGGGTAGAAGCGGTGATCAATGAACCCAATACGATTATTGAAAAGCCCAATGCCTACCAAAAAAATGATTTTACCGGCACAATAGAATTTAAAAAAGTGAGTTTCAAGTACCAGGTCAAACCCGTTTTGCAAGAGATCGAATTGAATATACCCAAGGGCAAAACCATCGCTTTGGTGGGCCAGAGCGGAGCCGGTAAATCTACATTGGCAGATTTACTGCCCCGTTTTTATGATGTGCAGGAAGGTTCCATAGAAATCGACGGGCAGGACATCCGCGACCTCAGCATCCATTCATTAAGAAGTTTAATCGGGATCGTACCCCAGCAATCTGTTTTGTTCAATGATACTGTGACCAATAACATTGCTTTTGGGGATGAACATCCTGATCCCAAGAGGGTGGAAGAAGCTGCCAGGATGGCCCATGCCCATGAATTTATTATGCATATGGACCAGGGATACCAATCATCTGTTGGAGAGCAGGGGACCAAATTGAGCGGAGGACAAAAGCAAAGGATTGCCATTGCCCGTGCATTGTATAAAAATGCTCCCATCCTTATTCTGGATGAAGCTACCAGTGCCCTTGACAATGAAAGCGAAAAACTCGTGCAAGCGGCATTGAATAACCTGATGCAGGACCGGACTAGCCTGGTGATTGCTCACAGGCTGACCACCATTCAGCATGCCGACGCTATTGTGGTCATGGACGATGGCAGGATTGTTGAAACGGGAACACACCAAGAACTGATTATTAGAAACGGGGTGTATAAGAAATTATATGAACTGAGCCTTTCAGATACTAAAGAACCGAATCACCACGGTGATGAGTTCATGAGTTCCGATAAAAATATAATATAATACGAATAAAATGTAAATTAGAACCATGAAATTAGCCTTCAAAATAATACCCCTGTTATTTATGTCTGTAAGCGCTAATCTATTTGCGCAGATAGGTGGGAATGGTACGTATGCTTTTTTAAAGATACCCGCTACTGCCAGGATCGAAGGCTTGGGAGGAAACATCGTTTCTTTGTACGACAACGACCTGAGTATTGTGAATTCCAATCCTGCAAATCTTAATTCGGATATGAATAACCAGGTAGTAATGGGATTCAATGCTTATTTTGCCAACATTGGCCAGGGATATTTCGCCTATTCAAAAACCTGGAAAAAGATCGGAAGCTTTTATGCCGGTCTGCAGTTTTTGAACTATGGAGATTTTTTAAGAACGGACGAGTTTGGAAATATACAAGGTACTTTCAGCGCCGGGGATTATGCATTCAATGTGGGGTATTCCCGTCCCTTTTTCGATTCTTTGATGTATGTAGGGGGATCAGTAAAATTAATAGGATCACAGTATGCTGAATATAATTCCTTTGGGATCACTTCGGATATTGGTGTATCATACGTAAGCCGAAATAAACTCACTACTGTTTCAGCCGTATTCAGGAACATGGGGGGGACTTTAGATCCTTATTCTCCAGGTCGATATGAAGCTGCCCCTTTCGAGATCCATTTGGGAGTTTCACAAGGGTTTAAGCATGTACCTCTTAAATTGTTTGCCACTTTTACCAATCTTCAGCGACCTGATCTGAGTTATATAAATCCGGATGACCGTTTTCAGTCGGATCCATTAACCGGGGATACGGTTGATACCAAGATAGGAGCAGGAACTGTATTGATCCGTCATTTTATTATAGGGGCCGAATTATTCCCTTTCAAAAAACATTTATTTCTCAGGGTAGCCTATAACTTCTTAAGGGCCGGTGAAATGAAAGTGGATGCACTCAATGGAGCCGTAGGATTAAGTTATGGAATAGGTATCCGGATCTCACATTTTACTTTTAGCTATAGCAGGGCACATTATTTCGTTACCGAATCGCCCAACCACATTACCCTTAATATCAACCTTGATGGGTTCTTCAAAAACAAAAGGGTAAAAAAAGATACCCAGGTTACCAAATAATTATTTTAGCCCATTGTACAGACGTACCGTGGTGCGTCTAAATAGCGTTTCAACACCAAATCTCCATCAAATTGCTATATTTGTTTCTCTCTATGCCGAAGATCAACATAGCTATTGACGGATTTTCATCCTGTGGTAAAAGTACCATTGCCAAAGAACTGGCAGCGCTGTTACATTATAAATATATTGATACCGGTGCGATGTATCGAGCACTTGCTTTATTTTCGGTCCGCAAAAAGCTCATGACCCCTGAAGGGATCATTGATATCCATCAATTGGAAAGAGATATATTACAAGCGGATGTGGATTTTCATTTAAATAAAGAAACCAAGAAGTCGGAAGTGTTTTTAAATGACGAAGCGGTGGAGCCTTATATCCGGACACTGGAACTTGGAAACCTCGCTTCTACCATTAGTAAATACAGGTTTGTTAGAGATAAATTGCAAAAACTTCAAAAGAAGATCGGTTTGCAAAAAGGAGTGATCATGGATGGAAGAGATATCGGAACTGTGATCATGCCACATGCTGAACTCAAAATATTTATGATTGCAGATCCCGAAATAAGGGCTGAAAGAAGAATGTTGGAGCTTGGCGATAAAGGAGCCAACGTTTCCAAAGCCGAAGTAATGGAAATGCAAAGGGTTCGTGACCATGAGGACCTTACACGGGAGGAAGATCCACTCATGCGGGCCGATGATGCCGTTATATTAGACAATAGCTATATGACCAAGGAGCAGCAACTTAACTACGTAATTGAGTTAGTTGAACATATAAAAAAAGACTTAATTTCTTAATTTGATGAAACGATTTTTCCTTGTATTGGGTTTGGTGACTATCTCTCTTGTCGGTTTTGCCCAGGATACACTAACTGTGATGAGTTATAACCTGCTCAATTATCCGGATCAAAGCCCAACCAGGTACAACGACCTAAAAGAAATTATCCAATATACAAAACCGGATATTTTTATTTGCTCCGAATTTACCGCCAACAGTGGTGTGAACTTGTTATTGACCAATTCATTGAATGTTGCACCGGTAAATTATTATGCTGCTTCTAATTTTGTAGATGGACCCGATACCGACAATATGCTTTTTTATAATACCAATAAAGTAACCTTGGCTAGCCAGAACCAGATCAGCACTGCCTTGAGGGATATTAGCCATTACAGTGTGTATACCTGTGAATCGATGGATACCATTTGGTATGATATTTTTTCTGTTCACTTAAAGGCTAGCCAGGGATTTTCCAATGCACAGGATCGCTTGGCAGAATGCGTGGTGCTGAGCAATTATATTGGGACTTTACCTACCAATACGAATATTATGGTGGGAGGGGACTTTAATTTTTATGGAGTAACTATTTCAGGTGAACCTGCCTGGAACCAGTTAACAGTAAATTGTCCCCAACGTTTAATTGATCCTATCAATATGGCAGGTGAATGGCAGGCCAATAGTTTTTACGACAATATCCATACCCAATCTACCCGCTCAGGTTCAAATCCGGGATGTTGTGGTGGAAGTACAGGAGGAATGGATGATCGTTTTGATTTTATCTTCATCAACCAGAATTTGAGAGATGGATTGGAAGGAGCTCAATACATTCCTGGAACCTATAAAGCGGTGGGGCAGGATGGAAATCACTATAACCTGGCTTTGATAGAAGGGGGAGCCAATACCTCTGTGCCTGCCAATGTAAATACTGCCTTATTTAATATGTCGGATCATTTACCGGTGCTGATGAAGGTAGCTACCTGTGATATTACCATTGGAATAGAAGATGTTCCTGCATCACAACACGTTTCCTTATCATTTCCACAAGAGGATCAACTAGTGATCAATGTAAATTATTTAAAGGAAGAAAAAGTAAGGGCAGAAATATTGACGATCAACGGATCCGTGGCGAGCATTGCTCATTTTAATTCGGTTGCTGGTAACAATCAGTTTTTGATGGAGGTGCCTTCACTGCAGAAAGGAATGTATATTCTTCGGTTGAGTTCTGTTAGTGGGGCGGTGGTAAAGAAGTTTGTGAGGTAGATATGAAAGTTTTTACAAATGATATCATGAAACATTACTTGTTTGACTATGATATTGATGAAAGTCGCCTTATAAATGATTCAAAAACTATATTCCCCAATACCTTTAAGAGGTTATG
>JANWKT010000019.1 GCA_025451235.1 Flavobacteriales bacterium | reverse complement strand
TTCTTATCAATGCCGTCCAAATGGTAATCCAATATGATCACATCCGGCGAATTGGAGAGATTTTGAACACAAAGTTCACCCGTGGAAAATATTTCAATATTAAAATCGGCATGTTGGAGAAATTCAATTTCCAGGGATTTTAAAAACACAGCATCGTCATCTACCAGGAATATTTTTATTTTGTTATCGTCTTTCATGCATTTGTGTTTTTAATTGTATTGAACTCTTCTTCCAATTCTTTACAAGCTTGGGTGCAAACTTTTTCAATTTCTAAAACCAGCTCAAGAATTCCATCCGTTTGTTGTTGCGTACTTGCATATTCCTGTACCCTTTTGGCCATGTTTTCGAAGTCATTACTAATCCCCATAATGGAGAAGGAGGGGATCATTTTATGTACAGCTGAATACAACGAACTCCAATCTTTATCCCTCAGGCTTTGTTTCATCGTTATGACCAACGGAGGCGTTTGCTCCAAATATACCGAGATCATTTCCATCATTAATTTGGGATTGGATTTTGTACGATGGGTTAAATAGTCCAGGTCAATACATCTTAATTTTTTGAGGGGCTCATTTTGATCATTTGTAATGGGTAAAGGCATGGGTTTCTTTACCAAGCTCACTATTTTGGCATACAATATTCTTTCATCAACCGGTTTAGCAATATAATCATTCATCCCTACAGCCTTACATTTAGCCAGATCAACCGTAGTTACATCAGCTGTTAAAGCAATGATTGGAATTTTAGAATTCATGGTGTTTCGAATGTATTCGGTTGCCTCAAATCCATTCATTTCAGGCATCTGCAGGTCCATTAAAATCACATCATATGATTTGGTGTGAAGTTTTTCGATAGCTATTCTTCCATTGGCTGCAATATCCCGTTCAAATCCAAAATCATCCAGGAGTGTTTTCATCAATAATTGATTAAGCGCAATGTCTTCAACCACCAATACCTTTATATTTTTAATTTGTGTATCCAACTCTTCCACTCCCGGTTCATCCTCAGTTTCCTGAAGTGTTTTTTGAAAACTTAATATAAAACTAAAAGTAGACCCTTCGTCCACCTTACTCGTTACAGCTATGCTTCCTCCTTGAGGTTCTACCAACTGTTTAACAATAGCCAGACCTAAACCGGTTCCTCCATATAACCTGGAAGTGCCACTGGAAGCCTGTTGAAAATTTTCAAAAATCTTTTTTATTTTATCCTCAGGGATTCCCATTCCGGTATCGGTAACCGCAAATTCGATGGTGACCTGTTCGTCGTCCTCCTTCAGTAAACGAACACTTACTGTAATTTTACCTTCATTTGTAAATTTCACTGCATTACTAACCAGGTTTAAAATGATCTGGTGCAGACGGACGGGGTCCCCTATCAGCACTTCCGGAATATTATTGTCATATTCTTTAATCAACTCCAAATTCTTTTCCTGGATCTTTGTTTCAAACAGATGAAGCATGGCTGAGATAGATACCGACATTCTGAAAGGTGATTGCTCAAAGGTCATTTTCCCGGCGTCCACCTTTGCCAAGTCGAGTATATCATTGATGAGCACAATCAATGCATCGCCACTCAATTTTATGGCAGTTAAATATTCTTTTTGTTTAGCAGATAAATCTGTTTTTAAAACGACCTTGGTAAATCCAATAATGGCATTCATAGGTGTCCGGATCTCATGACTCATGTTCGATAAAAATTGCTGCTTCGCTTTTACAGCATCTTCTGCAATTCTTGCAGCACTTTCGGCCTTGCCCTGTGCTTCTTCTGCAATTACAGTGGCTAGTTCAGCAAATACTTTTGCCTCAATTAGTTCTTTTTCTATCCTTTTTAGTTCAGTAATATCCCTGGCCACAACCACTGCCCCTTTTATCTTTCCTTCTTGGTCCCTATAAACAGAACCGTTCAACAATACATCCGTCATTATTCCGTCTATTATCGTCAATGGATAATTTTGTATAAGTCCTTTATCAAATACTCCTGTGTAAACTTCATATGCTCTTTCCTGCTCTACGAAATAGGAAATAAAGTTGGTCCCAATTATTTTTTCGCGTGGCTTATCTGTTGCCTCTACCATGGCCTGATTTACATCGGTAATTTTGCCATCCACATCAATGGTAACCATGGGATCCAGGGTGGCTTCGATAAGACTTCTGGCATAGTTGGCAATCATTAGCTCCGCGGCTCGCTTTTCCTTTTCGTCATTTTGAAAAGCTAGTTCTTCGTTGGCAATGATCAATTCTTCTGCACGTTTTTCTTTTTCGTTGTTCTGAAAAGCCAATTCTTCGTTGGCAATAACCAACTCCTCTTCACGTTTCCCTTTTTCATCGTTCTGAAAGGCAAGCTCTTCATTGGCTATGACCAACTCTTCTGCCCGTTTTTCTTTTTCATTGCTCTGAAAAGCCAATTCTTCATTGGCAATGACTAACTCTTCTGCCCGTTTTTCTTTTTCGTTGTTCTGAAAAGCAAGTTCCTCGTTGGCAATAAGTAACTCCTCCTCACGTTTTCCTTTTTCATCATTCTGAAAAGCAAGCTCTTTGTTGGCCATATGCAAATCTGTTGCCCATTTTTGCTTCGCAATATCCCTGGCAACTATTACAACTCCAAGCACGTTTCCTTTATTATCCTTATAAACTGAACCATTGAATAGGACATCGGTCAGCTTTCCATTTTTATGTTGAATGGTGAGTGGTAAGTCCGCAACAGATCCTTTTGCAAATACTTCCAGGTAGACTTCCTTGGCCTTTTGCGGCTCCGTAAAATATTCGAAGAAATCGGTACCGGTTAATTTTTCTCTGGAGATGCCGGTAATGTTAGCCAATGCTTCATTCATGTCTGTTATCTTTCCTTCAGTATTAATGGTAACCAAAGGGTCAAGACTAGCCTCTATCAAACTTCTAGCATACTGAGATTCTGAACTGCTGGTCGATTTCATTTTGTTAGTTTACCGGGTTTAGGTTTCCAATTTCCTCGATCGGACTCCTCCTTTTGTCCTTTAATTGTTTAAAGTGTGAAGGAGATAGTCCTGTAACTTTTTTAAATTGATTGGATAAATGAGCCACACTGCTATAATTCATCTTCCAGGCAATCTCGGTAATATTCAGTTCATCATAAATGATGAGTTCTTTTATCCTTTCAACTTTGTGCAGAATAATGAATTGCTCAATAGTGGTTCCCTGTACTTCCGAAAATAAATTGGCAAGATAGGTGTAGTTAAGATCCAGTTTTTTACTTAAAAAATGGGAGAAGTTTGTTTTGATTTCTTCATTGGTATGATGGATCATTTCTATGATCAAGGTCTTAATTTTTTCGATCAGCACTGCCTTCTTGTCATCCATCAATTCAAGTCCCGATACCAATAATGCTTGATTTAATGCTTCACGCTGTTCCATAGAGATATTTTCCATTATATCAATCTCACCCAGGTCAACGAGAATATAGTGTAGCCCAAGCTTTTTCAGCTCCTCCTTCACCGCCATTTTACAACGGGTACTCACCATGTACTTAATATATAACTTCAAAAAAAAATGATTTTTACACAGATATTGGCAAAGTTGCCCGATTTGTACACAACAGTGTTACAAAGTTTGAAGCAAGGGTTGTATCCTTCCAACCCTGAGATTCTTGTAAGGTAGCAAAAAAAAATCGAAATATATTTAAAAAAACAATTCTCATTCTCTATCGACTCAACCTTAGTTCAATACCTTCATTACTTGAAAAGCTGCTATTACCAAAACACCAACTGTGGTAAAAGCGGATAGTATCATTATCACATAACCTATGATCGTATAATCATTCACTAATTTCTTAATAGGAAGCACAATACGTGCAGTAATGGGGGAAAAAATCACTTGATCAAACATCCGTAAGGCATCGTATAAGTATCTTTCTTTTCTTCTAATATACTCCCCCACTCTTCTTTGTATTTCTTCAGTTGCATCCATTACATTTTGCTTAGACGTAAGCATTGTAACCTCCGTTTTAGGGTTTCGTCTCTTGATCCTTTTGAATATCTCGCCCCGGTTACGGGCCCCCTCATCATAACCATTCATGGCATAATTGAGGATAAGGACATGAGAATCCTGATCAATGCTCCGGATACATTCATTTCCATCGATAAACATAGATAGGTTGATCCTTTCTCCAAATCGATTATTCAGGTAATTGGTAAGAGGTTGGGCAATTGCCAAATTGTCGTCCAGAATTAGCAAGTTCAGTTTACTCGATTTCATTTTATAACGAAGCCAACGCATTGTTTAGCTAGCTTCAATTACAAAGGTGACGCCATTAGACCATTATAGAGTTACGTATTTGTGTTAAGAACTTACATAAATCACATATTTCAGTGTTTTTGTCGATCCCCTGGTGTGTTTCCTACCACTAATGAGTAATATGGCACTCGGCTGCACATTTTCTGCAAGCTTCTGCGCAATCCTTACAATGCTGGAATGAGTGCTTTTCACATTCTTCCGCACAGGCTTCACATATATCTGAACATAATCGGCATATTTCGTCTCCAAATTCACTGTTGGATGCAATGGCATCTGCGGCCAAATAACAAATAGCAGCGCATTGTTTATCCAATTCAATGCATCGGATCATCATTTTTACGTCTTTTTCCCGTAAGCAAGCTGCCTCACATTTTAAACATGCTATGGCACAGTTAATACATAGGTCAATACAGTTTTGTGTCATTATTTCTTGATTTAAGGTTTATCCTTTTTGTTGTTGGTTGTTGGTTGTTGGTTGTTGGTTGTTGGTTGTTGGTTGCTGGTTGCTGGTTGCTGGTTGCTGGTGATAGCTTCAGACACTGTTCAAGCTAACCACCAACAACCAACAACTATTTATCCCATTTATCAAAATCTGGATATTTTTCCGTATGATATTCCAAGGCATCATTGGCAGGCCCATTCATTACTTCACCTTTATAGCTAAACCGGCTTCCGTGACATGGGCAATCCCATGTTTTTTCGTCATTGTTCCACTTTACGATACATTTTAAATGGGTGCATAGGGCACTTACCCAATGTAGCATCCCATTCTCATCGCGATATACACCATATTTCTCTTTCTCGAGTTTAACAATGATCCCCTCCCCCTTTTTTAGTTCCTTGAGTTGAGCAACATCCGTATTTTTGGGATTCGTTTTGAAATATCCCCAGAGTGTATCAATATTTTCTTTCAGAAAAGTTTTTCCAGATTTGAAAAATTTAAACCTGGAAGGTTCATATAGATCCTTCCATTTATTTGCTACACCGAGGATGAGATCAGGTATCAACATGCCTGCAATGGTACCATGGGTCATCCCATTGCCTGAATCTCCGGTAACCATATATAAATGATGATGTGTATCGCCAGGGCTTCTTCCAATATAGGCCAAGCAATCCATGGTTTCCATCACCTGTCCGCTCCATTTATATACAATTTCGCCGATCGGGAAATGATCCCGGGTCCAGGCTTCGAGCTTATCATACCGATGTTCTTCGCTGGATCCGTTTCCACCCGCCAAGCCGGTGGGATGATCCTCCCCTCCACTAATGAGTAGATCATACTCATCATTGTATGGAGCACTGCGTACATAATGGTAAGGTTTAATATCCGAATGTGCATCGTGATCCCCTGTATCCCACCACAATGCCTCCGGTGCCTCTCCTTTATGAATAAGTCCGGCAATCACATAACTCCGGTAAGCAAATTGTTTCAAAGGTAAGTTATACATGCTGGTAATGGGCGCATTGGTAGCTACCACAATATGGTCAGCCGCGATCGCAAATCCATCACTACTTACAATTCCATTCTCCTCAATTTTTTCTGCATGGGTTTCCGTAAAGATCTCTCCTCCCATTCGAAGAATGGCTGCACAAAGTCCATTAAGATATTTCATGATATGGAATTCACCCTGGCGAGGAAATTTCAACGCCTTACCCTCCTGCCTATGCATACCTGGTATAAAATCCACCATCTCCACTTTTATCCCTGCTTTTAATGCCGCATCTTTTTCTTTTATTAAAGCATCTTCATCATCAGAAGGATGCAAGAAAAGATAACCATCTATCCTTTTAAAATCACATTCAATATGTTCATCCTGTATAATTCTTTCAATATAATCGATAGCAGCCGCATGACTTTCGGCGGCCAGTTTTGCTCCTTCCTCCCCGTATACTTTTTCTATTTTATAATAACGGTCATCCAACGAAGTAACCAAATGCGCTGTGGTTCTCCCTGATTCTCCACTGCCTATGTATCCATCTTCCACTACTGCCACTTTCACCCCTCTTTTACATAGTGTATAAGCTACGGTTAAGCCTGCAATTCCACCACCAATGATAACAGCATCGGTCTTGATTGATTTTTTTAAAGGTTGACTTAACACACTGGGATTTGTATCCGTCCAGAGCGATACATGTGCTCCGGATGTGATGATATCTTCGGTTGCTTTTAATTTAGTTTCCATACAATTTTCTTTTACTTCCTTATTAATACTGTTAAGTTAACCCAATTGTTTGGCTTGCTGATTTCTTTTTGTACTATTTAAGAAATGTATCAAAGAAAATTCATCCATTGAAACATTCTAAAAAATAAAAGTGTGAATTGTGCAAATTTTTATGAAAAATATATAATAAGAAGCAGGAAATCCATCCTACGATAAATACAAATAAAAATATGATAAATATATCGCTAAATGGTTAACGATATTTAAGCATAAATTTCCTTTTCAAAATATGCATTTACCGTAAATTACTCTGAAAATTATCATATTAAAACATTCGTTATGCAATCGAAAAATAAAAATACATTTCCGAAAAAATCATCTATACCCTTAACAAAAAAACAAAAAAGAGCCAGGCGTGGCAGGAGGTTTTTACGTGTCTTTATAACAGTTTCTGTGCTTATTATTGCTTTGCATATTGGTTTGCCACATATCCTCCTGACCTATGCAAATAAAAAAATGGCCAATATGCCAGAGTATATTGGTCATACTGATGCCCTGCGAATGAATTTATTCACCGGGACGGTGACCATCATAGGTACCACGCTAAAAAAAAGGGGCGGAGAAATACCGGTGCCTTTTATTGACGTAAAGAAATTAAAAGTTACCATTGATTGGAAGGCTTTATTCAAAGGCAGGGTTGTAGCATTAATTACGGTGGACGATTTTGACGTGAATTTTGTAAAAGGGCCCACCAAGGCAACCAGTCAATCAAAAGTTGACAAAGAATGGATCGAGTTGTTTGATGATTTTATCCCGATTGAAATCAACCGTGTAAAAGTGAATAATGGAAGCGTTCACTATCGAGACTATCATAGCAATCCCAAGATCGATATATTCATGGATAAGATCTATGTGGTGGGAGAAAATTTAAGTACTGTAAAGGATACTTCCAAAGTACTGCCGGCAACCGTTAAGGTTACCGCCAACGCTTATGGAGGAACACTCGCTGTTAATACCAAAGTGGATCCTTTGAACACAATTCCCACCTTTGATGTAAATGCTGAGTTGAAGAACCTTCCCCTCACTTATTTGAATAGCTTTTTAAAAGCCTATGCCAAAATGGATGTGCAGAAGGGTACCTTTAGTGTATATGCAGAAGCGGCAGCGAAAGATGGAAAAATAAAAGGTTATGCAAAACCATTCATCAAAGACCTGGATGTAATAGATGACAGGGAAAGAAAGGACATGCCTTTTAAAGATCAGGTGATCGAATCACTCGTAGAAGTGGTGGCCTGGATATTTGAGAACAAAAAGACTGATCGGGTTGCCACCAAAGTGGAGCTGGAAGGAAGTATTAAAAATCCTGATATAAGTGTATGGGGCATTATTGGTGAAACTCTCGTGAATGCTTTTATTGAAGCATTGATCCCCACCATTGAAAATTCTATTAATATCAATGCTATTGGTACAGAAGACGATAAAAACTTCCTGGAGAAGATCTTCGATAAGGATAAAAAAAGCAAAAAGAATAAGAAAAATAAAAAGCCCGCGAACAAAAAGAAAACCAAGAAAAAACCAATTTCAAAGAAAGAAAATGGCTCAGGGAATAACTAGGTTCTCCATTTATTCTCATAAACAAACAAGAACTGTCTAGATATAGTGTCTTTCTAACTTACTATATTATAATACTATACTTCATTTAATAAAAATCTAATATGTATTTAATATAGTTTTTGTATATTGGATCTAACTAGATCCCATGTCAAAATTGCGTATTTTTCTTCTTTTAAGCCTTTTTCTTTACATAGGCATTGAATGTAAGGTTCAGGGGCAATTAATTTATTACCAGGATATTTTTAAGGGAGGAGTAACCGGAGCCGGGGTTTCTTTTTGCCTTGGTTCAGGTACAGATACCATTCCTGTTTATATAGAACCTGGAAGCACCATTCGACAGGCTTATTTATTTACATACAGGATTGGCAACTTAACCCCATCCTATACTGTTTCATTCAATAATTCTCCGATCACATTTTCGGAATATAACCGGATCAGCCTCATCTTTGCCAATGGGGGCATACCTACCGATACCAATTTTTCTGTTCATGCAGAAGATGTAACAAATTTGGTGTCGCCTACCAGCAACAATTATTCCATTTCATTTCCTGTACCTCCTCCTCCTTTTCCTATCAATTGTATCAATTGCCATTACCAATCAGCCTACCTGGTGGTTTTTTATCAAAACGATTCTTTGGGTATCCTCAGTTCATCCATTTTACTGGATACGATGGTCAACAACCAGTTAATGACATTTAGTGCACAGGATCTCAATCCAATGATTGATACTTTCCCTATTGGATTTTCTATTTACTCCGATAGACTCACTCTACCCGACAGTGTCGAAGTACGTGTAAATGGTTTCAATTTGGGCATAATAGGAGATGAGGACAATGTAAATACTCCCAACGGTTGCGGAGTAAAGGGACATTTTTACTATCAGGATACCTTATTATTTGGTTTAGATGATGATACACCCGATAACGTGATGGGCGGTAGCGATGGACTGGCAGATATTCAAACCTATGTTCCTAATAATTCAACTTCACTTGCTTATTCGGTTCAAACGATGAACGCTTCGCCATTGGCTCCCTATTCAAATTTCTTTCCGACCTTTCAACTTGCACATATAACCAGCTGCGATACATTTACAGCAAGCGTGGCTTTTGATGATACCTTGGTTTGTTTGGGTGATAGTGCACAACTGTTTGCATTTGCAGGTATAGGTGCCAAATATAACTGGAAACCAAGCATAGGCTTATCGTGTGATACTTGTCCCGATCCTTATGCCAGCCCTGATTCATCCATATTGTATACCGTACAAATATGGGATTCTGACAGTTGTAGCAGGGTATTTCCTATTAAAGTAAATATTCATTCACCCATAAGTTTCACCCCCGTTATAACACCTGCCACCTGCGGCGGCCTATCCGACGGAAGCATTGCCATTACCAATGTGCAGAATTCTATCGGGCCCATTATTCTATATTATATCAATGGTTCTCCTCAACCATTCAATATATTTAGTAGCCTGGATACCGGGATCTACCAGTTCGAAGTACTGGACAGTAGCGGATGCAGAAGTATGCCGATAACGGTTACACTCAATGATACCAATTATGTAACAGCCAGCTTTATTGCCAATCCCACAATCGGTTATCCTCCTCTGGATGTAAACTTTACCTATACCGGCAATAATGGGGTGGTTTTTACATGGAGTTTCGGAACTGGAGATAGTGCTTTTATCGCTAACCCTGCATATACGTTCAACAACACCGGCGCTGCACCCATTACTTTTCCGGTTACTTTAATTACTTGGGCCAACGATACAAGTTGTGCAGATACAGCCATTCAATTTATTACGGTTAACCCCGATTTGGTTATCTACCAACTCATTAGTCCAAACAATGATGGAAGAAATGATACTTGGATATTGCAAGACCTGGCAATATATCCCAATGCGGCTGTTGATGTTTACAACCGATGGGGGAACAAAGTATATTCTGCAGAACCCTATCAAAACAACTGGGGTGGAACTTGCGATGACACTTTTTGCATCAATAAGGGTGGATATTTACCTGCTGGAACTTATTATTATGTAGTTTATCCTTTCGGAAAAAATAATACAAATGCGCAAGATGTAAGGAGCGGTTACCTGGAATTGCAACCATAACCCCACCCGGTTATAGGCTTATCCAAACTATAGTTAGATTTTTTATCAAGTGATTATTTAGCTATTTTCCATATTACCATTCCGGTTAAAGGATCCATTCCGGTTATAATAGCATTGTCTCCATTGTTCATCCAAACAGTGATCAGGATTTTTTTGAAAACAAAATTTTGCACCGGTCTATAGGATCTTGTAATTTTGTAGGGAGTTAGGTCGACATCCCATAGGATCTTTTCCGTTTTATAATCCGTTCCTGTAAGTCTGGATGTATTTTCCTTTTCATCCAATGAAGTTTGGTAATGAATGAACATGATATTCTCATATGTATTGATGAATCTGTTCTCAGGCACATCTTTATATCTTTTAAATGGTCTTAACATATCCGCCTCAAGCCAGGTTTTACCATTGAACAAAGTATCCCAAACCAATGCAAATGAATCGTTGACCAGTTTTTGAAGGGTTCTCAATTTGTTTCCATCGAAAAAGAAACAAGTGCTATCCGGAGTAAAAACGGCATAGTTCCTGGCAAAACCAGTATCAGCTTCCAGTTTTTCAACCAAAGTCATGTCATGGGTAATAACTGGGGCTTCCACAGTACCCATTTCTATTGTAATCGTTTCCGGTTCTGTTTTATGAGGTATAGGATAGCCTACCAACCTACCCATTTGGTTGTAATCATTTAAAAACATGATCCTCCATTTGTTTTGATTGGTATCGGCTGTTTCGAATTTTTCCGGAGGGTAATTAAATTCTTCTCCCCTCGTATTGGTAACATGGATCAATCCATTGTTAAACTCCGACTTGAATACCTTTCCAATCTCAGGGAACGTTTTCTCCAAATGGGCATTGAATTCTTTTCGATTCCACCGGGTTTTCATGGATGGAAAATCAAGACAATAAAGATTGTTCCATTTTTTAACCCATAAACTAGTTGGAGTTAAACATTCAATGTCGATACTTCCAGTGGAAACATTCATTTTTCTTTGGTATTCTATTTTACCAGTCTCTGGATCAATTAAACGGAAATAATAGTTTTCAGTATGAACTTTCCCTCCCGTGGACATATTTGAATGTGTCATCAAATATATTTTGCCATTTAATGGGATCATCCATATTCCGTTCAGTTTTTCCCTTCGTGCATTGGAATTACACTGGCCAAAAAGCATGATGAGGCCAAAAATAACCGCAAAGGGAGCAGCACCTGCCAGTAAATTCCACAACCAATTGTATTTTCTATTTTTGGAACTCATGATATGGGTATAAAGGGTATGATAAAGCTATACAATTCGGAGGATGAATGCAAGGGTTTTTTATGAAACCGAAGTACGAACTTTTACGAACCTACGAACTACGAATCTTGCCAGGAGCGGTTCATAGTTCGTAAGTCCGTATGATTTTATTCGTACTTCGGTGGAAATAAAAGGGGCAGCTTACTGATCAATATAACTTGGATCGCATAACCAGGTAATCCCAGACAATTTGCTCAAAGCCTTCAATGCCACCTTGCTTATTTTGAAACCATGGGTGCATCTTTAAAATTATACTTAACTTAGTCTCATCATTGATAAAACGTGAAACGAACCATTCAATTATTTTTACTGCTCAGCGTACTCACCCTGAATGTAAGCCCACTGCTGGCCCAAGGAAAAATTACGGAAAAGGAAATGGTAGGTAATTGGGTGCTAACAGGTGGCTCGGGAGAAGAATTTGACCGGGAAATGATTGGAGACATATTTACATTTGAAAAAGACCATAGCTTGACCAAGGTGGAGAAATCAAGTGGAGAAAAAGAAATCGGTGACTGGACCCTGGATGCTAATATTTTAACAATGATCGCTTATTATTCAGATGATAAAAATGATCCCGAAAAAGATGTGTTGACCGTTACCCAGTTCGATGGGAAAAAACTATATTTATTTTATGAAGAAGACGATTTTTCTGTGGTATTAGAAAGAACAAGTGTGCCTTAATACAATTTGCTTCTTTTTACCAGGTAATTCCAGAGAATTTGCTCAAAACCTTCATTGATATCGGCTTCCATAAAATCAATCTTAAACTGGGCCGCTTTGAGCTTGAGCTGGGCAATATATTTCGAGATAGCTGCCTTATATTGGTCTTTTATCTGAATGGGATTCAATTTGATCTCCGAACCGCTTTCCAGGTCAATAAATCGATAGGGACGATTATCAAAATCAAAATCATGTTCTAACTTACTATCATGTACATGGAATAAGATCACCTCATGCCGGTTATGCTTTAAATGCTGCAACGAAGAAAACAACGCCTCTTTTTCGACTTCAATATCACCACTGTTCAATGCATTGGTGAACATATCGCTGAAAATAACCACCAGCGATCTGCGGTGCAACATATCAGCCAATTGGTGAATGAGTTTACTTAAGGACGTATTTCGTTTTTGAGTATAGGCTTTTTCATGGGTGAGCTTTTCCAATTCGGTAAACAAATGACGTTGGTGCAATACCGAACTTTTATCGGGAGAATGAAAACGGATTTCCTCATCCACGGTGGTCAATCCAAATGCATCTCTTTGCTTTCGCATCAATTCGGTTAATGCTGCTGCTGAAAAAGCTGAAAAGGTGGCTTTGTTCTTAGCCGGCGATACTTTGTCTTCCTTTACCGGGAAAAACATGGAGGTAGAAGTATCCATGATGATATGACAGCGGAGATTGGTCTCTTCCTCATATCGCTTTACAAATAATTTTTCGGTACGGGCATATAGCTTCCAATCAATATGACGGGTAGATTCACCGGTATTGTACTGCCTATGCTCGGCAAACTCAACGGAGAATCCATGGAAGGGGCTCCGGTGTAATCCAGTAATAAAACCTTCCACCACCTGTTTAGCCAGCATTTCGAAACTTGCCAGCCTGCTAATGTCCTGTATTTGTATCTTCTCCAAGAAATATTGAACTTGTTCAAAGATAGTAAACTTAAAATTAGTACCGTTATTGTTTGATATACTTGCTTTGGGGAAGGGGATTACTTAAAATCTCCAATACTCACCATAACTCCCCCCATTACGTTGATCCCTGCCATTGGATAATAATTGTTGGAGGTAACCAAAGCTCCACCTGATACATAACTATACGTGTATCCATTGGGTTCGTACAACCGGTTGGTGAAATTGTTCACCACCACATTGAAATCAATTTTTACTACCTTTTTAATGGTTACTCCATAACGTATCCTAAAGTCGTTGGTGAAAAATGGTTGCAAGATCCTGTTTTGGTTGGATGTATTATCCAAAAACTGCTGGGTAACGAATTTGCCGGTGAGATCAAAAAACAAATTTTTAACCGGTGAATAGGAAATGGTAAATCCACCAATAGCATCGGGTGAAAAAGAGATATCTGTTTCTTCATAAACCACAGAATCCTGGAAACCTGTATCATAATTATCATAATATTCCACAAAATTCTGAATGCGATTCCTTGAATAGGTAAAATGCAGATTCAATGTAAGGTTCTTGAGGATCTGGAAGCCGGCCTCCAATTCAAAACCTGCTCTATAGCTGCTTTCCACATTGGTCCGGGTATAAGCCCCTACATCGTTGAGTTTACCTGTATTGATGAGCTGATTGCTATAATCCATAAAAAATCCGTTGATGCTTGCCTGCACAATTCTGTGGCGGAACATATAGCCCAATTCAAAATCACGCAAGGTTTCTGGTTTTGGTTTTTGGGTAGAACCGGTTTCATAGTCTACGCGGTTCGGTTCATGGCTTGCCATGCCAAAATATCCATATACTCTATGAGCAGCACTTACATCATAACTTACCCCCACTTTGGGGTTAACGAAATGAAAAACATCATGTACCAAAATATTGGGATTGTCTCTGAACCCGTTGATGGTATAATCCACTGCTCTATACTGGACATCTGCAAAAATTTTAAGACCTGAGATCACCTCATATTCTGCCTTCACGAAAATATTTCCATCCATTTTTACTGCTGTGCGGTCATAATATCTTTTATCAGGATCACTGTCACCGGCAAATTGGGCCCATATCACTTTTCCGTAATGCTCCGCATCGTATCTATAAAAACCTCCATTCAAGCTAATATCCAATTTCTTTCTGGTAAATCTTAGTCCTGCGTTGAATCCATAATAATGGTTATCCAGCCAAAGCTGCCGGATAAGGTCAGAAGTGAAAGCCGTGTCATTCCCAATAATAGCAGGTGCAATATTATAATTCGCCAGGGTTTGTCCTACCTTATATTCTTCATAATATCCTTTTCCCCTTGTATAGAATAATGCCAGGTTGATGTTAAAGTATTTTCCGGCTTGTTGGTTTAAAAACAGCTGGTAATAATCCTGCTGGTAATTATCTGTTTGGTTTTTATAAGGATCAGCTTTTTGAAAATAATCTGTGCCCGCCACATTAAAGGTACGGTTGGTATCCATAATGGATTGATCGATTCCATACCAGGATTGATAGGTAGCCTCCTTGCCAGAAAAAACATTTAGTTTGACCACGGTTGTTTTTCCATAATAGCCTCCACTGATATAAAATGATTTTAAATCGCTCCAGCCTCTATCCACATAACCATCGCTGGTTAGTTTCGATAGTCTTCCGTAAAAAGCAAAACGCTTTCCAATCAGACCGCTGTTTACTTCCACTGTATTTTTAAATGTTTTAAAAAACCCTACGCTAGATGAAATCTTGGCGTAGGGCTTTGGGTTGAGCTCGTTGGTAGAAATATTAATACTTGCTCCGAATGATCCAGAGCCATTAGAAGAGGTTCCCACCCCTCTTTGTATCTGCAATGAATTAACTGAACTGGCAATATCTGGGAAATTTACCCAGAACACTCCCTGGGATTCGGGATCATTTACCGGAACACCATTGAAGGTTACATTGATCCTGGTAATATCTGTTCCTCTGATCCTGATCCCGGTATAACCTATTCCATTCCCTGCATCACTGTTGACGACAACACTGGGGGTTTGGTCCAGCAGCATAGGAAGATCTTGCCCGAGATTTTTTTTCTCGATATCCTCTTTGATTAAATTGGTTTGTGCAATGGGCAAGGTGGTATTGGCTCTAACGGAGCTTACCGTAAACTCTGCAGCCTGGTATGATTTTTTATTCATGATGATCTCCGTTTGTGCAGCACCCAGTTCAGGATTGGAATTGATGGTAAATACATGCTCATAATCATCGAAGCCAATATGAGTGATTTTTATTTTGGCTCCTTCTTTAACTGAGTTAAGCACCACCACTCCATCATAATCAGAAACACCTACCAATTGGGAATTCTCAACAATAACAGTTGCATTGGACAAAGGCTCCATGGTAGATCCGTCGAATACTTTTGCAGTAAAAGTATTTTGTGCCATAAGTGAAGTGGTAAAAATAGCCGGTAAGAGAAAAAATAATTTTTTCATCTGTTGAATTTTATTTTTGTTTTCCCCGGAGATTGCTGAACAGCAAATGAATCTTTACCTTCCCTACGTTGGTACTAGCCAAATCAGGTTTAACGGGTATGATCTCAGTCTCGGCTTAGCCGAGACACCCCGAGGATGAAAGAACAAAACTAATATAAAGTTGCTTGAGTACAAAATGTTTTTTGTTAATCGCCAGCGGCCTGATCCCGATAGCTATCGGGACGGAGGCCTTCCCAACAAAGCAATAGAACACTGATGACACGGATATTACGGATTTACACTGTAAGTGATCAGTACAAATCCGTAATATCCGTGTCATCTGCGTTCCATTTAAAATACTTTGTATGATTTTTTTGATTATATTTGACAAATCATTTCCAATGGAAAACAAAGTCTTACTTGATTCCGAACTGTTCACCATCACCATTAACCGACTTTGTTACCAATTAATAGAAAACCATACTTCATTCGATCAAACCGTTTTAATAGGGGTTCAACCTCGTGGGATTTATTTATCTGAAAGGATCCACCAACGTTTGAGTGAAATTACCGGCAGCAAAAATATTCAACATGGAATTTTAGATATTACTTTCCACCGAGATGATTTTAGAAGAAGGGATGAACTGCCGGTTGCCAGCGCCACTGAAATTGATTTTGTGATTGAAAATAAAAATGTGATCCTGGTGGATGATGTATTGTACACCGGCCGGACCATTAGGGCTGCTTTGGATGCGATCCTGGCCTTCGGCAGGCCAAGGGGTGTTGAATTATTGGTGCTCATCGACCGGAAATTTAGCCGTGAATTACCGGTGCAGGCCGATTATGTAGGAACATCCGTTGATGCAATTACCGGACAAAAAGTAAAAGTAAAATGGAAAGCGCAAGATGGTGTAGATGAAGTGATCTTATATACTCCATCGCTTAATATAAAATAATGGAACAAAAAGAAGAACAACTAAGCACACGACACCTGCTGGGAATAAAAGGGCTGAAAAAATCAGACCTGGAGTTGATCTTACGTACTGCAGAGAACTTTAAAGAGATCATTAACCGGCCTATTAAAAAAGTTCCTTCGCTGCGTGATGTTACAGTAGCCAATATGTTCTTCGAAAATTCTACCCGTACCCGGTTATCATTTGAACTCGCCGAAAAAAGATTAAGTGCCGATATAGTTAACTTCTCTGCTTCCGGTTCATCCGTGAGTAAAGGAGAAACGCTGATAGATACTGCCAATAATATCCTTGCCATGAAAGTGGATATTATTGTGATGCGCCATAGCGCCCCAGGTGCAGCAGTATTTCTGGCAGGCCAATTAAAGAACTATCCAAAAAGTGCACATGCACAAATTATCAATGCCGGTGACGGAACCCATGAACACCCCACTCAGGCCTTGCTCGACGCATTCTCCATACGCGAAAAACTGGGAAGCCTGGAAGGGAAAAAAGTGGTGATCGTTGGCGATATTATGCATAGCAGGGTGGCCCTGAGCAATATTTTTAGCTTGCAAATGCTGGGTGCCGAGGTAATGGTTTGCGGACCTACCACCCTGATCCCCAAATATGTAAGCAGCCTGGGCCTGAAGGTGGAACATAACCTCCGCAAAGCTTTGGAATGGTGTGATGTGGCCAATATGTTAAGGATCCAGTTAGAACGCCAATCGCTTAAGTACTTCCCTACCCTACGTGAATACTCCATGCAATATGGACTGGATAAAAAGCTGCTCGACAGCCTCTCCAAAAAAATAGTGGTGATGCATCCAGGCCCCATTAACCGAGGGGTAGAGATCACCTCGGATGTGGCTGACAGTGAGCATAGCATCATTCTCGACCAGGTGGAAAACGGCGTGGCAGTAAGGATGGCGATTTTATATCTCCTGGCGGGCAAATCCTAAAAAATTTGCTACATTTGCGTAAAACAGAGTAAGTATGAGCTCGTTTACTACAGACAAGAAAGAAAATTATAGCGCTATTTCATGTGCCGTTGAAAAGTTAGACAGCACAGTTTCTCCTGACCTGAAAGCAGAGATCGTTTTCTTAAACGGAAAAGGAGAAAAAAATATGGTGATCGACCTTACCGGGGTTAAATATATTGACTCAAGTGGGTTAAGTGCAATTTTGGTGGCCAACAGGTTATGCAAAGGTTGCGGAGGTGTATTGGTGATCACAGGGATTTCAGATTCTGTGATGAAACTCATTACCATCTCTCAATTAGATACCGTGATCAATATCATACAAAACCAAAAAGAAATTGAAGACTTCATCATTATGGAAAGCATAGAAAATGATCTGCTGGGTGGTGAGGAAGAAAAAGGAGATTAGTCTCAGACTGACAAAATATAAAAAAAGCCTCAACGATGTTGAGGCTTTTTTGTTGGTGTAAGGAACTATTAATTAATGACAATTTTAAGCACTTCCGTATAACCCTCCACTTTCATTAAATAAACACCTGGAGCAAGTGTAGTATTGGAGAAAGAAATACGGTTAACTCCTTCTATCAATTCTACTATTTGACTTTGTATAACGCTGCCGGAAATATCCGTTAGTACAAAACGATAGGCTCCTCTTTTATCTGTTTTAGCAGAAATGGTAAATGAACCATCGTTTGGATTTGGGCTCACAGAAAGATCCAATGTATTGGAACCTTGATTAGATAGCTCTACACGATTTTGGATTAAAGAATCTTTCATAGGTTTCCAATTTTGATCAGCGATATATGATCGGGGTTCGTTAGATAAATGTACCAGGTAAGCCCAATCTGGTGGGTATGGTTGTCCCGTAAGCGGATTAAGGCCACCACCAGTTGGAGGGCCGTTAATTATATTATAAACACCTTGTCCACCAATATCATAAGTTGTAAATGTGAAATTAAAAGCGGGATCAAAAGTGCCCATAATACCAGGGGGGCCAGAGGTATAAAAATATTCTATTGTATATGTGGCATTTGGAATTAAACCACTTAATGCAAACCTTGAAGCGGTTTGAGGATATGCTTGATAATCGGTAGGAAAATAAGAACTATACAAATCCTCATTCTTATGTAGCTGAAATGCACTTTCGAAATCAAAAAAGTCCATTATTTGTTGCATTGTTGTAAGTGTCTCTGTAACCAAAACCAAATTTGGGGGGTTTGGTCCCACAACATAGTGCGAATGATAAACCGGTTGATTACAGTCGCCATAAGTATATTCGTTATACGACCTATTATGTATCCAACCATAAGCCTTGTTGCTAAAATTTCCTGGTCCTCCAGATTTGATCAGGAAAAAATTCTCAATAGGCTGATAATCGTACAGATCAGCAGTTGTATGATAAGGAGTGTACCCATTAGAAATTGTAAGATCTATGTATGAAAATAAGGTCCTCATTGCCTTATATTCATCTGCAAGATCAAATGGACTCCGAAATTCCCATTGCATTCCTGTTCCATATGATCCGCTAAAAGCACTTGACCAAAGAAGATTGTGCATGGAGATCGGAGTACACTTATCTACCGGACCATATCTCCAAACATCGTTTTCGTTAATTAAACAAGGTTTATCAAAAGAACCAAGAGCGTTATTTATAAGATCGGATTTTACATGTCCATTTCCTAATACATCTGAATATTCGTGTAGAGTAACCAGATCGATGTCAGAACCATTCCAAATCGTGGAATAAGATAGAGACGGAGGATCGTACGTATTGAGTGGAGCAGGGGTTTGTCCATAGTTGACAGTTGTTAGCTGCGTTATTTTAAGATCATTTTTTACATAATCCGCCATTTCATTTACCCAGTTTTGGATGTCGTAATTATTTGAAGGCCAATGCCAAAACTCTGTATCAAATTTATCTATTTCCGTTGAAATTTCCAGCTGATAATAATTCGGACTGTATCCCCATCTTGCATCCATATACCTGAGTTTATTTTTAAACCATTTCTTCGCGTTAGCATTGGTAAAAAAATCAAGAGGAGTCATCACATTTTCCAACCCTTTAAATTGCGAATTAGGGTCCATTGTTGGATCGTAACTATATATAAAGTCAGGCGTGTGATTATTACAGTATGGATTCCATGCCCAAGTATCAGAATATTCTCCTAAGCAGCAGGCATTGCCCTCTACATTGACACCCCAAGTTGATTCCCACTCATCAGTTAATACCAAGCCATTGAGTGGGGATATACTCAAATATACATCTTTAGCAGCCGCTGCCCTCAGATGTTCATCCAGTTCAAACATCTCTATTTGCCTGGTTTGATAGTTTCCTAACTTTTCAAATTCAACTTCATAGCTCCAGGGTGCAAAAATAACTCTGGTATGATTGCCTGCGCCGACTCCACCGTTCGATTCATAGGTAAGTTTATCAAGATAGTCCTCGATTTCCAAATATGAATCAGGAAAGATCCGGTGATCGAATGGGTTTTCACAATTTTGAGAATTACAATAACCACCATCAATAGGTTGATGTATCTGCCAGGAGGCATTATTTCCAACAGGAAAAAATTGTGGATGAGTTGGGCCAGAAAACTGAAGATATTGATGGTTATCTGATATCTCAACAAAACCGGGTTTTGTCCCTGGAACAACATTAAATTTAAAGAAATAATGTTCGGGTAATAGTTCGCCGCCAACTGTTACCAGAATCATACATTTCCATGATCCGGTTTCAGGTGGACTAAACCTGATCCTCCATTCATACTCATCAATGCCGTTACCCGTTTGCACAGCTACCCAATCATGGGTATAATACTCCGGCCCCGATACATCCATTCGAATATACTCTTTATAAAAAAACCCGTTTCTTACAATTGGTACGGTAGATGCTCCATGATAAAAATGGGCTTCAACAGAAATATGTTCCGGGTCATATGGGTTAACAATAGTTCCATTACCGAAAGCTGTATTATAACCTGTGGAAGCAACTTTATACTGACCTGTCATATCATCCAAGAATTCATGAATCCTTGTTTCCAAAGAAGGAAGGCTAATTCCCATTTCCATTTTTTCATATCGAACAACATTATCCAGGTCTAAACCAAAAAGTTCGGGTTCCGGGAGATGGATTCCGAGGTCGGCAACGTAAAAACCGTTTGACGCTGGAATTGTTTTGGCCATAAAGCCCGGCAACATGGTAACACTTCCGTTAGAGTAAATCTCATAATTTCCATCACCAATTTCTAATGACACCGGCTGTGAAGGAGGGGCCACTGTGATGGGTGCAGAATAATAGGTGAAGAAGGATGAGTTGACCAGGTTAAGAGGACCAATATTTTGCGATTGAACTTTATTCAATGTTAAACCCAATCCGATCAAAACAGCATAACTTAAAAAAGATGTTGAGTATCTCATAATATTAAATTTAGATGGTTAATAAATCCGACCAAATGATTAGTCGTTTGTTTCATCCTTTAATATTTGGATTTCTTTTTGCAAAACTTCATTCTGTTTTTTCAGTTCAATCATATACAATGTTAATTCCTCAATTTTCTGTAGTAACAATGCATCCATTTTAGCCACTTCTATTCCATTTTCCTGCACTTCTTCTGATGAAGGAACCCCGGGTAAATGTTGGTTTTTCTGAATATATGTATCAACCGAATCAAGAGATAATAATTGGTAATCAGGTGCAAATACAAAGTCTGACCAATCTACGCCACAACATAAAGCCACTTTTACTTTCTCAGCAATAATTCCACCATCAACAAATAGTTTATAATCACTCAAAGAAGCTGGTGTAGTTGTTTGAACCGCTGATGGGTCACCTATCACCACTTTTCCATCTTCTTTTATCCGCATTTTTGCAGTACCACCTGCAGTTAAAAAATCAAACCCGGTACCATCAGCATACATGATTCTACCCCAATAGTCGGATCCTGTATGAGTAGGACCTTTAAAATCAATGGTAGGAACTCCGGTAGATACCAGATCCATTTGTGCGCTGTTATGAGTAAATGCAATATAACCGCTGCCCGAAGAAAATTTGGAAGCAATACCCTCTACTTGTAATTGAATAAACATGGTAGGAACAATTCCAATTCCAACTGCCCCGGCCTCTGTTATTAATACTCGATCTGTGCCTACTCCTCCGGTCTGAAATGAAAAACCAGTTCCATCACTATGCTTTATTCTTCCCCAAAAATCCGAACTCCAATGCAACTGGCCTTTAAAATCAATTTGAGTGGTAAGATTACCATTCGTTCCTCCGGTGCATAACTCTATAGTTGTTGGCGAACTGCCTGATTCAGTTGGATTCAATATCACCGAACCTGTCCCCTGTGCAAGAACTCCGGTAGAAAATTTACAAGGCCCTACTCCCCATAACTTGTATGATGTATTTGCTTGTGTGTTCAGCATTCCTAAACATACATTGCCATTGGTTCCAGACAGATAATAATTGGTTGTGGTTCCTCCTCCGGAACCAGGTACCCAGTTGGGCGCTTGTGCAAATGATGTCCCAAACAGTAACGAAACACCTAACAACATGAAAAAAAGTTTTGATTTCATTTGATTACATTTTAATGATTAATCAAACTTAGACTACCTGTTTGCGCTGAGCAATACTGATCTGATGAACCAGGTAGTTTGATCCCATGAAATGGTTACTTGATCCGATGAACGAAACCGGGAAATGATCATTTATGAAGAATAGGTTTTTATGTTACTCAGTAAAAACACCTAGTCCTCATCCTCCACATCTTTGTCCTTCTTTTCTTTTTTCTTTCTGACCGTTTCGTTCATGAATTTGGGATGCTTTTTCCCAAACATATATTCAAAACAAATTTTAAAATATCCATTCGGTTGGCGACTCAACATATTGAATCCAAAAGTATAATCCGTACCAAATATCATGGCCGGTACCAGGGAAGCATTTAATCCCAGCTCCCCTCCTACCAGGAATTTTTTTCCTATCCATCGAGAATATTTAAACCCAAGGTTGCCCGATAAACCAGGTCGTGGCTGGGTATAAAAATAAGTGGTGGTCACCTCATTTCCCGGATTCAAGGTGGTCTCCGTCATCTGGGTAGGTGTAGAAAGTAAAAAGGTAAAACCAATATTGAAGGTGAGCAAATTTCGCTTGATCTGGAATAATTTAAAGTTGGCATGCAGGGGCATGAACATGCAACCACCCTGGGTAGTACCCCGCTTAGGAGGTGAAAAATTATCCGCTCCCAGGAACCATCGCGTATTGTTAGGGAAATATCCTATCCCAAGGGAAATCTGTACTTTCTCGAAACTAATGGCAGCACCCACTTCACCGACGGGGGCCAGATCGGCATAACAATCGTACCAGGGATAGTCGTAGATAATACCTCCTTTAGCATGGATGCTCCAACTAACCGTAGCTGTATCCACATATCTTATTTGAGCATCCAGAAAATTTCCAGACATCAAAAAAACCAAGAGGAAGAAATATATTTTAAGGGTCTTTTTCAATTTTTCAAGAAGATTTTATCAATCCTTCACACATCTTACCGCAATTCCGGTTCCGGCAGTAATGGTATTTCTATGCACATTGTTTTTTGCTGGACTCAGACTTCTGATCCAGGCATTCCTGGGATCATTTTGCGTAGAGCTCCACCAGTTCCTATAATAACCCAGACCAATAAAAGTTCCATCATCGGCCCTGTATCCACCTGCCACTGCACAAAAACCATATTGGGTCAACCCATTTTCCACGTAAGCTTTTTTTCTCATCTTTTTTCCAGCTATTTCATCACCACCCAGAATATTGATCACCAAAGTCCATTCGGAATCGGAAGGAATATGCCAACCTTTGGGTGCCAGACCACGTGGATCATTTACTGCATAAAAATTATAGAGTTTCCCGTATTTTTTTCCGTTTGATTCATCATTTTCATAATAACACCAGACAGGTTTTCCTTCATCACCCGCTTTTTTCCACTCCTCTTTTGTCTTGGCTTCCGTTATTGGATCTCCATTGGTAAAGGAAGTCACATCCAGGTTTTTGCTCATCCATTCCTGTTTGTCCAGCATAATGCTTTCCGGCAAAGGAGGAGAGGGTTGACAGCCATAGACAGCAACCAATAAAAGAGATATGGGGAATATTCTTTTCAATTGGGGGAATTGAGAATAAAGATAAGGATTTTTTGGTGTTGCCCGCCTGAACGCCATTCCTTTATCCACGGCGCACCAAGCTTTTCGCAGCCCCGATAGCTATCGGGGGCGCAGTTGAGTTAATACTACTTACTTTTTTCTTTCTTTTTAGAATCCTTAAAAAAGCCAGGATGCTCCTTTGCAAAAGGCACCATAAAATGAAATCCAGCCATGATCCCAAATGAAAATACATTTGTTTCAGGAACGTAAGTTGTTGAAAGACTCATACCATGAGGCTGAGAGGGCTCAAAATATTCCACTCTTCCAACTTTTGCATTAAAATAGGGTGCTGCAAAAAAAGCAATATTGCTACCTAGCAAATATGAATATCGAATAGTAGGTTCTAATTGAAAGGCTATCCCAATTGCACGGGCATTGGTTGGACTCCAGTTAGCATCATGGGTACCGTCATTCATTAATGTATCCGTCGGGTTTCTTAAAGGATCTATCATGCTTAGTCCAAAAGAAAAGGATAGAACATGTTTGTTTTTTTTAAATAATCTCTGATGGATATGAAAACTTGGAATAAAGTAATGATGAGTGTATACTATATATTTATAATGGGTATTATCATTACCATTTACTTGCTTCAAAAACTTTGGAACATATACTGCTCCAAATTCCAATTCGGTGGTATTAAATACCAAAGAAAGTTTACAACCAGAAATGGGCATTGGTGCTCCTGACATATTAGTTTGCATGAAAAATTCAGGGCCAGTATATAACTTGAAAGAAAATCCCGTTTTACCCAAATCATTCTGAGCCGAACAAACGTCCGTCATGAACAAGAGAAAGAAAACTAAAATAATTTTTATTAGTCTATTCATTTTGAATCATCAAATCATCTTTAAATATAGACAAATAATGAATGCCACTCATATAGTTTGGTAAATCTAACTTGTTTCTATCATTATAAAAAGACTGTTTAAAAACGGCCCTTCATATATTGTAATGAAATTCAAAACTTTACATAAGATTATCTTACACTTATTTCAGAATATCGATAAAGAACAGTAAATAAGATGCTAAAATAAGTTCAACATCTTATTTACTACAATTTCAGAATACTAAATAACGATTTTAAAGCTCTTTGCACTTCCATCAGATAAAATAATATTCAAGACATACATTCCGGAAGACAAAACGTCAATGGATACACTATTTCGGTTATAACATATTTGTTGATCAATGATTTTACCGTCCAAAGAATAGAGACAATAGCTCAGAATATTTACTTCCGAACTGATTAGATTTGCAACAATAGTTCTAGATTGTATATCAACTTTAATCACTGAATTCTCTTTATCAACAAGTGGAATTTGACTATTAGGTGAAGTTGCCACATCGAATTTGGGTTCAGGACATTGGGGATCGCTTTCGAATTCACAAGGGTTTATTTCCGCCAGGAAAAATTTGGAGGAGTTTGGCTGAACAGCCTCAAAGTTCGGTAATAACTCGATATAGTTTCCTGCAATCAAATGGGCTTTAGTTCCAGCATTGGTTTCAGCAGTTCCGCTTACTTCAATATAGTCACCATAGTAATGTACTCCTGATAAAGTACCACTAGATACTTCCCAATATTGACTACAATCCTCATATAACTCAACTTTATCAAGAAATGCAGCCATATATCCATCTGGGCCATTGTCTGAGGTAGGATAAAAAACCAGTTGAGTATAAGAAGCATCAGCGGTAAAATAAACCTCCTTTTGTTGCCAACTAACGTTTTCTGGGTCCAATACACCAATAGTTTCATAGACAATGGTTTGAAAAGGTGTTGAAGTTACTACACAACCATCAGTGGTGGCACTATTGTGTAGCTCAACATGGTAAATTGGACTATCAGTACCTGGTTCGATATAACATTTAAACCAATATTTTAGTCGGTAAGCTTTGTTAGGGAGTATCATCACTCCAGTTCCTAAAGCCTCTGTAGATAAATCGCATCCATTTCCATTAAAACTACCCGCTCCATGCGCAAAATAGGTCCCATCGTAGGCTAAAAAATTATAATACCCGCCTTGATAGATGCCGGTTAAAGGATTCGGCATCAAATCACATGAGGGTACAACTTCAAACCAACAATCCACATAACCATTTACAAAATACAGTCCCCAATTGGCTGCTGTTCCATTTTGGTCTTCAAAACTACCGTTCATGATCAGGTTTGATCCTACCTGGCAAAAGACTGTAGATTGAAATAATAAGGCTATAAACAAAAGTCCTTTTTTCATAACCTTATTTATTAAGAAGTTCTTTTAATTGATCATTTTCTTTCTTCAGTAAAAACAATTGCAACCAAAGCTCCTCAATTTGTTTTAGCAACAAAGCGTCCATTTTTGCGACATCTATCCCATCTGCTTGTACTTCTTCTGCTGATGGCATGCCAGGTAAGTGACGATTGTTTTTGGTAAACTGTTCTACTGAGTCTAAAGATAAAAGCTCATAATTGGGATCAAAAACAAAATCAGACCACTCAGTAGAACAACATAATGCCACCTTAACCCTTTCAGTAAGTATACCGTCTTCCACATAAAGTAAATACCCGGATGGAGTAGTTACGGTTGAAGTATTTCCAATTACCACCTTTCCATCTGTTTTAATCCTCATCCTTGTAGTTGTTCCTCCAGAAGCGAAATTCATTCCTTCTCCATCTTTATACAATATTTGACCATCAATACTTGCGCTTCCATCGTGGTCATCAGTAAACATAAGCTTAGGGTTGCTGCTAGATCCCGCCCCTGCGAGCCAAATCTGTCCACCCGGTCCTCCTGTTACTACCACAAAGTCGCTTGAACCGTACTCAAATAAAGAATTCGCTCCATTTACGTGAAAGATATAGCCAGCTGTTGGGGATGTAGCGATTCCTACTGACCCATTATCCTTAATAATCATCTTAGGAGTGGTATTACCAGCCGTATAAAAATAAAATCCATTTCCATCACTGTATACTATCCTCCCCTCAAAGTCATCTGCCAGATTATTATAGCCTTTAAAATCAATTTGACTATAAACAGTGGTTCCTCCACTCCCAATTTCAATAGAACTGGGATTATTTGAGCCGGTTGCTGCTAATAAATCTACATAACCTGCTGTACCACCAGTACCGGTTGCAACACGTTCTGTTCCGATTACATGTAGTTTATAGGTTGGAGCAGTTAACCCAATTCCAACTTCATTGGTTGTGGTTGTTAAGTAACAGTCCGAACCAGATGTAGTCCATTGCGAAAATAGATTTGACATACTTATGCAGAATGCCACCACAAGAAAAAAGTTCTGTTTAATTTTCATAAAATAAAATTTAGTGGTTTAACAATAAGAGATCTCATCAAACTTAGTCTCAATAATAAAGTCAGTCAATTAGAAGGAATTAATTATAAGTTATATTTAAATTAATCAAGTTTAATTTCGAAATAAATTAAATATAAATTACTTATAATCAATAATTTAAAAGCATTTTCATTTATTAACAAAAATAATACAGCAGCTAATTATTCTGCATGCATAACTCAATTAAAAAAAATACTATATTTGAAATCAAATCATACATCGCATTTATGAAAAAACTATTACTCTTTACTCTATCCATTGCATTTGCAGGTTTAGCTGTGGCGCAAGACTGTACTCCTCAAATCAATACCGGGCCTGTTGTGCCGGGTTTGAACCCGAATCCTCCTGCCGGATCTGTTGCCGGTGTTCCTTATGATGAAGTGAACACATTGGCCATTCCACGCCAGGTGGATAATTCAATTACTCCATCTCCTGGAGACTCTATTCCATTATGTACCATTTATATCAATGAGGTGAATTTCATGCCGGCAGGTTATAATTATGAAGTATGGGCATATCAAACCACAACCACCACACCCTATTCTGTAATGAATGGACCTCCCGGTGGTGACAATGATTCTATTATGTTGTACCAAACCTTCCCTATTACAAGGGTTTGTATCCGCTTATCCAATCCAAACCCACCTGCTTCCTCTGATATGGGTGATGGGATCCTTACCAGGGATACCGCCATCATTCAGATCGTCGTAGGCGCTTGGGGTGATCTGGGTTTCGGTTGTACCGACCTTTCAGGTTTTGGTGGAACCGATACTTTTGAAGTGCATTTGGCTATTAAGGATGCTATTTATGCCGGTATCGATGATGAAGAAACCAATACATTCGCAGTTCATTCCAATTATCCGAATCCAGCTGATGATATTACTTATTTAAGATTTTCTACTCCTACTTCGGACAAGGTGAGCATTAACGTATATGATGCAGTAGGAAGGAATGTAAGAAGCGTTCTGATGAATTCTGTACAAGGTGTAAATTCTTATGGATTGACTACCGCTGATCTGAAATCAGGTGTATATATTTATAATATTACTTACAATGGTAAAACAGTTAGCAAGAAGTTAATTGTAAATAGATAGTATTTATAATATTCAATTTATTTGAAAGGCGATCCGGTGGGTCGCCTTTTTTTTGTTGTTCAGGAAGGGATTGTAAAAAAGTTGCTGCCGCAACTTTTTGTTTGTTTCTCGCAGATTTTCATATATGATATGCCGCGGCTTTCATTTCGCAAATGCGGCGCCATTGCACCTCAACTTTTTTACATTAAGGCAGCAATGAAGATAGGTGGTTTTGCTCTTGTTTCGCTACCGCGAGGGTTTTACTTTTCTTTGCTTCTCCAAAGAAAAGTAAACAACCTGCCTGCCGGCAGGCAGGAAGAAAGGAGCCCCGAAATGCTAACTTTGGGCTTTTGCTTTCACCTTTGTCCAACCGCCGCATAGGCCGCAAAACCCAAAGTTCGCGCCATTTCGGGTTAGCCTCCCGCAGGCTACATTATCTACAAGATGGTGGGTCACTAAGTTGTCACTTACTTGCAATTTCAGGTGTAATCTTTTTTCCCCAGACAATACCAGATACTGTGGCCTGCGGGAAGGGGAACGGCCTCATAAGGCATGGATAGTAAAACAAGGATAAGTGCAGGGTAGTGAACCCATGTTTGAGGCACAGCTGTCCAAATTTTTTCAAAATTTGGGTAACAGCGTAAACGAGTTTGGGTGAACGACCAGAACGTTCCGTAGTTTTACATCCTTGGCTTATGCAGCCTTGACTTTTTTGTCTACTTTTTGTGTCAAGACAAAAAGTAGAACCCTCGCGGTAGCGAAACAGTGGCAAGGCAAAAAAATTAGCAAAAACCCTTGGGAACAAACCTGCGAAGGCAGGAATCCCCAGATACAGAGAACAGAAGTTATAAAAACCCTATCTTTACTCCCTTAACTCATTACCATGCAACCAGAACTAAATTCCGAGCTGGAAAAAATACATATAGAAATCGCCCGGATGTTGGGACTCTCCAGAGAACTCCTCACCTTTAATTATGCGAACAAAGAAGGTAAGACCACTTTGCAATTGGCCACCATGAATCCACGCCACCAGCAAACCTTTTTATTTCATACTACCACCGGCTTTGGTGAAATGGATGCCCTCAATAAAATGCAGGAATATGTCCAAGAAAATAAAAGCACCAAAAATACCTATACCATTCAATGGGCATTGGACGATAACAATGAACTCCATACCTCCTACTTTACCGGTAAAAATATTTATGAAGTACTGGATAAGTTCTATTATGGTAAAGACATTACAGGGACCATTATTTTTAATATATCGTTAAATCCCCTTTCTTAGCTGCTACCATAAGCTGTTCTATGTCCCATGCTTAATCTCTGCTGGCGCAGCAAATATTTCCCGCAGATTTCGCAGATTTACACAGATGTTTTTTCTACGCCTCGGCATTCCCTTCGGAAGCTTTCATTTCGCAGATATGGCGCTTTGCGCCATTCCTCTGCGAGATATTGTTTGCCGAACGGCGAAGTCTGAGAATAGGAATCTGTACAAATCTGCGAAATCTGCGGGAAACAAAACAGACGAGACACCAGGCGAATCTTGAATGCTGCACTTATAAAATCAAGATTACCTAATACATGAATTTGTTTAAGTTTGTAGCATGAAACACAAAGCACCCATCCAAATCCGATTCGCAGATACCGATATGCTCGGCCATGTAAACAATGCCAATTACCTTACCTATATGGAGCTGGCCAGGATGAGCTATTTCAATGAAGTGGTGAACGATGCGGTCGACTGGAACAAGGAAGGGATTATTTTAGCCAAATCTATTATTGATTATCGCCGTCCTTTGTTTATCCAGGATGATCTATCCGTTTATATCGCCGTGGACCAGATCAGCAGTAAGAGTTTTAATTTTTCCTATAAGTTTGCTGTTTCAAAAGAAGGAGAAGAAACCATTTGTGCAGAAGGATCCACCCTGATGGTTTGCTTCGATTATCAATTAAACAAAAGCATTGTGATGCCAGAGAAATGGAAAGAGAGGATCATGAAATATGAAGGGATGAAATAGTCAGAGCTTCGTACTTGCTTTCTTTAATAGTTCCCGCAGATTACGCAGATCATCACAGATACGTTCGTCACAACTACTTTTCTTTTATTCTTTATTATTTTTTGAAGATACGCGGCCCGCGGCAGTTCGGGTGGTGCAACGTTTCACGGCTGCTGCCCTCATGCTGCCTGGTGAAGCGATATCCTTTTTATGACACCGAAGTACGAACTTGTACGAACCTACGAACTACAAACCCAATAGGGAGCGGTTCGTAGTTCGTAGGTTCGTATGGATTTATTCGTACTTCGGTGGAAGTAAAAAGATTTAGCGGAACACCGGAAGCCTGCCTGCCAAGGAGCAGGCCAGTGCTTCGGCAGGCAGGTTGCCGCCCAATTAGTATTTTGTACTCACCACCGTAGAGGTTCCGCTGGTGATGGTAAAATTCTTTTCGCGGGTAAGAATCGTTTCGTTGATGGTACGGTACCTGAATATGGCTTTATAAGTCCCAGGCTGCATAACCAAAGCCAATTGAGCGGCTGATTCATTCACAGAGCAAACAAACTCCATGTCTTTTCCTGATAATTTATAGATCGCCCCATAACCCGGTGATCCCATTTGTAAATTCAATAATCCGGGTTCTTCGATCTCTACTGTTGTGGTGGTGCTCTGGTTGATCTTTACTTTGTTCAAATAGATCCTTGGTGTACTCAGGATCTCCAGGTCATATTCGCCCACCAGGAATTCTTCGAAATACCCAAAGTCCATCACATGCAAAGTATGGGTCTTGCCTGCTTGTCGAACAATACATTTTAAACTTCCATATTGGTTGGTACCTGCTACTTTTAAACTCAAAGAGCCCTGTGGTGCATTGACTGCAATAATATTATGCTTCCCCGAAGTAATGGTGATATTCGATTTTTCGACCGGGGGGATCGTATGTACCTTTAAACGATACGTAACGTTGTTGTCGAGGTATAAGGTATCCGGGTTTCCTGCATCATTGATGGTATGTACCCAATTATACACCATACCACCTGTATGCATATCGTATAAGGTAAAGGGTACATTTGTTTCTGTTGCTTTATTATGGATATCCAATAAATTTACCTGGGCGGTGGTAGGATTCAAAATCTGGGTGATCACTACTTTTAATATATCCGCAAAAGATTCTTCGGTGCTGGCATCATAGAATTTCCCAATACATTCCATATCTATTTTAATGGAATTGTCCAACCCTATTCCAATGATAAATGGTTTTAAGGTGATCCCTTTTTCCTGTAATGCTAATGAAATAGCGCAAGGATCCCCTTTACATTCTTCTTTACCATCGGTGATCAAAATAATTATATTACGGGCATTCGTACCCATGGGAAAATCACCTCCGGCTTTTTGGAGGGAATAAGCAATGGGTGTTGTACCCTTAGGTTCAAGCGTATGTAAAAAGTTTTTGATCTGGTTATGGTTTCCTTTGCCAAATGGAATTTCAAGCTTGGTATCTTCACAATCCTGAGGAGGCACATGACTTTGATGCCCATAGCAGCGAAGGGCTAATTCAACATGTGGTTTGGATTTTAAGGAATCTACCAGTTCTTCTAACAACCTGGTAGCTACATCAATTTTTCTATTGGAGTTCCATTTCCCTAACATGCTTTGAGAAGCATCGAACAGAAAAAGGATCCTAACAGGTTGCTTATCGTACTGCGAAAATATTTTTGTATTGCTAAAAAAAACAATACAGAATAGTATGGATATACTAAAGTATTTACGATGAATAGTCGCCAGGCGATCCAGGGATTTAGTAATCGCCGATTGTTTCAGGTAGTTGATCAAGGGCTTTTTGTAAAAGTTCGTCGTTAGGTGCTATACCATGCCATTTATGGGAACCCATCATATAATCAACACCGGCACCCATTTCGGTCTTCATTAGAATAACGATAGGTTTGCCTTTTCCAATATAAGATGCGGCATTTTTGAGGGTTTTTACCACTTCATCCATGTTATTTCCATCCATGCTTAATACTTCCCATCCAAAAGCTTGCCATTTTGCATGCAGATCCCCCAAACTGAGCACATCTTCGGTACTTCCGTCAATCTGTTGTCCATTTACATCCACCGTCGCGATAAGATTATCTACTTTCTTGGCTGCTGCGAACATGGCTGCTTCCCAGATCTGGCCTTCTTCCAATTCACCATCTCCATGCAGGCTGTAAATAAGATGAGGATCCTTATTGAGTTTTTTGGCCAAAGCTGCACCGATAGCAGCTGAAAGGCCTTGGCCCAGGGAGCCTGAAGCTATTCTAACTCCCGGAGTATGCTCGGCAGTGGCAGGATGTCCCTGTAATCGACTATCGATCTTTCTAAAGGTGGATAATTCAGGCACATCAAAATAACCTTTCCTGGCCAATACACTGTACCATACAGGTGATATATGCCCGTTAGAGAGGAAGAATATATCCTCATTTTTCCCGTCCATCTCAAAAACGGGTGATTTGAGTTTCATTACCTCAAAATAAAGGGCTACCAGATAATCGGCACAACCCAAGGAACCACCGGGATGACCCGATTGGGCACCGTGTACCATTCGTACAATATCTCTTCTTACCTGGTGGGCAATCGTTTTTAATTCATCAATAGAAGCCATAATCGAAGGTGTTTGCGATGGTAAAAGTATAGGAACCAAGCATGAAAAAATGTAGAAACACGGATATATAATTCACAAAATGCACCTAATAATTGTGAATAAATTAAAAACCGTATCTTTAGAGTCTAGTTTTAGCAAGCCCAAGATATGAGAAAACTACTATTTCTACTATGTACCCTTTTGAGTTTTTCAAGTGTAAGAGCAACCCATATTGTTGGGGGAGAGCTTAATTACCAATACCTTGGTAATGACCTATATCGATTAGAGTTGCATGTTTATTTCGACTGCCTTACCGGAAGCCCGGCGGCCATATTGGCTGATAGCTTAAGCAGGATAGGGATATTCGACCAGAACGATGCCATGATCACTCAAATTGATATTTCGTATGGTAACCCAAGTTATTTGGGTGGTGTTAATTATCAATGTCTGGCTAATTTCCCCAACCTATGTGTGATGAAGCGTACTTATATTGATACCGTTTCCCTTCCCAATATTGCAGGCGGATATACATTGGCCTTCCAGCGTTGCTGCAGAAATAACAGCATTATTAATATCAATGCTCCGGGAAGTGAAGGGGCTACCTTCTGGACAACCATCAGAGATACCACGATCCAGGGAACCAACAGCAATCCTGTTTTTAATAATTTACCCCCCATTGGATTATGTGTGAATGCACCTTTTATTTGGGACCACTCTGCTACTGATATTGACGGAGATTCGCTGGTATATGAATTGTTCCAGCCTTATTCCTATGCCGGAGCTTCCGGAAATGTTCAACCGAATCCTGTGGTAAATCCTCCTTTTACAAATGTTACCTGGATAGGGCCTTATACCACGGCCAATATGATGAATACCACTCCAGCCTTGGCAATTAACCCTCAAACGGGTTCCTTATCAGTAACACCTAATGCTTTGGGTCAATATGTAGTGGGGATCATCGTAAAAGAGTACAGGAACGGTTTCCAGATTGGAGAAACCAGGAGGGATTACCAGTTCAATGTGGTGCAATGTGACTTTACCGTTGTATCAGCCTTTACCGCACCTGTATACAATTGTTCCAATACCATTAATTTCCAAAACAACAGTTCAGGGGCTGATTATTACTTATGGGAATTTGGAGATACCACCACAGCAGGCCCGGATACTTCAAGCGATGCTGCGCCCAGCTATACTTATCCTGGTCCCGGAGAATATTTTATTACATTGATCGCTGTGGATTCTAACTGTTCCGATACGTTTGAAACCAGTATCATTATTTTGCCTGACTTTTTTCTGAATGCAGAATTGGATACGGTAGTATGTCCTGGTGCTAGCTTTTCCATTGGAGAACCGAATGCAGGTCCATACCCATGTACCTATAGCTGGTCACCTCCACCCTGGTTAAGTGCAACCAATGTTCAAAATCCTATCACTACTCCGGGAAATGATATTGTTTATATTGTTGACAAAACGGTGGGTAATTGTACGGAGTCGGATACAGTTACGATCACGGTCGTCGACTTGTCGCCGACCATCTTCGACTATACCATGAGCCCGACATGCGAAAATGTATTAGCTAATGTTCAAGTCGTTGATTCATTGAGCCAATTTTCAAATTTTCTATGGACATTTTCCGATGATCCAATCAATATTGATACCATCCTGAATCAAAATCCAACCAGCTATGTTACCAACCTGGGTGATACCCTCAATATTTATATTGAATATTACCAAAGCGGATGTATGCTGACTTACAATACGGTTTTATATTCTCCCCAAAATACGATCAACTTTATTGATCCACTGCCAAACGTATTCACCCCGAATGCTGATGGGCAAAACGAATGTTTCGAAGTAAGCCTTCTGCCAGCAGGTGAGCTTCGGTGTTTTAAACTGTATATCTATAACCGTTGGGGAGTAGAGATCTACCAGGACCCAGATGGCGTATGCTGGAATGGGAAAGATATGAATGGGGCCAGTATGGTGGAGGGTGTTTATTATTATGTGATAGAATCTGAAGGATTCAACAGAGGGGGCTTCCTTCACCTGTTTTTGCCCAACTAAACAAGCTAAATACTGCAATTAAAGCATATTAGGTAAAAACTTAATATGCTTTTTTTTTCATTTGACAGGAGGATTTTTACATTTGTCCGCTACAAAACCAGTATGAAGCGCCTAGTAATCATCAGACATGCAAAATCAAGTTGGGCCAATGCCTTGCTGGAGGATTTTGACCGTCCCTTAAATGACAGGGGGAAAAAGGATGCGCCTATGATGGCAAAAAGATTAAAAGAAAAAAAGATCAGTCCTGATCTTTTCATTACCAGTCCGGCAAAAAGGGCCAACTCCACTGCTAAAAGATTCGCCAAAGTATTTGAATTCGACAAAAAGAACATAAAAAAAGAGCCGAAGCTATACCATGCTTCCGAAAGCATGATATTGAAAATTGCCCGGGAATTCAATGATAAACTGCAAGTGGTTTTTTTGTTTGGTCATAACCCGGGTCTCACCAACTTTGTGAACTATGCCTCCAACCTTGAAATAGACAATATTCCTACTTCAGGGATCACTGTTTTGGAAGTAAGTACCTGGAAAAAATTGGGTAAAGAAAAAGCAAAGGCAGTTTATTTCGATTATCCCGGAAATGTGAAGTAGTTTTTTGAGGGAATAATTTCCCCTTTAATTCATTAGCTTTGCAGCCTCGATGGCAACATTCCAGCATAAAAAAAAATTCGGGCAACATTTTCTGCACAATGATATCATTGCAGATGATATTGTGAATGCATTTGCGGCCAAATTAACCACTCCACAGGTATTGGAAATAGGACCAGGCGAAGGAGTGCTAACGAAATACCTGCTCAAACAGAAAGATATTGAATTATTCATCAGCGAAATTGACCGCGATATCATTCCTATCATCGCTGACAAGTTTAGTATGGATCCAACGCATCTTATCCAGGGAGATTTTCTGGATATGGATTTTAAAAAACACTTCAAAGATCAGTTTTGTATCATTGGGAATTTCCCTTACAATATTTCAACACAAATCGTTTTTAAGATCATTGAGAACAGGGAAATGATCCCTATGATGACCGGTATGTTCCAAAAGGAAGTGGCCGAAAGGATTGCGGCCAAGCATGGAAGTAAAATTTATGGGATCACCAGCATACTTACTCAAGTATTTTATGAGGTAGAATATTTATTTACCGTCAACGAAAATGAATTCACTCCTCCCCCAAAAGTAAAATCATCCGTGATCCGGTTGGTACGTAGACCTGGATCAATAGAAGATTTTAACGAGAAAAAATTCTTTCAGCATGTAAAAGCAGGATTTAATCAGCGAAGAAAAACTTTGAGAAATGCATTAAAAAGTTTACTTTCGCAGCCTGAAAGGATAGATCCCTCCATTTTGGATAAAAGAGCTGAACAGCTTTCGGTGCAGGATTGGGTGGATCTTTCAAAACAGATTAATCTTCAACAATAAAATGGACGTCCCCCGACAATGCAATACAAAATCACCAATGAGCTTATCGAAAAGCTTCAGGATGGCATTCGGGCAAAAAACGATCCATTAATCCTGGAGTTAATAGGGGAACTCCATTCCACTGATATTGCCGAAATTTTTGATGAGGTCACCGTTGAGGAGGCCAAATACCTGTATACCCTTATTGACGAGGAAAAGGCCGCAGAAGTAATTGCCTGGATGGATGAGGATTCCCGGGAAAAATTCCTTGCACAATTATCGTCCAAGCAAATTGCCGAACAGTTTGTAGAAAACCTGGATTCGGATGATGCCGCAGATATCTTATCCGAGCTTTCCGAAGAAAGACAAAGAGAAGTCATTTCAGAGATCCAGGACAAAGAAGTGGCGGATGATGTGACCGATCTTCTAAAATATGAAGAGGATACTGCCGGGGGATTAATGGCCAAAGAGCTGGTAAGGATCAATGTGAACTGGGAACGGAACAAAGTAATTGAAGAAGTAAGAAGACAGGCACATGATATTGATAATGTATATACCACCTATGTGGTAGATGACAATGATAAATTGCTTGGAATTCTCCCATTAAAACGGCTGTTGATCGAACCGGATACTACACGCATCGAGCATATGTATAACGATAAGATCCAATGCGTGGAGGTAAACGACAGCAAGGAACATGTGGCTGAGTTGATGAAAAAATATGACCTGGTAGTGATGCCAGTAGTAGATGGTATTGGGCGACTGGTAGGCAGGATCACCATCGATGATGTAGTGGATGTGATACAGGAAGAAGCAGAAAAAGATTATCAGCTCATGTCGGGTTTAACAGAACAAGTTGAATCGGATGATAAAGTTTGGGTATTGGCAAGGGCAAGAATGCCATGGCTTATTGTTGGGTTGTTGGGAGGATTGGCAGGCTCACGAGTGATCAAAGCTTATGAAGACCAACTTCAGGTATATCCTGAAATGGTCCTATTCACTACACTTATTGCAGCGATGGGTGGAAACGCAGGTGTGCAATCTTCCGCCATCATCGTACAAGGTTTAGCGAATAATAGTTTGCGCAAAGGCGATACCTGGGCTAAGTTTTTCAAACAAATATCGGTGGCATTTTTAAATGGGATCGTATTGGCAGCGATCGTATTTGTCTATGGATATTTTACCGAAAGTCTTCCATTGGCGATCACCATTAGCACCGCGATGATGACCGTTATTATTTTTGCTTCTGTATTAGGTACTTTTATACCCCTAACTCTCAATAGGTTTAAGGTAGACCCTGCCTTGGCCACAGGACCCTTTATTACTACTTTGAATGATATTACCGGAATTGTGATCTACTTTATGATTGGCAGGTTGATGTATGGGATGTTTGCCTAATCCTAGTAATCATAAGAATTTTTTTTCTCAGCCCTGGTAGGAGTTGGAAGAGGTTTAGGGAAAGTATTTCTTTCAAAACGGTTATCTCCCAACATCAATTTAGGTCTAAAGTCATTTGAAAATTGGGTTACATCATTATCTCGGAAAGTACAGGTATTGATCGTAATTCCGGTTGATTGCGCTGCAATCTCATATTCGTACCCATAATTATTGTCAATTACAAAAAAATAAGCCCCTGCAGTATTTTTTTCAAATACACAGGATTTAAAATTAACCGTATCACAATCTTCAATAGATATCAGATCAAACTCTCCGGTTTCCCTGAAGCGGGTTTTTGTAAACTGAATATACTTCGAATAATTCAATATTAATAACCCGTAGGTGCACTTATACACATCGCAACCTGTTACCTCTACATTCCTGCAATAGTTCATTTGTATTCCATAAGTTCCACTACCAAACAATTTACAATTGGTCATTTTTATGTTTTCACAATATTCCAGGTCAATTACTCCACCGGAGCAATAGCCCCCTTCCGTATGTCCGAAGGTAATGTTCTCCATGCTGACATTCTTACAGGATTCAAGTATAAAAACCCAGGTATACCGGGGTTTAACCAAGATCCTGACATTTCCTTTACCAGTTAGTTTTAAATTACTTACTTCGGAGATCTTAGGTTGTTTACCATCATAATCATCCAACCAGGTTACCTGACTTGAACCTTTGTCCTCAAAATCCGACAAATTATAGGTCCCTTCCTTGAGCACAATGGTTTTATTGGAGCCAATCGCATTTAAAAACTCTTCGGTATTGGTAACGGTTATGGTAGATTGGGCAGATAAGCTGCCTAACATAAGAGCTGAGCATAGGATGGTTTGAACTCTCATTTTTTAAGGATTATTCGAAATAAAAATAGAGATTAAATGCCAGTTTCTCTAATTTTGCAACATGAAAATCTTGATCAAGTATTTAAAGCCCTATCAATGGCTTATATTCCTTACCCTATTATTAGCTGCGATCAATACAGGATTCTCATTAATAGATCCAATTCTTTTGGGTAAGTTGGTGAGGTTAGCCAATACCTACCAGAATTCGGCAGAAGGAATCGGTTCAACAAATAGTTTTCTTTGGAGCTTTCAATTCTCGAGTCCCGGTGTACTCATGATACTTCTGATGTCCGTTTCGGTGGCAATGATCAGCCGGATAGCTAAAAACTTCCAGGATTATTTTTTAAATGTAGTGATTCAGAAATTCGGGGCAAATGTATTTACAGATGGACTTAAACATGCTATGAAATTACCTTACCAAGAATTTGAAGACCAGCGGAGTGGTGAAACCTTGTCTATTCTTACCAAAGTGAGGATCGACGTAGAAAAATTCATGAACTATTGTATCAATGTCTTGTTTGGGATCATTGTGGGGGTTGTTTTTGTTTTTATTTATGCAGCCATTTTTATCCATTGGAGTATACCTGTGGCATACCTGGTAGGTGTAGTGGTTTTAACCTGGATCACCAATTTATTGAGTAAAAAAATAAAAACCATACAAAAGACCATTGTTGGAAAAACAACGGCCTTGGCAGGATCAACTACCGAATCACTCAGGAATATTGAATTGGTGAAAAGCTTGGGATTAACGGACCAGGAAGTAAACCGATTGAATAAAAACACTTTTAAAATATTAGGACTTGAATTAACCAAGGTAAAACGTATCCGAAGTATTAGTTTTATCCAGGGAACCTTGGTGAATACATTAAGGCAGGTAATTTTATTTATCCTGATGTACCTGATCTTCGGCCACAAGATGGACGCCGGTGAATTGGTAACCATGCAGATATTTTCATTTTTTGTTTTTGGGCCGCTGCAGGAAATCGGGAATATTATTTTATCCTATAGAGAAGCAGAAGCCTCTTTAAATAATTTTCATCAACTGATGAATAAAAAACCAGAGCCTGTCCCTTCCTCCCCGACGCCCTTGGGTACGATCAATAACCTTTCCTTTGATTCAGTTAGTTTTCAGCATCAAACTGCCACATATAAGGCCATTGACAATATTAGTTTCGATGTAAAGCTAGGTGAGACCATTGCGTTTGCCGGTCCATCCGGATCAGGAAAAACTACCCTGATGAAATTATTGGTGGGACTTTATAAATCTCAGGAAGGGAAGATCCTGTATAATCGGTTGGATTCAAACGAGATCAGCTACGATGATCTTCGCAACCAAATTGGTTTCGTTACCCAGGATACCCAATTGTTTTCAGGAACTATTAAAGAAAATCTGTTATTTGTAAATCCTACGGCTACTGATGAAGAATTGCACAATGTTTTGAATAAAGCTTCTTGTTATAATTTATTGAACCGTGCTGAAAAGGGGTTGGACACCATGATAGGTGAAGGCGGACTTAAACTGAGCGGAGGAGAGAAACAACGTTTATCAATTGCCCGTGCCTTATTGCGTAAACCACATTTATTGATCTTTGATGAAGCTACTTCCTCCTTAGATTCAATTACAGAGGAAGAAATCAATTCTACGATACGCACTGTATCTGCCGAAAAAGAACAAATCACCATTCTCATTGCTCACCGGCTTTCTACCATTATGCATGCCCATAGGATCTATGTACTTGAAAAAGGAAAAGTAGTGGAAACAGGTACTCATGAAAAACTCTTGAGTGAAAAAGGACTTTATTATGCCATGTGGAGACAGCAAATAGGAGAAAGAAATTAAGTATAGAAATATGTAACCTAAAACCTTTATACCATGATTTTATTAGACGTAGGTGGACCTTTCCTTTTAATTATACCCATTGTTTTTATTTTGTTCATGATTGTTATTTCTTTATTGGAGGGATGGATCATGTCTGCCATATTGAAGAGGCCATTTAAATCCGCCTTCGGAATTTCGGTGGTAGCAAATATTGTTTCACTGATTTTCGGTTGGTTTGCATTTGATCGCTGGGATATCGGAAAGTGGGAAAATAGAGCAAGCGCTGTCCTGCTTTGCTTTATCCTTACTTACCTTATCGAAACCCTCATTTTATTTGCTTATACCAGAGGAAAGCAAATTCCCAAGGTATTGCTGTCTTCCTTGGTGATGAACCTATGTTCTTACACTCTTTTGATCCTTATTCTATATATGATCCAGCATTCATGAAAAAACTGATCTTCCTTGCCACAGGCCATGGGTTGAATGATTGTATCTCAGGATTCATCCTAGCTAGTTTAATGTTCTGGCAACTATCGTCCGTTGAACTGGGAATAGCAGTTCTCATCTACAATCTCATTGCCTTTGGAGGCCAGGTACCACTGGCATGGATCATCCGGAAAAACTACCCACCCAAATTATTGCTGGTGATTTCCTATTCTCTGCATATTCTTAGTTTCCTTTTTTTATTAGTTGATTATAAAATTACCATCCTTGCCATAGGAACTGCATCAGCCATTATACATGTGGTAGGTGGATATGAATGCAAGGAGGAGCATCATCATGCACGGAACATTGGTATTTTTGCAAGCCCCGGAGTCATTGGCTTGGCCATAGGAGGTGTTTTAGGAGCCTATGAGTTGAATATTTTCATTCCCTGCCTCCTGGTTGCTGTAGGATTGATCATAGTTACTCTTCTTACAAGCTTCAAGGATCAGATAAGAACAGCCACTGCTCCAAGAGTGGAGGAGCCTGACAAACACGACCTCATCATGATCCTTTTACTCACGATCATCGCATTCAGATCGGCCTTGTGGAATATTTTTCAGATCATACATGATCAAAATTTCGAGATGCTTATATTTATTGGTATAGCAGCGATGCTTGGAAAACTAGCAGGTGGATACCTGAGCGATTATATAGGGCTTAGAAAATACTCCCTGATTGCATTGATCCTCTCCTTACCCTTTTTAACCATCCTCAAAAATAATATCTGGGGATTATGTGCCGGGATTTTTTTACTGCAGTCTACTTTACCTGCAACTGCCGTTTTAATGATCAAAAAATGCAAACACAATCCCGCCCTGGGGGTTGCCTATTCGTTTGGCCTACCCATTATATTAGGTGCCCTTCTCTTCTATACTCCCATGCGTAACATCGTGAGCAATAACTGGAGTATTGGGGGCCTTCTTCTGCTCTGCTGCATTCTTCTTTTCCTGGAAAAGCGAAGATATAACCGCGATCCGGGCATATAAACAATCATCGGTTCATAAGTTCAAAATACCCCCCATTGACTCTGGGTTTCCTTTTCGCTAGGTTTACTTTAAATAATGGATCTTATGATTGTAAAAACGAACCAGGGCTATCAGGTGGTTTCTGCAGAAGGAAAACCACTAACACAATCAAACCTTACAAAAGAAGAAGCTATTAAGCGCCAATACCAGGCTGAATTTTTCAAGACCTGCATAAAGAACCAAAAGCCCCAATAAACTCAGGAGTAAAAATTCTTAACAGAGCGTCCACTTAATCCACCGGTTCGGTTAAACTCCCAACCATTCTTGTCTGCTTCATCTTTGATGAGCCAGGCGATCTGATGCATGGTACCCTCAAAATCAGAATCCATCATATCCATGTAGATCGGATATAAAAGTGTAAACGGTTTCGCATAGGAGATTTCCTTCTCCACCATCAGTTTTTTGATCTTTTCAACGGCATCCGGGATATGTTCACAATGATCGATTGTTATTTCTTGCCGTTCCCCATTTTCCGTCAGACCTATCTGCATTGTAAAAGGAGGTTTCGTAGATGGATCAGCCTTGAATAAGGCCCAGTGCATTTTTATCGACATATAAATATAGATTGGATTAAATATAAAAAAACTCCGTATGTAAAAACATACGGAGTAGTATATAAAAATTGGATGGATTAAAACTTGATAAACTTTACCTGCTCTCCATTGTCTCCAAAAGAAATAAAATAGGTTCCGGTATGCAATTCGTCGATATCCACAATATTACCATTCAACTTACCTGATTTTACCAGGCTACCATGTAAATCATAAATGCGGTAATCATTCATCGTTTCCAGGTTGGTAATGGTAATGGATGTAGTTGCTGGATTTGGATACAGAGACAAAGAGGCCTCTTTATCCGAAGGATCAACAGAAATGGGTCCATACCATTCAAAATTTCCATCAAAGTCCACTTGTTTTATTTTATAATAATTGGTTATATCCGATTTGGCATCGGTATCATTGTAGATATAGTCCAACAAATTATTTGAATTACCAGCACCATCGATCGTATTGACCAACGTGTAGTCAACAGCATTTTCACTTCTATGCAATTCAAAATAATCATTGTTGTTTTCCGAAGCCGTGGTCCAACTAAGTTGTATGTCTCTATTAATTCTTTCTCCCTTAAAATTCACCAATTCAACCGGCAATGTACTTACCAAATGTAATCGCATGGTCATATGATCCACTTCCACCATTTGGTTTTGTACCCTGGCAGATAAAGCAAATCCGAATCCAGCGTTGGTGGCCTCCAGTAAACTTACGGTAGTTCCCCATAAATTCCCTGCTCCGCCATAAGTTTGGTAGGCATCTACCATAGGATAGATAGCGGTCGAAGCCTGGTTCGATCCTGTAACAACGGATCCTTTTACCAGCCTTACTTCATTGTCGAAATCCCTGGCTCGTTGCACACATATCATGGTTATTACCTGCCTGTTCGGGGTGGCAGAAAACTGGTAAGTAGGAGCTACACTTCCACTGGTTCCATTAGGAACAATGGCATTCCCGGTCATCATAGTCGCCGTAGAACCTGAATAAGAGGTCCCAATACCACTTCCATTTTGATCTGTACCTTCCACAAAGTTAACTCCCGGGATTCCGCTGGCACCTCCTCCATTAAATACATAACTACCCGGATTTCCGCAAACCACTGAAGTTACTGCACAACTTCCTTGTAACATCGGAGCGGGATTGCCAAGGGGAAAAGGATTTATATTACCTACAACCGTATCAGTCCTAAAATCAAATATAGGAGCTATCTGGTCCACATTTCTGAAAGAAACCACCGAAACAAATTGCACATATTCGTTGCTGGCACCAGGATTTGTAATCACAATATTATTACCGGCAGCAGCAGCTATACCCGCATCATTTAAAAACCATATTTCGTTCCTTGCCCAGAAAGTAGTTCCACTTAATGCATTGGAAAATGCCACCTCACATGCCTGTATCATTGGAACACCACCATACGTAACCGCAGTTACATCGCGGCTGTCGTTAGCCAATGCAGGGGGAATAACGGCTGGTGTGCTGGGCCCATTTTCAATCCCAATGATTACTACCAGTGCCCTGTTCATAATACCCGGAGGTGCTGCTGCAGTAACTGGGAAATTATAAGGGCCGGCACCGGTGGCTGATGGAGTCATGGCTACCCAAGGATCTAAAATAGCCACATCAGGTTGTATGGCTGATCTTCTCTCGATCATTGCTTCAACACCGGTAATGGCGCATGAAGGACAAGGAGCGGGTAGAATAAAATTGTAATTAGTGGTCTTTAAATAATTAGTTACCCCTTGCTGACCTGACGTGGTATTCGCCCATGAATTATTGGTGGTATTGGCCCTGGTTGGAAAATTCCATATCATGGTACCAATACTTGCATCATTCGTACAGCCGAAAATAGCAGGGTTATTATACCCTACTGTAAATTGACTATAGCTCATGGACAAGGTTGTAATGAAAATAAAGAAGAAGGTAAATTTTCTTTTCGTAAAGTAGGTTTGCATAACAGGTAACATAGTATGATTGTTTTTCTTATTTTATAGATGCTCTACTTACGGAACTCGACACGCGGCGGATAAGAACTTAACACTCTTTAGTAAAAAATTAACAATGCTAACTGACTGAAAAATATGTTGATACCAATTAAATAGGCAACATTTAAATTGAATTTTAAGGAGACGAAATAACCTTATATGATTGATTTAAAGCATTATATGTTAATATTTGAAGATACTTGAACAGGATATATTTTAAAAACTGCAGGAAAAAAAACGTTATAAAAAAATGTAAGAATGTTTTTTTATACATTTTCAATTTAAGACTACTTTATTAAAAATAAGTTAATTGAACTCATCGAATGCTCAATACAATCATGCATGATGCGCCTGCAAGAAATTTTTACCAATTATTGAATCTTCAACCATTATTCATGTCACTTCATTTTTTTCACGTCCATTTTTTTCGACAGGTTTTTTTTCCGTCAGGTCCAAAAGAAGCAGGCTATGGAGCATGAGGCGAGTAAGCCCAGTGCATCGAACCAGTTCATTGCATTTTGCACCGTAAAACGCTGCGTCAGCCAAGCCACTGGGGTACCCAAGCCAGCTTAGCCGAGGCCGAAAATCAAACAAAATCCTTATATTCGCATCCCGATTAATCGAAATAAAATTATCCATATCCATGTTCGAAAGTTTATCAGAAAAGTTTGAAAAAGCTTTTAAAGGATTAAAAGGCCAGGGCAAGATCACTGAGATCAATGTGGCCGAATCGCTCAAAGAAGTTCGCCGTGCATTGCTGGATGCCGATGTAAGTTATAAGATCGCCAAAAGTTTTACCGATACCGTTAAAGAAAAAGCCCTCGGACGCGAAGTCCTCACTTCCGTTAGCCCAGGGCAGCTCATGGTAAAGATCATGCATGAGGAATTGGTAGAACTCATGGGTGGTGACAAAACGGATATCAATTTAAAAGGAAATCCATCGGTTATTTTAATGAGTGGATTACAAGGTTCGGGTAAAACAACCTTTACCGGTAAACTAGGGCATTATTTAAAAGGGAAAAAAGGAAAATCTGTTTTGTTAACTGCAGCAGATGTATATCGTCCGGCGGCCATCGATCAGTTACATGTATTGGGGGAACAAATCGGGATCCCGGTGTATAGCGAAAGAGAAAATAAAAATCCGGTAGAGATCGCAAAAAATGCCATCAAGGAGGCCAAATTAAAAGGATACCAGGTGGTGATCATTGATACTGCAGGTAGGTTGGCGGTTGATGAGCAGATGATGGATGAAATTTCGAAGCTCAAAAAAGCGGTCGATCCAGACGAAATCTTATTTGTAGTGGATGCTATGACGGGGCAAGATGCTGTGAATACCGCCAAAGCCTTTAATGAAAAGCTGAATTTTGATGGAGTGATCCTGACCAAGCTGGATGGGGATACCCGTGGGGGAGCTGCCTTGACCATCAAGGCGGAGGTACAAAAGCCGATAAAATTTGTGGGTACCGGTGAAAAAATGGATGCCATCGATATTTTCTATCCACAAAGAATGGCCGATCGTATTTTGGGAATGGGAGATATTGTATCGTTGGTAGAACGAGCCCAGGAACAGTATGACGAGGAACAAGCTCAAAAACTTCAAAAGAAGATCGCTAAAAATCAATTTGATTTTGATGATTTTCTAAGCCAGATCCAGCAGATCAAAAAAATGGGGAACCTGAAAGATCTCATGGGAATGATACCTGGAATGGGCAAAATGATGAAGGATATTAATGTAGATGATGATGCCTTTAAACATATTGAGGCCATTATTCGCAGCATGACCAAAAAAGAAAGAACCAATCCGGCTGTATTGAATGGTAGCAGAAAGCAAAGGATTGCCAAAGGCAGTGGTACCAATATCCAGGAAGTAAATAAATTATTAAAGCAGTTCGATGATATGCGGAAAATGATGAAGATGATGGGCAATAAACAGAACATGCAAAAGATGATGAAAAATATGCCCAAAGGAGCAGGCATGCCCGGAATGGGATAAGGTTAATTTACGATTATACATTTTTAATAGCTTTTCCCGTGTTTCGTTATAGTCCGCATACCTCGTTCAAGTAACCCTAAGCTCAAAAGGAGCTTCATACCTTCGCTCTTTTTCGCCAAGTGTTACTAAAACTCGTTATTTGCGGGCTGCCACTTCACCCGGGGCTAAAAAAAACAGCATGAAAACATTCACAGAAGACATTGCCTCAAAACTTATCGATGGAAAAAAAGTATCCCTTTCCATCCAGGAAGATTTAAAAAAACAGGTAGAAGAGATCAAAGCCAACGGAGGGAAGATCCCTCATCTTTGTGCCATCCTGGTAGGTAATGATGGTGGAAGCGAAACGTATGTTGCAGCCAAAATAAAAGCTTGCGAAAACATAGGATATCAATCATCCATGTTTAGGTTTCCAGATACAGTTACCGAAGATGAACTTATTCAAAAAGTAGATGCGATCAACCATGACCCGGATATTGATGGATTGATTGTCCAATTGCCGTTACCCAAACATATTGATGTAGATAAAATAACCAATTATATAAAACCGGAAAAAGATGTAGATGGTTTCCATCCGGTAAATTTGGGAAAACTATTATTGGGATTACCCACCTATGTTTCGGCTACACCCTTTGGAATTATGCAATTGTTACAGTTTTACAACATAGAAACAGCGGGTAAGCATTGTGTAGTGATCGGAAGAAGCAATATTGTGGGCACTCCGGTAAGTGTATTAATGAGCAGAAATACTAATCCGGGTAATGCCACCGTTACTTTATGTCATAGTAAGACAAAGAATTTGAAAGAGATAGCTTTACAAGCCGATATCATTATTGCTGCCATCGGAATTCCTGGGTTTCTGAAAGGAGACATGGTAAAGGAAGGAGCAGTGATCATTGATGTGGGAACAACCCGTGTAAATGCACCTGAAACCAAATCTGGGTGGAGATTAAAAGGGGATGTAGATTTTGATGCGGTAGCGCTCAAAGCTTCTTTTATTACTCCGGTACCAGGGGGTGTAGGGCCCATGACCATCGCCGGACTCCTTGCCAATACTATGAAATCGGCCAAAAAAGAGATTTACAAATAGCATTTTTACCATTGCAAAAAAATACTTACTTTTATCCTTTACCTTAAAGACCATTCAATGATGCGAAAGACTCTGATTTTATTGACTTGCACCCTATCGGTGAGTTTGTTTTTAGGAACCGCTCAAGCTCAAAAACAACCCAAAATGGCCGTGAGTGATCATATATCACTGATGGATGCGGATGAAAATTACCAGAAGGAATATTGGGATGCTGCTTATAAATTATATCGCGATCTGCATATTAAATACCCTGATCATTCACTGATCAGCTATAAGGCCGGAAAAGTGTCGTATAAACTAAAAAAATATGACGAGGCATTGACATTTTTAACCAAAGCTTCCACCAAAAAGCCAAAAGGAGTAAAGGATCTTGAGTTTTGGCTAGGCCAAGCCCAGCATAAAGAAGGAATGCTGGATGAAGCATTGGTCAACTATGAAGCTTATAGAAAAACGTTGAAGGGGAAAGCCCAAACAACAGATATTGTGAATGATTATATGCACCAGGTTTCATTGGCCAAAAAGCTGATGTCAACACCGGTAAATGTAACCATCAAAAATATGGGTGAAGCTGTAAATACCGAATTTACTGAAAGTAATCCATCGGTTACCGCCGACGGAAGAGTATTGATCTTCTCCACCTGCCGTCCTGAAAATACCGGAGGTCAGAAAGATCCCACATTCGGTATTTATTACCAGGATATATGGATGAGTGAAAGAGACAGTGTAAGTGGCGAATGGATGGATGCAGAAATTATTAAAGGTGCCCTCAATTCGAATGCGCATGATGCCAGCCCAAGCATTTCACCCGATGGAAATGTGATCATCATCTACAGAAGTATCAATGGTGGTGATCTATATTATTCTAAAAGACGCCGCAATGGGGATTGGCGCGAACCTGAGCAGATCAAAGGTAAAGTGAATACCACCTATTTCGAATCAAGTGGATGTATTACAGCCGATAAGAAGAGAATATTTTTTGTAAGTGAAAGAGAAGGTGGAAGCAAAGGTGCCAAGGCACAAGGAAATTGTGATATATGGATGGCCACTAAAAAAGGGACTTACGAATATGATGAGCCTGTTAATCTCGGCGCAACTATCAATACCATTGATGATGAAGTTTCAGTATTTGTTCATCCCGATGGAAATACCATATTTTTTGGCAGCAATGGAAAAAACTCCATTGGTGGGTATGATATTTTTAAATCAGAATGGAAAAATGGAAAATGGACCACTCCGATTAATCTAGGTTTCCCTATCAATACTTTAGGAGATGAGAAACAATTTTCACTTACAGCAGACGGAACAAAAGCCTATGTTACTTCGAGCAGAGAAGATTCTAAAGGAGAGTTCGATATTTACGAAATTGATCTTACCAATTATGTATTGCCTGATCCTGAAGGGTTGAATCAGGGATCCACCGGAATTACTTCAGGTAGTATTTCCATTTTAAAAGGAAAAGTACTCGATGGTAAAGAAGGTACTCCATTGGAATCTGTTGTAAAAATTACCGACGACAAAGGGCATGTAATAGATGAATTAGAAACTTCAGAATCGGGCGATTTCCTGATCGTGCTGGAAGGTGCGATTACATACACTATTAGTGTTAAGCAAGATGGTTTTAAACCTTATGAGGAAAAAATAACCTTACCTAAAACACCTGGTAAAACAGAAACGGTTGTAAAAGCTATCTTCCTGGAAGATGCAGACTAAGATTGAAGTAAAAAAAGTGGTTGAACTGATCGGCCACCAACATCCTATATATACATTGATAGCGGCCCCTGAACCAGGCCGCTTTTTTTCTGCTGGTGGGGATAAATCTGTGGTAGAATGGGATATCAACGATCCATCTACTGGCACTCTTATTGCACAACTTCCCTATACCATCTATAGTTTATGTGTCCTTCCGGAAAATCTGGCCAGGGGCAGACAAGGAAATCAATTGATCGTCGGCACTTCAGAAGGCGGGATACATATCATCGACCTGTCCACTAAAAAAGAGATCAAATATTTTCAGTTACCTGGGGAGGGGGTTTTTAACATTCAGTACAGCGAAGTACATCATATAATAGCCGCTTCTACCGCCAAAGGAAATCTATTGTTGATCCATCCAGGCGACCTATCCATTCTGTCGACCATTCATTTATCAGAGGAAAAGATCCGCAGCATTGCCTTTAATCCTGTCAGACCCTATATGTATACAGCCTGCAGCGATACAAATGTTTATGTAATAGATATTGAAAAAAAGGAAAAGGTATTCAGCTTCGTTGCCCATAGCTGGGCATGCAATGCCATTTGTTATGATGCGGTGAACAATCATTTGATCACCTGTTCAAAAGATGCCCATATACGGATATGGGATATTAAAAATCATTTTGAAATGATTAAAAACATTCCGGCACATAATTATGCTATCTATCAAATTGCCTATAATCCATCCATAAAAATTTATGCCACGGCTTCCAGAGACAAAACCCTTAAACTATGGGACGATGAATTGGAAATATTGGTCAGGATCAATAAAGAAGATTTTGAAGGGCATACCAATAGTGTAAACACCATTCTTTGGCTGGATGACCAATATTTGGTGAGTGGTGGAGATGACCGGAAGTTAATGGTATGGGAAATAACCAAACAGTAAAAATTTAGCTTATGAAAAGGACCCTTACTTTGTTAGTTCTATTGGTCATTTTTAGCTCTTGCGGAAGCAAAAAGAAGGTTTCATTTGAAACCGGCGTTAACGGCAAGGTGTATTATGCCGAAGGCCCCTGTGGTCCAGTGGATGCTCCAAAAGAATATCAATTATATAATGGAAGTCTTTGTATTCTTAAAATGAGGGACCATAGGAGGATCTTAGATAATAGAAATTCTCCCGGTTACGGTTTACTCATGGATTCACTGATAGCCAAGAGTAAAGCAATCAATATACAAAATGGTGTTATTTCCACATCCCTGGAACCAGATACCTTTATTGTAAATTTTTGTGGAGAGATCAGATATGACAAAGATCATATCATTTATATCAATGAGATGGAAGTATTGGAAAAGGATTTTTATTTTATTAAGTGTACTGAAAGGAGTGGACTTTAGATCACATGCCAACAGTGCGAACACCCTTCTCTGGCCGGATGAACAGCATTTGATCAGCGGTGGCGATAACAGGAAGTGGATGGCATGAAAAGTGTTTGGAAGCTAACTCAATTTTTTTTTAATATATCCAATCCTTATTTTTTGTACTTTTAAAAAAGTAATCCCACTTACTATGAAATTCATCTACCCTATTCTTGTTATGTTAGCTATTGGCTTTATATCCTGCGGAAAATCGGGATCAAAAAAAACAACCTTAGCTGATACCACTTCCATTGATACCGCCGGTGTAGAACAATTAGAACTGGAGCTAAAAGACCTGGAGGTCCAATCGAACAGGGTAAATGAAAGACTAGATAGTATTAACAATGTTATAAACGAATAATCGATGAAACTACTCCCCTCATTACTTATTATATTGTCGTTGGTGATTGGCCCAATGCTCCATGCCCAGAAAGGGAAAAACAAAGGCGGTGGAGGCAAAGGAGATAAAACCAAGGTTGATATAAAAATAAAGACCGATCAAACCAAAATCAAGGTAAAAAGTGGTGGTAAAAACGACCAAATAAAAATTGATATCAAATCAAAAGGGAATGATCATTGGAAACATGAACGACGTTATGGGAACAAGAGTGTTATCTGGTTTTTTGGCCCGGGAGATATATATCAATGTAAAGGAAAAAGCAAAAAGCAGAAGGTGATCATTTTCGATCAGGTTTGCGTACGACTTAGCACCAACATTGGTTTCATGTTTGGGCTTTTGGGAGATGTCCGAATTAACCTGGATTCGAAAAAGGCGAAAATGGAACCCAAACGATATAAAAAAATAAAACTGGAAATCGATCTGTTGGAAGAGGAGCTCAAGTTAATTGAGGTAAAGAAGAACAAGATCAAAATACGGCTCGGGAAAATCTCTTAGTTTTTACTCCTTCCATTTTTTGATGATCTCATCAATTCCGGCCTTTAAGCCTTCATAGTATTTATCTTTTTCAAAATACGAAAGCATGAGAGGATCAACGATCAGGTCACAAATTTCTGTGGTAAGGATCTTTTCTGCTCCATACCCGGTTGTTATCCTTACTTCGTGGCAATCTTTACATAAAACGATCAAAACTCCATTGTTTTTTTCCTTTGTTCCAATTTTCCATTCATTGAACATATCGGTAGAATAGTCGGCAATATTCGAATAGGGTTTGAAAGAGCCAATAGTAGCCACCACCAATTGATTGGTCGTCGCCTTTTCATAATTCTTGCAAACAGCATCTAATTTACCTTCCTCCATATCGGTCAGGATGCTATCAAAATCATTCACCCAGGCATAAGCTTTGTGGAATTGAAAAGTATCTGCAGGCGTCTGAACTTTGACGCTATCTTTTGTTTCTGGTCCTTGAGTGATTTTGGTGGTTGCTCCACAGGAAAACAGAACAATGGAGGACAAAAGGAGAATTGTTGTTTTTATCATGCGTTAAAAGTAATTCATTTTTTGTTTTCCGTCAACTTGCTCGAGATCCCGACCTGCGTCTGGATGACACCTAATTAATTGGGACTGAGCTTCGATCCGCCTTTGGCGAGATCGAAGCTCAGTCCCTTCCCAACAATGTCATCCCGGCTCCGGACGGGATCCGGAGGTGCGAAGGAGAGAATTCGATAAATTATATCTTTGTGAAATGCGAATTGAAACTGCAACCATAAAAAGCAATATACTGCTTACTGCTATTTTCATTCACTCAATGATCGTTTTATTCGCTCCAGCCACTATAATAGTCTGTACCATATTTATGCAAGGCAGTCGCAGGCATAGACACAGAAATCCGGAAGCCGAAGCTTTTGCCAGTCCGCATGAACTTACGGTTCGCATTATCATATTGAGCATCGCAGTTATTTTAGCTGTGTCGCTTTTTCTTTATTACAAGAATGCCAAAAGAAAGTTCATTGTAGCCATAGAGTTTAATGACCTAAGTCAAATGCTTACATTGTTCTATAAAACGTATTATAATAACAGGGTAAGATCAATCACAGTTACCTACCTAAATGTGGACTGCAGTGCACTCATCAATCAACGAACAACAAGCATCCCTGCTATTCACCCCGTCTTAGATCCTAACGAATTAATTGTTGATAACAAGATCAGCTTTTTTGACCAAAAAAAATATTTGGGAGAAATATCCATGGGAGGTACTTTTTGGAATAAAGAAGGAGGCAAGATCAAAATGATCATCCATGAGATCCAAATGAGAAAAAATCAGGTAAGTTTATAAGAATCCAAGCTCCAACTGAGCCTCTTCACTCATCATATCTTTGTCCCAAGGTGGATCAAAGGTGATCTGAACATTTAATTCTTTTACCTGTTCCAGGGATTTTACTTTGTTTTCAATATCAGCAGGAATTTCTTCAGCAGCCGGACAGTTAGGAGAGGTTAAGGTCATTAATATTTTTACATTCCCGTTCTCTTCCACGGTAATTTCATAGATCAATCCCAGTTCATAGATATCAACAGGGATCTCCGGATCATATACCGTTTTTAGTTTGGCAATGATCTCTGTTTTTAAAGCCTCTATGTCTATTTTTTCACTCATGTTAGCGTACAAAACTAATTAGTTTTTATTAAAGCCAATGCATATAATTTCATCTGCTTTACCATACTTACCAATCCATTACTTCGGGTAGGTGATAAATGTTCCTTCAAGCCAATTTTATCAATAAATCCCAACTCAGCCTTGGCAATATCTTCTGCTTTCTGTCCGTTCAATACCTTTATCATCAGGGCTACCAGGCCTTTGGTAATAATGGCATCACTGTCGGCCGTATAAAAAACCCGGTTGCCATCATGCGATGCATGCAGCCATACCCTGCTTTGGCATCCACGTACAATATATTCGTCTGTCTTGAATTTTTCGTCGATCAGTGGAAGGTCTTTGCCCAAACCTATCAGGTACTCATATTTCCCTTCCCAATCGTCGAACAATTCGAAGTCTTCTGTTATTTCCTTTTCTATATCAGCAATCGAACTCATGTCTAACTCAGCATTTGTATAGATTTCTTTACTCCCTCCATCAATCGATCAATATCATTTTCATTATTGTAAAACGAAAAAGAAGCCCTGACGGTTCCTGGAATTCTATAAAAATCCATTAAAGGTTGGGTGCAATGGTGACCGGTTCTTACAGCTATCCCCATTTTATCCAGGATCATTCCCATATCGTAAGGATGAATATTGTTGACCAAAAAAGATACAACGGATGATTTATGGATTGCCGTACCAATAAAACGGATCCCATCCATCTCCTTTAACCTGGTGGTTGTTTGATGCACAAGCTCATTCTCCCTGGTTGAAATATTGCTTAATCCAATGCTTTGAAGATACCTGATCGCTTCAGCGAGTACAATGGCTCCTTCAATATGTGGCGTGCCTGCTTCAAACTTGAATGGAAGATCGTTGTAGGTAGTTTTTTCGAAACTTACCGTCTTGATCATTTCTCCACCACCCTCAAAAGGAGGCATTTCCTCTAACCACTTTTCTTTTCCATAGAAAATCCCTGTTCCGGTAGGTCCGCACATTTTATGACCTGAGAAAGAATAAAAATCGCAATCCAATTCCTGCACATCTATTTGTAAATGAGGTGCCGCCTGTGCTCCATCAATATGTACCCATATATTCCTTCGATGCGCTTCCTCAATGATCGCCTTCACCGGATTAATGGTTCCCAAAGCGTTTGAAATATGTACAACAGAGATCAGTTTTGTTTTATCCGACAATAGTCTTAAAAACTCTTCCCAGATCAATTCACCTTTTTCATTGATTGGAATCACTTTCAATAGCGCTTTTTTCTCCTCACATAAGATCTGCCAGGGTACAATATTGCTATGATGCTCCATGGCTGAGATCATGATCTCATCTCCTTCCTTCACAAATTTTCTACCCCAGCTATAAGCCAGCAGGTTGATGGAGTTGGTGGTCCCTTTGGTGAAGATCACTTCTTCTGTTTTGGAAGCATTGATAAATTCTTTTATGGTATTACGTGATGCCTCGAATGCATTCGTTCCCTCCTGGCTTAAAGTATGCACTCCCCTATGCACATTCGCATTATAGTACGAATAATAATGAGCAATGGCATTGATCACCAACTGTGGCTTTTGGGAAGTAGCTGCATTATCAAGGTAGACCAAAGGTTGATTGTTCACCTCTCTCTTTAAGATCGGGAAGTCTTCCCTTATTTTTTTCCAATCAATAGAAGTGTATGAAGGGGATATGATTTCTTTGGTTGAATTCACCACTTATTTTTCAAATTTTTGGCTGATCAGGGCTTTTACCTCATCCTTAAAATGTTCATTGTCTAATTGCTCTACTAAATTTTCAGCAAAAGCATACAAGAGTAATTTTCTGGCCTCCTGTTCCTTAATTCCACGAGCTCTTAGATAGAACAGCTCATCTTCATTGAGCTGTCCACTTGTGCTTCCATGGCTGCATTTTACATCATCTGCATAGATTTCCAACTGAGGTTTGCTGTATGAATTAGCCGTTTCCTTTAATACGATGTTCTTGTTGCTTTGATACGCATTTGTTTTCTGTGCATGCTTGGCAACATATATTCTACCCGAAAATACCGATGTAGCTTCATCATCCACTATTGATTTAAACAACTGATCACTTTCACAATAAGGAGCATTGTGCAATACTTTCACCCAGTTATCGGCATGCTGGTGTTCGTTTAGCAAAGAAAGGCCTCTTAGTTTCGCATGCGACTCTACCCCATTCAACTCCACCCAGAAATTATTACGTGCAAATGCTCCGCCGATGGTAATGTTATTTACGTTCAATTGAGCATGCGGCAATAAATTGGCGTAGAAGTGAGTGATCTGATAGGTGTCTTTACATTCGTTTTGTAAACGGTTAAAAGAGAATTTACCGTTATCCAGGATCACTGCATCCGTTAAAAGATTATGAAATACTTTTCCGCCTTCACCGGTACATAGTTCTTTTTTAATCAGGTGCATAGAGGCATCTCGACCGATCAAAACCAGGTTATGGGTTTCGTGGAAGGTCTCATTTTCATTGTAACAATCCTGTTGAATATAAATCGGTTCGTTGATGATACAATGGTCATGTACATAAATAAAAAGCCCATTTAAGCAAAAGCTCTGGTTCAGGTGAACAAAATAGTCATTGCTTCGCAGGGGCGTTTTATAAAAATATTTTTCAACCAGTTCTGGATATTTACCTATGCCCTCTATCAAGGGAAGTATCTCAATTTTACCTGCGGCATCTTTTGTAAGTTCAATGGAGGTAATATGACCATTCTCGATAGTCACCTTATTTTCTAAAGCAAACTTAGGTTCGCAAGTGGGTATTTCTGAAATATGGGGCTGAAAATCAAATAAGGATAAATATTTTCTGATGGGGGTGTATTTCCAGTCTTCGTTTTTTATAGAAGGAACCGCCTCATCTTTAATGAGGTCGTATGATTTCTTGATCCTTTCATCAATAGGGTCAAAATCAGCATGTGCCAATACTCCATCATAGAGATCGTAAAACATCCGGGTGCTAATGTCTTTTGTTTCTGCCAATTCCATTATACAGTTGCTTCTTTTAGCCAGTCATATCCTTTTTCTTCCAACTCAAGTGCCAATGACTTATCACCTGATCGAACTATTTTTCCCTGGTGTAATACATGCACATAATCAGGAACAATGTATTCAAGCAGTCGTTGGTAATGGGTGATCACGATAAAAGCATTGTTCTTGGTATGCAATTTATTTACCCCATTGGCAACGATGCGCAAGGCATCAATATCTAAGCCTGAATCGGTTTCATCCAGCACAGCCAGGGTGGGTTCAAGCATGGCCATTTGAAAGATCTCGTTCCTTTTTTTCTCCCCTCCGGAAAATCCTTCATTTACCGACCGGTTGGTCAACTTGGTATCTAACTCTACGAGTTTTTGCTTTTCTTTTACCAATTGTAAAAAGGTTTTGGCATCCAATTGGTTTTGCTTTCTATATTCTCTTATTTCCTGAACAGCGGTCTTCAAAAAATTCATCATGCTCACTCCGGGGATCTCTACTGGATATTGAAAAGCTAAAAATACTCCCTCCCCTGCCCTTTCCTCTGGTGACAGTTCCAATAAATTTTTTCCGTTGAAGGTAACTTCCCCCTTGGTTACTTCATATTCTTCACGCCCGGCTAAAACGGAAGCCAGCGTAGATTTCCCACTTCCATTCGGCCCCATGATCGCATGGATCTCTCCAGGTTTTACTTCCAGGTTCAATCCTTTCAGGATCTCTTTTCCTTCAATGTTTACTTTCAGGTTCTTGATTGATAACATATATTCTTGTGTGTATTCTTAATTATTTTATCCAACAGAACCTTCTAGACTAATCGCCAATAATTTCTGCGCTTCCACCGCAAATTCCATGGGTAATTGGTTCAATACTTCTTTACAATATCCATTCACGATCAAGGCCACCGCTTTTTCATTGTTGATCCCTCTTTGATTGCAATAGAATATCTGGTCCTCTGCAATTTTAGAAGTAGTAGCTTCATGTTCTACCACACCCGTCTGGTTATTCACCTCAATATATGGATAGGTATGTGCTCCACATTGATCTCCGATCAATAAAGAATCACATTGAGAAAAATTTCTTGCTTTTTCAGCTGTCTTCGAAATTTTTACCATTCCACGGTAACTATTATTGCTTTTTCCTGCGGAAATTCCTTTGGAAATAATAGTGCTCTTGGTGTTTTTCCCGAGGTGTACCATTTTAGTTCCTGTATCAGCCTGCTGATAGTTGGAAGTAACTGCTACCGAGAAAAACTCTCCTACCGAATGATCTCCTTTTAAAATCACCGATGGATATTTCCATGTAATGGCCGACCCGGTTTCTACCTGTGTCCAGCTGATCTTTGAACCTTTATGAGCAATTCCACGTTTGGTAACGAAATTATAAATTCCTCCTTTTCCTTCCTTATCACCCGGATACCAGTTCTGCACGGTTGAATATTTTATTTCGGCATGGTCCAAGGCGATCAATTCTACCACAGCTGCATGCAATTGGTTCTCATCCCGCATTGGAGCTGTACAACCTTCCAGGTAGCTTACATAAGCTCCTTCATCCGCAACGATCAACGTTCTTTCAAACTGACCTGTATTCATGGCATTGATACGAAAATAGGTGGATAATTCCATCGGGCATTTCACGCCTTTGGGTATATAAACAAATGATCCGTCACTAAATACGGCCGCATTTAAAGCGGCGAAGAAATTATCAGTATACGGCACTACTTTACCTAAATACTTTTTCACCAAATCAGGATGGTTTTGTAATGCTTCGCTAATGGCACAGAAAATAATTCCTAATTCTGATAATTTTTCTTTAAAGGTGGTTTTTACGCTTACCGAATCCATCACTACATCGACTGCAACCCCTGTAAGCATTTTTTGTTCCTCCAATGAAATACCTAGTTTTTTGAAGGTGGCCAATAATTCGGGATCTACCTCATCCAACGATTGGTATTTAGGGGTACTGCTGGGTGCAGCATAATAAATGATCTTCTGGTAATCGATGGCGGGATATTTTACATGGGCCCAGTTAGGCTCCTTTAAAGTGAGCCAATGACGATAGGCTTTTAACCTATACTCCAACATCCATTCTGGTTCGCTTTTTTTAGCAGAAATAAAACGAACAATATCCTCATTCAATCCCATAGGAGCCGTATCCATTTCTATATCTGTATAGAAACCGTACTTGTATTCGCTGCCTACAACTTCATCTATTATTTTATCCTGATCACTCATTATCTTAAATTCAAAGTTCAAAATTCAAGATTCAAAGTTTAAAGTCAATTCAATTTTGAACTTTGAATCTTGAATTTTGAATTACACTGAAAAACTTTCGCCGCAACCGCAGGTGCGTGAAGCATTGGGATTATGGAACTGAAATCCTTTGCCATTTAACCCATCAGAAAAATCCAATTCGGTTCCTATGAGGTATAAGAAGCTCTTTTTATCCACTACCAGTTTTAGTCCTTTATCTTCAAATACTTTATCATTCTCCTTCAATTCAGTATCAAACTTTAACTGATAGGTTAAGCCTGAGCAACCTCCCCCTTCAACACCCACCCTAACAAAGCCGGTATGGGTATCCACTTTTTCGCCCTGCATGAGCACAATTAGCTGTTCTTTAGCCTTTTCTGTAATCGATATCATAACTCTACCCTTTTTATGGTATAAACGTTAAATTATTGAGTTTTGTTTGCTTATTTAGAATTATTCTAAAGAGCAAATGTAGGCAAGAAATGGGAGGTAGCCAAATTAATTAACTTATTAAAGCCAAGGGCTTTGACTATTTTTACTGGGGCCTCCTGCCGTCTGATCCTGTCTTCTAACAGTTTTTCAGGAAGTTGGCTAGCTAAAATACTCATTTCACAAAAAAATCTCATCCGATGATTTTTTGAACTTTTAAAAGTAAATACTTCTTCATTTTCCTGGTATCTTTATTCATCTTTTAGCATTTATAATTTCAAATGATTCGCCACCCAAAACAACATCATATGAAACATCCATTCATCATCCTTTCTTTCTTCCTGCTAACAATAACTGCAACAGCCCAAAATGGTTTTTTTAGTGTGGATTCAGCAAAAAACGAATATTTAAATGGTATCAAACATGGTAATTGGATCGAATACTTCGATTCGGAATGGAACGAAACTGATCAACTCCATGCTAGTTATTATCGTTTAATCGTTTATAATTCGGGAAAACCGTCTGGTATTGTTCGGGATTTTTTTTGGTCGGGACAATTGCAGTTTGAAGGAAAAATTACTCAACTTGAACCGGAAAAAAAATATGCTGGTTTATGCAAATGGTTCTATGCTGATGGAAGTGTTGACAAGGAAGTTACCTATATTTCCGGAAAAGAATGTGGAGGGAAGGGTTATTTTCAGGGTGGGAAACTACGTTTTGAATGTGCTCCGTGTGTAAATAGTAAAGCAAATGGTGTTAAAAAATGGTATTATGAAGATGGGGTGCTGGAATGGGAAACACCTTATATGAATGGTGTAATTCATGGACTTGAAAAAGTCTATTATCCATCCGGAAAGTTGGAATGGACCACCCCTTATGTATCGGGAATAAAAAATGGAACCCAAACCTACTATTATGAGAGTGGAAAAGTAGAAACCACTTTACCTTTTGTGAATGGAAAAGAAAACGGTTTAATTAAGGGTTACTTTGAAAGCGGATCGTTGAAATGGGATAGACAAATGGTCGATGGCCTGGCTGAAGGTATTGAAAAGTCATATAATGAAAGTGGAAAGGTCATAGCCGAATATCATTATACAAAAGGGAATTTGGAAGGTACTGCCAAAGGTTATTACGATAATGGTATACTTATTTGGGAAATGCCTTTTACCAACAACAAAATAAATGGTATAGGTAAAACCTTCTATTGGGAAAGTGGCAAATTACAATCTGAAGGTATTTATGTGGATAGTTTGTTGAATGGAACTTACAAACATTATTATAGCACCGGAGAATTTTGGTATACAGTTCCTTACGTGAATGGCAAAAAAAACGGATTAGAATTGAGGTATTATGAAACCGGTGAACTGATGAAGGAAACCAACTATTACGAAGACCTGAAACACGGAAAACTCAGATACTATATGCGTGATGGAACTTTGGTTCACGAATACGATTATTATTACGATCAAAGTCAATAACAGCTACAATCAAAGTTTGTATTATCTTCGCACCGGATTAGTAAATAGTTAATAGGAAATCGGAAAAGGTACGATCCTCAACAATTTTGCATTAACTATTAACCAATAACTAAACACCATGTTCCAAAACGATTCATTTACTACATTAGATAGCTTAGGAGAATTTGGCTTGATCGACCGGATCAAGAACTCTGTAAAGATCTACAATAAAGAAACCATTACGGGTATTGGTGATGATGGGGCTGTGGTAGATCCAGCCGGCCTTCAAACAGTAGTTAGTACTGATATGCTGGTGGAGGGAGTGCATTTTGATATGCAATATACCCCCCTAAAACATTTGGGATATAAAGCTGTTGTGGTTAACCTCTCGGATATTGCTGCTATGAATGCCATCCCCAGACAAATTACCGTCTCTCTGGCCATTTCAAGCAAATATACCCTGGAAGCCATTGAGGAATTATATATCGGCATCAATGCTGCCTGCAAAAACTTCCAGGTAGATCTGATCGGGGGAGATACCACCACAATTCCCGCTGGTTTGGTGATTAGTGTTACGGTGTTGGGTTATGCTCCCAAGGAAGAAATTATTTACAGGAATACCGCAGGTATCAATGATCTCATTTGTGTATCGGGTGACCTGGGAGCTGCGTATGCTGGGTTAATGATCCTGGACCGGGAGAAAAGAATATTTATGGAAAACAACCAGGTGCAACCTGAACTGGAAGGATACGATTATGTGTTGGAGAAACAACTCAAACCTGAACCCCGCTTAGATATTTTAAGGGCATTAAAAGAAGCAGGGATTCGTCCTACCTCGATGATCGACATCAGCGATGGGTTAAGCAGTGAACTAATACATATATGCAAGGCCTCAGGAACGGGTTGCAGAATTATGACGGATAAGTTGCCCATTGCCCAGGAAACTTTAAATGTTGCCGATGAGCTTTCGTTACCACATTTTACATTGGCCTTAAATGGCGGAGAAGATTATGAACTATTGTTTACGGTGAATCAAACCGATTACAATAAATTGATGAAAGTAAGCGACCTTTCGGTGATCGGTTTTATCACAGAAGCTACATCAGGCTACCAGGTGGTGGACAGTGAAAATAACATTGCCCCGCTTACTGCGCAGGGCTGGAGTAGCTTTAAAGGCTGAAAATCAATACATTAATTCTATTTTTCTGCTTGAATCACAATATTAATTCTCATCCATATTTATCCTATACTCGTTAAAAACGCACTTTTACTCAATTTGACGGCTGGATGAGTTGATTTTTTTTATCCTGAAAATCAATGGGTTAACCATTTGAATTAATTTTTTTTTAATGCTTCTTTGGAGAATAAAAACCCGTCGGATATATTTGTTAAAGAAGGTGATCAAACTAAGTTTTTAGTGACATCACTTCATAGTAAACTCCAATTATGAAAGCAAAAAATCACCCATTTTTTGAGGCGGGATTTTAGTGTCTGATCTTAAAAGGAGTTCAACTTCAAAACCGCACTATATGGTAACTACATTTTTTAAGAGCTTAAAAAAAGATACTATTTCGGGTTTTGTGGTATTTCTCGTGGCAGTACCCTTATGTTTGGGAATCGCCAGTGCCTCCGGCCTTACCTCCCCATTTCCTGCTTTGATCAGCGGAATCATCGGTGGAATAGTAGTAGGATTGATTTCTAAATCCAGTACAAGTGTTAGCGGTCCGGCAGCAGGTTTGTCTCTGATCATTGCGAGCAGTATAAAGGACCTGGGCCCTTTTGAAATATTCTTGTTAGCTGTAGTGATTGCAGGGGGTATACAGGTGCTCATGGGGATCTTAAGAATGGGGATCATTGCCAACTATTTCCCGTCCAGCGTGGTAAGGGGTTTATTGGCATCTATAGGGTTGGTACTTATCATTAAAGAGATCCCACACTTTGTTGGATATGACGATGATAAAAAATTGGAATTCGCGGCGCATATTTTTAGCAAGCACCTATACCTTGATATTTGGCATGCGCTGAACCATATACATTATGGAGCCCTGGTCATCGGGATCATCTGTATTGCCATTATGATCCTTTGGAACAATATTAAGTTTTTGAAGAAGCTACCTATTCCGGCTCCGGTTATTGTAATTATACTGGGTACTATTATTGGATTGTTGATGGAAGGTGGTCCGGAATGGGCATTAGGTTCAAAACACCTGGTAGACGTTCCCGTAAGTAAAAGTTTCAAAGAGTTTAGTGGGTTTTTTGTTTCACCTGATTTTTCGAAGATCATGCTTCCTGAGGTATGGATTGTTGGATTAACGATTGCAGTGGTGGCATCTCTTGAAACCCTGCTGAATATTGAAGCCGTAGATAAACTTGACAGGCATAGCCGAAACACTCCTCAAAGCCGGGAATTAATTGCACAAGGGATTGGAAATATTACTGCTGGCCTTCTAGGGGGGATCCCCGTTACTTCGGTGGTGGTAAGAGGATCTATCAATATTTCCTCCGGCGCAGAAACAAAAAAATCAACCATCATTCATGGTATTTTGATCTTGGGAGTGGTGGCGCTATTTCCATTCATATTGAATCTGATCCCCCTTTCAGCACTGGCCGCAGTTTTGATCATGACCGGATATAAACTGGCAAAACCTAAACTGTTTGTAGATGCTTTCCAAGCCGGATGGGGACAATTTTTACCTTTCCTTGTTACTGTAATTGCGATCTTAGGTACCGACCTGTTGATTGGGATCTCCATTGGCTTAGGCCTTGGTATTATTTTCGTTCTGCGCAACGATATAAAGAGTGCTTTAAAAATAAATTCAGAAAAGCACTATAATGAAGAAGTAGAAAGGTTGGTGCTTCCACAGGTGGCATCCTTCATTAATAAGGCAAAGATGAGAGAAATTTTGAATGGTGTTCCCGCGAATTCAAAAATCATCATTGATGCTTCGTATACCAAATATATTGACGGTGATATCCTGGAGGTGATCCGAAATTTTAAAACTATTATGGCTCCAGAAAAAAAAATCAGCCTTAGCCTGATAGGATTTAAAAACAAATATGGATTAAATGATGAAATCCGGCATGCCCATGTAATGACCAAAGAGTTACAGGAACTGTTAACCCCTAAGGAAGTGTTGGGCGTTTTAATGGAAGGCAATAAACGTTTTGTAACAGGCTCAAAAATTGATAAAAATATTTCCGATCAAATGAACGTGACCTCTACCGATGGGCAGCACCCTTTGGCAGTGATATTAAGTTGTATAGATTCAAGAACTACAACCGAACTTATTTTCGATTTGGGTATGGGAGATGTTTTCTCTATCCGGATCGCGGGGAATGTAGTAAATGAAGATATTATCGCCAGCATGGAATTTGCCTGCAAAATCGCAGGCGCCAAATTGATCGTTGTGTTGGGCCATAGTGAATGTGGTGCCATTAAAGGAGCTTGTGATAATTTGGATATGGGTAACCTGGGCAAACTCTTCAGTAAAATAAAACCTGCCATCGAAGCTGAATATGCCACCAGACAAGATAGAAATTCGGGGAATGCTTTATATGTAAAAAACGTGACTCGATTAAATGTTCACCATAATATTTTTCATATTGCCGAAAACAGTTCAGTACTTGGTGAAATGATCGCGAAAGGCGAAGTAGGAATTATAGGTGGTATTTATGATATCAAAACCGGTGAAGTAAAATTCACACCTATGTACCAAAGCCAAACCATCATGGCTTAATTTTAGACTTAAGACTGGAAGCGTAAGACTTATGACTAAAAACAGTCCTATGGCCTTCAGTCTTTTTAAAGCTGGTTCAACGAAGGCTGATGGCGGTTAAAGAACTTAAATAAGGGTTAAATACCCACATTTCTGCTTTTATTCAATCAATAAATATCTACTTTAGACTTATGAAAAAGTTGATATTCCTTATTTCCCTATGCTACTCCACCGTATTTGCTCAAAGCAACCCTTACAAGATCACCTACGACGAGAAGCTGGACCATGCCTTCTTTCATAGTTCAGATTCTATTTATAATCCGATGACCTTGGTCTTTAAGGATGAAAATGGAAGAACACATTATGACAATGTTCCTGATTCAAGTAAATATTTAGTTGAATCCAATTGTATGGTAAGCAAAGATCCGGAAAGGAATCTGAGGTTTGCCGATGCCCGTTTAAAAAATGACACTTTATGTATTTTCATTCATGAAGGGAACCCCGCCGAAACTAATGAGATCTTTCTGATGATTTATAAAGGCCAGTTGATCCCTGCCTTTGATTATGGAACACCTATGACAGGCTCGTTAAAAACTACAGTATCCTTATGTCAGCTCACTTTACAAAAGAAGACCTATAAAAAAGGTGAATGGATCAAAGGTAAAATAGAGTTATCAGGTACTTCCGTGAGTAAATATTGCAGAGAAAACAATTTTACGGTGGAAGGATATTTTAAATGCATGGTAGAATGAAAAAAATATTCACTTTCCTTTTATTCATTCCTGTGATGATTTCTGCCCAACGTGATTTTTGGCCACCATTGCTCCTAAAAACCACCAAAGTTCATACCCTCAGTGTTTACGATAACAACAAGCAGCTTCAAAGGGTCCATACATACAATTCGAAAGGGCTGGAGACAAAAATCGTTACCTATAACTATAATAACTCGAATGAATTGCTGGAGATAACCATCCAAGAGTATAGTTATAATTCGTTGGACAGAAAAGCTGGGGTTAAAAATATGTATGTTGAAAAACCAGGGGATACTACCATCAGGTCAATACTTCTTTATAGCTATACAAAAGAAGGAGATATCTATTCTAATAACTCCTATAATAAGGACACCTGGGAATATACCTACGAAAATGGGAAGATAAAAACAAAAACCCATCTCTATAACCTGAAGAAGGAGGATGAATCATATATGACCTCTAAGGAAACTTTTGAATATGACACTAAGGGAAGGTTGATTGACTATTCCGCTTATAATAGAGATGGTGAGAATCGTTTTAGAGAAACAAATTATTATTCCACCCTCGATCAGCCGGATTCAATGTATACTTGTTATAACAATATATGTGAAAGTTATTATGATGGAAAATATATCTATACCTACGATGAAAAAGGGAGACTGGAAAAATATTCATTTTTTGCGCTCCATATGCCTGGTGGAATGAAAAATGTTTGGGAAACTTCGGAATCGTATACTTACAACACCCAAGGTCTTTTACAAGAAAAATATATTGAAGAATGGAAAGATGAACCTAAAAAAGAATTTTATGAATATACCTTTTATTAAATTGTTCAAGCCACTTACCTTTGTCCTGTTCCTCGGATTTGGTCAGACCATATTTTCTCAAACCGCCATTCCGGATGATACCTCTTCGGTAGATGCGATGGTGAATGCCATGTACAATGTAATTTCAGGTCCGGCAGGGCAAAGGGATTGGAAAAGATTTAAGAATTTGTTTACCCCTGATGCCAAGATGGGTGCTGTTGTAAAAACAAAGCAAGGGAAAGAAGTCTTCAGGTCATTTACCCCAGATGATTATATCAAAAACAATGATCCCTATTTTTTAAAGAATGCTTTTATTGAAAAAGAGCTTCACCGTGAAATGTTTTCATTCGGTAGAATTGTACAGGTGTTTACCACTTATGAATTTGAATCAGGGGCGGAAAAAGAAAGGGGGATCAATTCTCTTCAATTGGTAAGATCCGGAGATCGATGGTGGATCGTTTCCCTGATATGGCAGGAAGAATCTCCGGAAAATCCCTTGCCAAAAGAGTTTTTACCGAAGTAAAGGTTAAATATGTACGATTATATGGTTTATTTAACCATGTCAACCTCCTTCCTATCTTTATTAGCCTATCTTCACAGCAAATAATTTAAACTAAATTTTTTATGAAAACGTTATTAGTGGTTACCCATGAGGTAAAAGAGTACAGCACATGGAAACAGGCATTTGATGAAGGTGAGCAAATGCGCAACGATGCTGGTTTAAAATTGGTGGGTGTTTTCCAGGCGGCCGACAATCAAAATATGGTTACTGTTATCACGGAGGCTCCAAATGTTGAAGTGGCTCAGGGTATGACCACTCATCCTGAATTAAAAGCTACCATGGAAAAAGCCGGTGTAATTTCTGCACCGGAGTTCAAGGTGTTGAACAATGTAAACTAAGATATGTTTTATTGACTGAAGGGGCCTATGGCCCCTTTTTTTTATTTTATACATTTACCTTAAATACAATCACTATGATCATCGGAGTCGCCGGGCCCTACTCAGCCCCTACCGCAGAACAACGCCAGCAAAACCTGGATGCCATGAACCTGGCAGCTGCAGAAGTCTATAAAAAAGGTCATATACCTTTTATCGGTATCAATGTTTCCATACCCGTAGTGAACCAACTATCTTTTGAAACCGAAGAAAAAAGATACGAAGCCATTATGAAAATGTCGCTGGCGCTGATTGATTGCTGTGATGCTTTGCTGGTGATTGGAGAAAGCAAAGGCGTACAAATGGAAAAAGAGTTGATCCTGAGCAAAGGGTTGAAGGTGTATAAGAGTTTGGAGGAGATAACAGGTTAGAACTTACCCCCAACTCCTCAAGATCCTTTGCACATCATTGTTATCCTGGTAGTAGGTAATATAATCCAATGCTTCTTCCACGTGCATGAGCTGCACATCAAAAGGAACATAACCAAATCCTTTATAATTCCCATCCTGGATCACCACAATGCATTTTTCTTCTCGGTGCCTTCCCCTGTCCACTATAATTTTATTTCCCGTTTCTGATTTAATGAATTGAATGGCCGCCTCTACCCTTTCATTGTATTCGCCTACTTCTTCCTTATCGCAACAAACACCTCTGCACTTTTCCTCCTTATATGCATAACAAGGTCCTTGAGCCGTATCTATGCCGCAACATTTGGGACATAGTTCAAACTGGTCCATGAGCTGGAATAAATACGTTCTTACCCCTTCGAAAGAATTGAATAACATCACCGGGGTTAAATTATTTGTTTTTTTACCAATTACTAATCGGTGAATGTCCATTTGGTCTACATAATCATATAAACAAAAGAACTTCCCTGTTAATCGCTGAGCCTTGTTGTATTTGGGAAAATGTTTTTTGATCTCGTCGGATTCTAATAATAAGGCAGCCAATTCGCTTCCGGTAATTGTACATGTAATGTCATGCACTTCATGTAAAAAAGAAAGTTTGGCCCCTTTGGAACTGGTGAAATGTTGGTAGATCCTTTGCTTGATATTGATTGCTTTGCCTATATAAATAATCTTTCCCTCTCCATTATAGAAATAGTATACGCCGGTTTCTTCAGGAAGATTTTCATAGACTTCCTTGTTCAGATGAGGAGGGATCGTGGCTTCTTTAGAACGGGCATTAACGGCTTTAACAATATGTCCGTCATTATCGTTGGCAAGCAATAATTCAAACAATTTTACGGTCGCTTCCGCATCACCCATCGCCCTGTGGCGACCGGCAATATGAATACCCAGGTTGGCACAAATATTTCCCAAGCTATAAGAAGGATAACCGGGTAAAATGGACCTGCTGAGCCGAACCGTACATGCTTTTTTTCTTTTGAAATCTATACCGACGTTTTTGAACTCTTCCCGGATAAATGAATAATCGAAATTAACGTTATGGGCCACAAAAACACAGTCGTTGGTTTTTTGAAAGACCTCCTCTGCAATCTCAGAAAACAAAGGGGCTGTTTGCACCATTTCATTGGTGATCCCAGTAAGGCCGGTAATGAACCTGGGTACTTCCATCTCAGGATTCACCAGGGAATGAAAATGGTCGATCACTTGTTTCCCATCATGGATAAAAATAGCGATCTCGGTGATCCTGGATTCATAGGCGGTACCCCCGGTGGTCTCTATGTCGATAATGGCAAATTTCATGGCAAAAGATGAAGGCTCAATATAGGAAAAAAATGAGAATCAAAGCTGGTTTTTAGGTATTTTGTAGAGACAGAATATATTCCGTCTCTACAAAATATAAATTTTTTATATATTCGATCCATGAACAGAAAGATCCTTACCCTATTATTTGCTATCGGCCTCCTAACAAGTATAAGTCATGCGCAAAAAGAGGTAACCATTTCCGACCTTTTACATAATACCTATGAGGTGGGTGATTTGTTTGTATATAACCATGGATGTATTTGCACGACCTGTAAAGAGGCTGATTTTGTTTGCGTAAAGCTGGAAGACAGTCCATTTAGCAGCATTGCAGAATGGCTTAAGCTCAACAAAACAACCATTGTTGAATTCAGGATCTATACCGAGATCCGCGGTGGGGCACAATCCAATTTAAAATATACCGAACAGAAAGCGAAAGCGCTTTCCGAGATACTCAAAGAATTGGGAGTGGCGATCAACCAATTTACCTGCAAAGGAATGGGAGCATCTGCCAGAACATTGACCATGGATCTAACAGGGAAAAAATCAGGTTATGTTTTTAAAACAGGTACAACCCTGAACGATGATTTTCTTAATAATATCCTTACCAGTGTTGGTTATGAGGAAAGTGAAGACGGCCATCGCCTGAACAGGAGAATAGAAATGAAGATCATTGTGAAGTAAATCATTCCTTCTTCCATCCTTTTTCGGTGGCCATTCTCACCATCGCCATGAACCAGCTCAAGGGGATCATTTTTCTTAGAAGGATAAGTAGAGGGCCTTGCCCACCCACCACATAACGGATCCTGTAGTTACCTGAATTTACCGCTTTAAAAACTTTGCGGGCTACCACTTCGGGTCCTGGTGCATTTTTTTCAGCACTTTGGGTATTATTGAAAACTACTTTTTCGTAGGTATCATACTCCTTCACAGCAGGGTTTGAAAACAAATTCATCGACCGTGTATAGAAATCGGTTTTAATGGCTCCGGGTTCAATATTTTTGATCCGGATGTTGAATGGTTTTAATTCGTATTGCAATGACTCCGCAAAACCTTCCAATGCCCATTTGGTACCATGATAAACTGAATATAATGGAAAGGTAATCCGGCCACCCATGGAAGTAATATTTACAATGATCCCATCTTTTTTTGCCCGGAAATGCGGAAGGATCTCGCGGATCATATTCATGGCCCCAAAAACATTGGTATCAAATTGCTTTTGAATTTCTTCAGGACTGGCTTTTTCAAAAATACCAACGGCCCCATAGCCTGCATTGTTTACGATCACATCTATATCCCCAAAATCCTGGATCACCAGGTCAATGGCTTTTCGGATGGATTGGATCTCGGTAACATCCAATGCATAGATCCGAAGGTTTTCATGTGGAGTGAAAGTGGATTTTTCAGGAGTACGCATGGTGGCCGCTACATTCCAACCCTTAGCAACAAAATAATCAACAATTGATTTACCTATGCCGGTAGAGCTGCCGGTAACAAGAATGGTTTTTTTACTCATGTATTTTATATATATGTATTACTCACAATATTTATTTTTTTTATTGTGTTCGTGAGGGCTAAAGCCGTTCGTGAGCTCACCATCTCGGTTTAGTCGAGACGGTTCGGTTCATAGGGTAAAGGGAATTAATAAATGGGGATCATGCAAATATTAAGGAATAAAAATTCGTTAAAAGTGGAAGGTGATCGTGTAGTGAGCTCCTGGAAAAGGGTGAAACCCCTTAAATGCAAATCCTTAAATTACCTTATGAACTAACTTCTTTTAACAGGAATTCTTATTTCATTTTTTTACAAAGAGGTAAATTGAAAGAAAAAATTGTCATGGCGAAGCCTAAAAACATACCCCAGCAAAAACAAAAGACCAAACCCGGAAATGAATATAAAATGCATCCGCAACCTGAATATATCAGGGAAAACTATAAAGGAAATGCAAGGCTAAAAGGAAAAATCGCGTTGATCACCGGAGGTGATAGTGGAATTGGTCGCGCAGTTGCTATTCATTATGCACGTGAAGGAGCCCATGTAGCCATTGTATACAGAAGTGAAACGGCGGATGCTAAAGAAACCCAACGATTGGTGGAGGTTGAAAAAAAAGAATGTTTGTTGATCAAAGGGGATCTAAAAGATCCGAAGTTTGTAAAAGAGATCATCAAGAAAACGATCAAGCAATTTAAGAAACTGGATATTCTCATCAACAATGCAGCTGTTCAATTTGAGCAAGATGATTTGAAAGATATTACCGATAAACAGATGCGGATCACTTTTGAGACCAATATTCTATCCATGATGTCGCTTACCCGGGAAGCCTTGCCCTACTTAAAAAAAGGAGCGAGGATCATTAATACCACTTCGGTTACTGCTTACAGGGGCAGCGATCATTTACTGGACTATTCAGCTACCAAAGGGGCCATTACCAGTTTCACCCGATCCTTGGCAAAGAGTTTGGCTAAAAAAAATATTTTGGTGAATGGAGTTGCTCCTGGACCGATATGGACCCCACTCATCCCATCCAGCTTCAAAAAGGTGAGTGATTTCGGAAAAAAAACGCCGCTTGAACGGCCTGGCCAGCCATCGGAAGTGGCTCCTGCCTATGTATTCCTGGCTTCGGAGGATGCCAGTTATATTACCGGTGAAATTATCCATATCAATGGAGGAGATTTTGTTGGAGGATAAAACTCAATAGAGGATGGAGGGTTTAAATTGGCTAGTGCTGCTTTTTATGATAAGCCATGGCCATGCGGATCTCTCCATAAGAATATTCATCGCCCATTAATTGTTTTACCGGACTTAGTTGTTCCGTTCCGATTTCAATAATCACTTTTAAAATAGCTTGCAATTTTTTATCTGAGACGAAACTGTGAACATTGAGCTCCCCGGTAGTGATAAAATGGCTCAAATGACCTTCTATGGTAGTGATGGCCATTCCCCTTTCAATGGCTATATCCTCTATGCTTTTACCTGATTTATACAAATCAAAACTGATCTTTTGCGTAGCTCCTTTTTCCTTTTTTTCTTGCTTCTCCTTTGTTTTTTTTTCTTTTACCTCTTTGGGTGTAAGAACGATTTCTTTTTCCTCTGGCTTTAAGGCCTCCAGCATATCCGTATTATCCAAAATACTTTGTACTATCTTTTGTGAACGAATGATATAATCGAGGTGATGAACAAAAAAGGTTTTTACTATATAAAGGTCTTTTACCTTCTTCTTCACTCTCTTTTTGGCTTGTAGAAGCTGAATGGTTTCATCGATCCCATCCAATATTCTTTTGATCTCGGTTGAAAAATAATTGACAGCCGAAACCAATCTTTCGTTCACCAGGGTAAAATCATTGCCTGTTTTGGCATCAAAAAACCTTTCTAACTGCACCACAAATTTATCTCCTACCGATTTGAGCTGAAATGTATCGGATTTGATCTGGGAAATTTTTGAGCTGATATCATTTCCATCATCTATGAGCAATAATTTCTTTTGGGTTACAAACTCATCCAGCTTGCGGATAAGTTTATCCCATTGAAAGCTTTTAATGATGCTTTTTCGAATGAAAACATCTTGCTTATCCGCCAGCAATTGTTCCAAAGAATCCAGTTGAATGATATGGTCCTTGTATTTAAGAATCCTCTCATCGGTTTGTATGGCTTTTTCGTGGATAGGAGAGCTTAAGATCAATCCGTCCAATCCGGTTAAGCGACTTAAAGCAACATATACCTGACCGGGTGAAAAAGAATCTACTGCATCTATAATGGCCTTTTCGAACGTAAGTCCCTGGCTTTTATGGATGGTAATGGCCCAGGCCAGGCGCAAGGGATATTGGGAATAAGATCCCAATATTTCTTCATCCAGTATATCCTTATCAGGATTATACACATATTTGATATTATCCCAGGTCTCTTTTTTTAGTTCTATTGAATCCTCGTCCGATTTGGATGTTACCGTAATATAATCTTCTCCAATATCGGTGATCACTCCGATCTTACCGTTATAATATCTGCGATCCTCCCCCTTATCATTCCGAATGAACATGACCTGGGCGCCTTTCTTCAGGCGAAGGTCCATATCTACCGGGAGCACTTTTTCATTGAATTCATCAACGATCTCACCTTTAAAAATAAATTCCTGTGTTTGAAGTTGATTCAATGCCCCATTATTGATCTTCTCTGCTTTATAGTTGTGGGTGGTTAACACTACCACCGAATCATTTTCGTCAGGAACAAAATAGGGATCATATCTTCGATTCAGGTAATTGATCTCATCCTCGGTGATCTCATTGTTTCTTATGCAATTCAAAACATCAATAAATCTCGATTCACTCTGCCGGTAAATTTTGGTAAGTTCCAAATAAATGGGGGGTGCCTTTTCTATCACCATGGCATCAAAAAAGAAAGGACTTTTATAATAGGAACCAAGCACGCTCCATTCATCATTACCCACCACCGGAGGTAATTGGTACAAGTCGCCTATATATAAGACCTGCACACCTCCGAATGGTTCCCTACGGTTATTGCGCATGCTTTGAAGAATAATATTCATGGCATCCAGCATATCGGCTCGTAGCATCGATACTTCATCAATCACCAGCAGTTCCAGCTCCTGGAGAATTTCTCTTTTGGCAGCACTGAATCGTATATTTTTTAAAAGTCCGCGGTGCGAAATAAACTTTCCTGATTCTGTATCTCCAAATTGATCGGCATCAGGAATATAAGCACCAGGAGGTAGTTGAAAAAATGAATGTATGGTAACGCCACCTGCATTAATGGCAGCTACACCAGTAGGTGCTACAATTGCCATTTTTTTGCTGCAGGTTTCTTTAATGGATCTTAAAAAAGTGGTTTTCCCTGTTCCGGCCTTACCAGTGATAAAAAGATCCTCGTTGGTAAAGTGTATAAACCTGGACGCGATATCCAATATCTTCTCCTCATCATTCACAAGATAAAAGTAGAAAATAAAAAAGCTGAATGACGGTGATTATACCGTATGTTGAAAAAATTACCGGATCAGATTCACCTGTCCCATAAATTCATGTGGGATATTGAATACATCGGTGGCTACGATCTTATAGGTATATACCCCTTGTGGCAATGCCTGGCTGCCATTCTGGTTGGTTCCGTTCCAGCCCTTTACCATAGGATCTACTCCTCCCTGGTGGAAAGCCGGTTTTCCCCAACGATCAAAAATATCCATGCTTACATCGATGATATTATATCCATGTACGAGGAATATTTCGTTCAATTCATCGCCATTTGGTGAAAACGAGTTAGGAATATAAATGGTATAAGTGGGTTTTACATACAGGGTAAGTGAAACCGTATCATTACAACCGAAGCTACTGGTTACGTACAGCGTAACCACATAAGTTCCGGTATCAGCAGGATATTGATGTGAAGGAGAAAAGGCAGTACTTGTTTCCCCATCACCAAAATCCCAGAAGTAATTTTCTCCCAGTACAGTTAGGTTTTGAAAGGTAACGATATTAAATAATTCATCCGGATATGTAGGATGATACGTAAATCCAGCAATTGGCTGACCATGTACGTGTATATAATTAGGTCTGGTGATACTGGAATCACAGCCCTCTGGTGAAATGGCCGTGAGGGTTACATCGTAATCCCTGCTGGCATTTCCATAAGTATGGGTTGGATTGGTTTGGTTGGAAGTTACATAGTTCCCGAAATTCCATAAATAAGTGAGCACATTTCCAGTAGTAAGGTTGGTAAAGGTTACCGGAAACGGATAACATCCTTCTAATGGAGCCGCATTAAAATCTGGAATAGGTGTTTGACCTATATGTACCACATCGGTCAACGTATCAATACATCCGGCATCAGTGGTTAATACCAGGGAAATATTATAATCACCTGAATCTGCATAGGTATAGGAAGGAGCTGCTAAAGCACTGGTGGCTCCAGTTCCAAAATCCCAGGCATAGGTTACAATTGTACCACTGGTATTGGTTACCGTGAAGTTAGCCAACCGGTCTTCACAGTTGGCACTGTTATGTAGAATGCCTCCTGGATTCGGGTTGACCACTACATGGGTTTGTATGGTATCGTTAAAATTAGCTCCATAAATATAGCAAACATACACACCTGTATCGGCCATGGTGGCATTCGGTATAATAGGATCTTCTAAATTCGAGGTAAAGCCTCCCGGACCATACCAGTTATAGGTAACATTGGCCACATTATCCGCATATAATTCCAATGTATCTCCGGCACACAAGGGTCCGTTGTTGCCTGCATTCGCATTGAGTATATCACAGTCAGAAGAACCTGCTCCGGGTTGTCCGACATTGGTTTGGCTAAAAGTTACATCACTGGTTTGGTTACTAAAATTGGTCAAAAGCAGTAAATAGTATTCACCTACCTGCGCATTGGGGATGGTACAAGTTTCCTGAGGAGCAGCAGAATAACTACAGTCAACCGTATTACCTGCGGTTAAGTTATTACATGCTCCTGTTAAAGAAGCAAAAGGTCCATAGCATATAAAATCCACATCCTGCCCTTGAAGACTTTGCATATAGATCACCATATCCCCGGCTTGGTCGATCTGCATATAATACCATGCTGGATTAGGCTGTGTGAATAAGCAACCATAATCAGGCCCGGCCTGAGCATTGGGTGCATTGGTGTTCATGGGGAAATTATAGGTATTGTCGCTACAGAAAGGAGATGCTCCATCACATAATGCATTGGCCTGGCTAAATCCGCCGACTGCTGTTATAAAACCAACAAATATCAAGACTATCTTCTTCATTGATATTTGTTTTGAGGATTGGTAGCAAGTGTCTTGGCCTTATCGACCATTTTATTCAATTCGGTAATCACCAAAGATTTATCATAGGTCTTAAAACTAGCCAGGTACCAATAGCCATTTGCATCTGGTGTTGAAACCGCGATGAGAAGACCATTGTTAAAGACCAGTTCCTGGAAAGTAGATTTTTGAGTCGGCTGAAATATATTCAAATCAACTGCCCAGAAATACTTCGTAGCATTTTGATCAAATTGTACATACTCATGTCCTGACATGATGATCTCGTCCACCCCATTGGTAGACCCAAAACGTTGGGCAGAGAGGGAAGTAATGGTAATTAGAGCTAAAAATCCACAAAGTAAAGCTGGTCTCATCATTTATATAGCAGTTTTTGAGCTTATATATTGGTAGATCAATAATAGGCAAAAATAGTTGCTTTTACCTTATTATAAAATGGTTAATTGAAGTGAAAGCATGGATTAAAAAGACTTTTAGATGTTATACAGCCGGGGCTGGGAGCAGTAGCTGGCGGCAGGCGGGCCCTAGCAGTACGGCCTGAAAAAAGCGAGGGGAGTGAGCTCTTTTGAAGGCCAGTAATGCTGAGGGCTGTCAAAGACACTACTGCCAAAGACCCGAACCTGCCTGCCTGGGAGCAGGCCAAGGGGGGCAGCAGGCAGGAAGCTGCCCAGTTTTAAAAAAAAATAAAAACCCCGGCAATTGCTCACCGGGGTCTTTCCTAATTAAAATAAAACAGAGAATCCTAGAAACAATATTTATTCGCTTCAATCATTTTAGTAGCAATTCGTTGACGAGCTTCTTTGGTATTGAAAGCTTCGTATTTGGTCCAACGTTTTACTCCAATGGTCATCATGCGTTGCTCATCCCCTTCTGCAAAAGAATTGATGGCATTTTTACCGATCATGAACAATTGATCAGCCGTATCATAGAATACCACTTTCATCATATCAATATGTTCTTTACAGGCTTCCTCCCCTTTCATGCTCACTAATTTTTGAACACGTAATAAGGTAGACTCCGCCACATAGGTTTTAATGGCCATATCGGCAATATTCATCAACACTTCCTGCTCTTTCGCCAATGACTGCATTAATTTTTGAACTGCAGCACCTGCTACTAACAAAATAGATCTTTTGAAATTCATGATGGCTTTATGTTCAGCAGCAAACAGGGAATTATCCTCGTCGCCAAAATCAGGAATTTCCATAAGCTCACCTGCTACTTTCATGGCAGGACCCATTAGATCCAATTCACCCTTCATCGCTCTTTTCAGGATCATATCAACGGTAAGCATTCTATTGATCTCATTTGTACCTTCAAAAATCCGGTTGATGCGGGCATCCCGGTAAGCTCTGTCCATAGGCATTTCAGCACTATATCCCATACCTCCATAGATCTGTACTCCTTCGTCTACAACATAATCCAATGTTTCTGATCCATGTACTTTTAACATGGCACATTCAATGGCATATTGCTCCACACCTTTTAATTCGGCCTGTGCTTTATCCATTCCACCTTCAATATAGGCATGGATACAATCTTCAATATTTTGGGCTGCACGGTAAGTGGCCGACTCACAAGAGAAAATTTCGATGGCTTGTTGGGCTAATTTATGGCGAATCGCCCCGTATTTTGAAATAGGACGTCCAAATTGCAAACGCTCATTTGCATAGTTAACAGAATGATTCACCACGGCCTTGCTTCCGCCTACCGCAGCACCCGCCAATTTGATACGGCCTATATTCAATATATTCACCGCTATTTTAAATCCATTCTCACGGGTTGACAATAAATTTTCAGCAGGAACTTTACAGTCTTCAAAAAATACCTGACGTGTTGAGGAACCCTTGATCCCCATTTTCTTTTCCTCTGCATTCAAACGAATTCCACCGAAGGTTTTCTCAACAATAAATGCCGATAAGTTCTCATCATTTTCAATTTTAGCGAATACAATATAAATATCCGCAAACCCACCATTGGTGATCCACATTTTTTGACCGTTAATCAAATAATGTTTTCCATCAGCCGTTGGCATCGCTTTGGTCTTTCCACTGTTTGCATCGGAACCTGCACTTGGCTCTGTTAAACAATAAGCCGCTTTCCATTTTCCGGTAGCCAGGTTAGGTAAATATTTTTTCTTTTGTGCTTCATTGCCATATAAAGCAATCGGCAAAGTACCAATTCCTGTATGTGCAGAAATGGCCACCGCAAAAGAATGGGCTGCCCCAAATTTTTCGGTACTCAGCATATTGGTCACAAAGTTTTTTCCAAAACCTCCATATTGTTCTTCGATGCTAATACCCAATAAACCTAACTCACCTGCTTTGTCTAACAAAGAAGGTACGAGTTCAGGCTCCGTCATCGAATCCATTTTATCCAGGTTTGGCCATACCTCATTTTTTACAAAATCTTCGCAGGTTTGGGCAATCATTCTTTGCTCCTCATCGAATTCCTCCGGAATAAAGACATCATTGTAATCGGTTTCCTTAATGATAAACTCTCCACCTTTAAGAGCTGTTTTTTTATCTGTCATTGTTTCCATTTTTTAAAATTCTATTTTTTGGTTGTTATCATATTTTAGGCCACATAACCAAGAATTAATTCTTGGATTATGTGGTTTCATTTCTAATTTAATAATTCAAAAATTCCCGCAGCCCCTTGGCCGGTTCCAACACACATGGTAACCATGCCATATTTTTGCTTGCGGCGACGAAGTTCATTCAATACCTGGACGGTTAACTTTGCCCCAGTACAACCCAACGGATGCCCTAAAGCAATGGCCCCCCCATTCACATTCACGATATCAGGGTTGAGTCCCAATTCTTTTACAATCGCCAATGACTGAGATGCAAATGCTTCGTTCAATTCTATCACATTGATATCCTCCTGTTTTAATCCGGCTTTTTTCAAGGCCTTTGGGATCGCATAAATAGGACCTACTCCCATGATGGCCGGCTCCAACCCTGCTACTCCATAACTTACCATTCGAGCAATGGGCTGTATATTCAACTCTTTCACCATCTCTTCACTCATTACAATAACGAAGGCTGCACCATCAGAAGTTTGAGAGGCATTCCCAGCGGTTACTGTTCCATAAGCATCAAATACCGGTTTTAATTTTGCCAATGCTTCAATGGTGGTATCAGCCCGTGGACCTTCATCGGTATCGAAAACAGATTCACGTTCTTTACGTTTTCCGTTTTCATCCAGATACACTTCCTTTACTTTGATGGGAACGATACCTTCTTTAAATTTTCCTTCTTTAATGGCAGCAACTGCTTTTTTATGGCTATTAAAACTAAAAACATCCTGTTCATCACGGCCAATTTTATACCTACGGGCCACTTCTTCGGCCGTTAGACCCATTCCCCAATAATAAGAAGGATGTTCTTTGGCAAGATTGGCTTCTGGTACAATTCTCCAACCACCAAAAGGTATGGAGCTCATAAATTCTGCTCCACCCGCAATGATGCAATCTGCCATTCCACTTTGAATTTTTGCATTTGCTATCGCAATCGTTTCCAAACCCGATGCACAATACCGATTCACTGTAACCCCTGGAACCGTTTCAATATCCAATCCCATTAAAGAGATCATCCGGGCCATGTTCAATCCTTGTTCCGCTTCAGGCGTTGCATTTCCTACAATTACATCATCGATCCTGGATTTATCCAATTGTGGCAATTGAGCCAATAAATGTTTGATCACATCAGAACCCACCACATCAGGACGGGTTAAACGTAGTTTGCCTCTGGGTGCTTTTCCAACTGCTGAGCGATACGCTGCTACTATATAAGCTGTTTTCATATCTATGTTTTTATCCCAGACTGAAGTCTGGGGTTATGATTATCGATGTTTTATTTAATTTCTTAATGGTTTACCGTTTTTAAGCATGAACTGAATTCTTTCCAATGTTTTCTTGGTTCCAAGCAATGACAGGAATGCTTCTCTTTCCAAATCCAACAAATATTGTTCACTCACCATCGTCCTTTCCGAAAGATCTCCACCGCATAGAACATACCCTAATTTTTCGGAGATCAACTGATCATGTTCCGAAATATAGTGTCCGGCTTTCATGCTATTGGCCCCGGCATAAACGATTCCCATTCCCTCTTTACCCATTACCATAATGTCTTTACGCATAATAGGCTGAGTATATCCTGCATCCGCCAATTCCAACGCTTTCTTTTTAGCTTCAGCGATCTGACGGTTGCGACTTACCACGATCTTATCCTTTCCCTTTTGGAAGATCCCCAGATCATAAGCTTCCCATCCGCTGGTAGCTACCTTGGCCATTCCAATAGTGAGGAATTTATCCCTTAATAAATTTATTCGAATATCTCCATCATGCAATTCGTCATGAAAACGAACAGCAAATTCTTTGGTACCACCACCACCTGGGATCACCCCTACCCCCACTTCCACCAATCCAATATAGGTTTCGGAGGAAGCAACTACCGCATCGGCATGCAAACACATTTCGCAACCTCCACCCAGGGTAAGTCCATGTGGAGCAACCACTACAGGTATGGACGAATAACGTAAGCGCATCGTCATATTCTGGAAAGCTCGGATCGCATAATTCAATTCATCATATTCCTGCTCAATAGCCAGCATAAGGATCATAGCGATGTTGGCACCTGCCGAGAAATTATCTCCTTCATTGGCGATCACCAATCCCTTCCAACCTTCTTTTTCAGCAATCTCAATAGATTTATGTACGCCGGCAATAATTTCAGAACCAATAGAATTCATTTTGGTATGGAACTCCAAATTCAAAATTCCATCCCCGATATCTATCAAAGTAGTTCCTGAATTTCCCCAAACTTTTTTCTCTCCTTTAATATTTTGTAGAATGATAAAACTGTCCTGACCAGGAATGATTTTATAGGACTTAGAAGCTACATCATAAAATAATTTTTTACCATTTTCTACTTTGTAGAATGATTTATTCCCTGCCACTACCATATCATAAATCCATTGGGCCGGTTTGGTCCCGTTCTCTTCCATTCCTTTGATCCCTTTTTCCAAGCCAATGGCATCCCAAACCTTAAAGGGACCCAATGCCCATCCAAAACCTGCACTCATGGCATCGTCTACACGATACACTTCATCGCTGATCTCCGGAATTCGGTTGGACACATATTGAAACAAAGTATAGAAATATTTACGGTAGAAATTTCCAGCTGCATCTTTTCCTCCAACTAAAACCGGAAAACGGTCCTCTAATTTCTCAATGGTTTTGGTAGCCTCCAGCGTAGCGAACTTCGCTTTTTTCTGTGGGACATACTCCAACGTCTTAAAGTTAACGCTCAGGATCTCTGATGACCCATCTTCCTTGTTGACTTTTTTAAAAAACCCTTGTTTGGTTTTCTGACCTAACCATTTATTTTCAATCATTTTTACCAGGAAGGTCGGCAGCTCAAACTTATCTCTTTGCTCATCGTTTGGTAGATTTTCTTTGGCACCTTTGGCTACATTTACTAAAGTATCCAGTCCAACCACATCAGCTGTACGGAAGGTGGCAGATTTTGCTCCACCGATTACCGGACCTGTTAATTTATCAATTTCTTCGGGTGTTAAACCTAATTCATCCACCATATGGAACAAAGCCATAATGCTAAACACACCAATACGGTTGGCAATAAAGGCAGGTGTATCTTTACAAAGTACGGTAGTTTTACCTAAGAATTTCTCACCATAATTCATAAAGAAGTTGATCACCTCCTGATGGGTTTTAGAAGATGGAATGATCTCCAATAACTTTAAATAGCGGGGTGGATTAAAAAAGTGAGTACCGCAGAAATAGGTTTGAAAATCTTCACTTCTTCCTTTGATCAGCATTTCCATAGGAATTCCAGAGGTATTGGAAGTAATAAAAGTTCCCGGCTTGCGGTATTTTTCAATTTTTTCAAAAACTTGTTGCTTAATATCCAGGCGCTCCACTACCACCTCAATGATCCAATCTACCTGAGCAATTTTTGACATGTCATCATCAAAATTTCCAAGGCTGATCCTGTTGGCAAAGCTTTTATGGTATAAGGGGTTCGGACTTAATTTCAACGCTCCGTTAAAGGCAGTGGTTACAATCCGGTTTCGAACCAGTTTGTTGTCCATACCGAGTCCTTTTGCTTTTTCCTCTTCGGTCAATTCAAAAGGAACAATATCCAGCAGCAAAACTTCCACGCCTACATTGGCAAAGTGCATCGCAATCTGCGAGCCCATTACCCCGGAACCTAGCACTGCTACTTTTTTAATTTTTCTATGGGCAATTCCACTCATCGATTGAGCCCCAGCCGTTGAATTTTTTTCAAGGGTCATTGTTTCCATTTTTTTAAAGATTTAAGACTGTAAGACTTATGACTTAAGACTTTTCAGTCATTGGCTTAATTTAATTTTCTAGTTTTTCAATTAGGTTATAAATCATATTTTTGAACATAATGATCTTTGGATAAAAGTTTCTCAAATGTTTCATCATTCAAGTAACCAACATTATTTGAAACAATAAGAAGAGTTTCCAACTCAAATGCTGAACCAAGCGCTATCTCCAAAAACGTTACAAAATGTTTATCAGACTTTCTTGATGTTCCTTCCGCTATATTACTTGGAACGGAAATAGAACATCTGTTCATTTGAGAAATAATTCCGAATTTTTCATCTTTTGGAAGTGTTTTGGTGGTTTTAAATATTTCAGTTGTTAATGAAATGGACTCCTTCCAAACTTCCAGCCTTCTAAAATTATGTCTTGGTTTATTAGTCATAAGTCTTACGTCTCTTAGTCTTACGTCTTTCTTTTATTGATTAAAAAAATGGTTTTTATCTATAATTTTCTGAATGTCTTTGATCACTTCAAAGAATACCCTGAGTTTATCGGGTGATACCTGGGTGCGGATGGCTTCGTTAAAAGCACGGACTGTTTTTTTGGCAATGTCCTTTTTCTGACGTCCAAGCTCCGTCAGGAATATTTTTACCAGGCGTTTATCATCGGGGTCGCTTTTGCGGCAAATGAGTCCACGCTCTTCCAGGGCTTTCAGCATCCTGCTTAAGCTACGAGGTTCCATCCCTAATAAAGGGGCGATCTTCGTAGCCGGAGTTCCATTTTTACTGTCGATATTAAGCAATACAAAACCTATAGAAGTAGTGAGGTCATGACCTGCTGCCTGCTGATTATACATGCGATTAATGCTATGCCAGGCAAACTTTATATTAAAGTCAACGGTATCTTCTTTAGGTAATGATGCGGTGGTGTTTTTCGCTTTCACATACCAAATATACAACTAAATGGTATGCATGCATAACAAGTTAGTCAAATAAATGTTATCGAAGGGTAAGTGATTGCCATTGAGCAATTTAATCTTCTTTAGTCAAATAAAGACCTAGAAGATTTAGAAAGATCCAATGATAGTAATAGCATTAGAACTATTACTATATTCTATAAAGATCACTATCATTTTCATCAATACAATGGCAAAAGCACCAGCGCTTATAAAGCTCAATATGATATAATTTTTTTTCATTTCTTTCATAATTCTCCTGTAAATCTCCTCCATTTGGGTGAGGGGGCAAGTGCAATATCCATCAAGCATGACGGGGTGAAAAGGTTGGACTTAGTTTATATAACTGAATACTAATACTTTATGCTAGTTTTTATTACTGGTACAATGCCAGTTTCCTGTCTTATGCACTGCTCCTTTTGCTTCAAAAGTTCATGTAGGCTTTCCGGGGGCTCGTTACGCTCCGCCTCCGTCAGCCAACATTCACTCCTCATCTTTAAGGTGGTAGTGCTGTCAGCCAGGGGCTGGTCTTAGGTTTTGGAGAGAAACGAAGTAAAAGGTTAGAATAGCTGCAATAACCATAATGTTAGTTCGGGGTTGAGAGAAAGATTGGAAGTTACTTTGAACCTCACCAATTGCAAAAACGGTTTATTGAAAGTAGATTTGAGCTAAACAACACAAAATGTCGTTCGATCTGAAACTGCTAGGAGAAAAACTTATCCATTGTAGACAACGTTTACAGTTCGAACTTCGTGAAGTTGCAATAGGAACAGGATTAGGTCTTGACCGAATTGAAAAAATAGAAGCGGGGCTTCTTGAACCGACTGGAGATGAAATACTAATGCTTGCCGATTTTTATAAAGAGGATTACAAGTTTTTTATCAGCAATCAACAAAAATCAGGCTCAGAACAAACAGATGTGCTTTACAGAAAGTTTGGGGATTCATTTTCAAAGGAAGATAGATGGGCCATTCAGGAGTTTCTTTACTTGTGTGAATGTGAACAGAATGTTATAGATTTTTTGAGTACTCCCAAAAAAGAATTCGTTTTTCAAAAAAAAGGTACTTATTTTAAGGAACATGGAATTCAAGCAGCCACATCTCTACGAAGTTTTTTAGGTTATTCAGATAATGAGCTACTGCAAAACATTTTTGAAGATTTTCGAAAAATAGGAATTCACATTTTTAGAAGGAAACTAGTTAATTCGAGTATTTCAGGCTTATTTGTATTGCATCCCAATGCTGGAAAATGCATATTAGTAAACTATAACGAAGATATATATAGGCAAAATTTCACTTTAGCACACGAAACAGCCCACTCTATTTTTGACACTGAAGAACAATTGAATGTGTCCTTTACAAATGAAAAAGGGGATTTAAGAGAAATAAGAGCAAATACATTTGCTTCGCATTTTTTAATTCCGACAAACGCAATTCTACAGCTTAATGTTACACAATGGAGCCAGGAAATAATTTACAAAGTCGCAAAACAATTAAAAACAAATATTACTCCATTATTAATTCGGTTAAAAGAGCTTAATCTAATTGAAGATGAGGAATATAAATTATATAGTCAATTGTATTTAAATGAAAAAGAAAAAAACGATTTTGAGTTAGATGGTTTAACAGATAGAATTAAAGAAAATAAAAAGAAACTGATCGAAAGAGGTCTTTCCACTTATTATGTCCGTGAATGCCACAATGCATATATAAATGGGTTTATCTCACGAAAAAGGCTTGCGGAAATGTTATTAACGAACGAATTTGAATTGCCTAATATTTTGAATCTATTCAATTTAAAATTGATATATGAACATTGATATAACGGAATTTAATTTGTGTAATGTTGTTGATACATGTTCTGTTTGGAATATCTTGGCATCTTCAAAAATTTATTCAGCTTCTGTTGAGGCTCAATGTTATTTTTCATTTACAAAATACGTTGAATATGAATGTTTGGTAAAACCACGTAAATCAGTTTCAAATCAGCATTTAGATTTATGTAAAAAATTAAAAAGCGAGATTATAAATAAAAAAATCGTATCATATGACTTGACGATTGGTGACCTACAAGAAGTGAAGCTTCTTGAATCTAGAAAAAAATTGGGGCTAGGAGAGTTATCCTCAATAGCTTTTGCAAAAAAAACAAACCAAGCATTTCTCACCGATGATAAAGCTGCCAGAAAATTGGGAAATGAAATATTAGGTAGAAACAAAGTACAAACAACTCCACATTTAGTTGGACATCTCTTTTTCATTGGTATTTTAATTGATAGTGACCTTAAACTAATAACCTCAGAACACGAATCTTCTATCAGCAATGATTGGGGAAAGTTGAGTGCATTTTTTCAAAATGTTTATGAAGAAGGGATGAAGTTGAAGCTATTAAAAAGAATAGCAGATTAAATCTTAGAGCAGGTTTTTATTCTACATCTTACTCATCAGTGCCTCGTTGGATAAATGTAAGATGATAAGTACATAAGCCCCCACCATTAATACTACTTTAGCATAATAACAAAAGTAGACCGGCTTGTTCCAAATAGGTTTTGCTTTAACATCGAGTTCCGGGTCTTTAAATGCTGGATCCTTTTCTCTTTTTCTAAAGAATCTGATCCAAATGACTCCACCAATAAAATACTGCCCTAAGTCAAATAACAGCGATAATGCAAGTAATATTAGGGGATAAATTAACATCCCATCAATAGGAGATCCGGAGTTATCAACATTTCTAAATATCCAAATTATTCCAATACCCGCAAAGCATAAGTTCCTGATGATATCACTTGCCTTTTCAGTATACTCATGCGATCTTTCCTTATATTTTTCAAGCTTCATTCCTATACTTTTAATTTTTCATGGGTCCTGTATCATCTGTTCCATCATCCTCATCATCTGGATCAATGGTTTTAATAATAATTTTAAGCTTTCCCTCGCTAAAGGTTTTTGAGGTTTTAAATCTTATGACCTTTCTGGCAGGGATCTTGATTTGGGATCCCGTCATTGGGTTTCTTCCGGTTCTACGACTTCTTTTGACAACGGAAAATTCACCAAAACCAGTTAAAGTGATTCGTTCCCCCTTTTTTAGAGTTTTGGTAATAATGTCTAATATAACGTCCAAAACCTGAAGAGCTCGCTTCCTGCTAAAGTTACATTCTTTCGCTATATATTCGACAATCTCTGCCTTATTCATAGATAGTTTGAGTAATTTGCAATTGCAAGTTAAAAAAAAGTACGAAATAATAATAGTTAGTCCGGCTCCAACAACAGTTGTGATAGCTAAAAGATAGCTAAAAGATAGGTTATTTATAGGTTTCACTAGGTTCCCAAAAATCCCTATATTCGCTATAGAATAAAATTCCCCATGAAAAAAATTCTATTCATACTATTTCTCAGCATCCTTTTCACTTCCTGCGCTTCGTTAGATGATCTTCAATCCAGTCCAACAGTGATTGACATTAATGGCTCGGTGTTTACCCTGGATGCCTATGTATGGAGAGATTTTATGCCTCCTACTACCAGTGATGGTGATCCTATGCGATCGACCGTAACCCTGAACCTGATCTCTGGTCCGGAAATTTTAAATGAGGTACACCTGGTTCGTCAATATGTGGTGATGGGTGATGAGTCGTGGGCAGCTGATCTATATGAACTTTCCATTGGCAGTTCGACCTATGCCGGTACTTCGGAAAATGGACCCAAATGGGGACCCAATGTTTATGTAGACGTTATATTGGAATTTACATATGATGGAGAAACATATCTGATCCGGTCGCCAAATCAACTCATTGAGAAAGTGGAATAAAAAAATTCCCGATAAGTCATTAAAAAACCGCTTAAAATATTCTTTTAAACGGTTTCTTTCTCCTTAGGATAATTGTGGGTTATTATAGCATAGCTATCATTCCCCGCAACTCCTTTTACCAGATCTTCGCTGGTTTTTTTTGCCTCGAAGCCCTGCTAAGCAGCGAGGTATATGTGGATGAATTTATACCCAAATGTAAATAGGTTTCGATCTTACGCATTTACAAAAACCACAGGAAAATTTGCAAGATTCACACTTCGTCAACCCCCAGCCTCTCGATATGTTCTTTCTGCCTATATTCACTTGGACTGAGCCCTGTGATCTTTTTGAATTGGTTAGAGAGATGAGCAATGCTGCTATAATGCAACTGATAGGCAATTTCGGTAAGGTTCAACTCATGGTAGGCCAATAATTCTTTTACTTTTTCTATTCTTTGATGTATCAAATACTTTTCTATACTCAATCCCTTGGCTTTATAGAATATATTATTGAGGTAAGTATAGTTATAGTTAAGTTTCTCCGAAAGATAGCCGGACATGTTCAGTTTTAATTTAATGTCGGGATCTCTTACCAGTTCAATAATGGTTTTTTTTATTTTTTCGATCAGAATGGACTTATGCCCTTCCAATATCTCAAGTCCGCATTTTTTTAACGCAATGTCCAATAAATATTGATGTTCCCTAGGAAGGTCTTCTTCTATTTCAGCTTCCCCAAGTTCAACCCGGACCGCATGGAGTCCCAACTTTTCCAACTCAGCTTTTACAACCAACTTACACCGGGTGCTCACCATATTTTTAATATAGATCACCATAATAGAAAAGGGGTATTACTTATTTAATAAATATAAATCAATTGAAAGCTTAGCTCCAAAAAAAAGGGGTTATATTTAAGGTGTAGCATTTTTAAATGCTGTTTATGTTGTGGTTAATTTATAAACATCGAAAATTGCACTATTTTTGATGCATAAGAACTGAATACAGAATGGCAGAACCGCAAAAAAACAATCCTTTACATGGAATTACGCTGGAAGCCATCTTGAATCATCTGGTAGATTATTATGGATGGGAATTATTGGGTCGAACAATCGATATCAAATGCTTCAACAACAACCCCAGCATTAAATCCAGTCTTACCTTTTTAAGAAAAACACCTTGGGCCAGGAAGAAGGTAGAAGATCTCTACCTGGAAAGCCTGGAAAGTTAAAATACCGCCCCATTTTCACGAGGCGGTATTTTCTTATGTAGATTTAGAGAACAGAGAATGCTTGTTGTTTGGCTTATAGCATATCGATCAGATTTCGGATCTCGACTTCGGTTTTACCTAGTTTTTTTTGCAACCTTTTCATCAGTTCTGCATCGTTGCCTTCCTGATATTGCAGATCTTCATCCATTAGATCAGGATACTTTTTTTTGAGCTTGGCTCTTTTATCGTTCCAATAACTTTCCGTAAATCCTGTTGGGTCCTGTGTTTTCTGGTTCAGTTCCTCTTCAGATTTATGAGAAGGATCGGGAGTTTTATTGTTTTCCATGGCTTCTATAAGTTAAAAATAAGTTCTTTGAGCTCGTTTCCGGTTTTACCCAGCTTAATGCTTAAACAATTCATCAATTCTCGTAGGTTTCCAGGTTCATAGGTAAGGTCTGTATCCGATAAACCAGGATATTGCTTTTTTAGCTTGGCCTTTTTATCGTTCCAAAACATATCCGAAAACATAATTGTATCTGTTGGTTTTTCCATCATATTCTGTATTAAATGAATACATCCTTTTCATAAGTGTAATAAATACCGCCTAAATAATTATAGGCGGTATTTATGTAGGGAACAGGGACACATTTATTTGGGTTAGATATTTTTATTCGGATCCGTACTTAAACCACCAATAAGGCTTTTTACCTCATCCTTGGTTTTTCCCAATCTGGTTTGAAGTCTGTTATACAACTCATGGTGCTTTCCTTCTTCATATCTTAAATCTTCATCAGAAAGATCAGGATATAACTCCTGGAGTTTTGTTCTTTTGCCTTCCCATTCCTGCGTGGTAAAAGGGGTTTGATTCGTTTGGGTGGTCTCTGTATTTTGTTGGTTGGTGGTTTCTGTATTCTGCTCATTTTTATTGGTTGAGCCGGAATTTTTCTCATTGAATGTCATAACTTCAAATTTTAAATTATCATTTATATGTTTACAAATCTATAGGGGTCATTCATGAATATTGTTATAGGTTTTTTATTTTTTTTTTCAAGATTCACATCATGAGCTATGGAATCTCCACCTCATTCATTGATTTACGAATACTCCGGATACCGTCCAGGTGTTTTTCCACTACAGGCAAATATTTTTCTGAGAATTTCTTTACTTCCGCATCCTTGGACGCCTTCCCTCTTTTTAAATAGCAAACGTCTCTTTTATGGTCGCTGACCATCATTTTTATGAATAACTCATCAAATTCATTTCCACGTTTTTCGGTAAGGTTACTCAAACCATCCACTTTTTTAGGGCACAATTGATAGAGTACTACCAAATTTCGTTCATCAACGATATGCTTTAAATCGTTCAACATCCGGGTATGATCTTCTACCATCCACTTTCCATAATCACGCATCATAGGAGTTGTACCATATCTAATGGCCAGGTTGCCTTCTTCAATATCCATGATCTGGGATTCCACCTGGTTCTGAACAAATTTGGCTGTTTTTTTATTTTCAGTTCCAAATGCCAGGTAAGAGAATTGCAATCCCAAACCCATCATCGAAATAAAAAGTAATATTTTCATAATCATTATATTTATTGGGTCATCAATTTCTTTAACGTTGTCTCTTGTCCATGTATGAATAGGTTATTTTATTGAAAGCTGCTATTAAATCAATAACAGTATCATGGGTCACATTTTTTTCAAGGGAATGAACGAATATTTCTTTTCTTTTAAAGGTCCTATCGTACAGCACATCCACCGCACCACTAATGATTCCGTATTCCAACAGAACCGGCTCCTTATTTAAGTTATGGTAATGCGCCATGTTGATCATAAATTCCTTTAATACTGGAATTTGGTCAGCACTGATATCAGGTGCTACAAATAACACCATTTCGATCGAACATAAACTAAAGGAGTCCTTTTCGAATTGGATCCGGATCGTATAATCAGGATAACATTTTCTAATGTACCGGTCTACCCTGGAACTATAGGCGGAATCAATCATCTCTACCTGTCTTTCCAAGTTCGGTTTCTGGGAATATCCTACTGAAAATGCACCCAATAAGATCAATAGTAGCATGTATCTGTTTATTCTCATAGGCTGCTTATTGCCAATAGCACTTTCGGGAAAACAATCGCCACACCGCGGCGAAAAAATATTTAATAATATAGGATCTCATAAAATTCAATTTTAAAAGAGTTTAATTTTATCCATTATTATATCGTTATTGTATTGCCTGAGCACCAGCACTTCTGCTTGCACATCTGATCATTCTATACTCAGTAGCATTCATGCCTGTTATTTTTTTAAACTGGCTTGAAAGATGGGCCACGCTGCTATAATTGAGCATATACGCAATCTCTGTTAAGTTATGCTCATTATAGGCCAATAATTCTTTTACTCTTTCAATCTTACGAGTAATCATGTATTTCTCGATGTTGATGCCCTGGGTTTTACAGAATACATTGTTGAGATATGTATAATTGTAGTTAAGTTTTCGGCTTAAGTAATCCGAAAGATTGATGGTTAATTTAGCATCGCCATAACGAACCAATTCAATAATAACGGCTTTTACTTTTTCGGCCAGTATGGTTTTATTGTCTTTCAGAATTTCTAATCCTGATCTCTGCAAGGCTTCATTTAATGCCGACAAGTATTCAGCAGAAATGTCTTCCTGTATTACAGCTTCTCCTAATTCTATTCTTAACGGATGCAAGCCCAGTTTTGCCAATTCAGATTGTACAACCATTTTACACCTGACACAAACCATATTTTTCACGTAGATAACCATAATAGTAATTTTTAGATTTTTTCTATTCCTGGTTAAACATATTATGTGCCTAAATTCGGAAATGGGTCCGGGTTTTTCAACTTTCATGCATTGCAATCAACTATTTTAGAGGAAGTTATATCGCTATTGTAAAAAAATAAAACCTAATTGGTCCGAAAAAAAACAAAAAGTCGAATTCTCAAAACGCAAAAATACAGGGCCTTTATTTCTCATTTTGATATTGAAAAGATGGCATAGGAACCAATATAAAAATGAACAAATCAATTATAAATAATTGATTTTCATCCGCTTGATATATGATTTTTTTATTACCCTATTAGATTGGCACAATAGTGGAAAATGGATAAGCAGTATTAAACAAAAAAAATAAATATCATGGAAACTGGAAAATTGGTAATCGGATTAGTGGCAGGAGCCGCTGTAGGAGCCGCATTAGGAATCTTGTTTGCTCCACAAAAAGGTGCTGAGCTTCGTGAGAAGATTTCTAAAAAAGGTGGAGAAGCATTGAAAGGCATGAAAGATAAGTTCGCAGGCTTGAAGGATGCTGTTTCCAATATTGCAGAAAAAGGCGAAGAAGTGCTTGAAGTAGTTGGCTTGGGTGAAAAAGGAAAAACCGAAGATGGTAAAAAAGAGGATAAAAAAGACTCTAAATTACGCGGTTTTGAAAAAAATTCACCTGCATACTAATAAGTTTAAGTTATTAAAAGATGGAAGAGAAAGCAACTATAGCAGAAGCCGTTTTAGCACATGCTAAAGAGGCCGCCCAAGCCAGTATAGACATAGTCGTACTAAAGGCAGTTAACAAAGGTACAGAAGTGGTTTCAACCCTCGCTTCATATATATTGGTTATTGCCGCCAGTGCTATGTTCCTGATTATAGTAAATATAGGACTGGCACTATGGATTGGTGAGCAACTAGGCAAGTTATATTATGGATTCTTTGTAGTTGCTGGCTTCTATCTTTTGGTTGCACTCATCATTCTGATTGGACGGAAAGTACTCATTACGGACCCTGCAACCAGTTTTGTGATCAAAAAATATTTGAAACATAAAAAAGCTCAACCTCAGACTGCATGAACGCAAAAAAATTATATAGAAAAGAGATCCAGGAGTTGGAATTAAAACGTGACCGGGAATTTGCCTTGATGAAAGAAGAAATTCGGATCGGCTATGAGTATATTCAACCGGTAAACGTGCTGAAAAGGACTTTATCCAAAGCAGCAGCTTCTCCTGAAATAAGAAGCGATCTGTTGACCATTGGATTGAACCTGGTTACTTCATCACTTACCAAAAAAATAGTGGTTGGAAAATCAGAAAGCCCTACAAAAAAATGGTTAGCGAATGTTATCCAAGGCCTGGTAACTACGTATGTCAGCAAAAAAGGCGATACCATTCAATCAGGTTTATTAGGTATGCTGCATCAGCTATTGAAAAAGTTAAGTAGTATAAATAAGGGTCCTAAAGCAACATCACAGGAAGCTGAAGCAAGCGAAACAAGACATGTTAATGAAGCAGCCTAGTGGTTCAATATATGGAGAATTACTTCCCAAAAGGTAAATCTCTACAACCTGTATCCCTGAGGAGAGATACAGGTTTTTTTTTACCCATAGCTGTATCACAATAACATCCAGTTAAAAGAGTTATATTTAAGTTTTAATGAAAAAAATATTTTTAACCCTCAGTTTTATATGCTTGATCCTTTATACCAAGGGACAGGCATTTACCTGGTACAAAAGCGACCGGTTCAGGATTGGGGCTGAAACGGGCCCGAGCCTCATTTTTTTGTTCGGAAATCCCATAATGGAACAAATGAATAGACCCACGGTAGGTTTTATGGGTGGATTTACCTTTCAATATAACATTACCAATCAGCCCGATCAATCATTGCATTTATCCTTGAATACCGGACTTTATTTTGAAAGAAAAGGGGCCATTGCCACTCCTCAATCACTGCAATCAGTTGGTTTTCAATTTGGGAATACAACCATTTATTCAAACTTTGAGTACTTAACTCTCCCTATCCTCTTTAAAATAGGGCTGGAAAAGAAACGTGATCCTCTCAAAGGCCGTAAAGTTAATCCAAGATTTTATTTAAACGCAGGTCCATATTTCGGAATCCTGTTAAGCCAGACCTTTGTATTTGAAAACCCAGATAGCTTAAGGATCATCCAAGAGAACACCATGAACGATAAAAGATTGGATATTGGGATCTCTGTAGGTTTAGGTATTGAACTGCCTATAACCAGAAGGTGTTTTCTTACTTTTGAGGTGAGAAATAACCTGGGACTTTATAATATAAGTGCTGTTCCTGTTTCGGGGGATGGAACGATTCAAACCAATTCAACCAACTTTATTTTCGGTTTCTCTTATTGGATCATTAAGAAAAGAGGTGCTGCCAATCACGTATAAATGCACCACGAGCCCATTAAAAATAGAAAACCGCTTAAATAAATTTAAGCGGCATCTCAGAGAACCGGGTGGTAAATGCTATTACCCCAGTTATATTTTTATTATAAACCGGTTTTATCTACTCCATCAACCAGGTTTTTTACCTCTTCATTTGTTTTTTGCAGGCGGCTTTGAAGACGGGCATACAATTCAGAATGTTTTCCTTCTTCGTAGTTAAGATCCTCCTCAGTAAGTTGAGGAAATTGTTCCTTTAGCTTGGTTTTTTTTGTATCCCACCCGGTTGTGGTGAATGGAGTGATTTCTTCTACCACTTCGTTCTCATCGGTTTCGGCTTCATCACCATTTTCGATCTGTTGATCGGTAGGAGTGGTCGTTTCAGGTGGTGTTGTTTCGGTAGTCTTAGTGGTTTCGGTTGTTTGATTGGTTGGCGTTTGATCTTTTGTATTATCCGTCATAACATTCGTGTCAAATATTTATTTCACAAATCTATGCCGAATGGTAGGGGTAACTATTATAGGATAAAAATATTCTTTTATACAAATCCTAGCTTATTTCCTGGTATGTGGCAATTGCTTACATATAAAGAAGCCTGCATTCAAAACAGCAGGTCCTTCCTTACTTTTCTCCCGATGCATTTCGGGATGCATTTCTTATATAACTATCCGTTACTTTATTGAATGCTGAAATCAAGTCTATTGTGACTGAATGGGTGGTTGATTTTTCAAGGGAGCTCACATAAATTTCCTTTCTTTTGAACATCCTGTCAAAATTCGTATCGATGCTTCCCGGTACAAAACCATGATCAAAACGAATAGGTATATTCATGGTATTAAAGTAATTGGCCATATCAGTCATAAATTTTTCAAGTACCGGTAATTGGTCCTCACTTATATCCGGAGCAACCCACAAAGCCATTTCAATAGAACAGATGGTAAAAGAATCTTTTTCGAATTTGATATGAATGGTATGTTCCGGAAAACATTTCTTTACATACAGGTCAATTCTTGCATCATAGGCAGAGTCTATCATCAATACCTTTCTTTCGAAGCTTGGTTCCTGGGAATGTGAAAGAACAGTAGTTCCTAGGAACAATATATATAGTAGAATGATCTTTTTCATGTCAATTGTATTAATTAATACTAGAATTGAGTAATTAACTCCTGTACCTCATTGTCGCTCTTCCCCAATTTGATGCAGAGGCAATTCACCAATCTACCCAGGTTACCCGGTTCATAGGTAAGATCGGCTTCAGAAAGAGCAGGATATTGTTTTTTTAACTTGTTTCTTTTATAATTCCAGAAGCTAACTGAAAATGTGTTTCTATGTTCCTGCGTTTCCATCTCAGTATATTTTATATTGAAAATTCATTATCGTGATTAATTTATATTACAAATCTATCTAGGATAAAAAACAATGCCATTACATGATTTAAATAACCTGTTGCACAATTCACGTATGATTTTTTCTTTTTACTTAGCTGATTGGAGCAATTGCATGGAGGAATGAGCCCCTATCAAGATAGGGATGTCTAACTCTTCAAGCTTTTTAGCGTAGCCCTGCATTGATCTCTTTCAACGCATCATTACCTGGACATAATTCTTTTTCGCCCATGGTATTCAATGGTTGGTCGGAAGTTTGTAATAAGCTATGGAGATCCTGTGAATCAGGATTTAAATATAAAAGACCTGTAAGAATTTCATTTTTTGCTTTGGCATTGATGATGGCATTCATGGCTGATTGTCTATCTAGCGGATCCCAGGCATCGGATAATTTATGCAGCTGGATCACTGAGCCATCATGCATGGTTACTTCCTTATGGCTTCCTTTTTCGTAATTCACACTGATCTCCTTCATGGTCGGAACAAAATCGATGGTAGAAGTAGCTTCCACATGATCCCTAACAAAATCGTAAGATTTTGTAGAACCCAGGTTATTGTTAAAAGTAACGCAGGGTGAAATAATATTGATAAATGCAAAGCCTGGATGCTTCATGGCAGCTTTCATTAAAGGCACCATTTGCGTTTTATCGCCAGAAAAGCTCTGAGCAACAAAGGTGGCACCCAACTCAATGGCTAAGCTGGCCAGGTCGATCGACTCGAATAAATTTACATTCCCTGATTTATTTTTAGATCCATAATCGGCCGTTGCAGAATCCTGTCCCTTGGTTAATCCATAGCAACCATTGTTCATCACAATATATACCATGTTCAAATTACGGCGAACGGCATGCACAAACTGTCCCATTCCAATAGAAGCAGTATCACCATCACCAGATACTCCAAAATAGATGAGATCCCGATTGGCTAAATTAGCCCCGGTGGCAACCGATGGCATTCTACCATGCACCGAATTAAATCCATGTGAGTTGGATAAAAAATAGGCAGGTGTTTTAGAAGAACATCCAATACCTGAAAGTTTGGCCAGCATATGCGGTTCAATGTCAAGGTCGTAAGCCGACTGCACAATGGCTGCACTAATTGAATCATGTCCACAACCTGCACAAAGGGTCGACAAGGCCCCTTCATAATAAGCCAATGTATAACCTAATTTGTTTTTAGGCAGTTCAGGATTCCGGAATTTTGGGCGTATGTATGTCATAATCTTATGCCTTCTTTAGTTCAGGTGTTTTTTCTAAAACTTGTTTGATCTGGTGAATGATGTGATCAGCGGTGATCGGGGTACCATCATAATTAAGTACTGAAAATAGTTTGGCTGGATCAATGCTCAACTCGATCATTAATAACGATTTCATTTGCGCATCACGGTTTTGTTCGATCACAAAAACTCTTTTATGAGCATGGATAAAATCTTCAACCTCTTTGGTAAAGGGGAATGATTTAATTCGGATCGCATCAAAACCGAGTCCTTCACCTTTCATGAGATCCAATGCCTCCTCCGCGGAATACTGTGAGGTTCCGAAAAAGAGCACTCCATTTTCTGATTGATTCTTTTTATTGTATAGCTGTGGAGCAGGTACCATGGTTTTGGCGGTCTCCCATTTTTTGGTGAGCCTGTCTACATTTCTTTTATATGCACCACCATCTTCAGTATAAGTCGCATATTCATCACGCGAAGTTCCACGGGTGAAGAAAGAACCTTTGGTAGGATGTGTTCCAGGATAAGTACGGTAGGTAATTCCATCACCGTCCACGTCGAGATACCTTCCAAATTTTTCAATTTTATCCAGCTGTTCAGCCGTTAATACTTTTCCTCTTTTATATTTTCTTTTATCGTCCCAAACCAAAGGGTCAGAAATATGATCATTCATCCCCAGGTCAAGATCCGTTAACATGATCACAGGAGTTTGTAGTTCTTCCGCCAGGTCGAATGCATCAGCGGTCATCTCAAAACATTCTTTGGGTGTGGAAGGAAACAATAAAACGTGCTTGGTATCCCCATGAGAAGCATAAGCAGCTTCCAATACATCCGATTGTTGGGTACGTGTAGGCATTCCGGTAGAAGGACCTGTACGTTGCACATCGATCAATACCGCTGGAACTTCAGCAAAATAAGCCAGTCCTAAGAATTCATTCATCAAAGAAACTCCAGGACCCGAAGTAGCAGTAAAAGACCTGGCTCCGTTCCAACAAGCACCGATCACCATTCCTATAGCTGCCAATTCATCCTCAGCTTGCACGATGGCCACATTTCTTTTTCCATGTATTTTATCGAATCGATAATCTTCGGCATAATCCATAAATGCCTCCACTACCGAAGTAGAAGGAGTGATCGGATACCAGGCAGCAACGGTAGCACCTGCATATACAGCACCCAATCCACAAGCTGCATTTCCTTCCATCATGATCTTATCTCCCAGCATATCTCTTCTCTCCAGCCGGATGTCTAATGGATATTTAAAGTTCTTATGTACATAATCCACTCCCATTTGCAAGGCCTGAACGTTCATAGGGATCAGTTTTTCTTTCCCTTTGAATTGTTCCGCCAGCAAGCCTTCGAGCTCTTTAAATTCAATATCGAGTAAAGCGGCCAAGGCACCCACATAAATAATATTTTTAAAAAGCTGCCTTTGTCTTGCATCGCTATATGCTTCGTTGCACATATGCATCAATGGGATGCCGATATAATTGATATCTTCTCTGATATATTCGGCGTGCAATTTCTTAGAATTATCATATAAAAAATACCCTCCAGGTCTAACAGAAGCCACATCGTTCAGCATGCTTTGCGGATTTACACCCACGAGCAGATCTATACCTTCTCTCCTACCTAAATATCCTTTTTCGCTAACCCGAACTTCATACCAGGTAGGAAGTCCTTGAATGTTAGAAGGGAAAATATTTTTAGGAGTAACGGGAATTCCCATCCTGAAAATAGCTTTGGTAAACAAAAAATTAGCACTCGCGGAACCCGTTCCGTTTACATTGGCAAATCGTACTACAAAGTCGTTTACTTTTGATGATGATAGCATGAATTATCCGCTTTAGTTACGTTATAAAAGAATTTTTGCATATCCCAAGCTGCGGTGGGGCAACGTTCAGCGCATAATCCACAGTGCAGGCAGAAATTTTCATCTTTCACCATTACCCTTGCAGTGGGTAAGGTATCCGAAACATAAATATCCTGGGTTTTATTGTTGGCCGGCATTTTCAGCATGGCTCTCAAGTCAGTTTCACTTTCTGCATTCTCGGTAAAGGTGATACAAGCCGTGGGGCAAATATCCACACAAGCATCACATTCAATACATTTATTTTCAGTAAACACGGTTTGTACATCACAATTAAAGCAACGCTGGGCTTCTTTAAATCCTGCAATCGGGTCAAAACCCAATTCCACTTCTTTTTTGCGATTGGTAAGGGTTACTTTTTTATCTGCCTGAGGTACAACATATCTTTCATCCGAAACAACTGCACTATCATATCCCCATTCGTGAATTCCCATTTTCTGGCTGATCAGGTTCACCATAGGATCCAATCTTTTGTTCAGGTCTTCACCTTTGCACATCAGGTCAATCGAAATAGCGGCCTGGTGACCGTGAGCTACAGCAGTAATTACATTTTTAGGTCCCCATGCAGCATCACCTCCAAAGAAAACTTTTGGATTGGTAGAAACAAAAGTGGTTTCATTTACTGTCGGCATTTCCCATTTATCAAATTCAATTCCACAATCTCTTTCTATCCATGGAAAACTATTTTCCTGCCCAATGGCTACCAAAACATCATCTGCAGGGTAGAATACATCCGCATCACCTGTAGGAACTAATTTTCTTTTTCCAGCCTCATCATACACCGCATGCACTTTTTCGAAGGTCATGCCCGTTAACTTTCCATTTTCCACTACAAAAGATTTAGGAACATGGTTATCGATGATCGGAATATCTTCGTGTTGAGCATCTTCTTTTTCCCATGGAGAAGCTTTCATTTCAGCAAAGGGAGATCGTACAATTACTTTTACGTTTTCACCACCTAATCTTCTGGCTGTTCTGCAACAATCCATGGCGGTATTTCCACCACCCAATACAATTACATTTTTTCCGATTTTGCTGGTATGTTCAAAAGCAACAGAACCTAACCAGTTGATCCCAATATGAATATTGGCAGCACCTTCTTTTCTTCCGGTCATATCAGGTAAATCTCTTCCACGGGGTGCTCCTGTGCCCACAAAAATGGCATCATAATCTTTGGTAAGTAATTCTTTTAAGCTCTCCACATAATGATTGAAATGCTGGTGAATGCCCAGATCCAAAATATAATCCACCTCCTCATTCAACACCGTCTCGGGTAAACGGAACGATGGAATCTGGCTTCGCATAAACCCTCCTCCTAATTTTTGTTCATCGTACAAATGGATCTCATAACCCAATGGAGCAAGGTCACGGGCTACCGTCAATGATGCCGGACCAGCGCCTATCAGGGCTATTTTTTTTCCATTTTGTTTAAAGGGACCTTTCGGCATTAAATGCTTTACATCATCCTTATTGTCTGCGGCCACCCTTTTCAAGCGGCAAATGGCCACAGGCTCCTCCTCCACCCTGCCTCTTCTGCAGGCAGGTTCGCATGGACGGTCACAGGTTCTGCCTAATACTCCCGGAAATACGTTCGAATCCCAGTTGATCATATAGGCTTCTGTATATTTACCCTCAGCGATCAGCCTGATGTATTCGGGAACAGGGGTATGTGCAGGGCAGGCATATTGGCAGTCAACCACTTTGTGGAAGTACTCCGGATCTTTAATATCTGTCGGTTTCAATGATAAATTTTCTTTTTCTTCCTCCTCCTTTTACGAAAATATCCATGTTTTAAAACCTAAAACACTCATAATCTGTAATTTGGAAAATTTAGGATTACCCCCCAAAATAATGGATTTTTTATGAATTATGCAAAGTCTTTATAGGGTACATGCGGGCCATTCGCTAAACACCCCGGTCTGCTCTCCTGTTTTTGTTGGGTCATGCAAAGAGCTTCCTACGGTCGCTTTTGCCTATCCACAAAAACTAAGGCAAGCAATCCGGGGTGGTACCGCTGCATCCGAGACCCGGCTTTGGCGGGGCAAGAGCATGAGCTCCTATAAAAAATAAATAATAGAGCGAATAATCCCTGGCACTTTCGGTTTGGTAGTTTCACCATTAGTCCAAACAACCAATTTGTTGAAAATTGCATCATAAATATTATAAGGACCACCATTCAATCAATTCTCATGAATCAACCAAAATGGATCTCCATAATTATTATAAGTATATGTTTCAGTTGTTCTCCAAATCCACCAGCCATTGTTGTTGGACAAAACTATCAGGGAGGAGTTGTTTTTTATGTAGATGGGAGTGGACAGCATGGACTCATTGCAGCGCCAGTTGATCAAGCGGTTGATGATTCCTGGTCAGAATCCTGGTTAGTTACCGGGGCAACCGGTGTTGATATAGGTACAGGTCAATCAAATACTACTGCCATTATTGCGGCACATGGCGATTCAGATTCCTATGCTGCAAAAACATGTAACGATCTTGAGTTAAATGGTTATAGTGATTGGTATTTACCTTCTAAAGAAGAATTGTCAATGATGTATGCAAATGCCGATTTAATTGGAGTGTTCGCTGCCACTTATTATTGGAGCTCAACTGAGTATGACAATGATGACGCCTGGTACGAAAATTTTGGCGGAGGGGGCCCCACGATCTGGAACAAATATGGTTCAAATCATGTTCGTGCCATCAGATCCTTCTAGCAACCAGAATAACTTCCTTTGCTTCATTCACAAAAATTTAATGATTTTTGTTTAAACCGGTGACAAGTTTGATCGTCCAATGATCAAACCAGCAAAAACATGTCAGAGAAATTTTTAAAAACCCGGAACCGCTTCATACCATTTACAGTTGGAATTATTTTCTGCTGGTTTGGAGTGTTGAAGTTCTTCCCCGGTATGAGTCCGGCAGAAGAATTAGTAAAGACAACGTTAGACCATATTTTCTTTGGAACCATTTCGAGCAACATCACCATTCTATTATTAGGTGTTGCCGAATGTGGTATTGGACTTATGCTCATCTTTTATGAGGAGTTAAAATATACACTCCTCGCCGCCATCATACATTTATCCTGCACCTTTATTCCTTTGTTAATATTTCCAGAACTTACCATGGGCCTTGCGGGTCAATATATATTGAAGAACATTGTTATCATTGGTGCATTGTTCACCATTTATCCATTTAATTCGAAGGCCCCGAAAATGCAGAGTTATTATCCGGAGGCAAGAAAAGAGAATTAGGTATTTGCATGCTGGGGATAGACCTCCCTCCCGATACCTGCCCGACTACGTCATTCAGGCGGGGCTATCGGGAAGTTATTGGGAGGTCTGCCCATACAACACAGCAATAAAAATAGTTTCGTAGATTTACAATAGGAATACGAATACTGAGTTTCTAGTTTACAACATCTATGAAAATGACCACCTGCGCCTCTATTATGTTTTTGGCAATCACCAGCTGCTTTTTAGGAGTTTCGGAAACTAAACAGTATTCCATTGACCAAAAACCAAAGGTTTCTTACGAAGAATTTTTAAAAGAAGTAGCCTCCGAGAGGGTAAAACTTAAGAGCAAACCTTTAACCGATACTAAAAAGTACTTCTTCACCCTAGTCAACGAAAAAATTCCGGCTTATTGGACAGGCACCCCTTGGGATTTCAATGGAGTAACCCGTCAACCCGGTGAAGGAAAAATAGCTTGCGGATATTTCATCACCAATACGATGGTAGATCTGGGTTTTGGGATTGAAAGGGTGAAGCTGGCACAGGCAGCGTCCTCTGTATTGATCAAAGCAACTTGCACCAATATTAAAAACTATGCTGATTTTGAAGACCTCAAAACATATTTGAACAATGCCGCTGAAAATTCTGTTTTTATCGTTGGCTTGGACTTCCATACGGGATACATTACTAAAGAAAAAAGGGATTGTTATTTTATTCATTCAAATTATATTGATCACAAAGGTGTAATGAAAGAAAATATTCTCACCAGTTCCGCTTTACAGGCCAGTAAAACTTTTATGATAGGTAGCATCAGTGCCAATGATGATTTTATGAAAAAGTGGGTGGGGAATTAATGCTTCGCTGAATGTGAATAAAACTATAATCCATCAATATAATCCTTTGCCTCTTTGAGTCCGCAGCCTGTTTTCTCTTTATATTCTTTGATGGCCTCCATGACATTCCCATTGTTTTTCAAATCCCTGAAATAATTTTTCACCGCTTCAGAGGCATTCACATTTGAGTTCAGCAGCGTGTTGATCTTACCATTGATCTCAAGCAAATCCTCCCGGCTTAAAAAAAGCAAGGAGTTGAGTACTTTTTCTTTGGGTGATTCAGCCATAACAATGCGTTATTTATAAGCTATTCTACAACCGATACTATGGGGACAATAGCCATTTTTTCATCTAAAGTCCTTACGGATACAGAATGGTAATTCTTTCTGGCGCCGGTATAAATTTGTCGGCCCATCATTGCCAGGTTAGGATTATCTATCAAAGCTCCATATAAGGGTACCAGGAATTTTCTTCTTCCCACCGAGAATAAGAATTTCTTAATTGCCGGATAAGCAGGCTTATATTCATGTATAGCCGATGCCTCCAACCATAGAACCAATATCTCCGAATTACCGGAGTTGGTAAAATGAAAACGGTTATCCAGTTCCTGCATTTGGTTCAGTTTTACTTCTTGTTTGATGCTCCTCAAGAATTGCTGGTATTCATGAGAGGTCCATTTTGATGTATCTATTTTTTCAACTTTTAATTTCCCTGTTAAATATTGATTGGCTTGTTGCTTCACCTTATTGAATCTGTCGGATGAAGGTTCAGAAAAGCCTGCAGGGAGTCCTGGCCCATAGATCCAGGCATTCATATTTATCTTTTTATCCTCTTCACTACCCTTCGCAAATAAGTTAGCATATATATAGTCCACAAATTTTTCAGTGGTCATGCTTTTAAACTTAAATTCATCAAAATATTTCTTAACAAAAGGATCCCATTTTTCACGACCTACGGTTTTTTCCATCAGTAATAAGAACATATATCCTTTTTCATAAGCCAGATCTGTCATTCCATCATCAGGGTTTCTACCTTCCAGGTTCAGCTTTAATTTTGCATCTGCCGAATCGCCTGTCTCAAAAAGATCATTCATGGTGAGTTCGAGGTCTCCATAGCCCAAACAGGAAAGCATATCGGTATAAGATGTTCCATACAAACTTTCCATGATCCGTCTTTCAAAATAAACCGTAAAGCCTTCATTTAGCCAGAAGTCATTCCAGGTGGCATTGGTAACCAAGTTACCACTCCAACTATGCGCAAGCTCATGGGCAATCAAAGCGGTTAGCGAACGATCACCGGCCAGTACCGTCGGAGTTGCGAAAGTAAGATTGGGGTTTTCCATTCCACCGAATGGAAAGCTGGGAGGTAAAACCAAAATATCGTATCTCCCCCATGCATAGGGGCCGTATAATTTTTCAGCAGCAACAATCATTTTCTCTGTCTCTGCAAATTCCCAAGCCGCTGTATCTACCATACTGGGTTCCGCATATATCCCTGTTCGTGGGCCTGTTGCCTTGAATTCAATATCACCAACAGCCAACGCCATTAAATATGCAGGGATAGGTTTGGTCTGTTTAAATTCGTCGTATAATCCACTAGGTACTTTTTCTTGTGGGTTTTCAGCACTCATGATGGCCATATTGCCCGGAGGTGTGTTTACCTTGGCCGAATACGTAAATTTGATCCCAGGACTATCCTGGCAAGGTATCCAGGTCCTGGCCAGGATGGCCTCAGACTGCGTGTATAAAAATGGAGATTTTTTCCCTGCAGTCTGATCTGGAGTTAACCATTGCAATGCATCTGATGAATCCGTGGTAAAATATCGGATCTCAATATATTTCGGTTTTCCGCTGATATCGATTTTTAAAGGTTGTCCAAGTATGGGATCAACAGCTCCTAGCTCGTATGCCAAAGCTGTGGTATCACCGTCGGTTACCGAAATAATTTCCAGGTTCCTCACATCAAAAATAATGTTCCTTGCAGAATCCGTGGCGCTATATGTCCAGATGGCAGTACCATTTAGTTTTTTTGATTCAAAACTCACATCTAGTCGAAGATCGAGACTGGTTACCGCAGCTTCTTCTGGTTTTGCATAGCTATGTGGATCCTTCACCCAGCGTGATTCAAGATCGGTGTTTTTATTTTTTAGCTTTGTACTGTTTTTGCAACATGGCAATCCCAATAAAAGGCAAGAGCTGATCAAAATGACTTTCCTCATTATCCAATATAATATCCTACAAAAATAAGAATGAAACCGGGTTTATGGAAATATAATTTATTATTACATTTTACGGTATTTCTCTTCGGTTTCACAGGCATTTTAGGTAAACTCATTACTATTCCCGGGGATCAGCTGGTTTGGTACAGGATCATGATTGCTGTGGTTACCCTTATTATCTTCATGTTCTTTAGCAAAACCCCCTTCAAACTGCCGTGGAAAGATATTTTCAAATTATTTGGGGTAGGTGTTATCGTGGCTTTACATTGGATCGCTTTTTTTGGGTCGATCAAGATTACAGATAATGTGTCGATAGCCTTGGCTTGCCTTGCTTCCGGCACCTTGTTCGCTGCCATACTGGAACCTATTTTTTTCCGGACGAGGATATCCATCCTGGAGATCCTCATTGGAGTCGTTATTATAGGTGCCATTCTATTGATCATAAAAGTAGAATATCAATATTTAACGGGCATTTTAATCGGGCTTGTCTCTGCATTCCTTTCCAGCCTGTTTACTGTTTTCAATAAAAAACTCAACCATCGATATCATCCTATCACCATGAGTTTTTATGAGTTATTGGGAGGCTTTCTGTTTTTAAGCCTGTATATCAGTATTGTTGATCCCACTACTTTTTCATTCGAACTTACCTCCTATGATTGGTTATGGCTGGTTATACTAGGTACCATCTGCACAGCCTTCGCCTTTTGGTCGACCAATAAAGTGTTATCAAAACTAAGTGCCTATAATGTTGTATTGGCCGTTAATATGGAACCCATTTATACCTTTTTACTGGCAGCCTGGATCTTTCATGAGCATGAAAAGCTTACCTTTACCTTCTATATAGGTGCTTTTTTGATCCTTTTAGCAGTTGCCGTGTATAGTTATTTAAAATATCGGCGTTATAAACGAACATTGATGAAAAAAAGTTAAATCACGCAACTCTTATTCGATAATATTGTATAATTGATTTGGTAAAATTGTCTTCATGAAAAAAATCCTATTAGCCTTAACCCTTCTCCTTCCCGTATTTTCATTTTCACAAACAGATGGTTCCGGAAAAATTGATGAGTTGATCAATTTCCTAAAAGTCCATTATGTAGATACGGTCAACTCTAATCAAATGTACGAAGATGCTTTAAAGGGCATTTTAAAAGAGTTGGATCCTCATTCTTACTATTTAAGTGTAAAGGAACTCAAGGAAAGCAATGAACCCTTGCAGGGGAATTTTGAAGGAGTAGGCATTCAATTCAACATTTTTCATGACACAATTATGGTGGTAAGCCCTATCAGTGGTGGGCCATCGGAAAAAGTGGGGATAAAAAGCGGGGATAAGATCGTGATGATCAATGATACCCTGGTAGCTGGTGTGAAAGTCACTAATCAGGATGTTTATAAAAAGCTAAGGGGTAAAAAAGGGACCAAAGTACGCATGAAAGTGATGCGCAGAGGAGAAAAGGAATTGATCGAGTTTACCGTTACCCGCGATAAAATACCGGTGTTCAGTGTAGATGCCTCCTATTTGGCCGCTCCTGGGGTAGGCTATATTAAAGTAAACCGGTTTTCCAGCACAACGATGAGTGAATTTAAAGAAGCCTGGAAAGAACTGGCAAATAAAGGGGCCAAAGACCTTATTCTTGACCTTACTGATAATTCCGGAGGTTACCTGCATGCCGCCGTTGAGCTGGCCGACGAATTTTTATCTTCCGGCGAAATGATCGTATATACCGAAGGTCGCACCAGTGCACGCAAGGATTATACTTCTACCAGTTTCGGATCCATTCAACAAGGAAAACTGGTGGTCATGATCGATGAAGGTTCTGCTTCCGCTAGTGAAATTGTAAGTGGGGCTATCCAGGACCATGACCGAGGAATTATCGTTGGACGAAGGTCTTACGGAAAAGGGTTAGTTCAAAATACCTATAGTTTTTCTGATGGTTCTGCAGTAAGATTAACCACCGCTCGTTATTATACTCCTAGTGGCCGTTTTATACAAAAGCCTTACGAGAACGGGGTAGATAAATATTATGAAGATCTGAAAGAAAGATATAAAAACGGAGAATTATCCGATCCGGATAAGATCAAGTTCCCGGATTCATTGAAACATTATACAGATAACAAAAGACTGGTATTTGGTGGAGGAGGTATCATGCCCGATCTTTTTATCCCCATCGATACCACTATGATCACTGATCTGTTAACTGATCTGAACCGCAAAAATGTGATCAATGAATTCTGTCTTGATCAGGTAGATAGGAACAGGGATAACCTGAAAAAGACCTATCCTACTTTCGAAGATTTCGAAAAGAACTTTGATGTAGAAAAGTTGATATGGCCTGATTTTGTAAAATTTGCGGAAAGCAAAGAGATCGTTTTTGATAAAAAACAGTTGAAAAGAAGCCAGGACTTTATTTATATGAGGATCAAAGCAGGCTTCGCTCAGGATCTATGGGGACGTGAAGAATTTTACCGCGTATGGAATTCCAGGAACGATGTTTTCCTGAAAGCAGTTGAAGTGATCCAAAGAAAGAATTTTAAGGGGATAGACTTTTTTGAATAGAGGGCTGAGGCTTGCTATTTTTGTGAAAAAGCAAACTACATAGGCACATAGGTATATCTCCTATGTGCCTATGTAGTTTAGATATAAATATGCAACCATATCCACAAGTTTTATTATATTTGAATAAACAGCCCGTTTATGAAGAAATTATTTTTTTCAACGATCCTATTTTCTTCTCTTTCTATCTATGCACAATGGTCGGTGGGAGGAACCCAATTCAGCACTTCCGATCAACATCACCATTTAATGAAATGTTCTTCGGGTACCAATGGAGAACTTTATACTACCTGGATTGCGCTAGACACGACGGGAAAAGTAATGCTCGATGCCCGCGACCATTTTGGAAATCAACTACCAGGCTGGCCGGTAGGTGGAATGCTGATCTCTGATACGGTAGGAGATTATTGGAAAACAGAGATCGTTACCTCCGAAGATAATTTACCTATTGTGGTTTGGTATGGCTATGAAACGGTGAACACTGGATCTGATAGAAGACATATTTTTATTCAGAAATTTGATCAGTCCGGAAATGCATTGTGGAATGGAGGAAATCCTATCCGGGTTTCCCAGGATACTACCGTACACCATATGAACCCAACTGTGATCTCCAATGGAAATGGGGGCGCCTTTGTTGCATGGATCCAAACCAGCTTAAGCTTGTTGCCTTCGGATAATGATCTATTTGTAGAGCATATAGATTCCTCCGGAAATATCCATTCCGGCTGGCCATCCACACCGGTGGCATTGGCGAATCAACCTGGAATCAATGAATCATATGTGCAATTGATCTTAAGTGAGAATAAAAATAATTTATATGTGGAATACTCACAGGGGTCTATTTCGGTTTCGTTATACCTTCAAAACTTGGACCCGGCAACCGGGAATTTTAAATCAGGTTTTACCATCAATGTCCCCAAACTTATTTCTCCAGGAACCAATATTTACCAAAACGGGGGAAGGGTCCCCCAACTTTTCACGAACAGCTCAAATGAGTTCATTATTTTATGGGTTGAATTCAGAGGGGCGGGTGAATTGTATATGCAGAGAATGGATACAACCGGCACCAATTTGCTTACAGCGAATGGGGTAACCGTTTATACGAATACCGGAGATGACATGACTTATTTTGATTGTTTTATGAATAAAAATACGAATGAGATCTTTTATGCATTTCGGATCAACATTGGGGCCTATGACTATTTACATGCCAACAAATGTAATATGAACGGAGTTCCTATTTGGGGTTCGGATTTTGTTACCACCACTCAGTACGACTATTATCCCAAGGTAATTGATGATTCACACGATGGAATGTACATGGTATGGAAGCAGGGCATTTCAAATAATCTATTGCAATTTGTTCGGCTAAATCCAGATGGAACCGTGAACGTTACAACGGCCATTACGGGCACCAATATTGGTTTGATCAATAACTATGATGGATTCAATCCACACCTGGATTTTCAGATCACCACAGGAGTATCGGATCTCGTGCATGTGGTATGGAATAAAAGATTAGGGGATAATTTATATGATGTATTCGGTTGTAATTTTTTATCGAACGGTTATGTATGCGTTACCACCTATGTGCTGGGTATGGAAGAAGAAACTTACAATGAAACCAACGTATACCCTAATCCAACCAACAGCATTGTGCATTTTCCTGATCATGGACCCGGTATATATTCCTACAAAGCTTATACCATGGATGGCAGATTTATTTTGGGTTTAAAAATGGAGCAGGAAGCACCTCAAGCTAATATTGGAGATATATTGGCTCCTGGTATATATTATGTAGAACTCACCTATATGGAGAGATCCTATTTCTACAAAGTAATCGTGGTTGAATAAATTCAGCGGTTATACATTCCCTAAAAGGTACATGGCCTCCATCGTAGGAACCTTGCTTCCTCCTTGATTTTCCAGCGTTACTGCAAAAGCCTGCGGGGTTGAAATGTTTTTCATTTTTTGAAGTGTACGGCCACCCAGATCAAACACCCCGGCATCCGTTGGTTTTCCATCTACTATGGCCCATAACTGGTATTGTTTACCTGCCGGCGGTTCAGGAAGTTGATGGATCATCAGGTAGACTTCGTTTGAATGATCATTCCAAAAAACCTTGGCCAACGCATTGGGCGAAATACCCAAACCTTTTAATAGGATCGTTTGGTTAGATGTATCTGTAAGCACAGCCATTTGTTCTTCTATTCCTTGTAACGACATTTGTAGGGATTCCATTTGGCCGGCCATCTGGTTTTTTTCGTTGTTCAGGTTGACCAATTCACTCTTCATACTATTGACCCGATTAAAGAACAGGAAGTTCATAATAGAACTTGCAATTAATAATGTGATAGCCGCCGCAATCGAATATTTATAAAACAAAAGTCTCTCCTTGTTGGCCATGCTCTTGGTTTGACCATTGCCGTTAGAGGATGTTTTTTCAGTGGATTGAATGGACAGAAATATTTTCTCTTTGATTTGTGCATTCAGGGCAGGTTGGCCAAATTCCGCCACCTTGATCAATGTATTTTCTAATTTATTGATCTCATCATTTACTTCGGGAAATTTTTGCTTCATATCATTCAACAGATCAATTTCCTGTTGAGTGGCTGTCCCCAACAAGTAATTTTCGATGATCCCGGATGATATGAAGTCCTTTAGATTCATTCTTTATTTAATTAATTCTCGTAATGCTATCATTGCCTGCCGGATTTTTGTTTTAACGGTTCCCAACGGCATATCAAGCATTTCTGCAATTTCCTTATGGGTATGTCCTTTAAAATACCCCAGATCAATAATTTGCTGGTGCTCCTCAGATAACTTTTTCATGATCGTGTTCAATCCAATATGATCATGACTTTCGGTAAAATGAAGATCACTATTTGTTTCATATACGGCTTTTTCAAGCGTACGGTTCTTAATTTTATTTTTATAATCAGCCGACCTGATGTAATCGATAGAAGTATTCCTGGCAATGTTGAGCATCCAGGTAAACAACCTGCCTTTTTGTTCATCATACTTCGAAAAATTATTCCATATCTTAATAAAGGTGGCTTGCAGAATATCTTCGGTATCTTCCTGGGATCCGGTATAGGTATTAATAATTCCGCAAAGTGCCATTGCATATTTATCGTACAAATATGAAAAGGCTTTTTGATTGCCCTCCCGGATCAGGAGGATCAATTCTTCTTCGGTATATGTAATTTGATTTGGCAACTATTTGCAATAGTAAGTAAATATATTAAAATAAAAAATTCTCCCCTTCCTGAAAACTTGAAATTGGTAAATTATTGACCCTCTTCATATTGGTTTATCAAAAAATGATATAAAACCAAAAATCCAAGCTTTCATGTATCTCGTATGTAAGACGATATCGTTCTTATACATCATTTCTAAATTTATTAATTTAATCCATTTCAAATGAGAAGAAATCCTACATTGAAGGAGATGTTCAGAGGCTTTTGTGCCGTTTTGAGTCTCTCCACAATTTCGGTCACGGGTTTTGCTTCCAGTCACCGTGAAGCACCCCTGATCTCAAATGACCCTTTGGCCGATAACACAGATCTGTATGCATTCAGGTGCCCTGATGATACAAATTTTGTGACCATTATCGCCAACTACATTCCATTTCAACTGCCGGAAGGAGGCCCCAATTACAGTACTTTTGGGACAAGTATCCGGTATGAAATACATGTAGACAATGACGCATCTGTAGTAGGAGACGATATTACCTATCGTTTTACTTTCACACAGGTGAATGAAGACCCGACCACTTTTTTCAACATTCGGTTGGGCCAGCAAAATTTAAGAACCACTTATATAGTGGAAAAAAGCATCGATGGAGGAGCATTTACTACCATCGTGGCTTCAGGGGATGTACCTCCGCCCAACATTGGTCCGAGGTCCATTGAAAATGGAACCGTAGGTTTGGGAACTACTTACAATGCATTGGTTACAAGCTCTATTGAGAATGCAACCGGTGGAGGTAGCGAACAAATTTATTGCGGACCAGCAGATGATCCATTTTTTGTGGATCTTGCCGGAGCATTTGATGTGGGTAATTTCAGGCCCAACGGAAATGTGGTGAATCCTCCAAAAGATGGGTTGGCCCGTTTCAATGTGCATTCTATTTGCATGAAAATCCCCATCGCTACCTTACAGAAAACCGGTCAGCCTGTTTCTGCAGCTACCAGTATTCTTGATGGTAATTTTGTAATCGGTGTTTGGGCTTCTGCCAGCAGACAGCAGATCAGAACATTGAATGCAGGTGGTGGTGCTTCTTATTCCGGTTCTTTTGTTCAAGTATCCAGAATTGGTATGCCATTAACCAATGAGGCGGTTATTCCAATTGGTCAAAAAGACAAATGGAACCAATTAACACCTTATACCGAAGATCCAGCTATGGCTGCTTATTTCTGTAATCCAGAATTGGCATTGTATATGGATAACTCACAATTTGGTGGTGCTGTTCCTTCATTAGCCGCTTTGCGTGTTCAAAGAAACTCTTTACAGACATTTGATTTTGGAAATACACAAGATGGACTATGGCCATTAAAAGGATCTGCCGCTGTATCTGGAACCGCTTTGGATGATGCAATTTTCGGTACCATTTTATTGCCGAATGCTACCAGTCCAAGATCGGTAGATATTCTACCTATTTTCTATACAGGTGTACCTAATCTGGCTCCTTATCATTTAGCTACCGGTAAAGCAGGTAACCCATTGGCAAATGGAAAACCATTTATCAATAACTTCCTTCCTTCATTAGGTGATATGTTACGTTTGAACATGGCAACCCCTGTTACTCCGCGTAACCATCCTCAATTTAGTTCACTCGGATTGATACAATGTGCAGTGCTAGGATTGACCGATCCAACCTATAACGGAAGTGCCGGTTTACAGTGGATCCCGAATATGGACGGTTTCCCCAATGGCCGCAGATTGGAAGATGATGTAACCACGATCGAACTACAAGCTGTTAGCGGAGTTGTATTAGCTGCTATCGGACTTTGGTATGATGATTATCCTGCCGGTGGGCCGAACCCCGTTACACCAACATTGTTGGGCGTTCTTAACTTCAACGCAGGGGTAACTTCAAACGATACAACTTTCAAATCCAGCTTCCCATATGTACAAAACCCATGGAGAGGTTATGATCATACTGACCAGGCCAGATTCTAAAAACCACTAAAAAAAATGAATATGAAAAATATCCAATATATAGTAGTGGCATTTTTAATGATCTTGATGCCATTGAACCATGTGATCGCTTCCTCACATAGAGAAGCCCCTCTTATCTCAACTGATCCTTTAGCGGATAACACAGACTTATATGCTTTCAGAAGTCCTTGTGATACTAACAAAATCGTTTTGATCGCCAACTATATTCCTTTTGAGCATCCAGCTGGAGGCCCAAACTATATTACGTTTGGTGAGAACATTCGATATGAAATACATATAGAGAATGATGGTACAACAGGGGACGATATTACCTATCGTTTTACTTTCACCCATGTAAATCAGGATCCCACCACTTTCTTTAATATCAGGTTAGGTCAGGAAAATATAAAAACTACCTATATCTGTGAAAAGAGTATCAATGGTGGTGCATTTTCTACCATTGTGGCATCAGGTACCGTGGCTCCGCCGAATATCGGTCCTCGTTCCATTGAGAATGCTACCGTTGGTTTAGGAGCTGCCAACTACAATTCATTGATAACTGCATCTATTGCAACCGCAACAGGTGGTGGTGGAGAAACCGTTTTCTGCGGACCTGCAGATGATCCTTTCTTTGTGGATCTTGGTGGTGCATTTGATGTGGGTGGATTCAGAACTCCAGGTAAAGATGGATTGGCTAAATTCAATTGCCATTCAATTGCGCTTGAAATTCCTATTTCTACTTTACAGGTAAGCGGATTATCCGTTGGTTCTGCAACCAATATTCTGGACGGAAATTTTGTGATCGGTGTTTGGGCATCCGCCAGCCGTCAGCAAATTTCAACACTTAATACAGGTGGTTTGCCTCCAACTCCTTCCGGACCATGGGTTCAGGTTTCTCGTTTGGGTATGCCATTGACCAATGAAGTGGTGATTCCGATTGGTGATAAAGACGAATGGAATTCATTAACTCCTTACACCGAAGATCCAGCAATGGAAGCTTATTTCTGTAATCCTGAATTGGGACTATACATGGATAATTCTTTGTTTGGAGGTGCTGTTCCAGGATTAGCTGCATTGCGTATTCAAAGAAACTCCTTACAAGCTTTTGATTTCGGTAATACACAAGCAGGTTTATATCCGCTTGTTGCAACGAATGGTGGAGCAGGAACTGCTTTAGATACCAATTTATTTGGATTGTATTTACTACGTCCAGGTGCTCCACGTTCAGTGGATTTATTACCTATCTTCCATACTGGAGTTCCTAATTTGGCTCCTTATCAACTGGCTACCGGTAAACCGGTTGGTAACCCATTAGCAGTTGGAAAACCATTCATCAACAATTTCCTTCCTACGTTTGGTGATATGTTGCGCTTGAATATGGCGGTACCTGTTACCCCACGTACGCATCCTCAATTCAGTTCTTTAGGACTGGTTCAGGCAGCAGTATTAGGTTTAACTGATCCTACGTATACTGCTTCAGGCACTGCATTGGTTTGGATCCCGAATATGGATGGATTCCCTAACGGTCGCAGATTGGAAGATGATGTAACTACCATTGAGTTGCAAGCTGTGGGTGGAGTTGTACTAGCAGCCATCGGATTATGGTATGATGATTATACGGTTGGAATGGGTAGCCCAGTTACTACAGATCTATTGGATGTTCTTACATTCAATGCTGGGGTGACTGCTAACGACACTACCTTCAAAACTTGCTTCCCATATCTTCAAAATCCATGGAGAGGATTCAACGGTGCTCAATATTCCGGACCACCAGCTGGTTTGGAAGACCTGGGCATGAATGCTCCGGAAGCAGTGATGATTGGATTCCCAAATCCATTTATGAGCAACGCCAGTTTCCGTTATAAACTCACCAATACCAGCAAGGTGGCTATTCAGATCTATGATATGAATGGAAAGACCATGTCGGTGATGAACGAAGGTATTAGAGATGCCGGAGAATATACCGTAAACTGGAATACAGGTAGCTTGGCTTCAGGTGTTTACCAGGCTAGGTTGATTGTGAACGGTAAACCTGTACAAACCATTAAGATGATTAAATCCGAGTAACCATAAATCTCGTATCTAATGTTATAATCAAAAGAATCCCGCAGATCCCGGACTTGATCCGGGAGCGGGGTTCTTTTTAAAAAAAGAGGAAACATTATTTAAAACATTCAACATGAAAACTCAAACTACTCACTACTCAAAAAAAATTACCTTTTTCACCCTCCTGCTTTTATTTGCTGCTTCTACTACCCTAATGGTGGGTTGTAATGCTAAAGCAGCTACTAACAAAACCGAGGTTAACCAAAAAGTGGTGTCCATGGACATTCCTCCTTTAAAGGAACGTACCGGAGAATTAGCGAAAGCTGACGAATGGATAAAAACAAAAGAAAAAGTAGCTGACCTGATGAAAAAAGTTAGCGAAAAACCTGAAGATATCAATGCAAGGTTAAAGATCGCTACTATTTATTTAAGTGAAGCCAGAATTACTGGAGAACATCCCTATTATTATCCGGCAACTCTTCAGATACTAGAAGGAGTTCTTTCCTTAGATCCACAAAATTTTGAAGCACTTACTTTTAAAGCATCCGTGCTCATGTCACAGCACAGGTTTAAAGATGCTTTGCAGGTGGCACAATCTGCAAGGACCATTAATCCCAACAATGCATATATATATGGAGTATTGGTAGATGCCAATGTGGAATTAGGAAATTACGAAGAAGCAGTAAGGATGTCGGACATTATGCAAGGGTTAAAACCTTCATTGGAGTCTTATACACGTGCTTCTTATTTAAGGGAGATCTATGGAGATTATCCTGGTTCTATTGACGCCATGGGTTTAGCAGTGCAAGCAGGACTCCCAGGTTCAGAACCTTATTGCTGGAGCAAAAAAACCCTGGCTTATTTATATGAGCAAACAGGCGACCTGAAAATGGCCGAAAAAGAATATATGTCGATCCTGGCTGAACGTCCAAGTTATGCCTTTGCATTGGAAGGGTTGGCAAGAATTGAAAAACAAAGAAAAAATTATGACCAGGCTTTAAAATATTTGAATGAAGCATCGGCCATCATGCCTGAATTTTCTTTCCATGAAGAAATGGCTGATATCTATGCCTTACAAGGAGACAAAGCCAAATCACAAACCAAATATCTGGAAGTGGTGAACATGTTGAAAGAAGATGCAGCATCAGGACATATTGTTTACCTGGACCTGGCTAAAATATATATCAAAACAGAAATGTTTGATTCAGCTTATATATACGCTTCGAAAGAATATGAAATGAGGCCGAATAATATTGATGTAAACAGGGTGATGGCCGAAGTTTACCTGAAACAAAAGAATCCGGTGAAAGCCAATGAATGTATAGAATTGGCCTTAAGGACAGGCTGCAAAAATCCTGAACTATTGAACCTGGCCGGAATGGTAAAAATGGCGGTGGGTGAAAAAGATAAAAGCAACGAATTATTCGCTGAGGCGAAAAAGATCAATCCAAATCAAGAGTAGTAGTAGTTGATACTGGTGATCAGGGGAGCCCGATCACCAGTTTACTCTTTCTTGGTGACGAAAATGTGGCAGGGATACCTGCCTGCCGGCAGGCAGGGGAAGCGATATCCTTTTGGTGTTTTGAAGGACAAAAAATGATTTGTCATTTCGACCGAAGCGAAGCGGAGAAATCTCTCCTAATTATTTGAGATGTCCCCACTACGGTCGACATGACAAAAAACACCCAAAAGATACAGGGGAAAGCGGGAAATGTCCGCCATGAAATTCCTGACCAGAGCGTCAGGGCAAATAAAAAGACCATTGCATGAAAAAACATTTACAAATCATATCTGCCCTCTTGTTGTTGTTGATTGTATTTTATAATCATGCAGCAGCACATTCAGGAAGTTTAAAAGGGGGGATCTATGACGAGACCAACCAAAAACCCCTGGAAGGAGCCAATGTTTTTATTAAAGGATTAAACAAAGGAGCGGTGACAGATGTGTTCGGAACTTTTTTCTTTCCTGAACTTACCGCCGGCACCTATGAAGTATCTATCAGCTATATAGGATATGAAACCATCGTTGAAAAAGTAGTCATCGTAGAAAATCAAACGGTTGAATTAAAAAAGAACCTGAAACAAGTCCCTATTAATTTAAAAGATGTAGTCATCATTCCTCAAAAAGAATTGACCTATAGTACAGTAAGTGGTATTGATCTTAACTTACGCCCGACCAATTCGGCCCAGGATATGTTGAAGTTGGTTCCTGGTTTATTTATTGCGCAACATGCAGGTGGAGGAAAAGCGGAGCAAATATTTATGAGAGGTTTCGATATTGACCATGGAACCGATATTAGCATTAAAGTGGATGGAATGCCGGTGAATATGGTATCGCATGCCCATGGACAAGGTTATGCCGATCTGCATTTTCTTATTCCGGAGTTGGTTGACAAGGTGAATTTTGGTAAAGGTCCTTACAATGTAGAGCATGGTAACCTGGCCACTGCTGGATGGGTAGAATTCAACACCAAAAAATTCCTGGACAAGAGTTTAATTAAAATGGAAGGTGGTTTATATGGAAATTTCAGAACCGTAGCGGCCTTTAATTTACTCGGGAAAAATGCTAGCCAGGGAGGAAAACATAGCGCATATATTGCTGGAGAATATAATTATAACCGTGGTTATTTTAATGCTCCTCAAAATTTTAACCGGTTCAATATTTTTGGTAAATACACTAGCTTCATATCGTCAAACAGTATGTTCAGTATCACCGTATCTGCTTTCAGAAGCAATTGGGATGCATCGGGACAAATTCCCACTAGGTTGGTGGATGCAGGTATCATCAACCGTTTTGGAGCGGTTGATAGCACCGAGGGTGGAAATACCAGCAGGTATAACCTTAATTTCCAGTTCACTCAAGCCTCCGATAACAAAAAGAATATTTTTAAGACGAATGCCTTTCTCACCTATTATGATTTTGAACTCTATTCTAATTTTACCTTTTTCCTGAATGACTCCATCAATGGAGACCAGATCCGCCAGAAAGAAAAAAGGGTATTGGGTGGATACAATGCTTCCTACACGTTGAACTATCAACTGGGAAAAATGAATACCAAAACAGAATTGGGTGCAGGTTTCAGATACGATAACAGCATGGACAATGAATTAAGCCGTACCAAAAACCGGTTGATGACCACTCAACAATTATCGTTAGGAAATATCAATGAAACCAATGTATACGGTTATGCCAACCAAACCTTGTTCATTACTCCGCAACTGGTATTAATAGGAGGTTTAAGATTCGATTATTTTATTCATGATTATGAAAACAAGTTAGACACCGTATACAATCGCAAATCTATCAGCAAATATGCATTTAGCCCAAAGGCTGGTATTTATTATAATTTTTCGGACAAGGCTCGTGTGTTTTTTAACTTCGGAATGGGATTCCATACCAACGATACCCGTGTAATTGTTTCACGCAATGGGGCTGACATTTTACCCATGGCTACATCGTACGATCTGGGAACAGTGGTAAAACCCTATAAAAAATTATTGATCACTGCTTCGGTTTGGTTAATGGACCTGCAACAGGAATTTGTTTATGTAGGGGATGAGGCCGTGATTGAACAGGCTGGTCGTTCCAGAAGGATGGGAGTTGATTTTTCTGTTCGGTATGAAATTCTCAAATGGTTATACCTGGATGGAGACTTTAATTATACCTATGCCCGGTTAAGAGATGAGCCAAGCGGTGCTGATCATATTCCCCTTGCTCCGCCTATTACTGCCATTGGAGGATTGACTTTTATGTACAAAGATTATTTATCGGCTTCTGTCCGCTTCAGGTATTTAAGCGATCGGCCTGCCAATGAAGACAATTCGGTAACTGCCCAAGGGTATGCATTAATGGATGCCGTAATCAATTTTACCCGGCCTCGATACGAAATTGGGTTACAGGCGCAAAACTTATTGAATTCCGCCTGGAATGAAGCACAGTTTAATACGGAATCTAGATTGGCAAATGAAAGTTCATCGGTATCTGAGATCCATTTTACGCCCGGTACTCCTTTCTTTTTGAAGTTGACGGCGGCTTATAAGTTTTAAAAAAAACTTATCTTTGCCCCACAAACAGTCCTCTTGAAAAACCTGCTCGAAAATAAAGTCTTTAGATTTGTGCTCACGATCATCCTATCCGCAGCGTTTGTATATTGGGTGATGGATGTGTTGTTGTAATTAAAGCTCATATAACAGTAGCAATCAGCATTGACCCAGTAGAGTGCCTATGAATGTCTTTCGGTTTGGAAATCCAAAAATTGTCATTCCTATTAATCCAAAAACGGATATCATGAGATATCTCCTTCGAAATAAAAAAGTTTATAAAAATATAACACCGATGTTTAGGAAACTTTTTTTCAAGCACCTGAGAAAGATATGTCCCTGAATCACAATAAGCTTGTAACAATTTCTTGATAGTCATCCGCGTTACACCTAAATCATCCTCAGTAAAATAGATTTCATTCAAATCCCATTCTATTTCCGATAAACTATCACTGATAAGCCTTCCAAAATTTTTTTGATTATACGAAAGCACCTTGTTTTTTAGTTCAATTCTTCCACATAACCTCTTAAAGGTATTGGGGAATATAGTTTTTGAATCATTTATAAGGCGACTTTCATCAATATCATAGTCAAACAAGTAATGTTTCATGATATCATTTGTAAAAACTTTCATATCTACCTCAC
>JANWKT010000018.1 GCA_025451235.1 Flavobacteriales bacterium | reverse complement strand
ATGACTGTTAATCATGGGGTCGTAGGTTCAAGCCCTACCCGGGGAGCAAAAGGCCTCACAAATTTTGTGGGGCTTTTTTATTTGCTCCCAAATGTCAGATCATTTGATTTTTTATATTATTATCTTTAACGTCTCTAAAAGCTTTCCCCTCACTTAAAATTTAACCAACATGAAAAAAAATTACCCACAAAACCTTTTATTGCTAGCCATTTTTGCTCTTTTTTCCAGTCATGGTTTTTCACAATGCTCTTTAGCGATTGCCGGAGATACCACCATATGTGCTGGGGATAGTGTAACACTTACTGCCAATGCGTATGGCGCAACAGCTTCAATTTCCACAGTTTGGCTCTCCAATAATGGAGGTTCAGCAGGTGGAATTAATTTATTTGACCTCACCGTGGCTGGAAACAATATCTCTATTTCATCTATGGACATCAATACCAGTGGTACAGTAGGACCTATTAGTGTAGACATGTACACAAGGGTGGGTACCTATGTAGGATTTACGGGGAGCTCGGCTGGATGGACCCTGGTAGGAACCGCAACAGGTCCTATCGCAGCAGGTACAGATCTACCCACACCGGTAACATTTGCCTCCCCGGTAATACTGAATGCATCCACCACTTATGGTATTGCCCTTGTGATTGATGGGACCCATTCTTTCCGTTACACCAATGGAACTGGTGGGAACCAGGCTTATTCCGACGCAAACCTTTCTTTAGCTTTAGGGGCTGCGGGGAATGTACCATGGACCACCGTTTTTACTCCGCGGGTATGGAACGGAACCTTTTATTATTCTACTGGCGTAGGCTCATTGCTCTGGAGTACCGGTGATACCACAACCACCATTTCTGTAGCACCCGGCAGCAATGCCACTTATAGCTGCATATATACCGTTCCTTCTGTATGTACGGTTACCGATAGCATTAACATTGTAGTGGAAAGCCTCCCGGTGGTGAATCTTGGCAATGATACAGCCCTTTGTAATCCTGCAGTATTCAACCTCGATGCCGGAAATCCAGGATCATTATTTGCCTGGAACCTAGGCGATACCACCCAAACGATCGTTGCTTCCTCCTCCGGAAATTATTCTGTTATTGTAACCAACCCCGCGGGATGTTCCTCAGTGGATTCGATTGATTTAACTTTCAACAACCCTCCTGCTTTTTCATTAGGGAATGATACCAGTTTATGTTCAAACGATTTTATTCTCCTGGATGCCGGAGCCGGTTTTGCAAGTTACTTGTGGAACAATGGAGATCCTACCCAAGCTACCAACATACCAGGCGCTGCTCTATCGATTGGAAACAATAACGTTTCAGTTACCGTTACCGATGGAAATTCATGTTCTAATGCGGATACTATCAATGTTTTGGTATTATCTATTCCTTCGGTCAATTTAGGTACGGATATCATTTTATGTCCGGATGGATCCACCTTATTGGATGCTGGCGCAGGCTTCAACTCATATTCCTGGAGTAGTTCCGATATAACTCAGACCGTGTTGGTGAATGCATCTACGCTTGGAATAGGGGTATTTAATTATTCAGTGACCGTTGGTGATACTGTAGGATGTTTTAACTCAGATACAGTTAACGTAACAGTTATTTCATGTGCCGGAATAGATGATCCGGAACTATTCGACATAAATATTTATCCTAATCCTACTACGGATCAACTGAATCTTAGTTTTGAAGTACCTACCACCGCAACCATCACCGCAAGTGTAGTGAACGAATTGGGAGAAGTGGTAAGCATCACTTTAATTCCATCTGGAACACAACTTATGGTTTTATCCTTGAAAGAATTAAGTGGTGGAATGTATTGGATCAACTTCCAATTTGACAACCACCACATCTGGAAAAAGGTGGTAAAAACTAAATAACAAGATAAAATACAGGTCGGCTATACCGACCTGTATTTTATCTTCTCCCTCTTCCCTCCTGGGATAATATGAGAATGCTTTGGTATTTACTCTTAAGTTCTCTATATTTGCAGGCATTTCGGTAAAAATCGCCGGTGTTTCCCCTCCTACTTTATTAAACCTGAATGAAATAATTTTATTCACTTATGAAAAATATATTCTTTTTAATGTTGGCTTTCTCGGGTCTGTTTGTATTTGCTCAACGCCATACTGATCATTTTGTGGTGAAAAATAATGGAGATACCATTTATGGTCATTTAAAATACCAGACCAGCGAAGGTGAATTGCATAACGTGATTAAGGTAAAAGTAAATGATACCTTGAAATATACTTTTAATGCCAGTGAGATCATTTATTTTGAAGAGGGGCTGAATGAATATTATTCTTTTGTTCCGGAAGGGCAGAAAGAACATTTCTTTATGAGGGTTTGGGCAATAGGGGTTCATTTTGAATTGTTCGAATGGGAAGTTCCCTATTCCATCAGCAAGAAAAAACTCCTGATCGAATACCGGCCATTGCTCCGTATAAAAGGATCCAAAGATTTCATCAAACTCGATCATAAACATTGGAAAAAACAGTTGGCCAATGAAATGAAAGACTATAAGGAGCTTGCTGATGATGTACTGAAAGGAAGATATCCAATGGATGAAATGAACCATATTATCGACCGTTACAACGAGTGGAAAGAAGAGGAAAGCACCACCTGGTGATCCTTGATTTCGTTTCAATTTGAGAATAGCCATTTCATTTTGCAGAAAAATTTTCTCACTTAACAGGTATTTAACACTGAATTTCTGAGCCTTACTTCGGCTGGCATACATTTCTCTTTGATTGGGTATACCCACATAAAATAAATGTTATGCAATTCATATCTACCAAATTTCACGCACTATTCGACTATGTATTCGCAATAGCCCTGATCTCCACTCCATGGATATTCTATGAGTGGGAATATTCACCTTCTGTATTGGTACTCGTTCTTGGAGGACTCTGGCTGATCTTTTACAGCTTACTTACCCATTATGAGTATGGAATATTGAAGATCGTTCCGATGGACTTTCATTTAACCCTTGACATGTTGCTGGCGTTGATGCTGATAGTGTCGCCCTGGATCTTTGATTTTTATCATCAAATGTTTGTTCCACATCTTTGTTTTGGTGTTTTGAAAATAGTGATCATCATATTTTCATCCCCTAAGCGAATCCATCACTTGTACATGCACCATTCAGATAAATTTTTGAAAAATTGAATATGAAATATTTAGCCATACTCATCCTATTCACCGGCCTCATACTTGCTTGCCGAGGAGGCGCCAATAAAAATAACGATCATGATGATGATAACAAGAATGAGAAGTACGACCAGGTAAGTCCTCCGCAAACCGATTCTATTACCGAGGATACCGGCCGTATTCGTGAATAAAAATTGAATATAAAATAACCGTAAACAACAAGAGCCATGATAGATAATGCCAATAACAGCAACCGTTTCAATAATCAATTATTTAGGATCTATATGTTGACCCAGGGGATCAACACTAAAAAAATATTTCATTATGAAAAGTTTAAAAGGAAATATACTGATGCTAGCCGCGATGGCTTTATTATTTTCTTGTCAGAAAAAGTCCAATAACGGCGGAGATCCGGAGATGAACAAAGACCAGATAAACGTGAGCATCAACCCGGATGAAGAATTTGTGCTGGCCGCAGCCGAGGGAGGTTTATTCGAAGTAAAGTTGGGAGAGTTGGCAGTTAAGAAAGGGTCTTCTCCGGAAATCAGGGAACTGGGTCAAATGATGGTAGACGATCATAGTAAAGTAAATCAGGAACTGGCCGCCCTTGCGCAGAAGAAAAATATTGTTTTACCCACAGAACTGGGGGATGAGAAAAAAGCCCTCTATGATGAGCTGGAGAAAAAACAAGGCAGGGACTTCGACAAGGCATATGCCGATTTGATGGTAAAGGACCATAAAAAGGACATTGAGAAATTCGAAAAGGAAGCCAATAAAGGAGAGGATGCTGAACTTAAAAATTTTGCTTCCGATAAGCTGCCAACACTGAGGCATCATCTTCAAATGGCGAAAGACACCAAGGAGCAATGCGAAGCCCGTTGAGTCTTTTAAAAGACCCTTTTATCAATAGTTTTGTACAACCGAAAAATACCTGCAAAAAGGCAGGTTTTTTTTCTATTTTTGCTCACGTTTACATAATAAGAAAAATGAGTCAGCACCTGAGCGAACAAGAAATTATTCGGAGAGAAAAACTTGAAGAATTAAAAAAATTGGGCATCGATCCATATCCTGCCCCTTTATATCCTGTTAACATTACTTCAGTTAAGATCAAGGAAAATTTTAAGGGCGAAGAGAATGCAGCTGATTTTGCGGATGTTTGTATCGCCGGTCGCTTGATGAGCGTAAGGGATATGGGCAAAGCCGCTTTTGCAGTGATCCAGGATGCAGTGGGGAAAATTCAGCTCTATATCCGTAAGGACGATTTGATGCAAGGTGAGGATGCTACTCTGTATGACCAGGTTTGGAAAAAGCTGATTGACCTGGGTGATATTATTGGAGTAAAAGGATATGTTTTTAAAACCAAAGTGGGAGAAACATCTATACACGTAAAAGAATTTACCCTGCTCACCAAATCATTAAAACCCCTTCCGGTGGTGAAGGAAGCCGAAGGCCAGGTATTTGATGCAGTAGTGGATCCTGAATTCAGGTACCGACAGCGTTATGCAGATCTCATTATCAATGCCGAAGTGAAAGAAGTATTTAAAAAACGCACTTTGATGGTCAACACCATCCGTGACTTTTTGAATGAACGTGGAGCATTGGAAGTGGATACTCCCGTTTTGCAAAGTATTCCGGGAGGTGCAGCTGCCAGACCTTTTATTACACATCACAACGCATTGGACATGCCTTTATATTTAAGGATCGCCAACGAATTATATTTAAAAAGATTGATTGTGGGTGGTTTTGATTGGGTATACGAATTCAGCCGCGACTTTCGGAACGAGGGGATGGACCGTACCCATAATCCTGAGTTTACTATTCTCGAATGGTATACCGCTTATAAAGATTATTTCTGGATGATGGAAATAACAGAGCAACTCCTCGAGAAAGTGGCCATTGCATTGCATGGAAAAACAGAGGTACAGGTAGGGGATCAGGTCATCAATTTCAAGGCCCCGTTTAAAAGAATTACCATTTTTGATGCCATTAAAGAGCATACCAATTTTGATGTAAGCACCATGGATGAATCGCAGCTAAGATCTGTTTGTAAGCAACTCAATATCCAGGTAGATAATTCTATGGGCAGTGGAAAGCTGATCGATGAGATCTTTGGTGGAAAATGTGAAAGCAGTTATGTACAACCTACTTTCATTATTGATTATCCGGTTGAAATGAGTCCGCTTACCAAAAAACATAGAAGCAAGGAGGGATTGGTAGAACGTTTTGAATTGATGATCAACGGAAAGGAAGTGGCCAACGCCTATTCGGAGTTGAATGATCCGATCGATCAGAGAGAACGGTTTGAAGAGCAGGTAAAGCTGATGGAACGTGGCGACCATGAAGCCATGTTCATTGATTATGATTTTTTACGTGCCCTCGAATATGGAATGCCCCCCACATCGGGTATTGGAATCGGTATCGATCGCCTATGCATGTTCATGACTAACCAACCCAGCATACAGGATGTATTGTTATTCCCACAGATGCGGCCGGAAAAAACGGATGAATAATATTTATTTGATAAATGAGTTTCTAACGTAAATTCAAGTAGAATGAAAAATCTCCTTCTCATTTCGTTTTTATTTTCTTCATTCGGTTTTGCACAAACCCAGCAATATGATGTGGTGCTGGTAGGAGCAGATGTAGGTGATATGTCGATCACCAAAAAAGTGAGTGGGACAAAGAAAACCTATTTGCTGGAGAGTTATACTTCGGTTATGTTTGGTAGTCGCAAGGATGTATATGTAGGCAAAATGGAGTTTGAGAACAATGTACTGATCACTTCCTCCATCGAAAATAAGAAGAATGGCAAACTCATTTTTTACACCTATGTAAATAAGATGGGAGATGCCGGTTATAAGGTACAAACGGAAAAAGGCTTGTCGACCGTAGCCGGTATGGTAACCTATTGCTGCTATGATATATTTTTTAAGGAACCTAAAGATGGGGAGTCTTTATTCAGTGAACGTTGGGGTAAATTCGGGACCTTAAAAAAAATGGAGGATCATGTGTATAAGCTGGTAGTGACGGGTGGTGAAGATTATACCTATAATTTTGAGAATGGGAAAATGAGTAAAATGGAAGTTCCCACTTTCTTAGGCAAGTGTAAATTTGTATTGAAATAGTTTTTTTGGCCCATCTCATCTTGAACATTGGGCTTGTTTCACTACCTTTGCTTCGTGATAGAGATCGAAGACAAAGTATTATCCCGCGAAATTTTTGAAAAAAAATTTGTTTGCGACCTAAGCGCATGTAAGGGAGCTTGCTGCGTGGAAGGAAGCAGCGGGGCACCTTTGAGTGAAGAGGAAGTAAATATTCTGGAAAATATCTATGATGAGGTAAAACCTTTTCTTACTAAAAAAGGGATCAAGGCCATTGAAAAACAGGGCACCTGGGTAATTGATGCTGATGGTGACCATACCACTCCCTTGGTTGCTGAAGAAAAGGAATGTGCTTATACTATTTTTGAAAATGGAATGGCGTTGTGTGGAATTGAAAAAGCCTGGAAAGAGGGAGCCACTCAATTCAGAAAGCCGATCTCCTGTCATTTATACCCTATCCGTACCCGGAAATATGCTAAGTTCGAGGCATTGAATTATGATGTATGGCATTTATGCAAACCGGCATGTGCCTGTGGAGAAAAACTGGAAGTTCCCGTTTATAAATTTCTAAAAGAAGCCCTGATTAGAAAATACGGTGCTGAATTTTATAAAATGGTGGAAGCCGCCGCCAAGGAAATAAAGAAAATCAAGTCTGAAAATCCTTAAGTCCTAAAATCATTTCATGATCTCCCATTCCAAAGCATAATCGAAATTGGGCTTGATATCTATATTTTCAGGGAAATAGACCACTTTTTCAGGTGGACGCTTTTCTGCATAACTTCCAGGATCCCATTTGCCATTGCTATTGATATCATAAATGAGCCGAATGCGGTAGATGCCCTGTCGTAAGCGGTTGAATTCAACAAGGTTGGTATCTGCCCAATTGATCTTTTTTTCTTGCAATACATTGTCCTGGGCATCCAATAACTCAAGAATAGCACCTCCGGTTAAGGAAGGATGCTTGATATTTAGGCTGATCACTTTAT
>JANWKT010000017.1 GCA_025451235.1 Flavobacteriales bacterium | reverse complement strand
GCGTTCGACATCCTGATGAAATGGATCAAAACGGCCCTTCAAAACAGAGGTGACTGGGACTATTTTGTGGAGGACTATGAAGCAGACTACCTGACTGAAAAAAACTTCTACGCAGAAATGTATTTCCAACCGGATGGAGTTTACTTTTTCTTTCCCAGGCCAGGAGCCATTACTAACATCTTAGGATTGCAGGATGTGAGGATCAGCTATCGTAATTTTGTGAAGATCATCAGGAAAGAGTCAGTAGTATATAGGTGGATCGTAGAAACCGGCAGAAATAAATGAAAACCACTTATACAGTGAATGCCATATTTAAATGCTCCCTTGAACGGGCATTCAAAACGCCTATCCTGGGAGATGCCACGAAGATCCTATATGGCTATGGGCCTGTTCCTCCCGTAATTGGTTTTGCAAAAGACGAAACCTGGGGGAAAAAGGGTGGCAGCAGGATCCCCATCATGAAAGGGAACTGGATGATCAAAGGAGGAGAATTCGGATTTGATGAGATCTTTGAACGAGATGAAAATAAATATTGGAAATGGGGGGTAAGTAAATTGGGCCCTGCCATGTTCTTTGCCACTCATAATACCGGAGAATGGTGGTGTACCAATAAGGGGGACGGGACTGTTATCGTTAAATGGACCTATACTTATTTCTCCAGAAACCTTTTTACACATCCCTTATCCTGGGTTTTTGTAAAAACCATTTGGGGAAAAGTTATGCGAAATGGAATGAAAAGCATACAATTGATGGCCGAAAAAGAATATCCTTATCTCTATGAATGATCTTTTTACCTGTACAAAAAAAGCTCCAGCCCTGCAAAAGCTTCTCGGGATTTTTTGTCTGGCAATTTTTTATTCGTGTATATCCACTCCAGAAAAGATCGACAACCTGAGCAACGGAAAGATCACCTCCATTGGTCATGGGGGGCCTGGTATTCAAAATATGTTCTCCTTCGTTCCACTCAACACAAAGGCAGGTTTTAAAAAGGCGCTGAAGGATCCGGAATTGGATGGAGTGGAAATGGATATTCAAATGTCATCCGACGGTAAGCTTGTATTGTTCCATGACGAGAAGCTCCAGCACAAAACCAATGGTAAAGGAAAGGTGATCGAACATAGGTATGACGAGTTAATCCAATATACCTATGCCTCCTCTTTCTATCATTTCTCTCCAGGAAAACACCCCATAGTGGGCCTGGAGGACATGCTCACCGAGCTCAAATCCATCAGGCCTGAAGGGGTTTTTGTCCTCGACCTAAAATTATACCAGGGTGGATTGGATGAAGCGAAATACATAGTGGATTATGGGCATGAATTGGTAAATATCCTGCATAGAACAAATACCGCCAACAATGTATGTATAGAAAGTATGAACCCTTTCATGTTGCAAACCATACAAGCCAAAGACAGTACATTGAAGCTGTTTTTATATACCACAGAATTTGAGAATGGGATCAAAATTGCCTCAGAAAATAAATTTTATGGGATCACCATCAAATATACCAAAGCAAGCAAAGAAACGGTTCAACTGGCCCATGATAAAGGTTTAAAAGTATCTTTATGGGGTCCGCGAACCAAAAGGCAAAATTCCAAAACCATCCTGCTGCATCCGGACTATATACAAACCGATAAAATCAACGACCTGGTAAAAAAATTAAGGAAGTATTAGCGGAATGAAGATCTCACTTAAAAACGAATTACATTATCCGGCAGTATTGGCCAAAAGAATATTGGTTATTCTCTGGTTGTATACAGTAGCACGTTTTTATTTTTATTTCTCTAACCGGCATTTATTCCCTGCAACTGATTTCTGGGGATTGGTCCAATGTTGTTTCTATGGATTAAGGTTTGACATTTCCGCCATTGTTTATACCAATATACTCTTCATCCTGCTTCATATTCTTCCCTTTGAATTCAGAAATCGTAAAGGGTACCAGGTGATATGTAAAGTTTTATTCTATCTGGTAAATGGCAGTTTATTCATCATCATGATTGGGGATGCGGAATATTATAGCTTCTCCATGCGTCATGGAACTGCTGAGTTATTGGATTTCATGGGAGATTTTATCCGGCTCCTTCCCGCCTACCTGGTCGACTTCTGGTACCTTACCCCCATTGCTTTGGTAATACTTCTGGTTACCGAGTTTTTCTACCGGCGAACAAAACGAACCCCTAAGAAGAAAGACCTCCGTGATTTTTCCGTCCGTCCAAAACCCACCCGTAACTTTTTAATTCAATTTCTATTGTTTCTGTTCATGGGTGGACTTAGTTTCTTAGCTATTCGGGGTGGTTTGCAAAAATATCCCCTTGCACCTATTCATGCAGGTAAATATGTGCCTCCCTCGTGGACGCCATTGGTGATCAATACACCCTTCAGTATTCTTCATTCCATTTTCCATCCCGGATTAAAGCCATTAAATTATTTTGGCGAAACAGAACTGGAAAAACATTTTACTTATTTAAAACAACCTTTGAACGATACCATTCTACCTGCCGACATAGATGAAAAGGACAATATTTTTCTCATCATTATGGAAAGTTATTCGGCAGAATACACAGGTCAGTATGGTACCACCAGTGCAACACCCTTCCTGGATTCTTTAACCAAACATTCCCTGAGGTTTACTCAAATGAATGCCAATGGCATGCGTTCCATTGATGGTATCCCTGCGATATTGGCAGGTATCCCTGCTCAAACAGAAGAGAGTTTTTTGTCGTCAGTTTATCAATCTAACAATTATAAAGGGTTGGCGGCTTATTTGAAAGAAATGGGCTATTCAAGTGCTTATTTTCACGGAGGGCATAATGGAACTTTTAACCTGGATAATTTTGCTTATGCCTCAGGATTTGAAAAATATTTTGGCAAGAACGAGTACAAAGGTAAAACAGAAGACAATAGTCATTGGGGAATTTATGACGAGCCTTTCTTCCTTTTTACCAATAGTGAGGTAAATAAGATGAAACCTCCATTCCTGGCCGCTTTATTCTCTTTGAGTTCCCATCATCCTTATGAAGTTCCAGCATACTATGCCAAAACCTATCCTCAGCATCCTGACCTGGTATTGAATAGCGTTCAATATGCCGATCATTCGTTAAGACAATTTTTTAAGCAGGCAGAAAAAGAGAAATGGTTTAAAAATACTTTATTCATTATTACGGCTGATCATTGTGGTCCGGCTTTAAATGTGAACTCCAACCAAAACATTAATCGCCTGCATGTACCCTTGATCTTCTATCATCCAACGGATAGCTTTTTCAGGGGTGAAGTAAATGGTCCGGTGCAGCATATAGATATTGTGCCAACCATTTTGGACTATGTGCATTATCCCAAACCCTATTATTCGTTTGGCAATGGTATTTTCCGCGATGAGGAGCATTTTACCTATGCCTACGTATCAGGTTATAATTATATTATGGACAACCAATATGTTCTGGAAATGTTCGATGGAAAGATAACGGCCTTATATAGAATGAATCCTAAACGTGAATTCAATACAAATATCATGGATGAACAACCGGAAGTAGTCGATAAATTATCCAAGCGGTTGAAAGCGTTTCTCCAAACCTATACAAATGCATTGATAGAAAATAAAATGATCTATTGATCCTTTATGCCACGGCTTCCTTATTATATTTATTTCTATAATCCAGTGGTGTTAAGCCGGTAATCTTTTTAAACACATCCCTGAATGCCTTGGTATCGGAATAACCCACCTCGAACATTACTTCATTGATATTTTTTCTACTGGTCTCGAAGCTTTTTTTGGAGACCTCCACTTTTACACGCTGGATATATTCCACAACAGTATTGCTGGTCGCCTTTTTAAATCTCCTTTCAAAGCTCCGGCGACCGATTCCAAACATATCGGCCAATTGTTCAACGGTGAGTTTGTCCTTAAAATTAGCTTCTATAAATTCCTGTACTTTTTTTACCTCATCATCCCTATGTTCTTTTTGTCCTTGGAATATCATAAAGGAGGATTGGCTGGTACGTTCAATTTCAATGGCAAATATCTTGGCTGAAAGTACCGCCATGTCATGTCCTGCATATTTTTCAATTAAATGCAGGATCAGGTTCAGGTATGAAAATGCCCCTCCACTCGAATAGATCCCATGCTCTTCGGTAATAATTTTTTCAGTAACCAGGTTCACTTCCGGGAACATTTGGCGGAAGGCATTGGCAGCCATCCAATGGGTGGCACATTGTCTTCCATTCAATAAGCCGGTAGCAGCCAATAAAAAAGCACCTAAACATAAACTGGCCACTTCAGCACCATTCTTATATTGCTGGATGATCCAGGGAATAAAATCTTTGTTCTCCTCAATGGCTTTTTGCAGGTCTCCATCTATGGCGGGTATAATGATCAGATCTGTTTTTTTTACCTCTTCCAATAGCACGCTTGCGTTTACGGTAAATAAGCCTCCACTTACCGGAGTTTCCATACTAAGTCCAACCAATTGTACTTTAAATAAAGGAGGAGCTCCTTCGGCCTTCAAAAACTCATTTACCTGGCTAAATAATTGGCGGGAACCCTCCAGGCTTCCTAAAATAGCACCCTTTGGAATCAAGATCGATATATGTTTCATACAATCATATTATACCACAAATGTATGCAAGAAACTTGTCGCAATCAACCCCTAAAATTGCCGCATTTACACCACCTGAGTTTAAAATACTCCACCTATGTTTGCGGTATCAAATCAATAACATAAAAAATATGACAGAAATTAATCCTTACATAACCTTCCATGGCAATTGTAAAGAAGCCATGACATTCTACCAGGAATGTTTAGGAGGTGAGCTGAGTCTGCAAACAGTGAAAGACTCACCCATGGCCGATGATTGGCCAGACAATATGCAAACCCATATTTTACATGCCCGGCTTTCTAACAATGGATTGGTCTTGTTAGGATCTGATATGGGTTCGCCAGAGGTATCTGAAAAAGGGAACAAGGTTTCCTTATCATTGAACTGTAGCTCCGAAGTCGAAATGCAAGCCTCCTTTTTACATCTTTCCAAGGGGGGTAAAGTTACCCGTCCGTTGCATGAATTTTTCGGAGGGACCATCGGGACCCTTACGGATAAATATGGAATGGATTGGATCTTCTATTACAATAAACATCCGCAATAAAAAACCCCGATAGAAATTATCATTTAATAACATAAGTGGTTTTTAAAAACCTCTACATTTGAAATAATAGTACGCGAATAATTATAATAAGTTAAAAATAACAACGATGGCAAACGAAATATGGTTTAATTTACCTGTGAAAAACGTAAAGAAGTCGAAAGAGTTTTTCACCAATCTGGGATTCTCTTTTAACACGAAATACGACGGCAACGATCAGCATGCATCCTTAATGGTGGGTACTAAAAATATAATAATTATGCTTTTTGAAGAATCCATGTTCCAGGACTTCATAAAAAATAATATTACCGATACAAATCAAAGCAATGAGGTACTCATTTCTTTTGATGCTGAATCAAAAGAAGAAGTAGATGAAATGGCCAGGAAGGTTGAAGCTGCCGGCGGAACTATTTTTGGTAAACCTGCAGAGATCCAAGGGTGGATGTATGGCTGCGGATTTACTGATCTGGATGGTCACCGATGGAATCCCTTATATATGGACATGAATAAAATGCCAAAAGGACAATAAAAACTTGAAAATAAATAAGAATTAATCATTAAAACCCCAAATATCATGACAACAACAACAGATAACAAAGCACTGATCATCACAAGAGTGTTTGATCTGCCAGTAAATAAAGTATGGGATGCATTTACAAAACCAGAGGAATGTAAAAAATGGTGGGGACCAAAAGGGTATACCTGCCCTTCCGCTTCTATTGACCTAAAAGTAGGAGGCAAATACCTCCACTGCATGCGTTCTCCTGAAGGGGTTGACATGTGGTCAACCGGCACCTACAAAGAAATCATCCCTCAAAAGAAACTGGTTTGTACTGATAGTTTTTCGGATGAAAAAGGGAATATTATTCCTGCTGCTGATCTCAACATGCCTGGAAACTGGCCCCTTGAATTGCTGGTGACCCTCACTTTCGAAGAAGTAAATGGAAAAACAAAAATGACCTTGGATCACAAAGGCCTGCCACCTGAAATACTAGAAGATTGTGAAAAAGGCTGGCAACAATGTTTTGATAAACTCGAAGAAAATATAAAATAAAAAACAACGCAATGACAAAGCAAATATTCGTAAACCTCCCTGTAAAAGACCTCAAAAAAACGATCGAGTTCTTTACAAAACTTGATTTTACCTTCAATGCGCAATTTACAGATGAAAATGCAACTTGCATGATCATAGGTGAAAATATTTTTGCCATGCTTTTAGTAGAAAAGTTTTTTAAAACCTTTACTAAAAAAGAAATTTGTGATACTGCAACAAGCACAGAGGTAATCGTAGCTTTATCGGTAGAAAGCAAAGCTAAGGTGGATGAGTTATATGAGAAAGCACTCAAAGCCGGCGGATCTCAGTCTAACGAAACACAAGATCATGGTTGGATGTATGTAAGAAGTTTCCAGGACATTAACGGACACCTATGGGAAATGTTTTATATTGATATGTCTGCTATGCCAAAGAACTAAACATTTTTTTGTAACAAATTAAAATAAGCAAGTATGAAAAAAATAAATTTTTCCGTCGATATCAATGCCCCCCGCGAAAAAGTATGGAATGTACTGTGGGACGATGCCAGCTATAGAAGCTGGACCAGTGTTTTCTCTGAAGGATCCCATGCGGAAACTGATTGGAAGGAAGGTTCCAAAGTTCTATTCCTGAATGAAACCGGAGATGGTATGGTGAGCAAGATCGCCAAAAAGAACGAGCCGGAGTTCATGTCATTTGAGCATTTAGGCGAAGTAAAGAATGGTGTAGAGGAACAAAAGGAATGGGCGGGTGCTCATGAAGATTATATGTTAAAGGAGACCAATGGAATTACTCATCTCCAGGTTGAAATGGATTCAACTGCTGAGTTTGAGGAGTATTTCAGCAAAACTTTTCCGAAAGCATTAGAAAAGGTAAAAGAACTTTCGGAAAAATAGGCATTAGATTTTAGACGTTAGGCAAAAAGTGAAAGGCCCAACGTCTAGCGTCTAAAAGCTCCGATGGCTATCGGGAAACCACCAGCACGATGTAGTACCGATGCTGTAAGGAGCAGAAAAACAAACGAGTTGAAAAATTTTAAAATATAAAACAAATGAAAACAATGAATCCCGTAGTGCATTTTGAAATGCCTGCAGAAGATAGAAAAAGAATGTCAGATTTTTACACCAAAGTATTTGGTTGGCAAACCCAGATGTTAGGCGAAGACATGGGAAATTATGTGGTAGTGAACACTACCGAAACAGATGAAAATGGATCTCCCAAAAAACCAGGAATCATCAATGGGGGTTTTTATATGAAAACGGATGATATGCCGGCTCAATATCCCTCCGTAGTAATTGCGGTGAATGATATTGAAGCATCGATCAAAGAAGTAAATGCCGCAGGAGGAAAAGTATTAGGCGAGCCTATGGAAATTCCCGGAATTGGTTTATATGTTTCCTTTTTTGACACGGAAGGCAACCGCGTAAGCCTTCTTCAGCCATCTATGAAAGAGATGACGAATAAGAAAAAGGAATAATATTTGAGGAAGAGGTATTATTGGGATACCATCTCGGAATTGGTTTGCAAGGACTAAAAAAATCCATACCTTAGATTCCATTGATGGAAATCATACTCATACCTCAGATGAAAAATATAATCAAGATAAAAATCCTTCCCCTATTCTTCTTTTTAAGTTGTACGGTTTCAACAGTTGCACAAGCCGTTCAACTTAAAAAAACCGGGAAAACAGTTGATGAACTAGTGCCACCTGATCATCAATTACTGGATCAACAAACAGGTGATTTAAATGCGGATGGTATTGTTGACATGGTTTTTGTTGTTCAGGGAACCGACACAGCTAAAATTGAAAATGACCCGGAATATGGAAATACGGATCTTAATCCAAGAATTCTGGCCATTTACTTTGGCGATTCAACAGGTGCCTATCAATTGCATTTTCAAAATGCCGATTTTATTCTGGTAAAATCAGATCCATATGCAGATGACCCATTCCATATTCTTGAAATAACTACTAAAGGCTTATTAAGAATTGGATTTAATTTTTGGACAAGCATGGGAACCTGGGAATCCAGCACCGAAAGATATTTATTCAGGTTCAATAAACAGAGAAGTAAGTTTGAACTCATTGGCTATGCTAGTTCATGGTTCATGAGAAATTCGTTTGAAGGTGAAGATAAAAGCGTGAATTTCCCTGCGGGTAAAATGAGCATCACTACCAACCCTATGCAGGATGAAAAAGCAAAACCCGTATGGAAAACTTTTCAACTGGATCCCCTTAAAACATTGGATGAAATAGCCGAACCAGGCCCATGGGAATTTATGGGGATGTATATTTAATGCATCCTTATCTGCCCTAAGCTATACTAATAAGGTTGTATTTCTTAACCAGAAAAGCACTTGCCAAAAAACTCGTCAAAGAATTATTTGCAAAGATGGTTTCACTTGCTAAATTAACTGTTGTCAATTCTGACATAAAATTTAGCAAGAAAACCTATGCCTCGATCCATCATTCATATTGATCTGGATACATTCTTTGTATCCTGCGAACGTATACTGGATCCTAAGTTAAACGGAAAGCCTGTACTTGTTGGGGGTCTCAGTGACCGTGGAGTAGTTGCAGCATGCAGCTATGAAGCCCGCGAATACGGAATACATTCAGCAATGCCAATGAAAATGGCACGGCAGCTTTGTCCACATGCAATCGTAATACATGGCAACAGTGGAATTTACAGCAAGTATTCCGACATGGTAACAGACATCATTAAAGATCAGTCACCTTTATATGAGAAAACATCTATTGATGAATTTTATATTGATGCATCCGGTATGGACAAATTTTTTGGTTGTTATAAATGGGCACAAGAGCTGCGGGAAAAAGTGATCAAGGAAACAAACCTCCCTATTTCTTTCGGGCTATCAACAAGTAAAACGGTAGCTAAGATCGGCACGGGGCAAGCCAAACCCAACAACCATACCTTTATCGCAGGTGGCTTAGAAAAAGAGTACCTCGCCCCATTATCCGTAAAAAAAATACCGATGGTAGGAGATAAAACATACCAGATGTTAAGGAGCATGGGTATAGAACAGATAAAAACCATTCAGGAAATGCCAGTAGAGTTAATGGAAAAAGTGCTCGGTAAAAATGGCATAACACTCTGGAAAAAAGCCAATGGTATTGATGATTCTCCTGTAATACCTTTCCATGATCGCAAATCTATTTCCTCTTCTTTAACGTTCGAAAAAGATACCACCAACATTCGCGACCTCAAGGAAATCCTTACAACAATGGCCGAAAAATTATCCTACTATTTACGTATGGGTAACAGGCTTACATCATGTATTACTGTTGTTATCCGTTATTCTGATTTTGATACCAGAACCAGGCAAACCCATCTTCCTTATACAGCCAATGACCATACCATTATTAAAACAGTGATGGAACTGTTTGATGAATTGTATAACCGCAGGGTGTTGGTAAGATTAGTAGGTGTTAGGTTAAGCCATCTTGTGCAAGGCGGCTATCAAATTAATTTATTTGAAGACACCACCGAAATGGTGAAATTATACCAGGCCATGGACAAGATTCGAAAGAGGTTCGGCCAGGATGCTGTAAAGCGTGCATGTACCATGGATACTACCGGGGTAGGAATGTTTCAAAACCCATTCAATGGTCAGCCTCCGGTTATTCCTGCACATAGAAGATCATAAGATGTACCTGAATTGTCATACATATTACAGCCTAAAATACGGGACCATTTCCCCGGCAAATTTATTGGAAGAAGCTCAAAATAAAAAAGTAAAAACCTTTGCAATAACAGATATCAATAATACCTCTGCATTATTAGATATATTGCGCAGGAGTATCAAGTACAACATTCGTATAGTTGCCGGCATTGATTTTAGAAATGGGGCTGATCAGCAATTTATTGGATTAGCAAAAAACAACGATGGATTTTATGAATTGAATAAGTATTTATCAGAGCATAACCATGCAGAAAAAAACATTCCACCAACGGCACCAGACTTTGCGCAAGTATTTGTTATCTATCCTTATGGGAAAAAGAAACCACAGGAATTAAAAGAAAATGAGTACATGGGTATCCGCATTTCTGAAATGGGAAAGCTGCTTTTTACCGAATGGAGAAAACACCAGGAGAAAATAGTGATACTACACCCCGTTACTTTTAAAACCAAAAGAGATTTCAATGCACATCGCATCTTAAGGGCCATTGATACAAATGCTTTACTCAGCCAGCTGCCAAAAACAGAAGAGGCCAAACCTGAGGAGATCATGCAGTTTGAAGCAGAACTGGAAAAAGCATTTGAAAGCTATCCACTTATCATTGAAAATACAAAACGAATATTATCCCAATGTTCTATCGAGTTTAACCTGAACAATGAAGAAGGGCATAACAACCAACAAAATTATACCGAAAGCGGAGAGGAAGATATGAAGCTCATGAAACAGCTTTGTTATGAAGGTATACCTTATCGTTATGAATCGGAAAATGTAGGTGATGCCATATTAGACCGAATAAAAACAGAACTTGCAGTAATCCATCAAAAAGGATTTGTATCTTATTTTCTCATTGCCTGGGATATTCTTAACTATGCCCGTGAGCAAGGTTATTTCTATGTAGGGCGTGGCAGTGGAGCCAACAGCATTGCTTCCTACCTCATGAAAATAACAGATGTAGATCCTATTGAACTAGATTTGTACTTCGAAAGGTTTATTAACCTATTTCGCAAAACCCCACCTGATTTTGATATTGATTTTTCCTGGAAGGACCGGGAAGATGTTACAGACTATATCTTCAAAAGGTTCAAGCATGTTACCTTATTAGGGGCCTATAGCACCTTTCAATATAGATCCGTTATCCGTGAAATTGCCAAAGTGTTTGGTGTGCCAGATCATGAGATCAAACGTTTACAACAAGAACATACATGCACCAACGAAATAGAAAGGCTCATTCTTTTCTATAGTAACCATATCCACGATTTCCCCAGCCACCTTACAGTACATGCAGCAGGCATTATTATTTCCGAAAAACCCATTTACCATTATACCGCCACTTTTATGCCACCCAAAGGTTTTCCTACTACCCATTTCGATATGCATATAGCCGAAGATATTGGCCTGCATAAGTTCGACATATTGGGTCAAAGAGGATTGGCAAAAATAAAAGATGCGTTAGAGATCATTCATAAAAGAGGAGAAACGGTTGATATTCATAACATGCAACTATTAAAGAAAGATGCAGCTTCCAATGCATTGCTAAAGAAAGGTACTGCCATAGGATGTTTTTATGTAGAATCTCCTGCCATGCGAATGTTGTTAAGAAAATTGGAGGTAGATGATTATTTAGGTCTGGTAGCGGCCAGTTCCGTTATTCGCCCTGGCGTAGCCCAAAGTGGTATGATGCGTGAATACATCTTACGCCATAGAGACCTGGAAAGGCGAAAATGGGCAGAAGAAACTTTTCCCACCCTATATCGTCTAATGCCCGAGACCTATGGAGTAATGGTTTATCAGGAAGATGTAATTAAAGTAGCCCACTTTTTTGCAGGGCTCACCTTAGCAGAAGCAGATGTTTTGCGAAGGGGGATGAGCGGAAAATACCGTTCAAGAGAAGAATTTCAGGAAGTAAAGAAAAAATTCTTTTCAAATTGTACTGAAAGGAATATTACCCATGAACATACAAAAGATGTTTGGGACCAAATTGAAAGTTTTGCAGGTTATGCATTTGCCAAAGGGCATTCAGCCAGCTATGCAGTAGAAAGTTATCAATGTCTATACTTAAAAGCATATTATCCATTGGAATTTATGGTGGCTACCGTTAACAATGGAGGTGGATTTTATTCCAGGGAAGTATATTTACACGAAGCCCGGCAACATGGAGCTACGGTTCATTTGCCATGTATAAATACCAGCGACGAAATGGCCATCTTGCAGGGAACAGATATTTACCTGGGGTTAGGAATGATAAGTGCTTTAGAAGCAAATGCGGTCCATTCCATTTTACTGGAAAGAAATGAGAGTGGATATTTTGAAGATTTCCGTGATTTCGTTAAAAGAGTTTCCATATCCTTGGAACAATTAATGATCTTAATTAGATCAGATGCCTTTCGGTTTACAGGTAAAAAGAAAAAAGAATTATTATGGGATGCCCATTTTCTATTAGGAAAAACAAAAAAAACCAAGCCTACGGTTTCACTCTTTGAACAGGAAACCAAAGAATTTACCTTACCCTCCCTTTGGAGCCATCCGTTAGAACAAGCCTATGATGAAATGGAACTTTTTGGTTTTACCGTAACAGTACCCCCTTTTGTATTGGCCAAAGAATTGCCCAAAGGAGACCTTACAGCCTCTTTCTTCCCCTTTTATATTAATCAAACCGTTAGCTTGGTTGGATATCTGGTGCATATAAAAAACACCCAAACCAAAGATGGGCGTCATATGTATTTCGGAACCTTTATTGATCTGCATGGCGAATGGATAGATACCGTTATCTTTCCTCCTGTAGCTGAGCGATATCCTTTTTCAGGTCCGGGTTGTTATTTATTACATGGAAAAGTAGTAGAGGAATTTGGCTTTTGTTGTTTAGAGATCATTTGGCAAAAACGGATCCCAAGCGTAAACCTCGATGAACCGGTAAATACAAGGTTAAAAATACCCGGAACCTAATTGCATGCCAAGGGTTTCTATTTGTAGGGATTCCGGAAGAATTGAACTTCTATCAACTTTTATTACCTTTATTTAGTCCCTTTTAGGGTGGTTCGTTTTGATAAAAACATTCAACGATGATGAAAAGCATTACCGTATTCTGTGGTTCAAGTATAGGGACCGAGGACAATTATAAGTTACAAGCAAGGCTACTTGGGCAGGCATTGGCAAAACAAGGGATTGGTTTGGTTTATGGGGGTGCCAAAGTAGGTCTCATGGGTGCTGTTGCTGATGGAGTATTAAGTGAGAACGGGCAAGTGGTCGGTGTACTTCCCTATTTTTTGCAAACCAAAGAAGTGGCCCACGAAGGGCTCACAGAATTGATCATTGTGGAAAGTATGCACGAAAGAAAAAAGAAAATGAATGACCTTTCTGATGGTATTATTGCTATGCCGGGAGGCTTCGGAACCTTGGAAGAACTTTTTGAAATGCTCACGTGGGCCCAGCTAGGTCTGCATAAAAAACCTATTGGCATTCTGAATATTGATGGGTTTTATGATCCATTGATAGAATTTGTACAGAAAATGGTGGACCATGGATTTTTAAAACTGATCAACCAGGAAATGATGTTGGTAAGCAATGAGGTGGAGGACCTTCTGCACCAAATGAAAAATTATGTGGCCCCGGAAGTGGAAAAATGGATCCACAAAGAATCTGTTTAACCTTGAGTGCAAGGCCCAATATATTGGTGGTTTGCGGACGCAATAAAAAACGCAGCAGAACAGCAGAGCATCTATTTAAAAATGATGATAGGTTCAATATCCGTTCGGCTGGATTAAGTCCTAAAAGTGATCGGAAGATCTCAGAAAAGGATTTGAACTGGGCAAGCCTGGTTTTAGTAATGGAGAAAGAACAAAAATTAAAGATCACATCACTTTATCCATATATGGAACTTCCTCCAATAGAAGTTCTGAACATTGCTGATGATTATGAATATATGGAGGAGGAATTGGTTGAAATATTGACGGTGAAGATCAATGATACTTTGCGAACAGTTTATGCGTTATAAAAGAAATTTTAAGTGATGAAAAACCTTATTTACTTCATTGGGGTATCATTTTTCTCCATCCACTTATATAGCCAGAGTGGAATATTGGATAGTTTAAAAAGTAAATCAGAGGTGATTGCCTATGTTAAAATAACAGGAGTAACGGTAAGCGGAGATTCAGACGTAGGAGCAACCGAAGTATATGTAAGCGGAGAAGTTCAACATCTTTATAAAGGGAATTTAAATAAGAAAAACACCTTGGATTTTACGATGATCGTGCATCATGTAAATCCCATCAGGGTGAGCAAGGACAAGGAATACATCGTTTTTCTAAAAAAAATAGACTGGATCATTGCCCCAGAGGAGGCTAAGAAAAATGCGGGATATACATTAACGGATTGGTTGTTTGGTGTTCAACCCTATTTTTTGGATCTGCATAACCAGTTGATATATCATTGAGAAATTAATATCCCCTTGTTATGTGGCTCTGAAAAAATTTTAAAGTCACATGCAACTATTTGATGGTTAAATGCTACTTAGTATATAACCAGGGATTACTCCTTCCAGGGAACTGCTAACCACCCCGTTATCCTTTTTAACTATTTTATCGATCAGGTATGCCTTTACAATATGCGCATGTTGTAAAAAGTATACTTATTGGCTCATTCTTTTCTATTGCGAAGAAAGTGAATTTGAGTTAAACATATTAATACATATCATTATGAAAAAGATAACCATTTCAATCTTCATTGCTATCTGTTTTTTGAATATTCAATCAGCAAGTACACAAAATTTCAATCTCAATTTGAGCGCATTGTTACAAAACAAGCTTGACAGCCTGGTTCCTTTGTTTTCAAATACAAAAGGAGTTTCAGCGAGTGTGTACTGCCCTGGCCAAGGTATTTGGACAGGGGTCAATGGTCTATCTTATACCGGAGAGCCTTTAACCACAAATATGGAATTTGGCATCGCCAGCAATTCAAAGCTTTTTGTATCCGTTGCAATGCTGATTTTGGCGGAAAGTAATGTATTGACCCTCGATGATTCCTTGCATGAATGGCTTCCTGCTTATCCGAATGTAAATCCTGATATTACGATCCGTCAATTGCTGAATCATACCAGTGGAGTTTCCGATCCCATTTTTGTTTCACCTTTATTTGATTCCATTACGAATAATCCAACCCAGGTGTTTACACCTAATGAAGTGTTAACTTATCTGGGAGCACCTCTTTTTAATCCCGGAACAGGTTATGGTTATTCAAATGTAAATTACATTTTGGCAGGAATGGTAGCTGAAAGCGCAACGGGTTACCATATTTCAGAAATCATACGCGACAGCATTTTAACACCGCTACAGTTGAACAATACCTTTTATGATATTGAAGAACCCGAAATTGGAACCATTGCACATAGATGGTTTAATGGGGTTGATTATCACGACACCTCTAGAATTGCCCTCAATACTGCAGGAGGTGCGGCAGGTTCGATTTTCTCTACTTCGGCAGATATGGCAAATTGGTATCAGGCACTTATGAGTGGTCAGGTGATTAATCCATCTTCCCTCAACGAAATGACCACTTTTGGGGTACCGGGTAACTATGGTTTAGGAATTGCATCTACCACCTTTTTTGGTCAGCCTTGCTGGGGACACGGAGGAGTTACCTTAGGGTATAAAAGTAGAATGATCTACGATCCTTGTATGAAAGTAACAGTTTGTGGAATCTCCAATTCCGACCCTTCGGCAATTGATGGAATCACAGCTTTGTTGTACCAGGAAGTTTTAGATCATTTACCTACCTGTGGGGGGAATGTTAATGGATCAACTGTAGTTTGCAGAGGAGATCAATCCATCACGTATGCTGTTCCTCTTATAACAAATGCCACCTCCTATATATGGACACTTCCATTCGGTGTTCAAGGAAACAGCAATACAAATACCATTACGGTCGATTATGGAATGAGTGCCGTTTCGGGTGATATTACGGTTAAAGGAATCAATTTATATGGGGAAGGCGCTACATCAACTTTATCTATAACAGTTAATACTGTTCCCACCGGTGTAAGTTTTAATGGTAGCATCCTGTCGGCGGATTCATTAGCGGATTCATACCAATGGATCGAGTGTAACAATGGCAACCAAGCCATTGCAGGTGAAACCAACCAGGTATTTACTCCAACGGTAAATGGTAGTTATGCAGTAATTATGGACCGTGGTTTATGTACAGATACTTCTGTTTGCACAGTTATTGCCAATCTTGGCGTATATCCACTTCAAAACATCGACATTTCTGTTTATCCTATTCCAGTATCAAATGTTTTATATATTGAAAGTCAAGGCAGCCATGGTCCGTTGAATGTTGAAATGTTGAATTCCCTTGGACAGATTATTTATACGGGTATTTTGCTAGAGAAAATATCCATTTCAATGGGTGAACTGGCTGGCGGGGTCTATATCATTCGTTTTAAGAACGAGACAACCAATCAATTCAAGAAAATTCTGAAGTATTAGAAGTATTTCTGACCCGTGCCTCCCCGAACTATATGCAAAAGCGAATGAAGGAGAGCCAGTTATGAAGTCATACAGAATAACCTGGGGAACTTTGCATGAGCCTGCATATAAAAGGGGAGTTCAGTGGAAGAGTGGCTCAGCTAGCCATCTAAACATTTTTAGATTTTGACTCCTAGCCCTATTATGTGAAAAAATACTACCTAATATTGGTCAAATTACCCGTTTCTTTATCCCTTTTGACAGACATTTTATTATATTTGGGTTCGAAGAAAAAGGCATAAAAACCTTTGTGTTGATCGTTGATCTTGTCCTACCGACGAAAAGCAAAAAATTAAAACCTGTTATGAGAAATTATTTTACCCACTTAACTCTAGCGACAATATTGTTATGCTGTTTGCATGCGAAAGCACAATCATCCGACTGGACAGCTCCACAAACAATTCCTCAGGTCTTCATTGAAAACCAAGGACAATATGATGAGTTTTTCCCTGGAGATACCACTGTAAAATTTGGGATCGATCATGGTTTTGGATGGAGAGTAAGTTTTACCAATAATAAAACAGCATACTTGATCCAGGCAGTAGTGCCAGTTTCAGAAACCGAAGAGAAGCCTGAAAATTTCATCGAAGAAAGAAGGGAGAAAGAAATCATATCCACCCTGATTGTGCAGGAATGGTTGAATACCGATGATCAATCTCAGTTATTATCTGCCGATGAATTGTATGATTATTATACCTATTCCTATTTGAAAAATGAGGAATATATCAATGTAGACCATGCCCGAGCTTTTGATCATTTACACCGTGACAATTTATACCCGGGTATTGATCTTGAGTATACAGCTCCCAATGAAGGAGGAGTAAAATATACATTGAAGCTGGCCCCCAATGCTGATCTTTCGCAGGTATCTTTTAAATATACAGGTGCACCTATAACTTTGGATGATGAAGGTAACTTAAGAATGCCTGCAGTTCGGGGTGCATTGATTGACCATGCTCCTAAAGCCTGGTATGCGGATAATGTAGATGAAGAAATTCCTTGCTCCTTTGTTTTAAATGGCGATGTGGTCAGTTTTTCTATTGGTAATTATGATCATAACAGAGCGATTGTGGTGGATCCGTGGACCGTTAATCCTGCCTTACCGGCTCCGTTTAACCGTTCGTATGAGGTGGATAATGACAATGCAGGAAATGTATTTGTATTTGGAGGAGGTATGGGTTTTAATGTAAAAAAATATAACTCCGCCGGAACTTTGCAATGGACCCATGTAAGTCCATGGGATACATCAAATGCATGGTTTGGAGAAATGTTGGTATTAGGAGCAGGAGACCTTTTTATTACCAGCGGTTCGGCAGCAAAATTGCGCAGGCTTACCGCAGCTGGCGCCACTACTTTCACGAATAACGGCCCCTTCTTTAACGTGGATGAATACTGGACCTTGAGCCTGAATTGTAATACTACCAAACTGCTTGCCGGTGGTACAAGAATTGTTGGACTCACCTCCCCCCAGGGTGTTGTATTCGATATAAATATGACTAACGGAAATCAATTGGCCGGTAGCCCTTTCAATGTTCGCCCGGTAGGGATGAAAGAGGTAAGAGCATTTAATATAGGTGGAGATGGAAATTTTTATGCGCTGGCCAACGATAACCTGATCGCGATCAACCAAACCTTTGGAGTGATCTATTCGGTTGCACATACCAATGCACTTTCTTATAACAGCCCATCTTATAAAGCAGTGAATGTTCAGGGAGTAAACGCTATTGATGCCAATCTTACCCATATCTATATCAACTACGGAAGTACTCTTGAAAAAAGACTCAATGGCACCGGAGCTATAGTGGCCTCTGTTCCCATAACAGGCGGTGGTTTTACCGGTGGCTTTTTTGGAACGGGTCCAACAAATAGTGGCATGGTTGTGGATGATTGCGGAAATGTATATGTTGGTTCCTCTAATGCGGTCTATAAATACGATGCTAACTTGAATCTATTGGGTTCAGTGGCTACCACCGGAGCGGTGTACGACCTTAAGATTGCAGCAGCAGGTACTTTAATCATTGGCGGGAATGCATTTTTAACTTCCAATACAACCTTGGCGCCTTGTGCTCCACATTCCATTACCTGTACACCTCCTCTACCGGTTGAGATCACAAATTTCGAAGGATATGCAGATGGAAAGATCAACCGGTTGAACTGGACCACTTCATCAGAGATCAACAATGACCATTTTATTCTCGAGAAATCCAGCGATGCAATGTCTTACGAAACACATGCCATTATCGATGGTGCAGGAAATTCAAACATCATCTTGGAATATGAAAGCATAGATGCAAGACCTTATCCTCTTACGTACTATCGTCTTAAACAAGTAGATTTCGATGGAGACGTAAAATATTTTGGACCCATTACCGTCGAAAATAATAACCTGGAAGGATTGCAGGTACAATCCATTTATCCAAATCCAGCAAACGAAAATTTCATGATCAATTTATTCAGTGAGGTGGAAACTGCAGTGGAAATTCAAGTATATGATGCCTTGGGTAAATTGGTATTTAATTTACCACTCACCGTTCATGGAAGCATGCAACAGGCAGTGAACAGCTCTACCTGGTCACCTGGTGTTTATATCATCAAAGTGGTTGATAAAAAGGCTGCCGAACAGAGTGTTCATAGAATCATAGTGGAATAGATTGTTCCGAATAAAAGATTCGTATATTTATATTCTATAAGCCCACCGTCCGATGAAAATGCGCCATTTAATTTCTTTCATTTGCCTGTTACCAGGTATATGTTTTGGCCAATTTCTTGACCCTTGTTATACAAGTGCCGTTTCATCTACAAGTTTTATTTCAAGCGCCAACCTGGCGGATGTAGGCAGTAATGCCGACCTCTGTGTTTGGACCGGGACCACGTGGACAGGTGATTGGCCTGGAGCAAACCTTACACTTCCACCTCCGGTGAATATGGCCGGATGCCGAGCCATCTGGCAAGGAAATGGAACTACATGGACCACAGGTGGTGAAGGATTTGGAATCAGGTTAAGCAGTCCTTTGGTAACCGGTGTTGCCTATAGTTTTCCAATCACCTATGTAAGCCATGGATTTGGAAGTACAGGAAGTTTTACTCCAAGGGTATACACCAATTCTACCCCTACCACAGGTGGTGGTGCGGTTACTTTAGGACTCATGCCGCCTGCGGGGCCTGCATGGACCACCAATACATTGAGCTTTACAGCCTCTGCTGCACAAAGCGGACATATATGGTTGATCTTTGGAACCTGGCCCAATTTAAGTTCAGGATTCGTTAATTCGTTTTGTCCCGGTTGTACTACCACTCCTCTACCCATTGAACTATTGAGCTTCGAAGCAAATTACCAGGAAGGTCAGGGAGTATTAACCGATTGGGTTACAGCCAGTGAAATGAATAACCATTATTTTGTTCTGCAAAGATCCAATAATGCGATCGATTTTGAAGATCTGACGAGAATTGAAGGTGCGGGAAATAGCAATAGCATTCTTACCTATTCTTATTTGGATAAATATCCTTATCCCGGAACCTCCTATTATCGTTTAAAACAAGTTGATTTTAATGGGACCATTTCTTATTCTGAAGTAAGAAGTGTAGAATTTTTGATCGGTCAACCTTATCCAAATCCAACCAGTGGAATTATTTATCTTCCTATGCTCCCTTCCATCGGAGAAAATGCTACCATCGAAATCTTCAATAACCTAGGTCAAATCATCTTAACTTTGCCCTATTCAACTACCATTGATGTTTCTAAAATGGGCCGGGGTTATTATACGTTGAAGATTTCTACTCCACAAGAGCAGAGTTATTCCTACAAATTCATTAAAGAATAAATATTTATTCCCTTATCCTCTCAGCTGATAGGCTTTCGGTTTTGTAAAAGCCCTAATGCCCATATGCGATAGTGTTGATCCAAATCCTGAATGATTTCTTCCACTCCAGGGAACAGGTGCTGAAACCCGGTCACAACAATTCCAATATCCGGTCCCACTATTAATTTCCGCCAATATTTTTTTAGCCCTTTCCCATGTTTTGGAATAAACCGCAGCGGTTAATCCATACTCGGTATCTTGCATCAGTTTCAAAGCCTCCTCATCATCTTTTACTTTCATGATCCCTATCACCGGACCAAAGCTTTCGTCCTTCATGATGCTCATCTCATGATTTACATCCACCAAAACAGTTGCTTCATAGCCGTATCCCTTGCCCTCTTTTTTCTTACCACCGGTTAACACCTTTGCTCCCAGTTCCACCGCTTCTTTTACCTGCTCATCAATAAATTCTACTTGTGGCTTTCTGCTTACCACAGAAAGATACACACCTTCCTCCGTTGGCAAACCCGTTTTCCATGACTTCACTTCATCCACAAATTCTTTTACATAGGCATCGTATACTTTTTCATGCACATAGATCCGTTCTACCGCACAACAACTTTGTCCATTGTTATAAAAGGCACCGTCAGCCGTTCCGGCTGCTACTGATTTTATACTTTCCACATCATCCGCTATATAAACCGGATCTTTCCCTCCTAATTCCAATTGGCATGGAACCATTTTAGGAGCTACTCTTTCGTATATATATTGTCCTGTTTTATAAGATCCTGTAAAAAAGTATCCGTCAAAAGGCATGTCCAATAAAATACTTCCCACTTCTCCTGTGCCCACTGCTACATGAAATACATCCGCAGGAACACCCGCTTGTTTCAAATATTTTTCAATTTCCAATCCAGTCAATGTTGAATATTCCGATGGTTTATACATCACCGCATTGCCCGCCAACAAAGCCGGTACAAAAACATTTACGCCAACATTGTAAGGAAAGTTCCACGCCGAAATATTACAAATAACTCCCAAAGGTTCATATACAATTTTTTCAGTAAGGTCTTTACTTTGTGTCATCACTTCTTCCGATAAATATTTCTGGGCATGATCAGCCAGCCAGATCACCCGGTTACAAGCTCCATTGATCTCATTGCGGGATTGCTGGATAGGCTTACCTACTTCCGAGGTAAGAATGGCGGCAAGTGATTCAATGTTCTTCTTTAACAGATCGGCAAACCCACGTATGATCTGTATTCTTTCTTCAAGCGGAACTGCATCCCACGTTGGCTGAGCTTCCAGTAACAAATTATACTTTTCAATAATACTGTCCTCATTATCTGTGGGGAGGTTAATGATAACTTCTTCCGTTGCCGGATTAATAATTTCCATGATCTATTTTTTTATGGATTGGAGAAATGACTCTCTGATATTTTTTGAAAAGGGAACAATGGTATCATCGATCTTTAATCTTTCCGGATGCCATTGTACACAAAGTAACCAGGGTTTATTCATTTTGTCTTTATATTCGACGGCTTCTGCCACATCATCGGTAGAAACGGCTGAGATCATTAACTCGTTCGCAAGGGTTCCTAATCCCTGGTGATGAGCTGAGTTTACTTTTCCTTTTTCTGTTTTCGATACCTGGTAAAACAAACTGTTTTTGTCTACATATACTTCATGGATCCCATCATCAAATTCGTTTTGCTTGCGGTGATTTTCCTTTCCCCCTTCTTCCAGGTCCTGGATCAGGTCACCGCCCAAAGCACAATTCACCAATTGCATGCCCCTGCAAATGGCCAATACAGGAATATTATGCTGGCGGGCATATTCAAAAACCTTTAATTCGAATTCATCCCTTTTCTCATTGAATTCTTCCGGACCTAACGGGTATTTTAACCGGTTGTTATTGTAAAATTTAGGATGGGTATCGATGCCTCCGGTCAATACGATCCCGTCACATTTTTTCAGGTCCTCATAATTTTCTGTATCATATGATAGGGTAATGATCTCCACTTTCTCATCCTCTCCTTTCATCCATGGCGCATAGAGATGGAACTTTGAATCTGATTGAGTAATGCCGATGGTTTTCATTTTTCGTACTTTTTATCTCCTATCCTTTTTTTCTACAATTATTGTTCCCGGGTTATTGGGGAGACGTGCAATTGCACGTCTTTACTATGTCATTTTAATTGATCATTCCGTAAATATTAATTTACAACGCCTCTGCATACAACATTCTGAAGTCTTCCTTACTTACCGGTTTCGGATTATTCGGGTGTGCAAAATCTGCAAATGCCAATTCCGACAATGTATCCAGGTGCTCCTCCTTTACGTTGATATCCCTTAGCTGATGAGGGATCCCTATTTTTGTGTTGAAGTCAAACAAATACTCAACCACCGCTTCGCCGGTTAAATGTTTTAAATTCAATGTTTGGGCAATACGATGGAACTTATCTTCAAATCCTGCAATATTAAATTTCATTCCATAAGGAATATTCACCGCATTCGCTAACCCGTGATGAGTATCCAATAAAGATGATAATGGATGTGCCAATGAATGTACCACACCCAATCCTTTTTGAAATGCAATGGCTCCCATCATAGATGCCAATAACATATGGGACCTGGATTCTACATCCGGACTTTTTACTGCTTTTTCTAAAGAACCCGCAATCAATCGCATTCCTTCCAATGCAATTCCATCGCAAATGGGATGGTAGTTTTTTGCCAGGAATGCTTCCATATTATGGGTGAGTGCATCCATTCCTGTAGCTGCAGTAACAAAGGGTGGAAGCTCCATAGTGAGCAAAGGATCGGCAAAAACAATTTTTGCCAGGAGCTTGGGGGAAAACAATATTTTTTTCTGATGGGTCTCATCATCTGCAATGATGGCTGAACGTCCTACTTCACTTCCTGTTCCTGCCGTAGTAGGTATAGTGATAAAATGAGGGACTTCGTTGGTTACATATACATCCCCTCCAATCAAATCATCGTATTTGAACAGGTCCTCTCGGTGATTGATCTGTAAAACAATGGCCCTGGCCACATCCAATGCCGCTCCCCCTCCAATACCGATCAAACTATCCCTTCCGGTAGCATCCCATTGTTCGGTCCCTTTATATACATCGGATTTAACCGGATTCTTATGGATATTGGAAAATACCTCTACAGAGATCCCGGCATTTTTTAAATTACTCACGATCGATTTAAAGAAGCTCAGTTCAGCAATTACAGGATCGGTGACGATCAATGGTTTGCTCAATTGATTTTTTTTCAGGTAAGGGGCCAGTTCTTTTACAACTCCGGCTCCAAAACGAATAATGGTGGGGAAATTAAATTGAGATATGCTGGTGAAATCCATGAAGTATTTTTCTATGGATCAAAATTAGGAAAAAGCATGGAATAATTGGGGTTTATTGCGGCTCGAGGAAAATGGAGAATATCCTTTTTTCTCCATTCTCCGCAGCCGCGGACCCCGTCATTCATCGCTGATCAAGCGTTAGACAAGGGGTATATATTGACTGGGAATAGATTCATATTCCGCAGAGAATTTTAATTGCCGGTAACCTTCATCCCCGTTTTTAATTCCTGGGGGCGCTTGCATTGATTTTCTATGTTTAGGCTTGCAATTACCATCAGATCCCCAGGGGGAGGATAATCTCTTTCTGCCAGCACAACTTGTCAGCATCAACATGAATAAAAAACCAATGACCAACGTTTTCATATCAACTATCTTTCCATCTAAATAAACAAGTCCTGTTCCACTTTCTAAAATCCCCACCTGGCAAGGGGTGCAGAAAATATGCCTCTCCTTATGATTTGTCAATTTGAGAATTTTATTTTCATTTCAAATAAAAAACTAAGAAAATTGTTGTTCATTTTTTTCGGCCCGAGGAGAATGGAGAATATCCTTTTTTCTCCATTCTCCGCTGCCGCGGACCCTGTCATTCTTCGCTGATCAGGCGCCTGACGAGGGGTGTATATAGACTGGGAATAGATTCATATTCCACAGAGAATTTTATTTTTTATGACCTTTTCCCTTTCCTTTATTTTCCGAAGGAGCACTCTGGATGATAATAGTTTTTTTATGTTTATTTCTATAACCATAAGCCGGTGCCCACCAGGGAGGTCCTCCCTTTTTACCTTTTGAATCAACTACCACCAGGCAGCCAGACATGGTAAACAGGAACATTAAACCAAAGATCAACGCTTTCATAAAATTTACTTTGGAACCATAAAAACAAGTCTTGTTCCATTTTCGAAAATGCCCATCTGGCAAAGCATACAGAAAATAGCGGGTCGGGTATTTTTTATCATTTTGAGAATTTTGTTTTAATTCTGAGGGGAAAGGAAGTAAAAAGCGGTCATGGATGATGTAAGTTGCGACGGCCAATTGGCCGTCGTTACAACATACTATAAATATACATTGAGGCACAATAAAAAGATATGACCACTTAGATAGCTATCGAGAACAGAAAAGGTCACAATCTATATGATCTCAAAATACCGCTTCTTCTCCCAATCACTTACCACCTTGCTATATTGTCTCCATTCCCATTCGCGGGTATGGGTAAAATGATCTACGAATTTCTCCCCAAACAATTCTTTGGCGATTTTCGATTGTTTCATGGCTTGGGTAGCATTCCAGAGATTGGAAGGTAATACTCCATGTGAAAGATCTTTATATCCATTTCCTTTGGTAGCAGGTTGTAATTTTAATTTGTTTTTTATTCCATATAATCCACTGGCCAAGCAAGCGGCCATGGCGAGGTATGGATTTACATCAGAACCTACCACACGGGTTTCTAAGCGGGAAGATTTATTTCCTCCGGGTAATGCACGCAAAGCCACTGTTCTATTATCAATATCCCAGGTAAGGGTGGTAGGTGCCCAGGCCCCTTCTACCAGTCTTTTATATGAATTTACGGTAGGTGCATACATGGGTAATATCTCAGGCAAACAATACAATTGACCTGCTATGTATTGCTTGAAAATTTCACTCATGTTTTTTTTGTCCTTATCACTATGGAATAAATTGGTCTTTCCCTTTTTATCCCATAAACTTTGGTGAACATGTCCGCTGCAACCGGGTAAATTTTCATCCCACTTAGCCATGAACGTAGCCATGATCCCATGCATATAGGCCAGTTCTTTTACGGATGTTTTAAAGAGAACAGCTCTATCTGCAGCTTCCAGGATCTCAGAATAAGTAATGGCTGCTTCATATACTCCCGGACCTGTTTCTGTATGCAAACCTTCCAGTGGAATATCAAATCGTTTGAGCTCATCGAACAAAGCGGAGAAAAAATCATTTCTCAATGTGCTGCGCAAAATAGAATAACCAAACATACCGGGACTCAATGGAGTTAAACCATTGAATTTTTTATCATTGGCAGTCTGTGGCGTTTCCTCAAAATTGAACCATTCGAATTCCTGGCTGAAATAAGGGCGGTATCCGTTTTTATCTGCGATGGCAATTATTTTTTTTAATAAGTTCCTGGGGCAAACATCGGCTGGATTCTCTTTTTCATGAATGAGCTCACATAAGAAAAAAGGGATTTGATTCTCCCAGGGAATGATCCTGAACGTTTTCAGGTCAATTTTGGCAGGGGCATCGGGATAACCAGTATGCCAACCGGTATAGGTAGTATTGTCGTAAGCCACATCATTAGAATCCCAACCAAATACCACTGTACAAAAACCCAGGTTAGATTTTACGGCTGAGAGAAATTTTTCGGTACTGATATATTTCCCACGTAAAACACCATCGATATCAGTAATGGCCAGTTTTACTTTTTGATCCGGATGGTTTTTTACATAATCAAGAATTTCGGCTTCTGTCATGACGATATGGGTTTGATCAATTCATAGTAAAATTAATAAACCGGCAGATATATCGATCTTTATATAAAAGAGTTTGTCTATATTTGAAAAAAAATCTTATGAAAAAAGTTATACTTCAATTGCTCGCCATTGTTATCCTTACAGGCAGTTGCATCCATCAGTTACAGGCCCAATCCATTATATTTGATAATGGACCTTATTTTAACAGTGTAGGAACAGGAGCAGGCGGAGCCAATGAAAGTGTACTCTATACAACTACCTTTGGCATGGGCACCATAGGATTTGGACACCAGGCCAACAACTTTAACCGGGTGGCAGATGATTTTACTTTTACAGATTGTATGTGGCGTATTGACTCAATCGTTTTCTTTGGATACCAAACCGGGTCAACCCTTACTTCTACTTTTACTGCAGTTAATTTCAGGATTTGGGATAGCATCCCTGACGCTCCGGGTTCAACCATTGTCTTTGGAGATACTACCACCAATCGAATGATCGCGACTGCTTTTTCCGGCACTTACCGGATCACGGAAACTACGGTAGGAAATTCAACCCGGCCTATCATGCGAAATGTTTGTAATGCAAGTTCCATCTATTTACCTGCGGGTACTTATTGGCTGGATTGGCAATCGAGTGGATCCCTGGCATCCGGGCCATGGGCTCAACCCCGAACTCCGGTGGGAGTTGCCATCACCGGAAACGGACGTCAACGTATTGGGCAGGTTTGGAATAATTTGTTAGATGGTGGAACCGGAACTCCTGCACAGGGACTTCCTTTCATTATTTACGGGGAAGTATTCAATGTAACTGCAGATGCTGGTGTAGATGGTGATTATTGTGGCGTACAATCAATTGGTTTAGGAGGTGCTCCGTCCGGAACAGGAGGTTTAGGTTCTTTGGCCTATGCATGGTCATCATCGCCTAATATAAGCGATACTACTTTGGCCAATCCAATGCTTACTACCAATAGTTCCGGATCCTATGTACTTACCGTAAGTGATACCGCGGGATGCATGGCTTGGGATACGGTTGTGATCAATTCTTTACCCCTTCCTCTTGCTTCTATAACTCCTGTGGGTCCGATCACTTTTTGTAACGGAGACCAGGCAACGCTTACTGCGGGTGCCGGGATCGGATATGAATTTTTATGGAGTACCAGCGATACAACTTCAACCATTAATGCAACAACGGCAGGATGGTTTACCCTAGATGTTACAGATTCTGCAGGATGTACCGATAATGATTCGGTAGAAGTGATCGTGAATCCAGCACCGATCAATACCGTGAACCAGGTTGGGCCAAGTCTAACAGCCGACCAGGCAGGAGCCAGCTATCAATGGGTGGATTGTAACAGTAGTTTTTCGCCCATTGCAGGTGCTACGGGACAAAATTATACAGCCATCGCAAATGGTAGCTATGCAGTGATCGTTGATTTGGGAGGTTGTGTCGATACTTCAGCATGCCAAACGGTTTTTGGTTTTGGAATTGAAAACACTCTGTCAGAAAACATACAGATCTTCCCGAATCCGGCAGAAGATATTTTCTATATTCAACTTCATGCATCTTCTATGGAAACTTTTACCATTACCATTTATGATGTATTGGGAAAAGAAGTAGAATCAGGTTTGGTAAGTTTTGTCACCAATGCGCCTATCGCCTATTCTTGTGCAACCTGGCAACCTGGCATGTATTTGATAAGAGGAGTAGGAACGAAAACGGGTGTTGAATTCCAGCAGCGTGTGATTGTAAAATAATGATTTTATAGATTGCTTATTTGCGGAAAATCCTGAACAGGATATAGCAAAAGGTCAATAACCCTATATAAATAAGGGAAAGTTTCAAGTTGTAATATCCTACCAGTACCAGGGCTATTCCTGCTATTACCAATGCCAGTAAAGGGGTAAATGGATAAAGGGGAACCTTAAATGGTCTCAGCGCATTGGGCTCTTTTTTTCTTAGTACCATCAATGAGATCATGGCGATAATGTACAAGGTTAATGCTCCCAATACAGAGATCGTAATAATATCCGCCGTTTTATTAGTGCATAATGCAATGATGCCAATGATCATATTTCCAATCAAAGCATTGGCGGGTGTTTTAAACCTGGGACTGATGTTGCCTAAAAATTTGGGGGCAAACCCAACTTTCCCAAACTCGAAAGTAGAACGGCCCGCTGCCAGGATCAATCCGTGAAAAGAAGCTACAAAACCAAAGAGTCCAATCGTAAGCAGCATGTGAAAAAGCAGCGAACTATTCCCAACAATTTTACCCATGGCCAGCGGTAGTGGCGAATCGGAGGTATCTCCTCCGATCCCATCCTTGAATACGATGGCTTCCCAGCCACCTACACCAATAGCAGCAATAAAGACCACCACGCATAAAATAACCAAGGTAAAAATAGCAGAGCCAAAGCCTTTTAAAATATCACGTTGAGGATTTTTAGTTTCCTCGGCAACATTGGCCAGTCCTTCGATCCCTAAAAAAAACCAGATGGCAAATGGCAGAGCCGCGAATACTCCAGCCCATCCATTCGGAAAAGCATTTCGTTTCAAATTTTCCACCTCAAAATGTGGCAAAGTTACGCCGGCAAAAATCAGGATCTCGGCAACAGCAATGATGGTTATAATTAATTCGAAAGTAGCAGCTGCTTTTATTCCAATAATGTTTAAAGCGGTAAAAATAAAATAGGCACCAATGGCAATTACCAGAATGGGTACTTCCGGGAAAAATAAATTAAAATAAGCACCGATTCCAAAAGCAATGGCAGGCGGAGCAAAAACAAACTCAATGATTTGAGCAACACCTGCAATAAAGCCCATCTCTTTTCCTAAGGCTCGATTGGCATAATCAAAAACACCCCCGGCTTTGGGAATAAAACAAGCTAGTTCAGCATACGAAAAACTAAAACATGTATAAAGAATAATGATAAAAAAGGTAGCAATAGCTAAGCCGAGCGTACCCCCTTCCTTCAATCCCAGGTTCCAACCAAAATACATTCCAGAGATCACATAACCCACACCAAGCCCCCATAACATCAGGGGTGTCAATGCTTTTTTAAGTGCCGGCTGTGGATTAATTTCCATAGCCCAATGATAGTGAAAAACTTTGTTTTCCTGCTATCCTTGCGATAGCTATCAAGACTGGGGGAGGTGCGTATATGAATATTCTTTATCCATTTTAATATTTATTCCAAATAATATATATCTTTATAAAGCCCATATGTAATTACCTGTAATTTATTCATTTCATAAGTACGACGTATGGAAATACCTTCGGATGTAAAAGTAATTGAGTGGAGCACCAGTTTTATATGGTTTGATGAAGACGGGATCATGTATTCCACACCAAAGCCCAATGTAAAAGAACCAGAACTGTCCAGAGAAGAGTCACGGTCCCAAATGGAGGAATTCAAGAAGCTCATTGGAAACGAAAAACGTTGCATGATCCTGGAAACCAACAGCCATTCAAAACCTCCCAAAAAAGAAGACAGGGATTTCATTGCCGAACAACTCAATGAAATTACAAAAGCAATGGGCATTATTTCCGCATCTCCTCTGAGCAGAATGGTGGCTAATTTGTTTTTCGGGCTAAAACCTCCTCCCTATCCTGTCAAGTTTTTTTCGAATGAAAAAGAGGCAAAGGAATGGATCAAACAATATTTATGAAATCCGTGACAGAGCCAACTCACATATTTCAACAGGATAAGCGGATCGAACAGATCTATGACCTGCTGGTTAAATATACCACAGGCGATTTCTCCGCCAGAGAAGCTATATCAGAAAAAGGAGATGAACTGGATGCCATTTTACTTGGCCTGAATACCCTTGGAGAAGAATTGCAATCCTCTGGATTGGCGGTAAAGGAATTTGAGAAAAGGATCAATATTCTCATGGAGGTATTGCTCAAATATACCTTAATGGACTTCTCCCAACAAATTGAAATATCGGATGCAGGTGATGAACTGGACGCCATCGCTGTTGGGCTCAATACCCTGGCTGAAGAAATAAAAGTAGCAAGGGATGCAGAGGAGAATCATAGGCGAGCATTGGAGGAAAAAAACAAGGAGATATTGGATTTGAACGCTGCTTTGGAAAAGAGTGTTATGGAGTTACAGGTTGCCAATAAAGAATTGGAGGCATTTACCTATTCTGTTTCGCATGACCTGAGGGCACCACTTAGGGCCATTCATGGATATACAAAGATCATATCGGATGAATACTCTCCTACCATGGAGGATGAAGGGAAAAAGATGATGGAGTCCGTTATGAAAAATGCAAAAAAAATGGGCCAGCTCATCGACGACTTGTTGGCTTTCTCAAAAATTGGGAAAAAAGAATTAAATATTGCCCCCATCAACATGACAGAACTTGCAAAAAATGCATTGCAAGACCTGAAAAATTCATTACCTCCATTTAGCACAAAGATTAAGGTCCAGGATCTGCCCCAGGCAATGGGTGATTATAATTTAATGAACCTTCTTTTTACCAATTTAATTTCAAATGCCATTAAATATAGCTCACAAAAAAAGCAAGCTGAAGTTGAAATAGGGTCGGAAACACAAAACAACAGGATCGTTTATTATGTAAAGGACAATGGTGCCGGTTTTGACATGAAATACTACGATAAACTTTTTGGCGTATTCCAACGCCTTCATTCGGCTGAAGAATTCGAAGGAACAGGAGTGGGCCTTGCATTGGTAAAACGTATTATTTCCCGACATGGCGGTAATATTTGGGCAGAAGGAAAATTGGATGAAGGAGCCACTTTTTATTTTTCATTGACCTCTTAAACACAACGTATATATGCAAAACAATAATGTAGATATTATTCTGGTCGAAGACAATATGGATGATGCAATGCTGGTAACATTGTCACTCAAAAAAAACAACCTCGCCAATAACCTGGTCCACCTGAAGGATGGTGTAGAGGCCTTGGATTTTATATTTTCCACCGGAACTTTCGAAGGAAAGGGAATGGACGGTCAGGCACCCAAGATCATTTTACTCGATCTTAAAATGCCAAGGATTAATGGGATCGAAGTACTGGAGCGATTAAAATCAGATGCGAAAACAAAAGTAATTCCGGTAGTTATCTTAACCTCTTCGGCCGAAGACCCGGATATAAAAAGGTGCTATGAATTAGGGGCAAATAGTTATATCGTAAAACCTGTGGAATTTGATAATTTCTCAAAAGCAGTCTCCGATCTTGGTATGTTTTGGCTCCTCTTAAATCATCCTCCCAAATAATATAAACCATGGCTATGAAAACCAAAACCACCTTGTTTCTAATTGCTTTTTTAGTCCTCTCCGGGCAATGCTTTTCCCAGGAAAAAATACATACCTGCATCAACGAAAAAGGAGAAAAGCTTTTTAGTGTAAAGGCAAAAAGCGTTGGCTATTTCTATGATGGAATGGCACAGGTACAGAAAACAGTATTGGAGAACAACAATTCTTCTTATAGAATTGGTTTTGTGGATGAGCATGGAAAGCAAGTAATTACTCCCAAATACGAAAAAGCACATCAATTCAGTGCCGGTGTTACCTGGGTAAAAGAACCTGGGGCTGATGGCTATTACCTGATCAATAAAAAAGGAGAGCGCCTTACCCAAGGAACCTGGAAAAAAGTCGGCTATTTTATTGAAGGTTTTTCCAGCGTATATGACGACCAGGATAGAATGGGTTTTGTGAATCGCAAAGGCGAGTTGGTGATACCTTGCAATTACCTGGGAGGAGCTTTTTCAGAGGGATTGGTTTGTATTATGCCCAGCAACAGTGCGGTGGAAAAGTATGGTTTTATGGATACCACTGGAAAACTGGTGATCCCTTATCAATATGCCCAACCCGGAACATCGCATTTCGCCAACGGCGAATGCAGGGTAATGATCAATGGAGTTACCTGCCTCATCAATCATCAGGGGGATGTAGTATTTAAGCCTACCCTTACCAAAAATACCCAGGGTTTCTATGGTGGTTTAAGTGCCAGTTATACCAATTATAATACCCGGGGTGATTGGGGTTATTATAACCGAAAAAACGAATGGGTGATCAAACCACAATATGATAATGGAGGAAATTTCAAAGGAGGATTGGCAGTAGTAGAAAAAGGGGGGAAAGAAGGGATCATTGACAGTACGGGTAAGATCATTCTCCCGATCCAATATGCCAGTATTTATGCAAATACGGTAGATGACGGTTATTTTGGTGTTGAAATGGTTTCAAATGGCGATAAAGAATATATAAATGCCCAGGGAAAACCATTCACATCGGTGCCGGTTAAATACCTGTTCAGTGCCCATGGTCATCGTTTACTTCCCTATTGCGACAAAAATGATCAATATGGATACCTCAACCAGGATGGATCTGTTTTTATCCCTTCACAATTTGAAAGAACTGAATCATTCTATGAAGGCAAATCCTGGTTAACGGGAGATGCATCTTCATTAAAAACAGCAGCTGGTGTAAAAGAAGATGCTTTTGTAAAAGAATATACGGTCGGTGAAAAAATAAAATCCCAAAAGAATGGAAAGGGAGAATATTACCCAGGTACGATCAAGCAGATTGGTGAATATTATTATTTGATCGCATTCGACAATGGTGACCAGGAATGGGTGGTATTCGATAGCATCAAAAGGTAAATAAACTATCAACTATCCTTGTGGAATATTTCATTATTGTTTTAGTAATATTGGTAATAGCAGCCGTTCTATTTAGAAAAAACACCCTCAAGCCCCGGCAAAAAGAAACATTTCCTCCATCCTGGAAGATCATTTTAGAAGAAAAGGTAGAATATTACCGGAACTTGCCTCAGGAAAAAAAGCCACAATTCGAAGACGATATTATCCAGTTCCTGAATCATGTAAACATAGAAGGAGCAAAAACCCAGGTGGATATCACTGATAAATTATTGGTGGCCAGCAGCGCAGTTATTCCCGTATTCGGTTTTCCTGAATGGCAATACCATTTTTTAAAATATGTGATCCTCTATCCCGGTGCCTTTGATAGTAACTATAAACTGGAGGATAAAACAGAACATTTAACCGGCATGGTGGGCAGTGGAGACATGGAAGGAAAAATGATCCTCTCGAAACCCTCACTTCATTTGGGGTTTGCCAATACCCGCGATAAAAAAAATGTGGGCATCCATGAGTTTATCCACCTGATTGATAAACAAGATGGCATCATTGATGGTATCCCCACCTTCCTGAATGAAAATGAGTATGTATTACCCTGGCTTGAATTGATCAGGCATGAAACCGGAAAGATATTAAAAGGAGAAAATACTGATTTGAATCCATATGGGGCCATACACCAATCAGAGTTCCTTACGGTAACCGGTGAATACTTTTTTGAGCATCCTCATTTGTTGGAAAAAAACCATCCTGAACTATTTCTGCTTTTATCTAAAGCATTTAACCAGGATACCACAAATGTTATTTCAAATCTGCCAAAGGCCCGCCCAAAACTTGGAAGAAATGACCCATGCCATTGCGACAGCGGGAAAAAGTATAAACATTGTTGCTTAGAGAACTAGTCAAACTCCATAATAAATCAAGCTTCCACACGTTTCTTACTATCTATTCCCACTGATGATGAGAAAATACTGGTTGCTCTTGTCCCTCTGCCTGATCCCTGTTCTGAGCGTGAATCCTTGCACTACTTTTGTTTTAAAGACCTCCAACGGAGTATACTTCGGAAGGAATCTTGATTGGATCTCGGATATGGGCCTGATGATCATTAACAAAAGAGGGATCACCAAACAATCTCTGGTTTTTGCCCCTGAAAAGTCAATTGGCTGGACTTCAAAGTACGGAAGCATTACTTTCAACCAGTTCGGAAAAGAATTTCCCTTTGGTGGGATCAACGAAAAAGGATTGGTGATAGAGATCATGATCTCCGAGGCGGAATACCCAGAAGTGGATAAACGACCAGTAGTAAATGAACTTCAATGGATCCAATACCAATTGGATAATTGCGCCACCGTGGCGGAAGTGATCGCCACCGACAGCCTATTGCGAATAGGTCAAACCCACGAGTTATTACATTATCTGATCACCGATGCAAACGGAAATACCGCAGTAGTTGAATTTATTGGTGGTAAAATGGTAAGTTATACTGATAAGGAACTACCTATATGCGTTCTGGAAAATGAGCCTTATGCAAATTCGATGGACAACTTTAAAAATGATGAAACCTGCAGGTTCAACACTGCTGCCAACCTTATAAAAAACTATAAAGGGAATTCAAGTTCTTCTGCCATCGACTATTCGTTTAAAATATTGCAAGAAGTAGCCTTAAGTGCCGAATGGTCGGTAGTATACGACATCAACAACCGGCAAGTCCATTTTAAAACCTCCACCAACCAGGACATACGAATAGTAGATATGAAGAGTTTCGATTTTAGCTGTACCTCGGGTGTATGGAGCTATGACCTGACCGGAACTCATAAAGGCGAGGTAAACAAACAGTTTGTTAAACTCAATATAGGTGCCAATACCGAACTGCTTAAAAAGGCCATGGAAATAAATGTTGTAAATTTAGAGCCGGCCCAATCCAATCAATTGGCAAATTATTTTAAGGAATGTATTTGTGAAAAATGAAAAAAATGAAAAAACCCTTACCCTTTTTAATCTGTTTCGGACTTAGTTTTATCTTTGGATGCTCCACCGGAACGGTGAATAAAGTGGATCTTCATCATAAATCCAACCAGTTTGTAAAGAACTATACCATTCAGTTCGACAAATTGATCCCAACCAGTTTATCCGCTTCGGGTACCCTGAGGATCAAAAAAATAGGGGATCATGTAATCTTATATGACGGTCATGTAAGTGCTTTTAAGTTGGTTTGTGTGCAATACTCCACCGGCAAAGAAATTTGGGCAGCACCGGAAGGCGTTAGAGGCCTTTATTTCAAAGATGGAGAATTGGTAGCCCAATTCCATGACCATATTGAAATATATGAAATTGCTTCCGGCAAATCTGTTTGGAAATTAAACGATTGTATCATCTCTTATAACTATCCTGAAGGAGGAGAATTGGGAGATATTATTTCGGTAACCCATCAAGGAAGAAATAGTACGTTGGATCTAAAAACCCGCGAAATCATCCGAAATGCCGGTCCGGTGCTTCTGGCAACTCTTTTTAAAATAGGGGAAAATGGAGAAGTAAGCAAGACAAGTAAAGATGTAAAAAATACTTTTAGTTTGGGTGAAGAATTTATTCTTGCTGATGTAATAGAAAAATCAGGTGGGGAGCAGGAGATCTACCTATGGTCGTTAAAGGAGGATACCCGTTTATATACGTTGAGGATCCTGGATAGCAAATACAATCTATTAAAAGAACATAGCTGGACCATTCCTGCCAACACCTATACAGAAGCCCATGACAGGGCCTTTAATGGTCTGCCCGAACCTGAAAAATTATCGCCATCCTCTTACCTGATCAAAGACCAATTGATCCTTTTCGAAAACTATACGAGCTATAGATGGAGCTGGGGAAGAGGGACCAACCGAATCACCTCTATTGATATAAAAACCCGTGAGATCAAATACCAGGTTTGGGGACAAGCTCCAGGCGACAATGATTTTTATACCTTTCATTTTTTCAACCATATGGTCATGTTGAGTAACGGGATCATGCATTTTCAGGATGAACCAAGTGTCTATAAAAAATTTGATCTTGAAACTGGAAAAGCATTGGATACCATTCAAAGAAGGTTTACCCTTTTTCTGGAATACTTGCCACAGGTATTGTTAGGATTTACCTATGAACGAAAACAAATCAAAGAAATGGAATACACCAACAAAGTGTCCATTACTGCCTGGAACAATATTACCAATGAATATTCAAAAACCTTTGATTTTGATTTTAAGGAAGAGTATCCTTATGATCCTGTGATCGGAGAAGACGGTACCATCCTGTTTTCTTATTATGATAAGGTCACGAAAAAAAGTATCCTCTATTGCTGTAGGGTGATCCCGGCATCCAATTAAAATCATTTTTTAGTAATGAAAAAAACAATACTTGCAGGACTCTTATTATTTCCTTTTGCTTTTTGCGCAGGTCAGCAGGTGAAAAATATCACCTCAAAAGATCTACAGGGAGGTTGGTCCACTACTATTGTTTCTCAACATTCTTATGCCATCACCCATCCCGGAACCACTCCTGATTCGGATACCTACTACAGTCAATTCAAAATTGACTGGTGGGTACAAGGTGATAGCATCTGGTCCTTCCTGTATCCTTATGAATTTTATCATTCTTCTTCCTTTAAGATCCTAAATGATTCCATCCATTTTGATGGTAACAAAAGGTCGGGAGGGCATATAAAATTAGAGAATGGTGTTCTGACCATTGGAGAAGAAGCATATCACCGGGAAAATTTTGATAAAAATATAGTGGATGTGATCAAACGGGATTCCATCAACTATCAAACACTCGTAGGGAATATGAAGATGATCACCTGGTATTATCCGGAAGATAGTGAACCATATGAGGTAAAATATCCTGTTACTCTACCCAAATATATTTATATTTCTTCCTCCGCAACCGTGAGATCTATGTTCGGAAAAAAAACCTTGTCAATTCCAGTTAATGGAGTAAGGCGACTTTTTTACATTCGGGAGATCGATTGGAATGCTTACGATGATGATAGCTGGTACATATCTTCTGATTGGGGTGGCAAACCAATTATCACGATCTATCCTGCCGAATGGTGGAAAGGTGAAATATTTTATCCTCAATTTGAATTGGTAAAATGAGTAGCAGGAAACAACCAAACTTTTACGATCAAAGACGTAAAACGAAAATTCTACATGGAAGAACGCTGCTTAAAGAAAGGTCGTATAGCTTTGCGGGATGTAGGTTTTTGGGTATACCCCCGAAGAAGACAGTAAATACAATTACCCCATTTGGTATGGGTTGACCGAATAAAAAGAAGAATAAATACCCATTTTTATTATATTTGGCCGATCGGTTTAATTGACCACGCCGATATGGAAGGCGAATATAACCTTAACTCATGCAAGCAAGACATTTAAATCGATTACAGTATTTCAATGAGCAAGCTTACACCACCGAAAAATTTCTGATCCCTTTTCTGAATGATCATGCCCCGGTTACTCCTGAAACTAAGATTGCCGAAGTAGGTTGCGGAGAAGGAGGTAACCTAAAACCATTTCTTGATATGGGTTGTTCGGTAGTGGGTATTGACCTATCCAGTAAGAAAATTTCTGATGCCATTACGTATTTTAATAACCACCCATTCAGGCAAAACCTAACCCTGATCCATCAGGATATTTACCATGTTCAACCAGATATACATTTAAAATTTGACCTCATCATTCTTCGGGATGCCTTAGAACATATACCAGATCAAAATAAATTGTTAGAACACCTGAAGGTTTTTTTAAATCCAGGTGGAAAAATTCTTTTTGCTTTCGCTCCTTGGAGAATGCCTTTTGGAGGTCATCAACAAATGTGTACCAGCAAGGTTCTAAGTCACCTTCCCTTCTTTCATATTCTTCCTGGTAAGTTATATCCCTTCATACTAAAAATATTTGGTGAATCGCAGTTTAGGATTGACGACTTAATGGAGGTAAGAGATACCAAAATTTCGGTTCAGCAATTTCTACGGATCTTAATGAAAAGACATTATAAGATCATCAAGCAAACTTATTATCTCATCAACCCTAACTACGAAATAAAGTTCAAACTAAAAACCAGGAAGCTGCCGGCCATTTTTAATATCCCCTATCTCAGGGATTTTTTTATAACAGCATTGTATACATTGGTTTCCGTAGAAGAATAAAAAAGAGGCTTATCTTACTTTGATCAACGGAACATATTCCCTTAAAATAGTTACCTGATCGGAAGCAGACTTTCCTTTTAAGGTAGTGGTAACCGGGTAATCCGGGTATTTAGGCAAGAGATATAATAAATTCAAAATATAATTTGCTTTTACAGCAAAGGCCACATTATCGGCATAAAATAATTTTGAATTGATCACCCCGATCACATTCCCATCATAATCCAACAAAGGCCCACCACTGTTCCCTGGTTGTACCGGAGCGCTTACTTGGTAAGCCAGGATGTTTCCATCCATGCCCGTACGGGCATTGATGCTACCTTCGGTATATTTCAACTCATTTCCCAAGGTACTCATCGCAAATGGATAACCTAAGGCATATACATTGGTGCCCACTTCTTCTAATTTGGTTTGAATGGTATAAGGAATAGATTTAAAATTGATAAAAGTTTCATCTTTTATTTTGATCACAGCAAGGTCAGATTTTTCATCTTTTAAAATCACTTCACATTGATAAGAGATCACGTTTCCATCACGTACCAGGTCTACTTCAATTTCGTTGGCCCCATCCACCACGTGGTGATTAGTAACTATATATCCATCGGTTGATACCACGAACCCACTACCTGTACTTTTCCAGGCTTTGTTCTTCATGGTTTTGGCATCGATATCAGCAGAAACAAAAGGAGCATCAATTTTTCTGGTAACCATCAACTCCTTTATCTTAATGGTAGAATTGGCCGCCACTTTATAGCCAATAGAACTTCCTGTACCGGTAAAAGAAGCTGTTTTATAAATCGGGGTGTAACCCACAAAACATTGAATGGTATCTTTATAGCTCATGAAAAACAATTCATAGTATTTTTCATTCTTGCCAGTTTTCTTTTTGGTTTCGCCATAGTCGTAATAATCGTAATCATAATCGCTCCCTGCATAGGCCACTCCTTTGGATAACTCCGTATAAGCTCCATCAATATATTGTCCTACTTCATAATTCCCATCCTTATCGATAATGAAAGAGTGGTAATTCTTATCATCCTGGTATGCAAATACAAACCCACTTTTGGCGGTCGCATCTCCTTTTACATGTGTAATTTTGGTGGTGATCACCAACAGTTCAGAATAATTTAAGGGTTTAAATACTGTTTTAATACCCGGTTCTTTAGATGCAGCCAAGATCAAACCTTCCTCTTTATACGTGGTCTTCAATTTTTCAGAAGGGACATTTTCAGTGAAATCCTTTACATCACCTTTGCATGAATAATAACCATAATCACTTCCGTAGTTATTGAAGTCGAACATATTCATAAAATCCTCAATCCCTTTTTTCTTTTTAGAAATTTTGGGAGGAAAGAAGTTATATTTTTCAGTGGCCCCACATTCTCCGAATTCGTCACAATTGTAAGCATCCGGGCCTATTATTTCTCCATTTTCGTAATATGCAAAGGCCTGTAATAAGCCCGACTCGTACCAGGAAACATATACTCCATTGAGTTGACCTTGCTTATAGCTGGATTCATATGACCGGGTCCCATTCTCATACCAGCCTTTGGATGTTCCGGAGCGGATACCATTTTGGTAATAAGTGGAGGTTTGTTTTTTGCCATTTTTATAATACCAAGTACATTCGCCTTCATGCTTACTATTATAACTATCGTATTTGTCTAAAAAGCTGAAACGGCCTTCCCACTGCAATTCTCCGGAAATAAAATAATCACGTACCACGCCAACCGGAACTCCTTTATCATCATATGCGATCATGCGGTAATATGAAGCAACGGCAGAGTCACATTGTTTCCAATCTTCGTTAAAAAATTCTTTTACAGTTTTTTGAGCAACAAGGCTGGCTGAAAAACATAGAAAGATAAAAGGCAGCAGTTTTCGGAACATATCGCGGTATAAAATATGAAACAATATTATACAATAAAATCGTATTATTCTAACGGGAATTGCTAATTTTTGTTGCCAGATCTTTGTTTCACGCTGGTATTTGCATTAATTAAGGAAATTCCAGCTAACCCCGAATTGAACACTTCGGTCTTGTAAAGGATAATGTGGAGTTGTATAATAAGGCACATCAGGGAAACGCTGGTTTACATTTCTTAACCTAACAAAAAACTTCACCGTTTTTATCCTGGCCGATATCTGCAGATCAATAAAAGGATAATTCCCCGTAGTAATATGATTCTGAAGATAAAAGGAGGCAGCTAACGGATCATAGGCATTGGCCATATAAGGAGTATTGTAGGATACATCAATGCCTGCGTTCAGCAACAATGCTTTCTTAAATAGGAAGCCCTGGAAGTAAATGGATAATCTTCCTGCAAAATAGGGTAATCTTATCTGGTCGGTAGTGGAATATTGCCCAATCAACTGAGGATCAAAATATATTTTCCATGCCCTGAATCGCTTTCTGAGTTCGAGGGTAAAAACGTTCGCCACATCGGCAAATTGGGCCGGGTTCATGAGGGTATCAAAATACGTATAATTATTCACCAGATATGAATTGAATACCAAGTCGAAGTTCCATTGTTTAACTCGATAGGTCAAGGATACATGCAATTCTCTTTGTTTCTGAAGATCTACTTGCCATTGTTGATGGTTGCTGATAAAGTTCTGAAAGACCCATGCCGGTTCAAATTGTCTGTATCGGATGCTGGCGGTTAGCGATTGATTGATCTTTGCGGAATCTTTAGAATGGTAATGAAATTTGAACTGGGCACCGAAATCCCCAATATTATAGCCGGCAAAATAAAAATACCCGGATGCATCCAATGAGATTTGCGGATTGATATCAAAAGTAATTCCTCCAAAGGCATTTAAGTTGTGGTAATTGCTGTTGAGCGTCACACTATCTTTTTCCAACGTATCACCTTGATAAACCCCAATAAAGTTGACCAGGTCAACAAACTCATGCTTGATACCTGCGGTAATCGGGCTTTGAGCCCCTGCCCTTTTCTTAAGATATAAGAGGATCTTAAATTCATTTTGAAGGTTATGATATACTAATCCATGGCGGGTAAAAGTGGAATCGAAATATACAATGGAATCATAATAATTCAAGTTGGGCTGTCCATCGCGATACCTGTTCGTTCTGAATTCGTATTGCAGGGTATGCATAAAAGTAAGTAGCGGAGCAGCTACCCTTGTATTGGTGTCGATGTTCTTTCGGTTAAATGTATAGGCCTGTTGAACAAATACGATATGATTGTACCAACGTTGCTGAGCACTATCGAGGTTAACCGGATAAGAGGCACGGTTAGATAAAGGAATAATTCCATTGCTCCCAATCAACCCTCCATAATTGAAAGTAGAATCGTTTTCAAGGCCACCATTTTCTTCAAAAAATAAATTGTTATGCAAATAACTCCAAATGAGTTTGTATTTCCCATTCAATGTATTGAACCGGCCCATAAACCTGAAATGATGACTGAGGGCTCGTTGACGTCTGTAAAATCCTCCCGAATTGGCATGGTTGTATTCGATCCCTAATTGGAGGTTTTTTACGATCCTTTGCGTATGCATTACCTTTAAAAATTGTTCACTCCCCATCCCCAGAAAATACCCTATTTCGGATACGGGTCGGGCAGTTAAGTAATACTTTGTATTCCACCGGTCGAACATATATGCATCAAATGCATGGTAACCTGCATCAAATCCTGCGTATGGATAAGGCCTGAATATCATGGGTTGATTAGCCGTAAACAGGTTCCCCAAAGAGGCATTCACTGTATAAAGTTGCACAGAAGGGTCAAAAAATCTGAGTTGGCTGATCCCGGTATCTTCGTGCTGATAAGTGGTAAGGGCTTTTTGATCGAAATATTCCAGGTTGAGGTAATATACCTTCATGGTATCCCGAAGTATTCTCAGGGAATCTTTTTTAGTCATCTGCGACCAAAGAGGAGAAACCAGAAAAAATAGTCCCAGAAAATATAGTACCCGCCTTTTAATAACCTAAAATTTCTCAAAAATAACAATAGCTGGATAAGAATATTGTGAAAACAACCCATCTTAACTGTAAATTAGCTGCGTAAAAATGATCTATGATTCTCGACCACATCAAAAATGCCCATCTTTATTATTCAATGAATCCCTTGTTTCAAAAGGCATTCGAGTACTTATCGTCCAATGATTTTACCAGGATGGAAAATGGTGTTTATGAAGTGGAAGGCAAGAGTATCCTAGCTATTGTAAACAGTTATGAGACCGAACCTGCTTCTCAGAGGGTCTGGGAGGGTCATCAAAAATATATAGATATACAATATGTGGCATCAGGCGTAGAGAACATGGGTCATTCATCTATCCAACAGGCCCAGGTGTTACAAGCTTATGATGAAGAAAACGATTTTACCAAGTTTGAAGCTACCGGTACCGAAATAACGGTGCCCACCAGCTATTTTACGATCTTCTATCCATCAGATGTGCATAAGCCCAATCTGGTACATCGAAATTCGATGCAGATAAAAAAAGTGGTGATGAAGGTAAAAGTGCCTGAACCGTTGATCCAGCTCACTTTTGCTTCTAATAATCACCATAAGCTCGAAGAGGTCCGCCAAAAACTAAACGGAACGCTTATATCCATTGCAGGTCTTGAGGAATCAGGGATCAAAGAAGAACTTCACGAAACAGGTGATACTTTAGAAGCAAATGCTTTTCAGAAGGCCAATCGGGTCTATAGTAAGTTTGGACTCAACTGTTTTGCAGATGATACCGGGCTTGAAGTAGAGGCTTTAGGAGGCAGACCAGGCGTGTATTCAGCCAGGTATGCAGGAGAAAACGCCAGTTTTAAGGAGAATGTAAACAAGCTCATGGCCGAAATGGAAGGAAAAACCAACCGGAAGGCACGTTTCCGCACAGTTATTTCGTTGGTATTGGATGCCACGGAATTTAAATTCGAAGGAATTGTGAACGGACATATTGCAGAATACCCAACGGGACAGCTTGGTTTTGGCTATGATCCGGTATTTATTCCCGAGGGACATACCGAGACTTTTGCCGAAATGAAGCCCGATAAAAAGAACAAGATCAGCCATAGAGGTCAGGCTTTGGAAAAATTGGTCAAGTTTTTGAAAGAAGATCTATTAAAATAGTTATCATGAAGAAAATTCTGTTTCTGTTGTTCATCAGTTTTACAGTCACATCATTTGCACAAAATGATAGTGCACAAGCCTATCATAACAAGCTGATCGCAGAGATGAAACTGGTAGGAGCTTCTTTAAATAACTTCAATGCTTCATTGGAAACGGACAGTGCTTACTTGATGCATAGCAGCAGGGCCAACTTGAGAAAGCAATTGGATAGTTCCATTGCGCATTTAAATACGATGACTGCTTATAAAAACGACGATGATTGGCATCGGGCACTTACCATGCAATTTCAGTTTTACAGGGATTGCGTGGACAAGGAATACAGTAAATTTATTGATTATTCCCTCCGGCTTTCGGTATTAACAGAAAACGAGATCACCGATTTTACAAAAATGCTTTCGAAGCTCAATGAAAAAGAATTCGGTCTGGCCCAACTGGTCGACTTAGCCTATAAAGAGTTTGTAAACAAATACCAGGTCACTCCCGAAAAACCTGATTAATGCTCGGCCTTGTATAAACGAGCCGTTTCCTGAACGGTAGTGACAATAGGTTTAAAAACAAAACCTATTTCCTTTTTTATTTTATCGTTTACATAGTTGCATTGAAGGGTTGCATTGCGCAAAGTTTCCTTTGTGATCAAAGGTGTTTTGCCGGTTATTTTACATCTCCATTTTTCAGCCACCACCAGCCATTTCGCTAAGGAAAGATTGGCTTGCTTTTGGGCTTTGGGTTTGTTTAACTCCTCCGCAATCATTTCAAATACGTTCTTAAATCCCATGGTTTCACTACTTATGATGTAACGTTCTCCATTGATTTCTTTTTGCATGAGTTGGATCATACAAGCCGCTACATCCTTTACATCCACCCATCCTGTATACCCATCGGTAAAATATTTCATTCCACTATCCACCCGTTCAAACATTTTTCCTGTCCCTTCATTCCATGGGCAATAACCCATAATAACCGCGGGGTTTACAATGATCACAGGTAAGCCCTCTTCGTGGGCACGCCATACTTCCATTTCGCTTTTGTATTTGCTAAGTCCATACTGGCTGTTCACAGGATCTGTCTTCCAAATCCGGGTCTCATCAATGATCTCTTCCTGGGCCGACCTTCCCAGCGCAGCTATACTGCTTACATGCATGAATTTTTTTACTCCACAAAACAAGGCAGCATTGGCAAGATTCCCAGTTATGGTTACATTGTTTTCAATCATTCGTCGATGGTGTTTCGGATTAAATGAAACCTCCGAAGCACAATGATAGATCTGGTCAATACCTGTTAAAGCATCTTCAATATCATACGTGTCAAAAAAATCGATGTTCTTCCATTCCACCAAAGAGTAACGATCTGCTGCACCTTCCAATTCAAATACTTTTTTTACATATGCTAGATTTGTGGTAACTCTTTTGGATGCAATAATTTTTTTATCGAACGCCGAAAGTTGTACAAGCAAATGTGCACCCAAAAAACCACTACCTCCGGTAACAAGAATCATGTAGTAAATGTAAAAAAAGATTTAGCACTATCGTCCTAATGTATAGGCAATGCCAAGATTAACTCCGATCCAGGTAATGAATGTATCACCAGCTCCTGCGGCAACCGATTGGTAAATGAGCTTTCCATCTCGATAATCACTCTTGGTAAGCCCATCAAAAGAACCCCAGGCACATATTATACTGGCAGAAGCTTTTAGCGAGAATTTTCTGTTGAGAAAATATCTGAGATCACCTTGTGCTCCCAAACATAATAATTCCTGCTGACTGGTAAATACAGAAGTGGTATGTACAGAATTCGTATCATAGTTAGCCGTAGCGGTAGGATGATTGACAAAATATGCACCTCCCATGATTTGGGCCTCCAGCATCCATCTGGAGGTTCTCTCATAGTCCCATTCACCCAATTCGAAATTATAACCTAACCAGCCCATCAAATAGCCATTATGCCAGTCACCCACTGTACAACTCAGATTGGCTGCATTTGTAGGTACATAAGCAGAAATGTAATCAAGAAATCCTTTACTCTTAATTGGATTGTAATTATAGCCTCCAATCAAACCAAGCCCGAATCCCCTCATTTGATCGGGGTAGAATCCAATTTCCAGGTTGGTGTTCATACCAAAACCCGCTTCTTCTTGATCATTTTCAGGATTAGGAACATGGTATTCCGAGTAATAATTTAAATATGGAAAAGAAGCCCCAACGGTAAGTGAAATATGATGAGGACTCAAATAGGTAAAATCCCTGGGGTCTTTCTTCTTGTTACTTTTATTTGGTGATCGGGAAATATATTCAATATCCCCATTTGGAAAGTTAATCTGGGCTATTTTGGTATGCGGTAGGTATTCTCTAAAATCATCCGTTGCACTTGATAGTAAATACTCAACTCCGTACTTTTTAAAAACAACAGTATCACATTGTACGAATCTGCCATCAGTAGTTTGAATCTGATATTGCGCAAAGGTAGTGCCACAAATGACGAGCAAAATCAATATCAAAAGTCCCTTTTTCATGTATGATTGAGTTCTGATGATGAAAAACACAATCCAATAATCACGCCAATCAGGACAATTATTTTATTTAGCCATACTATTTTCTATTTTTGAACCTGATTATGGCGAATCCAAAATATAACCTCATCGATGAATTGAAATGGAGGCGGATGTTACAAGACATCATGCCCGGAGCCGAAGGTCTTTTGAAAAAAGAAATGGTAAAGGGTTATGTTGGATTTGATCCAACCGCCGACTCTTTGGGGGTGGGGAACCTGGTACAAGTAATGACCTTGCTGCATTTTCAGCAGGCAGGTCATAAGCCATATGCCTTGGTGGGAGGGGCAACCGGTATGGTAGGAGATCCTTCTGGAAAATCGGCCGAAAGAAATTTACTCAACGAAGAAATATTAAATCATAACCTGGCCTGCCAACAAAAGCAACTCGAAAAATTCCTGGATTTTAATTGTGGTGAGAACTCTGCCGAGATCGTGAATAATTATGATTGGTTCAAGGATATGTCGTTCCTGGATTTCATCCGGGATATTGGCAAACATATAACGGTGAATTATATGATGGCCAAAGACTCGGTAAAGAACAGGATCAGCGGGGAAGACCGGGAAGGAATGTCGTTTACTGAATTTACCTACCAACTGGTACAAGGATATGATTTCTATTATTTATGGAAACATCATGGGATAAAAATGCAAATGGGCGGAAGCGATCAATGGGGAAATATAGTTACCGGAACTGAATTGATCCGAAGAAAGGACCAGGGCGAAGCTTTTGCCTATACCACACCATTGATCAAGAAAGCCGACGGAACTAAATTTGGTAAAACCGAAAGTGGTAATTTATGGCTGGATCCCAAAAGAACAAGTCCATATCAGTTCTATCAATTCTGGTTAAATGCATCGGATGAGGATGTGAAAAATTATATCCGGATCTTTACTTTATTAAAGGAAGAAGAGATCAAAGCCCTCGAAGCAAAACATGATGCAGAGCCTCATCTCAGGCATTTACAAAAAGCATTGGCAAAAGACATCACGATAAGGGTACATTCTGAAAATGATCTCCTAGCCGCCGTGGAAGCATCAGAAATTTTATTTGGAAAAGGGACTACAGAAGGTTTACAGAAACTTTCTGAGGAAGAAATATTGGATATTTTTAGTGGGGTTCCCCAACACCAGGTGTCAAAATCTTCCATAGAAGGTAAGATCAATATCATAGATTTTCTTTCTGTCAGCACTCAGATCTTTACCTCCAAGGGAGAGGCCAAGCGAAAGTTACAGAGCAATGCGGTAAGCGTAAATAAAAATAAAGTATCTGAACAAACGGAGATCTCTTCGGCAGATCTACTTAGCAATAAATATATCCTTGTCCAAAAAGGGAAAAAAGAGTACCATTTGGTGATCGTTGCATAATACTGACTTCCATTAACATAGCTTTTCATTGGATTGTTAAAAAATCGTCTGATTTATAAATATAATATACTGGCTACTAACATATTATGCCTAACTCCATGATATCTATGCAAATTGCCCTTGAATTCTGGAGTGATTTTCTTTATTTTTGGCATTCACTAAAATGAACCAATACAGTTTTATCATACTCAAAAAAATCTTTATGAAAAAAATTCTACACTTATTAAAAACATCTCTACCCACGCTTGTACTCATATTTAGTTTCGCAACTTTTGTTTGTGCACAGTTTGTTACCAATCCATATGGGATGTCAAGACCACCCATTTTCGGATCTTCACCATTTCAGGATTCACTTTGGGGAGTGGATAGCTCGGATCACAGTATTAAATACAAAATTGGGCCAACACTTGCCGGTTTTACCATTACAGGTATGACAGGCTTAACCATGCATCCTCATACTGGAGAGCATTTTATTATTATGAAAGTTTCCGGAGTTTCCGGAAGGGTATTGGGAAAGTATAATGTTCTTACCGGACAATGTACTCAAATCGGTAACCTGGGTGATAATTTTTCTACGATTAGCTTCCGTGAAGATGGCCAATTATTTGGAGTTACAGGTGACGGATCTGCTGTCCCAGAAACCATGTATCTCATCGACCACAATGATGCAACCAAAGTAGTGGCTGCCGCACTTGGGGCTGGTGCAGATGGTGAGGTCATTGCTTATGATTACGATAGTGATTTATTTTTCCATTGGAGCGGTAACGGAACCGTGGTATTTGAAAGTGTATTGTCGGTTCCCCCTTATACTGCCACCAATATCCCCATTATAGGAGCTACGAATGGTGAAACTTTTGGAGCGGTTTATTTGGGTGGTAACAGGATCAGGATTTCCAATATCAGCTCTAACTTTAACCATATTTTTACCAACGGCACATGGGGCGCTGCGTTTGGATCAAACCCTGATGATTTAAGAGGTTTAGCCCTGGTAGGCAGATGGGTAGACAGGACAGGTGACTCGGTGATTTGTGCCAATGATAGCTCATTGTTTGAAGCTTTTGCTACCAGTGGAGTTTCTAACCGTCATGCATACCAATGGGTGCTGAATGGAGTAGATATACCCGGTGCTAATTCTCCGACTTATTATGCGAATCAGGACGGGTGGTATAACTGTCGCATTGCATTGGATACCTTATACTCCAGCCCTATCGATAGTGCTATTACTCCAACAACAGATACTGCATGGTTCGGAAGACGTTTACACGTAAATCCGTTACCAGTGGTCACTCTTAACCCCAATGGAACTACTTATCTATGTGATCCTGGAGACAGTATCGAATTGGCAGGAGTAGGTGGTGCAGTAACCAACCAATGGTGGATGAACGGGTCAATGATCCCGTCTGCTACTAATGATACGATATGGGTGAATGCAGCTGGGTCTTATAATATGATGACCACGGATGCCAATGGTTGTAGCGATACTGCTGCAGTCCCGGCAACCATTCTGAATGTACCCACTTCATTAATGACACCTACGGGAAGTTCCGTCGTTTGTAGTCCAGCTACCGTGGCCTTGTCCGTTACGGGTGGTGCAGACAGTTATCAATGGATCAGGAACGATACCGTGGTAGGAGGTGCAACCACTAATACCATTAATGCAGGTACTACCGGTACTTTTGAATGTATTGTTACTTATGGTAATTGTGCAGATACGATCGGATCGTATTCCTTAACTGTGTTAGATTGTTCTGGAATTGAAGAGAATGTAACTGCTGTGATCAATATATATCCCAATCCTGTTCATGATAAATTAAACATTTCCATTTCGAATGATATCATCATTCAAAAAATAGAAATTGTTGACCTAACGGGGAGAAAAGTAATTGTGACCAATGTAAACGGATCCAATGCCTCCATAGGAGTTGAAACATTGAGGAACGGAACCTATCTGGTAAGCATTACCACTGATAAAGGTATCCAGACCCGGAGGTTTGTAAAACATTAATCAATCAAACTATTTATAAAAAGGCTGATGAAATTTCATCAGCCTTTTTTGTTGTATAAGCCCTTGTTTTTATTTAAAAACTTTGGTCCGTCGACTTAAGTCGACGGCAATAAACTTGATCTACAGTTCTGCCTTGATGGCAATATGCTCTTGATCTATTGCCGTTGGCTTCAGTCAACGGGTATTAAATTGCTTGAAGAATGGGGGCTTTAGCCTCATAAAAAGAAATAGCGGACTCTGGATCAGGCGCCATAAAAAACAGGTAGACAAGAAAAAAGCCGCTACTTTTTGTAACGGCTTTTTAATATGTAAATATAGACGAATATTATGCTTTCACTTCAGCCAGCAGCGCATCCAGCTCTTCTTCACTCATGGAGTCAAGATCGCTTAACATTCCGCTTGCAATCGCTTTATCAAGCAAGCCATTGGCCAATTGGGTCACATTAGGACCGCTTAATAATTCCATAGTACTTACTTCTAATCCGAATCTGGTTTGAAAAGCCCTGCCTAATTCTACAGCTATCAACGAGTCAACACCCATAAAATTAATGCCTCGGGTCTTATCGATCTTTTCTACCGACAATTTCAGTACCCTGGCTACTTCCTCAGCGGTTGCAGATTCCATATAAGCAAGTCGGTCCGTTTCGGCCAACACAGACAATTCAGCGCATATTTCAGCTAGTTTGCCTCCAACTCCATTACCACTGCCTTTGGCATCAGCTAAAGCTTTAAATCGGCTGCTTTGAGCAGATTTTGAGTTGATAGACGACCAACGTCCCCAATCAACATTAAACATTCCCACCTGAACCGGGGTATTCGCAATGACCACTCCAAGTCCTTCCAGCGCCTCTGCAGTTGTGAATCCAAAAATACCACCACTTTCCAATATCGCTGTAACATTGGCATCACGTGCTGCTACTCCAACCTCACCCAAAACTCCCAGATTAATCGTAGTCGCCTGCATTCCATTGGCCTTTCTATAATGTGCAAACTGATCTAAGAATGTGTTGGCGGAAACATAATTCGCCTGTCCCGCATTTCCAATCAAAGCTGAAATAGAAGAGAAAGAAACAAAGAAGTCAAGAGGAATATCTTTGGTATGTTTATGAACATTCAATACTCCACCCACTTTGGCGTTATAAGAGGTAACAAAACGGTCGCGGCTCATATCCACAATAAATCCGTCATCTAATACAACCGCACCATGAATAATACCCTTTAAAGGTGGCATATCTTTTTTGATCTTTGCTACCACTTCAGCCACGGCTTTATCATTGGTGATATCTACCGGCTCAGCATATACTTTGGTCCCATTTGCTTCGATCAATTTAATAGCGTCTTTGGCTTCATCTGTTTTAGCTCCACTACGACTTGCCAAAACCAATTGCTTCACCCCTTTTGATGATAACCATTGCGCAATTTGTAAACCGAAACCACCGGTACCTCCTGTAATTAAATAGGTGGCATTGGTATCAATTTCTTTCTTTTCGGTTTTTACAGGAACTTCTACTTGCTGGTCTTTAAAATTGATCACCACTTTACCCATATGTTTCGACTGCAGCATAAAATTGAACGCTTCTACTGCATCCTTGGCATCGAATAAATGCGTATTGACCGCCTTAAACACTCCTTGTTCGTAGAATTTCTCAATATCCCTATGGATCTGTTGAACTACTTCAGTTCTCTCCATCATCAATCTATCCACATCGATCCCTAAGAAGGAAATATTATTGTTGAATTGCTGCATAGGCAATCCGGTATTTTCTGTGATATCACGTTTACCGATTTCAACAAATCGTCCATAAGAAGCTAACAATTCAAATGACTGGTATAAGGCTTCTCCGGCAATCGCGTTGATCACCACATCCACACCATAACCATTGGTATCTTCCTTGATCTGTTTTACGAAATCCAATGAACGGGAATCATATACATTCTTAATTCCTAATTTTTTCAGGTAATTACGTTTCTCCTCACTTCCAGCAGTTGTATAAATCTCGGCTCCTACATACTGGGCATATTGAATGGCTGCCAAACCTACTCCACCTGTACCATTGTGAATAAGGATCTTTTCACCTTTCTGTAGTTGAGCTCTGTTCCGTAAACTATACAATACGGTCATATAAGGAACCACCATCAACGAATCTTCGAAGCTGATGTTCTTTGGTTTGCGTAAATAATAAGTAGGAACCGAAACCACATAAGATCTTAAACAACCCTCTGGTGCAGCCAATATGATCTCCTCACCTACCTTGAAGTCTTTTACCTTCGAACCAACCCGTGTGATAACACCGGCGGCTTCGTGACCTATATTGCTTTCATAATAGCTTCCTTTGGTGGCTTTGGTAGAAAGCTGGCCAATTACTTTCAGACCATCCTTCAAATTCAAACAAGCCGCATAGTTACGGATCTCGACCTCATCAGGTGCCAGTTCTTTTTTGCGCTCAAATTCATCGTAAAATAAACTATCCAAACGACCAACCTGTCCTATCTCAAGAGATACAGGTGTTTCTGTTGAAACTTTTTTCTTCTCACCGCTGGCACTGCCTAAAGAAACGGTATTTAAAATCCTTATGAAACGCTTATTATGGCGTATAGCGATATCTTCATCTTTATTCCCCGACACGATCTCCCTCGCTAATAGTTCAAATTCACCGTCATCCTTATCCTGGAATAAATCGATGGTTTTACAAGTAACATTGGGGTTTTCATTTCCAATCAAATGGTTCAATCCCCAAAAGGCTGAGGTATCTAAGGAGGCACCTTTGTCTTCGCCCAATACCACCTGCGATCCACAAGTAATAACGATCAACCTTACTTTATCATTCGGTCTGTTTTTTGCCAACGCCTTGGCGATATAAACCACCGGCATTGTTTGATCCAGTATATCGTCATAAGAAATATCTGTACCACGGCCCTTCTTCTCGGTACTCCAGGTATACATGATATGGCTATATGACTCTTCGGCAAATAGTCGGTGATAATCTTCTTCGTTCTTTGGATTCACCGTAAGCAATCCTTCATCATCTGAATATCCTTCTCCTTTGCTAACGATGGTAAAATCAATTCCTCTTTCAATGAGTCCTTGCAATAAATCCAAATTATCATATTCACCAAAAACCAAATATTTTCCTGCCGAATTTGGAGAATCTGTTTCCTTCAACGCTTCTCCTTCATTCCATTGATATTCGTAGAACCAGTTATCCATCGCTCCGGCCGCATCTCCTTTGCTACTGTTAATAGCTTGGCAGGTAATCCCTTCTAAAGCAACTAACACTTCTCCGCTTTCATCGAACAGGATCAAATCGCCGGTAATGGAACTATCTGTCCTCTCTGTAATTTTGCAATAGCTCCAGCATTCATTACCAGGACTGGTATAGAACATGATCTGTTTAATGTTTACGGGAACAAAAGGATTAGGATTGGTGCTTCCATCACTTACGATGGCCACCATGGATTGAAACCCTGAATCCAATAATGTAGGATGCAATAAATAGTTATCCTCATTGCGGATCAAGGCATCGTTCCCTTCCAACTTCACCAATACCTCATTGTCTCCCTTAAAGATTTGTTTTACTCCCTGGAACCAAGGACCATACATGAGACCACGTGCATCCAACGAAGTATAGAATTCTTGAGCATCCGCTTCAACAGTGCAACGTTTCTTAATGTCTTTTACATTGATCGAAGGAATATCCCTTGAAATAGTGTCTTTCAGTAATCTTCCTGAAGCATGCAGGGTCCATGGAGAATTATCCTCCCTGTATCTGCTGAATACTGTATATTTTTTCGAATCTGGATTGTAAGTGGTATGAAACATTTGAATACGTTTCTCATCCACCACCAATACCTGATTAAATTCTAAGTTTTGTAAAGTACAAGCCGTGTTTCCAAATTCTTTTTCGTGAATAGCTAACCCTGCTTCCACATAAGCCGCACCCGGAACAACGATCATATTCTCGATCTGATGATCATGCAACCATGGTAATAAGAACTGGTTGATCTCCACTTCCCATGCAGGAAATGGTTGGCGTGCATTTTCATTCATGAAAATATGACCTGGAACGCCATGCTTTTCCTCCACGGATCTTTCTGACTCTTGCCAGTAAACATCTTTATCCCAGGCATAGGTTGGGATCTTCTGGAATTTACCTTTATCGGTAAATGGTTTCCAATTGATCTCAAAGCCTAAGGTATGCATCGTTCCTAACGAGTTCATCAAGGTAACCACTTCAGGGTCTCCTCTTCTGAGTGAAGGCACAATGGAGCCTTTTACATCGGCAGCAGTTAAGCATTCGTTGATATTTGTTCTCAACACAGGATGTGGTCCCACTTCAAGGAATACTGTATAACCATCGTTCACCACTGTCTGCGCCGCTTTTGCAAAACGTACAGGCTGGCGAACATTTTGCCACCAATATTCATTGTTGAACTCGTTACCATTCATAATGGTTCCGGTAACGGTTGAGTATAATGGAATGGTGGCGGTTTTTGGTTTTACTGAAGACAATGATTTCAATAATTCATCTTTCAATGGCTCCATTTGGTAGCTATGGTAAGCCACTTCAACGGTAAGCATTTTATTGAAAATATTTTGAGGTGTAAGTATTTCACCAATTTTTGTTAAGGCTGATTTTGTTCCAGCGATGGTAACTCCGTTGAATGAGTTAATGGCAGCAACCGAAATTTCTGCTTGTAACCCATTTTCCTGGATTATTTTCTCAGCAGCTTCTTCTCCGATTCCAATTGCCAACATCGTTCCTTGCCCGGCGGTTGTTTGCTGGCAACGACTTCTATGGTAGCTTACCAAAACCCCTTCTTCCAAGGTTAAGGCGCCTGATACATAAGCAGCAGGAACTTCACCTACCGAGTGACCTACTACGGCATCTGGTTGAATTCCCCATTCTTTCCAAACCTCTGTGAGGGCTGCTTGAATAAAGAAGTTTCCCGGTTGTGCAATAGCTGTTTCATTCATTCTTGATTCAGCTTCTGGCTTCATCAATTCTTCTAATAACGACCACCCGGAAATCTTTTTGAAGATCTCCTCACACTGGTCGATCACTTTCTTAAAGATCGGTTCTTTTGCATACATTTCTCTTCCCATAGCCCACCATTGTGGTCCCATTCCTGTATAAACAAAAACCAATTTATTATTTTCCTGTACCTGGTTAAAGGTAACTGCAGTTAACAACTCTCCATTTGCATAGGCCTCCAATTTCTCGATCAATTCTTCCTTAGTGGCGGCAACGATCGTAATTCTATTCAGGTGATGTGACCTTCGGTAGGCTAGCGTATATGCAAAGTCAACAATAGAAATATCATCGTTTCGTAAAAAGTCTGCATATTTTTTGCAAATACCGGCTAGTGCAACATCACTTTTAGCCGAAACGGGGAAAAGGAATTGCTCTCTGTTATTATACTGACCATTTTTTGAAAACCTGCTCAAATATTCAAGAGGAGGTTGTTCCATGACCATGTGGCCATTGGTTCCCCCATATCCGAAGGAGTTGATGGAGGCCATTAATTTTTCCTCGTCACCAAATTTCTCCAGTTTTAAAGGAATTTTTAAAGATATATTTTCGAAATCGATTTTTGGATTCGCTTTTTTGAAGTGTACATGCGGTGGCACATGTCGCTTGTTTAATACCAAGGAAGTTTTGATGATCCCTGCAATACCGGCTGCTGCTTCCAGGTGACCAATATTTGTTTTTACAGAACCAACAAAAACCTTGTTGTTCTTATCATGTGCTGTTTTTAATACATTGTCCAATGCGGTTAATTCCAATGGATCACCCACCTTCGTTCCAGTACCGTGAGCTTCGATGTATTTGATATCTTTTATTTCAACGCCAGCTTTTGCATAAACTTCACGGATCAAATCTTCCTGAGCTTCAGGATTAGGAACCGTGATACCGTTGGTGGCACCATCCTGGTTGGATCCAGTACCTCTCACCACCGCATAAATATAATCTCCATCAGCCATTGCTTTTGAAAGCGGCTTGAAAATTACCACTCCAGCACCTTCCCCACGAACATAACCTCCGGCATCTTCATCAAATGCTTTACAACGGGCATGTTTTGAAAGGAATTGACCTTTGCTCATCGCAATAGGATATTCTGGACGAAGCATCACGTTTACACCACCAGCAATCGCCATATCCGATTCTCCTGTCCAGATGCTCAAACATGCATAATGGGCTGCTACTAAAGCCGAAGAACAGGCCGTATCAATGGTTAATGAAGGGCCACGAAGATCAAATGAATAGGATATCCGGTTGGATAACATCACCATGGTAGATGATGTTGCAGTATTTTGTCCAATAAGGTCGCGGTTAAGAGCTCCTAATTGTTGTAATTTATTATCTAAGCAGAATCCTCCAATAAATACCCCGGTTCTGGAGCCTCTTAATTTGGCTTCCTGAAATCCAGCATCTTCAAATGCCTCCCACGTTGACTCCAATAAAAGTCGTTGCTGAGGGTCCAATATGGCCGCCTCGCGGGGTGACATTCCAAAAAATAAAGGATCGAATTCTTCAACACGTAGTTTTTGTAAAAATCCCATTTGTGGCTGGTGCGTCTTGCCTGGTCTGTCTGTCTCGGGATCATAGAATCTTCTCCAATCCCATCTATCCTTAGGTACGTCAATAATACAATCTGTACCCTCTGCCAACAGTCTCCAAAACTCTTCCGGGTTTGTAGCCCCACCGGGAAATCTTAACCCCATACCCACAACGGCTATAGGCTCATAGTTAAGTTTTGTTAGGTTTTCCATACTTTCCATTCTCTTTCTGCGTAAGTGCTTTAATGTTATTCAACTGATGCTAACTCAACGAATTTTGCAAAAATATATTAAAAATCCATGAATTTCAAGTCCTCGAAGGCCTAATGGTTTAACTTTTAGCATGTTAAACTCCCCTGAGCCCTTCAAAATCAATATGATATCTGCTGTATATCTTATTACGTTAAATATTTCCTAATATACGTAGTAGATTAGAAGATTAGAGTATACCTTTGTAAAGTTATTCAATCAAACAAAAAATCACTATGTATATTAAGCAGATATATACTCAATGCCTCTCAGAGGCCTCTTACTATATCGATGATCATGCCGAAGCGGTCATCATTGACCCAATAAGAGAACCTGATCAATACATTGAATTAGCCAAAGAACGAGGTTCAACCATCAAATATATATTTGAAACTCACTTCCACGCTGATTTTATTTCAGGACATTTAGAGTTGGCTAAAAAAACAGGAGCAATCATTTTATTTGGGCCTGATGCCAGAACTTCTTTTCCTATTCACTCAGCTGCAGATGGTGAACATATAAAGATCGGTAATATTCATTTTGTGGTCTTACATACTCCTGGGCATACCCCAGAATCCACCACGTTTTTACTAGTCGACGAGAAAGGCAAAAATCATGCCATCTTTACCGGAGATACACTGTTTATAGGGGATGTAGGAAGGCCCGATCTGGCTATTGCTCAAAATATTACTTCTCAGGATCTGGCCGCTATGCTCTATGATTCCATTCAGCAAAAGATCATGCCCCTAGAGGACGATGTAATGGTTTATCCAGGCCATGGACCCGGCTCCGCCTGTGGTAAAAATATCGGCAAAGAGACCTTTACCCAGCTTGGGGAGCAAAAGAAGGGGAATTATGCGCTACAACCCATGACCAAGGAGGTTTTTGTGAAAACCATCACAGAAGGGATTGTACCTGCCCCATCTTATTTTGCTATTGCTGCAAGCATCAACAAAAATGGTTATGATAACCTGGAAGATGTATTTGTGAAGACAAATAGGTCGTTGTCGTTAGAAGATTTTAAAACGCAGATCCAATCAGGTGCGGTTATATTGGATACCAGGATCGCAGATGAATTTGAAAAAGCCCATATTCCTAATTCGATCAATATTGGGACCAATGGTCAGTTCGCCATTTGGGCAGCTACCGTGCTAGACTATAAAAAGCCACTGGTTTTAATTACGGATCCTGGAAAAGAAAATGAAGTGATCACCCGTTTAGCCCGCGTGGGTATCGAAAATATAACTGGTTATTTACAAGGCGGTTTCTCGACCTGGATCCAGGCCAACCAGGAAATCGCAGCCATTACCTCTATTGAGCCCGAAGAGATCCGGACCTATATGGACAAAGGATGGAAAGTATTGGATGTACGTAAGCCTGGAGAGTTTGAAACAGGTCATATTAAAGGGGCTAAGACCTTGCACCTTCAAATCCTGGAGGAAAACCTGGATGAATTGGATAAAAACACCTCTTATATTATACATTGTGCCGGAGGCTATAGAAGCATGATAGCTGCAAGCATGCTTAAAAAGCATGGATTTACTCATTTTGTAAATGTGCATAAAGGCTGGTCAGCCATTCAAAAGCTTGATCATTTAAGCTTTGAAACAGGTCCGTGCGAAATGGAAAAGAAGAAAATGCTTATTGAAAATTCCAAATAATTAGAGCCAAGATTTAAGAAGCAAGAGCCAAGATTGCTGTTAGTCTTGGCTCTTGTTTCTTGCAGAGTAGTGTCCCGATAGAAATCGGGATGGGTTCTTTTTTATTTAGGTTGTTCTGTTGTGGCTGTATTGCCGGCAGCAATTTGAGCCATCATTTTGTTTACATCCATTAGCCCCCAACGCTCAGCACATTTTCCGTTCTCATATCTAATCACTTCAAAAAAGTCCACGTCAGTATATGAGCCATTAATGGTAGGCAAACCAGGTCCCATTGAACCACTCATTTTTCCACTCATACTTGTATGCGCAAATACGTAATCACCTTCGGCATACATATGTGGATAATTCACTTTCATTTCGGAATTCGATCCATTCACCCCATCAAACCCTTCTGCACAAGCCTCTTTTCCCTGTTTTTTGGTTAACATTGTATCAGGATTATGGTCCACGTAATTATCAGCAATACCCGCGAGAAAATCTTCTCTCTTTCCGGCACAAAAATCATCATTCAATTTTTTGTACGAGGCAATGTTAGCAGCTTCCAAACTGTCCTGTGATTTGATTTTATCCAATTCAGCTTTTAAGGCCACATATTCTTTCGATTTTGTAGGGTCTCCACCACAAGAATTCAAAAACAGGGCCAGGCTTAAGCCCATGATCATCAGTGAAATTTTTCGTATCATATATAGTTAGTTTTTAAGTTAAGTCCCAAAATTATAAAAAGATTAATCATTTCACCATGGAAAAACAACAGGGTGTCTTCATTAGCGCTTTGATCCCATAACAAAATTTCGTATCTTTCGTTACAGATTAAATCATGAAAAGGATTTTTCACTATTCCACGCTCAGCATAGCCGTTGCTTTATGTTCAACGGCTGTTTCGGCCTATAGCCAGCTAGGAAAGGCAGGCACAGAGGTACTTGACAGTACAAAAAACGAGAAGGTAAAAATGGTGGTCTATGAACTTCCCTATATTTCCGGTAAGAATGTATCCATCGTGCAAGGCTATAACGGCTGGTGGAGTCATCAAAAATCGAATGCACTTGATTTTTTAATGCGTAGAGGTGAGGTTATCTGCGCTGCAAGGGACGGAATTGTACAAAGTACCCGGTCGGATTCTCAAAAAGGGGGAGCCTCCTATAAATTTATCAGTGATGGAAATTATGTGATCATCAAGCATGATGACAGCACCTCAGCCGCCTACTGGCATATGGAATACAATAGTGTAATGGTGAAGGAAGGAGATACCATAAAAGCAGGTCAGCCCATTGGTAAAGTAGGTAGCACGGGCTTTTCAAGCGGTCCTCATTTACATTTTGAGGTATATTATTTCGATCGGTATGGTAAAGAGCATACCGTAAAAACTGTTTTCAGAACCAGTCGCGGTATTAAAAAGCCCAGAACCTGGCACTTTTATAAAAAGCCGAAATAACCAAATCGCAAAAAATATAGAACGTTTTTAATGGGTACATTTTCTACTTCTTTACCTCCACCAATTTCCCTTCCGTTTCGCCCAATGTTCTGCCCCATTTGGCAATTGCTTCTAATACTGGAATTAAGCTCCTTCCAAATTCGGTTAATGAATATTCTACCCTTAAGGGCACTTCGGCAAATACTTTCCTTTGGATCACTCCATCGTCTTCCAGGGCTTTTAATTGGATGCTCAGCATTTTCTCTGTGATCTCCGGGATTTGTTTTTTCAATTCCCCAAAACGCATGGTCTTGTTTCGCAAATACCATAATACCACCGTTTTCCATTTACCTCCAATATAGTCCATGGTTACATCCATAGCGCAATGGTATAGCTTACCATCCATTTTAAATGCATATTCTTTTCCTTTAATGATCATCCTTCATTTCTTAATAAATTGAAAAAAAGCCATACTGTCAAGTTTGACAGGTATTGCAAAGGTAGCAAACTATACTTAGGTTTGCAACTATATTTTTGATAGTAAATATAAAAAAGATATGAATATATTATTCTCCACACATTGGATACTGGGTGTTGGCATTTGGTATCTGGTAAGCGGGATCTTGCATGATTTTTTTGTGATCAAAGCCCATAAAGGTCCTTATAGCCGTGATCTTCTGCGCTTATTAATGGATGGTCATGTACTTATCTTTTCAGGGATCATTCTCTTTGTGTGCTATTGGATGATGCTTCAGAAGATTCAATATGGGCCATTGATATCCAGCATTATAGCCATAGCAATGTTGGTTTATTGCGGAATGATCTTCCCATTTTTGAAATCATATTTTACCATGGGTTTAAGTTTAATGGTTATTATTGTAAGTATAAGAGCTTATTTATTGTTCCCCGAGATTTCCCAAATCATTCAATCATATAAAAAATAGACAAATTATGAGCAAAAAAACAATTCTTATAACTGGAGTTACAGGAGCTATTGGTGGAGCCACAGCCCAGGAACTTGCCAAAGGCAAACACCATTTAGTATTGCTGGCAAGGAACCAGCAAAAATTGGAAGCATTGCAAGCTGAACTCATTAAAGCAAGCGGCAATAAGGATATTGACATCATGGTGGCTGACCTTTCGCATATTGCCAGTATTAAAAAGGTGGCCAACGAATTCAAACAAAAATATAATCATCTGGATGCCTTGGTGAATATTTCAGCTATTTTTCGTGCAAACCGCGAACTGTCGAAAGATGGACTGGAAATGATGTTTGCCACTAATCATATGGGGCCATTTGTATTAACCAATGAATTGCTCGACCTGCTTAAAAAAAGCGAGCCGTCAAGAATTGTAACGGTAGCAGCTCCATCCACCACAAAACTGAACTTTGATGATTTGCAAGGAGAGAAAAAGTATTCTTCTATGTATTCATTCGGGGGCTCCAAAATGATGAACCTGATGACCAATTATATGCTGGCCAAAAAACTCGAAGGCACCAAAGTAACCACGAATACGTTTCATCCGGGTCTGGTAAAATCAGATCTGGTAAAAGAAATGAAAGGGCCGTTGAAGCTCATTGTAAATATGATGAGTACCAAGCCAGATAAAGCCGCCCATGCGCTGACTGAGCTGGCTACCTCGGAAAAATACAATGGTATTAGCGGAAAGTTCTTCGACTTTAAACAAAAGGAGAAAAAATCATCGGCTTATTCGCATGATGCAGCCATGCAGGAGAAATTGTGGAATCTCAGTACTGAATTAGCAAATAAATAAGGCATGAAGAAAATAGGAATTTTTGGAACAGGATCGGTAGGTAAAACCATTGGGGCCAAGCTGATCCAATTGGGATATGAGGTAAAAATGGGTAGCCGCACCTCCAACAATGAAAAAGCGGCTGACTGGGTAAAAGCAAATGGGCCAAAAGCTTCGGCAGGAACTTTTGAGGACGCTGCTCAATTCGGAGATATTATTTTTAATTGTACGAAAGGCGAAATTACGCTGGAAGTTTTTAAAATGGTTGGATCAAACCATCTTAAAGGTAAAACGGTGATTGACATCAGCAATCCTCTTGATTTTTCAAACGGAATGCCTCCGTTTCTAACCCCTCAATATACTAATACAAATTCGCTTGGGGAGGAAATTCAAAAACTAGTACCTGAAGCCAATATTGTAAAGTCCCTGAATATTGTGAACTGTGAAGTAATGGTAAGTGCCACCAAAAGCGGTGGTGACCCCACCATGTTTATGAGTGGCAATAATGCCGATGCCAAAGCTGAAGTAAATGAGTTGCTGAAGCAGTTTGGGTGGAAGGATATTATTGACCTGGGGGATATAACTACGGCCAGAGGCACTGAAATGATGTTGCCGATTTGGTTAAGGATCTATATGGCTACTGGTAACGGGTATATTGGTTTTAAGATTGTGAGGTAAGTAAATCTATATCCACCGAATGGTAAGGACTCAATATATTGCGTCCAGACTTAGCCAAAAATGTATTTTAGGAACCTGTAATTGCGCCAGCGATGTGAAGGGCTTGGTGCCCGTAGGAATAGGTGCTGGATGGTGGGGAGGGGGACCGAAGCGTAGCGGAGCCCGCAACATAGCGCCTGGGCGCCCAAAAATAATTAAGCGGTAACGTATTGACGATCCTCAATACGACGGGTACGGTGCTTTAGCTTGGCGATGATCTCTTCCTGGGTCATCTTTACGTTTGGATCAAGGATCACATAGTACTTCGCTAAGGTTTTGTATTTCTTCAGCATGAGGAAAAGCCAAACAGTAGTAAAGTCAATGGTATGGAATACAATGGCGTCCTCTTTGATATATGCATCAATATTGTCCATAAATTCCTTGGGATGATCCGTCCAGTGGCGGTTTGGACGGAGGTGATGGCTGATATGATAGCCATCATTCCAGCTTTTTTTGTTATAGGTGGTATTGATGCAGGTAATGCTATTTCTATGACAATTACCTGGGGTTGGCGCATCCACAAAGGCATGTTGAGCCCAGTTTCCTGCCATCATCATTAGCCTTGTAAAGAATAAAGGAATAATAAATACTACCAACGTTGCTTTAAAACTAAGTGTAAGCGACAATGCCACACATAAAAGAATAAAGCTGGCCTCACCAATTACCATCCACCACATGATAGGCTTCCGGTTCTTCTTTAAGTGATAGTTGATCAACTGGCCCATACCTATGAAAAAGAAAGTGCAGAAGTATAACAAAAATCCCCTTACCGAATCTCGCCTAAAAGGCATGGTGGTTGAAAGGTCTTCTTCCATGTTATTTTCAGGGTGATGCATGGCTACATGATGGGCAAAATAGGTCTCTGGCGTTTCACCAAAGAAAGGTCCGATGACCCATGGGATAAAATTATTCCACTTTTTGTACTTATGCTTAAAGAAGGATCTATGGGATGTATTGTGCAACATGAGGATAAAGGGCCCTAGAAAAATAGCCCAGTCAAGGAATAAATAAATGGCGACCACACCCCACCATAAATACCAGGGGGTGTTGGCATTCATACTTAGAAAATAGATAAGCACCGCCAGGGGAGGAAAAATACAAAGCAGTTTAATGGATAACCTTACAAATGGAAGGTCCCTTTCATCGTTGATGTACTTGAGCCAGAATCGTTCAAAGGCATTGTATTTTTCTTTTTTAACGAATATTGGATCGGTAAGGGTAATATGACCGTTTGTAAGCATGTACTAATTATGAGTGCAAAAATAGCCTATTTTTATGGGATACACAAGTAGGATTTGTGAATGAAATGCTAATGCCCGCTAGTTTGGCACTGGGTTTGAATATGTATAAACAGAAAAAAACTTAAATTTGCAGATCATGAAAAAACTACTACCCATTTTCGTTACAGCGTTTTTAACCCTCCTGCTTAGCGGCTGTTATTCTGCTCAAAAATCGTATGAACGAGGTGACTATGACACGGCCATTACATTGGCGGCCAAAAAGCTTCGTAAAAAACCTGACGATCAAAAAACCATCGACATATTGGTCAATTCCTGGGAAATCGCCAATAGAGTGGATAAAGAAGACCTTAACAGGCAATTATCCAGTTCAAATCCTGATTGGGAAAAGGTGTTTATCATTTATACTCGTCTTGATAACCGGCAACGCATCGTGATGCAGCTTCCAAAGCTAAAACCAAGCAACCCGCAAACGGATGTGGATTTTAAGTTTGAAGATTATGGATCTGCTTTGAACAATGCTAAACAGAATGCTATTCAAAATCTATCCAATAAGGGAGATGAGGCCTTGAACAAAGGGGGGCGTTTTAATGCCCGTGCTGCTTATGATTATTATATGAAAGCTTATGGATATGACAACAGCAACTCCTATCTGAAAACAAAAGCTGATAATGCATTTATGATGGGATTAACCCATGTACTGGTGCAATTGGCCCCAAGCGGGCAGGTGAGTTTACCCGAAAATTTTGTAAAACAAACGTTGGATAAAAAATGGACAAACCTTGAATCTAACTGGCTAAGATTACATAATATTTTCCAAGGGAATTTTGCTTATCATTACTATGTGGATGTAATGATCAATGCCGTAACTGTTTCTCCTGAAAGAGTGGCGGAAACCAGTTATGTAGAAACCAAGAAGATTGAAGATGGATGGGAATATATTAAAAATCCGGATGGTTCAGTAAAAACGGATTCAGCTGGGAATAAATTGAAGCAACCTGTTTATAGGGATATTACCGCCAATGTTAGAAAATTTACCATGACTAAGGATGCAACTGTGAACGGAATAACTGTTATTTATGGAATAGATTCGGATAAAAAATATGCGAATGACGCCATATATGGGACCTTTTCATTTAACTATTCCTATGCAACGGCTACCGGTGATAGCAGGGCTCTTAGCAAAACATCGCAGGACCTGGTGAATAAGAAACCAGTAAATTTTCCGTTTAATAATGATATGATCATGGGCGCCAGTACAAATTTTGGTAATGCAATTTACGATAAGGTGAATCAATATAAATCCGTATTTCAGTAGATGTTAAAGTTTAAACTGCTTCTTGGCTTTTTTTGTGCCGGATTTTTTTCCGTAGCCTTTGGTCAGGAAATGGTTGAATACAAGGACCAGTCGATTACCATTACCAATGCTGATGTAAGGAAGAATGAAATAAGAGCAGGGGTTCAAGGAGTTCAGTTTACATGCTATGCTATCTTTAAATATGGGGAGTATCAGGTTAAAGGGGCAGAAGAGAGTGACTATTTAAGACAGTATTATTTCTTCTTAGAGATAAAAAAGGGAGAAAACTCTGATAGGATCTTTTATCCGCTTCACAATCCAGATCAGGAAAACAAGGAAACTACCTTTGATGAGTATTTTAAAGTACGGGTTACCAGTTCCGGGAAATACTATGTACGGATCTTTATTCCATATCACCACTTCCAACTAATTCCTGGTTTCCACAAAGTGAATGTTAGCCTGAGTGTATGTGATGAAAAATCAAAATACTTCTGGAGAAATTTATATCAAACCGATATCACCATAGAGCAGCCACCCATCTATATGGCAAAGCTAACGATAAAAAATGCCAAACTGGTGGAGCAAAAGTACGACATGCCTGCCAGCAAGATCCCATTCTTTGGATTATTTGTAGGGGGTAAAAAAACAAAAGCAGGCCAGGGATTACCCGACGCTTCATGGAGAGTAAAGATAGGGAATGACATAGTATACGAGTCCCCGATCAATAAAAATTCTTTAGATGTTATTCCGGGAAGTGCCACTTTTAAGATTTCAAAAGGTGACCCGGTTAAGCTGATCATTTTTGATGAGGATTATTTTAAATCAGACCAGGAAGTAGGAGCTATTAATTATTATTCGACCAATGAAGTGGGTAAAGATGAACGCACCAATTATGCCTTTGAAAAAATAGAGACTTCCAACATCATCTTCGAAAAAACCATTGTACCGGCTATCTCTAGTATGGTGCTGGATTATCATATAAAAAAACACCAGGGAGTAACCGGCATGGAACTTGAAATACTTTATGTAATGGCCGGATTACAACAGAATGATGCCGTGATGTTAAGGCCCGTTTTCAGGGATAAGAATGGGAAAACTTTTGTACCTAATTTTATCAAGCTGGCGAATACAAGCCTGGAGGTAAATCCGTCAACCGGCAATCTTGTTACCAAAAAGAATGGCCCCGATAAGCAGGTTTTCTTTATTCCTCATTATGCCTGCCAACCTGATATGTATCCTGGAGTTGAGTTTATTATGGACAATTATGGAGAAGTGATCCAATCCCAATTCGCACGGAATAAACTTGCTTCCTTCGGAATTATCAAAGACGATATCAACATCCAGGTGGCCACCCCCGAAGAAAACAGCTACAACGGTTATTGGGGATTAAAATTCCCTTTGATCATTGATATCCCTGAAACCTATTATGATGATCTGAAATATTCGGATATGAATCATTCCATCCGAATATTTATTGATGATACCATGGAAATCACTCAGGACATGCAAATCGTTTCATTTTTTGGTGATACTTCGCTGGGAAGCTTTCAGATGAGAAAACTCAGGAATGATAAAATACTCCATATTCCTTACTCTCTGCTAGGTTTATCAAACAACGACCATCAGGTGACCATTTATAGTACTTCGCAGTATTTAGGCAATAAAACCCTTATCAACAAAGATACCTTCCACCTTCATATTGGGAATCCAAACCTGACACCTATCGTGCCTTTTGATCTTAAGTTCAGGATAAATGATAAGAAGATCGAAAAAGGATATGCCAGGATATATAGAGGAAAAACGTTATTGAAAAAATTAAGCCTGGAGAAAGAATCAAAAGGAAAAAGATATAAATTTCGTGTGGACCTATCTCAGGAATTATTTCATATCAATGATGAGCTCAGAATTGAAGTAGTGGGTATCGATTATTTTAAAACGGAAAAGATATTATACAAAACAATATTTGAGCCTTTGCAGATCAACTACAACATCATTCCTGATCGTAGGAAGAAATCCAAAGCGGTGAAAGGTTTTAAGGTCAAAAGAGCTAGCCATAAAAAATGAAAGCCGGGGATCTTAAATATCTTTGGGGATTCTTTGGGGTACCAGCCATTGTTCTGGTCTCTTTATTTTCTCCTGGATATTGGAGCTTTTTTGGACCCCTTATCGCTTTTGTTGCCATTCCAACCCTGGAGCAATTACTCCCAAGAATAAAAACCAATCATGATGAGGAAGCAGAGCCAGCCAAGTCAACCCATGCTTTTTTTAATATCCTCCTGTATTTGAATCTCCCCATTCAGTTTGGCTTATTGATTTATTACCTATACCTGGTCACTTATGTTGATCTTGATATGGTTGAACTTATTGGAAAAACTTTGAGCATGGGATTGGCCTGTGGCATTTTGGGTATTAATGTAGCGCATGAACTGGGACACCGAACCCAAAAAGCGGAGCAGGCCATGGCGAAGGTATTGCTTTTGACATCCTTATACATGCACTTCTATATAGAACATAATAGGGGACATCATAAGAATGTAAGCACGCCTATAGATCCTGCCTCCTCCAGGCTGAATGAGCCTATCTACTTTTTTTGGGCCCGAAGTATTTTTGGTAGTTATTTTTCCGCCTGGCACCTGGAAAAATTACGACTGGAAAGACTTGGCTTGAAAGCCTGGTCTTTTAAAAATGAAATGATCCGGTTTGCGATTATCCAGGTTTTATTCGTAGCGGCGATTGGGTTCATTTTTGGACCATTTACCATGATCTGTTTTATATGTGCTGCAGTGGTTGGTATGCTCCTCCTGGAAACGGTTAATTATATCGAACATTATGGATTAAGGCGAAAAGAGGTGGAGCCAGGGCTTTATGAAAAAGTAAAACCCACCCATTCCTGGAATTCGGAACATATCCTGGGCCGATTAATGCTATATGAACTTACCCGCCATTCGGATCACCATTTTAAGGCCAACCGAAAATACCAGGTATTGCGTTATTTTGAGGAAAGTCCTCAATTGCCGTTGGGTTATCCCGCATCTATGGTGGTGTCTCTCATTCCTCCTTTGTGGTTTTCAATCATGAACCCCAGAATAAAAAAAATAGAGCTTAGCCAAGTAGTTTCATAATCTGTTCAATTCTTTTTGGGTGATTAAAAGTTTTAAAACTATAATAAATATAGTTTTATGGCATGAACTTGATCATCGAAGCAGGGGGCTCCAAATCAAATCTGGTTTTTTTAGATCAAGGAAGGATATTGTCTGAATTTACCGAACCGGCCTTGCAATTAAGTCGTGAAACGCTGGAAGATTTTGAAAAGAAAATACATCGCTGGCATGAATTTCAACCTGGAAGTATGCAATCGGTTTTTCTGTTTGCCGCTGGGAAAATTGATCAAAAAAAAGAAGAAGCTTTCAAGGAAATACTGTCGAGAGTTTTAGGGGTAGTTCATGTGCATATTCATTCTGATATGCTGGCTGCCTGTTATGCAGCAGCCGGGAATCAAGCAGGTATCGTAGGTATCTTGGGCACTGGTTCCAATTCATGTTACTATGACGGATCCTCTATCACAAAAAATATATCTCCGGGGGGATTTATTCTAGGAGATGAGGGTGGGGCTACGGATATAGGGAAAATGGTCTTAAAGGATTATTTAAGGGATGATATCCCTCTGGATATAAGAAAGGAATTGGAAACTGAATGGAAGATCTCCCCAAATCTCGTGATACAAAACATATATGGTGGAAGTATCAGGGATGCTGCAAATTTTTGTAGTGGTATTGCCCCTTTTGCATCCTCCAGATTAAACAACGATTATTGCCGGGGGATTTGCCGTGGGGCTGTTGATCAATATGTACAGCTAATAGAAAAAGGGTATATAGGCCTCAGCAACCAATTGTACCTGGTGGGATCCACTGCTTTTTACCTTAAAGACCTGCTGGTGGAGTCTTGTGAAAAAAGAAATATTGAATTGATAAAGATTATTCAACATCCAGTTAAGGATTTATCTATATTTTTAGCCGGGAAGTATCATCTATGAATGTCAACCATAAATTTGCAGCCATCGATATAGGTACAAATGCCATCAGGCTTTTGTTTTATAATATTTACCTCGACCTGAGCGGTGAACCTAATTTCAAGAAAGTTGCTTTAACCAGGGTTCCTATTCGGTTAGGTGAAGACGTATTTGCCAATAACAAAATTTCAGACAAGAAGATCGAGCTATTAAGGAAGACCATGATCGCTTTCCGGAATCTGATCGAGGTACACGAGGTAATGGAATATATGGCCTGCGCTACCTCAGCTATGCGTGAAGCGGAAAATGCTGAAGAGGTGAAAAAATACATAAAAAAGGAGACTGGCATAGAGATCAAAACGATTACAGGTGAAGTGGAGGCTGATCTTATCTTTCAGAACCATATTGCCGAATCAATGAACCCAAATAGGGCTTACTTATATATTGATGTAGGAGGGGGGAGCACCGAAATCACTTTATTTTATGAAGGAGAAAAAAGGTTTTCAGAATCATTCCAAATTGGTACAGTAAGGATGTTGCATGATAAGATTGCAAAAGGTACATGGGAAACACTCAAAATGAAATGTGTTGAACTCGCCAACAGATATAAAAATCTGATCGGTATTGGATCCGGGGGCAATGTTATCAAACTTCAAAAGCTGGCGGGTATCTATGATAAGTCTACTTTTAGCAGATCTGATTTGAAAAGGATTTACCAGGATCTGAAGGAACTTACTTTCGAAGAACGAATGCGGAAGCATGGGCTCAATCCAGATCGTGCCGACGTGATTGTGCCTGCAGCGGAAATCTTCTTATATATCACCAAGCATACGGAGATCAAGAATATCATAGTGCCCAAAATGGGGCTGAGTGATGGTATTATACACTATATGTATGACCAATATTTAAAGAAGGATAAACATTTCCTGGTTAAATAGACCTTACCACCCCCATTTCAAAAGGTAAACGATCGAATAAAAACATGAAAGGATATTAGGCGGCTTTCCCGCTAAACTTGCCGTGCTCCAATTTATGAGCCGCTAATTCACGGGTTACCACAAAATGTTTGTCTTTGGTTTCCGGGGCTTCAAACATGACATCATTGATGATAGCCTCACATATCCCTCTTAAACCCCTTGCTCCAAGTTTGAATTCAATCGCTTTTTGTACAATAAAATCCAATGCATCCTCCGTAAATTCCAATTCAATTTCGTCCATTTTGAGCAATTTTTGATATTGCTTAATGATCGCATTTCTGGGTTCCGTTAAGATTTGTTTCAATGCTTCCGCATCTAATGGATTCATATGTGTTAGCACCGGCAATCGTCCTACCAATTCAGGTATGAGACCAAAAGATTTGAGGTCCTGAGGGGTTATAAATTGTAAATAATTGGTCTCTTCTTGTTTGTGTTTCTTCTTCCCGTTTCCAAAACCAATACTTTGTTTATTGAGTCTATCAGCTATTTTTCTTTCTATACCGTCAAAAGCTCCACCGCAGATGAACAGTATATTCTGAGTATTTACGTTGATCATTTTTTGCTCTGGATGCTTCCTGCCGCCATAGGGTGGTACACTCACCACACTTCCTTCCAATAATTTTAATAATCCCTGCTGTACTCCTTCACCGCTTACATCCCTGGTGATACTTGGATTATCACTTTTACGAGCAATTTTGTCGATTTCATCAATAAAAACAATTCCCCTTTCAGCTGCTTCTACATTAAAATCTGCTGATTGCAAAAGCCTGCTTAATACGCTTTCCACATCTTCCCCAACGTAGCCCGCTTCGGTAAGTACTGTTGCGTCCGCTATACAAAAAGGGACATTGAGTATTTTTGCAATTGTCCTGGCCATTAGTGTTTTGCCGGTTCCAGTTTCCCCTACGAGGATAATGTTGGATTTGTCGATCTCCACATCATCATCATTCATCTTCTTACTATTCAGGATCCTTTTATAATGATTATATACTGCAACGGACATTACCTTTTTGGCTTCATCCTGGCCAATGATATATTCATCCAAATGAGATTTTATCTGTGATGGCTTTAATAAAGTAAGTTGCTTATCTAATTGTCTTTTGTTTTTGGTGTTGAGTTCCTCAAGAGCAATATTAAATGCGTCGGTAGCACATTGGTTACATATATTTGCTTTGCTCCCTGTAATTAAAAGCTGTACCTCGCTTCTACTTCTTAAACAAAAAGAACATTGTTCCTCTATCTGTTGTTTTGCCATAAGATTTATTCTAACAATATATGGTATTAGATATATTACAAAAATAACTAAAAAGAGCCTTACGCTCCAAGCTTTAGGACCATAGAAGTCCTGAAAAAAACAAAAATAAAAAAGGGGCAAAGATACCCTCTGCCCCTATATTTTATAAACCACTGGTTTACTTCGCTTTAACCAATACTTCATCAATCATTCCATAGGCCTTGGCCTCTTCGGCTATCATCCAGTAATCACGGTCACTATCCGCCCAAACCTTCTCATAGGTTTGTTTGCTATGGTATGCTATTATTTCGTACAGCTCTTTTTTAAGTTTTTGGATTTCCTTTGCTGTGATTTCAATATCGCTGGCCTGTCCCTGAGCTCCACCCAAAGGTTGGTGGATCATCACTCTTGAATGTTTTAATCCGGTTCTTTTTCCATCTGCTCCAGCGCATAATAAAACAGCACCCATGGAAGCAGCCATTCCAACACAAATGGTTGCTACATCAGAACTGATCCATTGCATGGTATCATAAATTCCAAGGCCAGCATATACCGACCCTCCCGGGCTATTTACATAGATCTGAATATCTCTTTTTGCATCTGCACTTTCAAGGAAAAGCAATTGGGCCTGGATAATATTGGCTATATAATCGTCGATAGGGGTTCCAAGAAAAATGATCCTATCCATCATCAACCTCGAAAAGACATCCACCTCTCTAAAATTTACAGGTCTTTCTTCGATCACCGTTCTTGTCATGTCCTCTATGGTACTCATATATTTTTCAAGGTGCATACTGCTCATGCCGCGATGCTTCACAGCATATTTTTTAAACTCATCGTGTGGTATCATATGATTAATAATTGAATTCGTTTAACAAGTATAGCAATAATTTATCCAATAGGATAAATTCGGAAAAATTGACATATCTCGCCTAGCTGGGGTGACAATTAAAAAACCCGACAGGATAATTTGTCGGGTTTTCAGGATCAGTATTGATTGAATAATTTAAACCGGTTCGGCGTTTTTTTCGAGCATTGACAAGTATTCTTCATATCCAATGGTGCTTTCAACAATATTTGCTTCCTCTTTTATCTTTCTTAAAGCCTTGGTTTCCAGAATTCCATTAATGAGCTTATCTGCCTCTTCCTGGTTTGACAGTAAGGTTTTGGCAAATTCGTCAATCCTTTCCGGTGGCAACTGATAACCCATCCGGGTAACCCGATTCATTACGTCCACCCTTGCTGCATCCATGAGTTCTCCTTCTTCGAGGTCTACTTCATACTTGGCAACCACTTTGTTTCTGAGTATTTCCCATCGGATATACTGTTTATTGTTTTCATAATCCTGGATGATATCATCCACGTTTACTTTCTTATTGTCTTCATTTTTTACTTTGAGCCATCTTTTCAGGAACTCATCCGGCAATTCAAACTGGTTTGCATCCAAAATCCCCTTCCTAATTGAGCTCAAAAGCATGGCATTGCTTTCTGATTGGAGGTCATTCTTAAGGAATCCCCGTAATTTTTCTTTGAATTCTTCTTCGGTTGAAACCTGACCTTCTCCAAAAACCTTATCGAAAAACTCCTGGTCTATTTCTGCCGGGACCATTCGATTAATCGTAGTCACCTGGAAATTGAATAGATCGCTTAGTCCATCTACCTCCTCGGCTTTAACACCTAAATAGATCCCAGCTGTGGTTGAGTCTTTATATAATTTTTTAATATTCAGCTGAAGTTCATCGCCCACCTTAGCCCCCATTATTTTTGATTTTGCATCCGCATCATCCAATTTTTCGGTAAACACATAAATGGTCTTACTAATACCGTTTTCTTTTACCTCACCATCAGCTGTTAGTTCGGTGGCAGTGCCCATTACAAAGTCCTTTTCCTCCACAGTATCCGGATTGATATTTCTTCCGTTTCTTTCTCTTAGCTTATTGATTTCCTTTTCAAGAACATCATCCTTTACATCAATTTGATAAGAAGTAAAGGCATCGGAAGGTATGACCAATTCAAACAGAGGGGATAAGCCAAGATCATAATAAAAAACAAAGTCTTTCTGGTTGTCCCAATCGATCGCTTCGTTTTTTGAAAGACTAGGCAGTGGCTGCCCTAGGTAGTTAATTTTTTGTTCATCTAAATATTTGAAGAGTGCATCGATCGTAATTTTTCCGATTTCATCCGAAAGCACAGCTTTACCATATAGCTTTTTAATCATCCCTACAGGTACCATTCCTGGACGGAAGCCTGGCACATTTACCTTATGCTTCAATGCTTTCAGCGCTTTATCGACTACTTCAGAATAATCCGCTGGAACAAGCGATATGCTTATTTCGGCGTTCAAATTCTCCTTACTTACAAATCCAATTTCCATATTTCAATTATAAATTCAACCTTTTAAAAAAAATCAAAAACCGCCTTGACTTCTCCAGACGGTTTTTTTATGCACTGGTGCGGATGAAGGGACTCGAACCCCCACGTCGTGAGACACCAGATCCTAAGTCTGGCGCGGCTACCAATTACGCCACATCCGCAGTTGATTTTTTTAAAGAATCATCCTCAAAAAACTTGGACAAATGTAAGGTTTATTTTGGAATACAAGCAATAAAAAGCCTTAAAAACAGGCTTATTTACAGCCATTCAGCATGATTGTCACCATAGATCATCGTCGTTAAATTTGAAGATGGATGAAAGAAAAACCTGAGACCGCGAAGTTGATCCAATTTGAAAAATGATCCCAGCATCAACTTAAAATTAGGATCATCCAACATTCAACATCTCCATTTCCCCGAATAAAAACACCCCAAAAAAGGAAATTTGATCGTTTTGGTCCAAATTTTTCGATTTGGGGCTATTTCGATTTTTTTTGAAAAATAAAACCATTTCAGGCACCAAAATGAGACTGGTCAAATAAGAAAATTAAAAAGCCATACTCTCTATACATGCCTATTTTACTATATGTTCAGAATGTGATCTGATTTTGAAAACTGGTCGACAGGACGGATGATATGCTCAATTTTTCACGTCGAAAAAGGAGTAGTCAAAAAAGTTGAATAGATAAACTTATCAACCGAAAAATGTTAATTGCATTAGTGAAAATCGATCAAATCTTCTTGTGTGTATTGATTTTACTAGATAAATAGAATTTTTGTTTTACATCCAAGGATTGTTGACGTAAAAATATTTGTCATTTTTTTTTTTGTTTAAAAAAATATTTTCTACTTTCGATTTAAATATAAATTTTAAAATCATGGCAAAAAAATCCGGCACTGCTTCAAAAAGCAAAAAACCAGCAGCTAAAAAGAAAGCTGCTGCAAAGAGAAAACCAGCTGCAAAGAAAAAAGCTGCTCCTAAAAAGAAAGCTGCAGCTAAAAGAAAACCAGCTGCTAAAAGAAAAGCTGCTCCTAAAAAGAAAGCTGCTAAGAAAAAAGCTGCTCCTAAAAAGAAAGCCGCTAAGAAAAAAGCCGCTCCTAAAAAGAAAGCTGCTAAGAAAAAAGCCGCTCCTAAAAAGAAAGCCGCTCCTTCAGCTCCAGCAGCTATGTAATTTTAGTAGTAATACTGAATTCAAAAAGAGACCTTCAACCATGTTGAAGGTTTTTTTTTGCCCAAGACCCTATGGTTACTGAACTCTGAACGCCCAAAACCAAGTGATTATTCAACAAGGCTTCATCGCAACTTGTTCTTCAAATGCCGCAAATACACCTATTAGAGCAATAGGTTTTAAGAAGGATGCCATACAAAGACCCACGTAAGGGATTGAATGAAGATGTTTCGGTAGCATACTTCTCACCAAAGCACATACACATAAACAGGAAGATAGTAGTGTTATGTGGTCCTGTCAGGAATCGAACCTGAATCTTGGGTTCCGGAAACCCACATAATATCCATTATACTACAAGACCCCTTAAAATAAAAGCCGGAGAGAAATTCTTCCGGCCTTTTAGTTGCGGGGGCTGGACTCGAACCAGCGGCCTTCGGGTTATGAGCCCGACGAGATACCAGCTTCTCCACCCCGCGATCATATCTACACTGCAAATATAGCCTGATTTAATGATCCTGCAAATTTTATTCAGTTACACGAGTCCAAACGAGTGAGGGTATATCAATGTTTGTTATCGGCTAGTTTGATCATCTATGACAAAAAAAAGGGGGCCTATGGCCCCCTTTTATCAATAATGCTTGAATGGTTTATTTAGCGATTACCAACTTTTTAGTTGAGCTGAATTGACCTGCTTTTAAGGTAACCTGATAGATCCCTGAAGCAAATTCAGTTACGGATAATCCATAATTGTAAATACCACTTTCTTTGGTTCCCTGATTGATATTGGCAACCACTCTACCATTGATATCAGTTACTATAAAGCTAACTTCACTGGCATTGCCGATAGAATAATTAATATAAGCAACATCTGTTGCTGGATTAGGCATTACCTGGTTAAAGGCAAATCCATCGAATTGGTTAATGTCGGTACCAAGGTTGTTAGCCTCTAATGCCAAGAACTCATCAAAATAAATGATGAACATGTCGTTGGCTTCATGCTGAATAGCAAAATAAACTTGCTGGCCTGCAAAAGCAGCAGGAACGTTTACTGATCTGTAGGTCCAAACAGTATCCTCTCCAATTACACCGGTGTTGTCATTTTTATTGAATACCTCATCTGAAGGAGAAAAGTCAGTTGGGTTAAAACCAACGTTTCCAATAAGTACTTTATAACCATCTCTGTAAGCTTGGTCAGGCGTACGAACTCTCCATCCGAAAGTTCCACCGGTTGCTGGAATGGTAATAGGTCCCATAGTGATCCAGTTATCAGCTTGTCCAACTGGATTATGCCATGAAGTACCACCAAAATAATAGGCAGTATCAGGATGTAACATAGCATCAATAGGAACTAAACTTGGTCCACCTGGAGTTGGATCATAAAATAAAAGGAAGTCTGTTCCGCTGGTCCAAGTTCCAGCCAATGCTGCAGCTGCAGCTGCACCATCCTGATCAAAGGTTTGCAAGCTATAAGCAGTTGCATCACCTGGATCGGTTACAAAAATTTCTGCCAAAGGCACGTACATTAATGTATCTCCAACAGCTGCTCTTTCTTCAGCCCCAACTCCCATTTCGAATTGAGTATTTGCTACCTGTGGAAGATCAGAAGCTGTCACTTCTGACTTTTGTAAACTTTGTGCAGATAAACCTGCAAACATTAGCCCCGTTAATGTTAGTGAGTAGATTTTTTTCATCATTATTAATTATTTGATTTATTCTTAACAACAAAGTTAAAGTATTATCCTATAAAACCAAAAACCGCATAAAATTTGTTACTGCAATAGGTTTCTTAGTTAAATTTGATCTCCCATTTAATTATTTATTTGATGAAAAAAATACTCTTCATTCTACCGTTACTGTTTTTTTTCTCATCTTCAATACCTGCTCAAACAAGTGAAATTGAATGTATTATTACTGCAAGGATGGGTGCATATGTTACCTTAAAACCCGCCTATTTTGATGAATTGGTTCTTCCTAAAGTGGGTGAGCAAGTGACCCTCTATATTTATCTAAAAGATGAGCTTCCAGCTGGGGTGGATGAAGGGTTTTTTGAATTATTTCCCATTTCGGTAATGAAACTGGTTCCTGAGGATAAAATTATCCGCTTTAAGTGCCTAGGCGATATAGAGACGGCAAAGACCAAGCATGGGATCCCCCATATACAGCTTAACATAAAAAAACGGGTAAAAATTATCTGGACCCAATCAGAGTAAATACCTCTCATGTATAAGATGAAGATGGTGCAGCCTATGTCCGCAGGCTAAAAAACCAATCAGGCATGGTGTAATGGGTTGACTATTGGCAATTCCTGTACGATGGATAGATTCTAGGTCTAAATTTTCCACCAAAATCCGGAAGCCCTCGGAAACATTTATATACTCTTCCATGATACTTTTAAATGTTCGTTGATCGGCATTTGAATTGGCGGCAAAAATATTTTCGTCAAAAGAAGGTAAATGTTCTGTAGCTCCCCTTGCAATTGACATAGCGCGGTATTGAAAGACCCGTTCTGTATCAACAATATGTAAAACCAAGGTTTTAATACTCCACTTATTTGGCATATACTTGAACATTGATTTTTCTTCAGTTATCAATGTAAATACTTCAAGCAGTTTTTTATTGGAGAATTCGAGCGCTTCCAATAAATGCATTTCAAGAGGAATTGTCCGGATATAATTCTTTTGGTATTCTGTTAAAGTAGTGGGATCAGGAAGGGAAATAATTGGATGAGTCATGAATGAAGGGTTTTATATATGGTTTACAAGGATATTCAAATTTGTCTATTTTATGGGATTAAATAAAATTTTAATGGACAACCAACTTCCAAACAATGATTCTGATCGCCAAGAGTTGGTATACCGCTGAATAAATAGTAGGCCCCCGAACGATTATCGGGGCAGTCCGGCAAGCATTGCAACTGTTAGGCCCCCGGCTGGACAAAGGGATCGGCCGCTGGAAAGGAGGGTACAGGCCCAAATCTTGATTTTTAAAGAAACATATTGTATCTTGGCTTAAAATTACCAGAGTTATGAAATTAAAGTTTGCACAAGTTGTTCTGTTATCCGGGCTAATACTAGGTTTATTTTCTTGCGATGGATGCAATCAAGGCGAGCCCTGCGATAGCATTTGGGGTATAGAAATGGCCAATCCAAGTATGATCATTGAGGTCGACTCCGTAAATAAAACTTTGAGTTTACAGGTGGCCAATATGAATCCAGGCGGAGTTCAGGGAGAGGCTTACCAGGCATATTTTTCAGGTGATTTTAACGTACAAGCTCCATTCAGCAATTTCGTATGCCCATCGAGTCCATGTGGAACCTGCGGAAGGCCATATGCTGAAATGGTGATGTATAATAGCGAAACTCCAGATACCATTCAAGATACTACGATCGTAAGAGCCGGTATTTCTTCTACCCATATTTATTCCTATATCGGTTTACAGAAAGACCAAAAGATCAGGTTGGCGACTACCACCAGTGGTGTATTCAGGATCCAAAAAATAGGCTCGTCACTCCTCTCTCAGGTAATTGCCGGAGGAGATACAGTAACCATGAACATCGCGATGCCCATGAATCCAATCAGATTTGCATTCCGGCTAGGAAGCTTTAACGATAGCCTCGTCGTCGGGACCACGGCCATTAAGATCAACGCATTCAATGTCTCGGGAACATCCGGGGCCACCTTATTCAGTGATGAATTTAAGTGTAATTCGATCTATATCCCTTAAGGGAAAAGAAGATTACATCCCCTTATATCAGCATTATCAAACCGCCCCAATACTTCGAAAGTGTTGGGGTTTGTTTTTTTTCCCAAATCGCCGGTGGCGATAAAACAACATGAGTGGATATTCGCCAGGTCGATGATGTTCATTCCTCCTGTTTTGTTAAGATCCTGGTAAGATCTTGGATCATTGGTTTCCCTGATCAATACGTGCATCCACGGTGGTGATGTAAATTCTCCCTGTTGAGTGCTATACGCCTGAGAAAGAAGTTCAGTCATTCCATATTCACTATAAATTTCGTTGAGCTGAAGTTGAGTTTTTAGGATCGTATGAAGCTGGTCTCTTGTTATTTCTTCCATCCTGCCTTTCATACCCCCTGTTTCAATCAGCTTGATCCCTTGCAAGCTGATGGGGTGCTTATTGGCAAACTCTAACAATGAAAAACTCACCCCGAAAAGAATGGTGGCAATATTGTTTTGTTGGTTCAACTCGATCGCTTTGATGAAATCATTCCCTGGTTCGGAAAAGAAATCATGTTTCCTTTGGTTACTTTTCTTCATCAACTCATTCACCATATATATCAATGAAGAATCCGGTCGCTCCACATAACCGGGTAATAAGGCAATAAAAGAATAGAGGGAAGGATCCCCGAAAACTCTTGTAAACCCTTCTAATAGGGTCTTACGGTACCATTCTTCATCTAATAAAAAATGCACACTTTGGTGACCATCAGTGGTACCACTGCTTTTGAATTTTTTTTGGATCGTCCCTTCACCGGTAACCACCTCATGCTCTTTAAACAATTCAATGGGTAAAAAGGGAATATCATACAAAGTCTTTACAGATGTTTCTTCAATTCCCAGTCCGTTACAAAAAGCCTTATAAACACGATTGAATTGGTATTGATGCCTGAAAGCCGCCAGCGAAAGGTCTAAAAATATTTCGGGATCATCAATTGAAAACAGTTGAGGAAGGGAATATGGCAAATAAATAGACTTCATTAGGTAAAAATAAAAAAACACTACTCTAAGAGTAATGTTTTTCTTTTGTATCGATTATTTTATCAATGAATGGGGATCAATATAAATCCTCATCATCGTCTTCTTCAAAGGTGTCGAAATCCTCGAATTCGGTTTCTTCATAAAAATCCTTGTCATCCTCATCATCAAAATCCCCATCTTCATCTATGATGGCTTTCTCGTCGATATCATCGATATCATCATCGTCATCGTCTTCCTCATCATCCCCTAAATCATCCTCCAGATCATCGTCGTCATCTTCCAGGGCAGGGCCTTTTTTCTTTCCAGCCAAAACTATTGAGATGTCATTTTCATCTTCTTCATTTCCATCTTTAAAACCTTTATAAGATGTAGATTTAGAATTCATAGGTTTTATTGTTTGTTTAAATTATGATGCAATGATAATTTAATTTGAAGTAATTTCAAAGGTAGGTGATTTTTTTAATAAAAATCAAATACCATAGGGTGTCTACAAATTTTGGGGGGCCCAAATGTTAATTTTGGAGGTCTTCAAAAAACCAATCACATAATAATTCATTAACTTTAAGGTAAAATTAATTGTATTGCTTTGATGCTGAATAGAACGAGTATGACGAATTCCCCCCACAAGATATTATTGGTTGATGATGAGCAAGACATTCTGGAGTTTTTAAGTTATAATTTAAGGAAGGAGGGATATGAGGTACATACCAGCACTAATGGGAAAAAGGCCGTGGAAATCGCCAGGGAAGTAAAGCCCCACCTCATTATATTGGATGTAATGATGCCCGATCTGGACGGAATTGAAACCTGCAGGGAGTTGCGTGCAATCGACGATCTAAAAGATGTAGTGATCTCATTTTTAACTGCAAGGGGCGAAGATTATTCCCAGATCGCCGGATTTGATGCAGGAGCCGATGATTATATTACCAAGCCTATTAAACCCAGAGTTCTCATCAGCCGGGTCCAGGCCTTGTTAAGGCGATATAATCCCGGAAATAAATCTGCAAAAAATAACAATGGTACTGCCATTCATCTTGGCAACATTATTATCGACCGTGAAGCTTATCTGATCAAATTGGATGGGGTAGAGATCCTTCTTCCCAAAAAAGAATTTGAACTGCTGGCCTTGCTGGCCTCTAAACCAGGCAAGGTATTTACCAGGGATGAAATCCTTAAGAGTGTTTGGGGAGATGATGTGGTTGTAGGTGATCGAACCATAGATGTGCATGTTAGAAAACTAAGGGAAAAGCTAGGAGAAGATTATATCAAAACCGTAAAAGGTGTTGGATATAAATTCGATTTCTAACTTTGTACTAGTTTCTACAAATGACCATTACCAAAAGAAATGCCACCCCCAAGCAGATATCATTGTATGTATCTGTTATTGTAACCATTGTTTTAGTTGCTCTTGTTTGTATTGGTTACTATCTTGTACTAAAGGCTTTTAATCTATGGTTGCTTGTTGGGGCCGCCTTCGCCTTTTTTCTGATCACGTATTTTGCGTTTAATATTGCCTTAGAGTCGTTTATATACCGAAGGATCAAGCTTATATACAAATCAATCCACCAATTAAAGATCAAGAATCAAAAGGATGATTTGAAGAATCGGATCAAAGATAGTGAGGACATTATTTCGGATGTAAATAATGACGTATTGGAATGGGCCAGAGATAAAAAAGAAGAAATCGATGAGCTCAAGAAATTGGAAGAGTATAGAAAAGAGTTTATTGGTAATCTTTCGCATGAGCTTAAAACCCCTATTTTTAATATCCAGGGATATATTACAACCCTTATTGATGGCGGTGCAGAGGATAAAGAAATGATGGAAAAGTACCTTCAGAACACCGAAAGAAATGTAGAGAGAATGATATCGCTTGTTGAAGATCTTGACACTATCCATAAACTCGAGTCAAGCAGAATGCATCTGGAAATGGAGAAGTTTGATGTAGTTAAGCTGGCAAAAGAAGTAATGGACATGCAGGAGATAAAGGCCCAGCAAAGAGGTGTTTTGCTCTCGTTTAAAGAAGAATATTCAAAACCCTTTTGGGTCTATGCTGATAAACATAGCATCAAGCAGGTATTTACCAATTTAATCGTAAATTCTATTGTTTATGGCAATGAAAAAGGCAATACCAAACTGGCCTTTTACGATATGGACCAAAATATATTGATTGAAGTAGCGGATGATGGACCCGGAATTGATGAAAAACATTTACCACGTTTGTTTGAAAGATTTTACAGGATAGATAAAAGCAGATCAAGGCACCAGGGGGGAACTGGTCTAGGATTATCCATTGTAAAGCACATTCTTGAATCACATCAACAATCCATTAATGTCCGAAGTACCGTGGGCAGGGGTTCAACATTTTCGTTTACGCTTAAAAAGTTCAAAGCATAGTGATCCTTCAGTAGGAGAGTGCCCCTTTCCTGGGCTAAAAAATTATTCAGTAGGATCGTTAAACCTTCCCTAGGCAGGCATTGGACAAACTTATTTGCTGCCACAAAGCGGGAAGGATTTGTAAAATCAAAAAATATTCATAATTTTAAATTGGAAACCTGTTGATTATTCCTTCTTAAAATATAAAAATCTGCGGTGTTATGTTTACAAAAAAAGCGCATCTGACTTATGTTGGATGCGCTTTTTGTTTGGATGGAATCGTACTATTCGAAATCTTTAAATAACAAGCTTGGCTGAATACCACTGTTTTTTTGATATTTTCCACTTGCATATAACTCATAATTCCCTTCAATGCTATGGTAAAATATCTGACAGATCTGAATGCCTGGATATATCTTAATGGGCTGAACACAGAACATTTCAAGGGTCCAATATCCTGAAAATCCTACATCTCCAAACCCAGCGGTAATATGCACAAACAATCCCAAACGCCCTATTGAGCTTCTGCCTTCCAACATGGGTACATACTTATCAGTTTCTGTATATTCAACCGTACGGCCCAAATACAACTTGCCAGGCTTCAGGGTCATTCCTTCCTTGGGTAAAATAATGGTGGAAGCAGTGTTTTGTTTTTTCATATCCAGCACCTCATTGTCGTACACCAGAAGCTCATCATGTAAGGTAAGATTATAACTATTGGGATTCAATTGTGACTCATGGTAAGGAGTGATCTTAATGTTGCTGCCCAACTGTTTTTGGATTTCAATTCCGCTTAGTATCATGGTTTACATAAAATTTTGATCAAAATTAATAATCTGGTTCAAACCGCTTTCCTCTAAATACTTCAAAAATCAAATCTTTTGGAATTTTAATACATGTGTTCTTAATGGATAATTCTTGGATTTAAATAATATTACTTATTTTGGTCGTAACTAATTCATCTTACCATGAAAAGACGTACAGCGTTCATACTCATATTCATCCTTACGCTCTTAATTGCAGGAGCTGTGTATGTATATTTCTTTGTATACAATAAAAAGAATCCCGACATTGAAAATAAAAAGGCTGATTTTCAGGTAACCGCTGTGGACCTGATCAGCGAGTGTGAAAAGCTGGATACAGCTGTGAATAAAAAATATAATGATAAAGTGCTTGAGATCAAGGGTAAGGTCAGTAGTACGATCCCTGGTGATAGCATCACCTCGGTTATCATGGATGAAGGCAAAAATTCAACCATTACCATAGAAATGTATGCCCGGTACAATGAAATGGCAAAGAATTTGAAGGTAGGAGAAGAAGTGACCATAAAAGCACTCTATATCACCTATCTACCGGCAGATCCCATTCTCATTTCAATGGGGGATAGCACGGCAAGGGGGGATATTAAACTTAAGAAGGGATCACCAGTCAAATAAATAATTAAAAAAACATGAAAAGAATTATCACCGTTATCGCCTTTATTGCTCTTAGCGGAGCAGCATTTGGCCAAAAGTACAAGACAAGCACCGGAAACATTAGTTTTCATTCTCATGCAACATTAGAAGATATCGATGCTAAAAACAATCAGGCAACAGCTTTATTGGATGCATCCAATGGCAATCTTGCATTTATCGTCGCCATTAAATCATTTGAATTCGACAAATCTTTAATGCAAACTCACTTCAACGATAATTATATGCAGTCAGACACTTATCCTAAATCGACCTTTGAGGGTAAGATAGATAACAATGGTGATGTGCATTATGCCCAAGGGGGAACTGCGAGTGTTACCGTATCAGGTAAATTAACCATTCACGGGGTTACTAAAGACGTAAAAGCGGCCGGCACTGCCACTGTAAGTGGCACCAATGTTACCCTTAAGTCTACTTTCAAAATAAAATTGGAAGACTATGGTATTAAAAATGATAAAGTGAAAAATATTTCAAGTGAGATTGAAATAACCGTAAATGTTATTCTTGCTAAACAATAGGGTGTATGAAAAAACTGTTGGGTATTGGGATTTTTTGTTCTCTGCTGCTGGTGAACAGCGGATGTTATTATGACAGCGAGGAACACCTTTATCCACAGGGTATCTGCGATACGGCAGATGTTAAATACAGCGACCAAGTTACTTATATTATCAGCAATAAATGTTTTGATTGTCATAGTAACTCAACAGCCCCCATTAGCGGTAGTAATCAAAGCTGGGAAGGATACGCAAATATCTCAGCTTATTTAAGTACAGGTTCTACCACCTTCATTAGTTCGATCAACCATGTAGCGGGATATACTCCTATGCCTAAAGACAGGCCTAAACTGACCGATTGTGAAATTAGAACCTTGGAAATATGGATCCAAAATGGCTATCCTAATAATTAAAGTTGGCCTATGAGAAAAGTTTACTTATTTATTGCTCTCTCCTTTCTATCTTCTGTCTCTTATTCCCAGGGGCTTTTAGATGAACTCGAAGCTAGCACTCCTAAACAAAAAGAGTATACCTCTGGAACTTTTAAAGGTGTTAGGATCATCAACGGCCAATCGGTTGAAATGCCAGGAAAAGGAGAATTGTTGTTCATGATCCAACATAGATTTGGAAGTTTTAGAGGTGGGGTAGTTGATCTTTTTGGTTTAGACCTTGCGGGTATTAGGATTGGATTGGAATATACCTTGCCTTTTCACGATGGTAGGTTATGCATTGGGGTTGGACGAAGTAATTATCTGAAGATTTGGGATGGGTCGATCAAATATCAGATTTTAAGACAAAGCAAAGGTCCCAAGTCATTTCCGTTTACGATTGATCTCTATGCCAGCATGGGAATTTCTACCGTGAACTTTTCAGACCCTGATAGAAATAATTATTTTTCCTCCAGACTTACCTATTGCTATCAAATTTTATGGGCACGGAAATTCTGCAGGTGGTTCTCTTTCCAGCTCTCTCCTACCGTTTTGCACCGCAACCTGGTCCCTTTGAATGAAGACCAAAACACTACTTTCCATCTGGGATTTGCAGGTAAGTTCAGGGTGTCTAACAGGGTTGCGATTACCGCTGAGTATTTCTGGCCGGTGTCAGGTCAGAATTTTGCGGATGTAAATAGTTTACCTATTAAGGGCCCTCTTTCCATTGGTGTTGACTGGGAAACGGGAGGCCATGTATTTCAATTCATGCTAAGCAATACCCAGGCCACTTTCGATCAAACCTTTATTGGCGAAACAACGCATGATTGGCTGGATGGAGATATTCATTTTGGCTTCAACATCCAACGCACCTTTTCCTTTAAAAAAGGAGCCGGCAAAAAATATAAAGTGCAGGAGTAAATTCCTCCAAATAAAAACGCATTCGCATCACCTACCATTAGCCTATTTATAGGTCTATTTACCTATTTTACCTAGGTTTTCACTCAGAAACTATGATCGGATCAGTATAAATCCGGATAAATCTATTATTTTTACATCCTCAAAAAAAACGCCGTACATATGAAAAAACTTAGACTTATTATTCTTGCTGTTCTGTTGACTGTTTCGGGTCAAGGATTTACGCAGGTATTGTTCCTTGAAGATTTTGAGAACATACCTGGAGGGACTGGTCCTGGGTCATGGGTTATGCCTCCGGGATGGCTTTTACGTAATGTAGACAACGGAGCACCGGCAGGCTCGGTAAGCTACGTGAACGAAGCATGGGAAAGAAGAGAAGATTTTGCAAATAATGTAACTGATTCCTGTGCCTTTTCTACCTCATGGTACAGCCCAGCGGGTACCGCCAATGACTGGATGTGGACCCCATTGATTGGTCCATTGCCGGCAAATGCTGTACTTTCATGGAATGCCGTTACTTACGATCCTCTTTATCCGGATGGGTATGAGGTAAGAGTGATGACTTCCGCTATGGGGCCACCCACGGGAGGTACTGGAGTGATTGGTAATCAGATCACCAATTCAACCACCGTCTTTTCAATAGCAGCAGAAAATACTACCTGGACGGCTAGAAATGTAAACCTGAATGCGTATGCAGGACAATCTATCTATATTGCTTATAGAAACAATTCTGTAGATGAATTTTTACTCTTAATTGATGATATTAAGGTTGAGGTGCCTCTTAATTACGATGCTAACTTAACCTCTGTTGATACCGTAACAGAATATACCCTGATCCCTAAGTCGCAGGTTTCACCATTACCTTTAACCGGGGAAATTACCAACAGCGGATTATTGTCAATTACAAATGTTGGTTTGGAAGTAACCGTTTATGATGGTTCAATGACCCAGATATTTACAACTACCAGCCCATTGACAGGCAGTCAGCCAACCTCCACTACCATGTCTTACAATGCCGGTACTTGGACTCCGCCAGCAATACCTGATATCTATACTTTGAAATTCTATCCAACATTGACAGAAACTGACCAGGTATCCATCAATGATACGATCACAAGAACCGTTGTAATCACTGATGATGTTTATGCCCGTGATGACGGAACTGTTGTTGGTGCATTAGGAATCGGCGCAGGAACCGGTGGATTTCTTGGACAAGAATTTGCTATTTATAACCCTGCCAGGTTAACCAGCGTTGGTGTATATTACACTGCAGGTTACACTGGGGCTCGTTATGGAGCTGTTGTATGGGATATGGCTGGTGGATTTCCAAATGCAATTGTAGCCTATACGGATACACTCCTGTATCCTGACGATTCTGCTGATTATTATATAATACCTATTGATGGAGGTGAATATTTAATGAACCCCGGAAATTATGCAGTTACTGTGGTAGAATTTGACTCCACTGTTCAAGTTGGACTTACGTTGTCTATATTTACCAATAACAGAACCTGGGTTGATTGGGCAGCAAATCCTTTCACTCCATGGGGAAATAATGAAGATTATGGAGCTGGTTTCGCAAGATCATATGTAATCCGGCCAACTATTTTACCTCCATGCCCTCCTGATATTATTTTAACAACCAATCCTACTCCAGCAGGTTGCGGCCTTTCTGATGGAACTGCAACAGTTTCTACCACAGGATCTGGACCATTTACCTATAGCTGGAGCAGTGGCGGAACTACTACAACAGAAACCGGATTGTCAGCTGGAGATTATTATATAACCGTAACAGATACCTATAGCGGCTGTTCTGAAACTGATACCGTAACGGTGGTGAACCCTAATGCCCCTTCATCCAATATCACCGCTTCATCTGATGAAAGTTGTGCTGGTTGTAATGATGGAAGTGCTACTGTTACCGCTTCAGGTGGCTCAGGTGGATATACATATTCATGGGCTCCTTCCGGTGGAACCGCGGCAACAGCTACCAACCTGGCTCCAGGAGTATATACCGTAACTGTAACAGACGCATCTAACTGTAGCTCTACTGCTACTGTTACCATTGCTTCCTTCAACAGTATACAAGATGAAATTGGTTTATATACCGCTCAGGTTTATCCAAATCCATCTAACGGTATGTTTACTGTGAATGGTACTTTTGACTATGTAGGAGAAATCAAAATTGAAGTGATCAACGTATTGGGAGCAATCGTTTACACGCAATCAATGAGTGTAAACAACGAGATCAATACTTCCATTCAGATAAATGTACAACCAGGCGTATATATTTTGAGATTGACTGCTGGTGAAAACAGAACAACTAAAGAATTGATCATCAAATAAGAATAATTTCAAGCAAAAAAAAGGCCCGTTTTGGGCCTTTTTTTTTGCTTGAAAACAGCACCTTCATTTATTAAAATATTATCTTCATCATGGATACCATTTTTTGCCTTATCAAAACCTATATATATGTGTAAAATTAAACTGATCATTTTTGCCATTGGTTTGGCATTTTCAGCCCAGGGATTTTCGCAAGTATTATTCTACGAAGATTTTGGGCCCTCTCCACTTGGTGATCCTCCTGGATCATGGCAATTCGGAGCTGGCTTTGTGAAGAGAAATGTGGATACCCTTGTTCCTAACGCAACCGTGAGCTGGGTAAATGAAGCCTGGGAGGTGAGGGAGGATTTTGGGCTGAGTGTGGTGGATGCGGTCGCTTTCTCCACTTCATGGTATAACCCGGTTGCCCAGTCCAACGATTGGATGTGGACCCCGTTGATCGGACCCATATCGGCTACTACCATATTGTCATGGAATGCCAGGGCATACGACCCCTCTTATCCGGATGGTTATGAGGTAAGAATTATGACATCGGCTTCAGGTCCCCCTACCGGAGGTGGGGGGGTGATTGGAAATCAAATCACCAATTCAACGGTTGTGTTTTCTATTCCTGCAGAACAAACCACCTGGATCAACCGTCAATATAACTTAAGCGCATATGCCGGTCAAAGTGTATATGTAGGATTCCGAAATCCTTCAAACGATCAATTCTTACTGGTGATTGATGATATTAAAGTAGAGTCCTTTTTTTATCATGATGCACAGGTAACCAATGCCGATACAGTATCAGAATATACAATGATACCCAAAATCCAGGTTTCTCCTCTTCCATTGATGGGTACAATTGCTAATGTAGGCGTTAATGCACTTACCAATGTTGGGATGAAAGTAAATGTATACGATGGTGCAATGACCCAGATCTATACCAATACAAGTCCTCTGCAGAACCTGGCTATTGGCGCTAATGCTAATTTTAATGCCGGCACATGGACCCCTCCGGCAGTCGCAGGAACTTATACCTTGAAGTTTTTCCCAGTATCAACACCAAGTGATGAAAACGGTCTGAATGATACCATCACCAAAACGGTGGTTATCACCGACTCCACGTATGCCCGGGATGATGGCACAGCTGTGAGCCAATTAGGAATTGGGGCTGGAAATGGCGGTTTTCTTGGACAAGAGTTTGCCATCTATAACCAAGCCAGGTTAACCAGTATTGATGTATATTATACACAAGGACATACCGGTGAACGTTTTGGGGCCGTTGTATGGGCCATGTCTGGTGGATTTCCAAGTACCATTGTTGCTTATACAGATACCTTGCTATATCCGGATGATTCTGCTGATTTCTATACCATTCCTATGGATGGAGGGGAGTATATCATCAACCCAGGAAATTATGCAATTACAGTTGTAGAATTTGACTCAACAATTGCCGTTGGATTAACCAATTCCATTTTTACGACTAACAGAACATGGGTGGATTGGCCCACCAATCCACAAAGCCCATGGGGTAATAATGAAGACTATGGCGGAGCCTTTGCAAAATCTTATATGATCCGGCCTCATATGATGGACTTATGTCCACCTGATATTATTACCTCAACCGGATCAACACCTGCAGGATGCGGATTGTTGGATGGAACAGCGAGTGTGACCACTACCGGAAGTGGACCTTTTACTTATAGCTGGAGTAGCGGAGGCACAGGCGTTACGGAAAATGGATTAGCGGCTGGAACTTATTATGTAACGGTAACTGACCAGATGAGTTTTTGCACCGAAACAGATAGCGTAACCATTGTCAATCCAAGCCCACCCTCTTCCAGTATTACCGCTTCATCCAATGAAAGTTGTGCGGCTTGTAACGATGGAAGTGCTACAGTTACCGCTTCTGGTGGAACAGGAGGATATACCTATTCCTGGGCACCTTCGGGTGGAACAGCCGCCACAGCGACCAACCTGGCTCCCGGAGTATATACTGTAACAGTAACGGATGCCGCAAATTGCACCTCCACTTCTACCGTTACGATTGCTTCCTTCAACAACATACAAGATGAAATTGGTTTATACGCCACCCAGGTTTATCCAAATCCTTCGAACGGTATGTTTACCGTTACGGGTAGTTTTGATTATGTAGGTGAAATGAGGATGGAAGTCATGAATGTGTTAGGAGAAACCATCTATAATCAAGTCATCAATGTACATAACGAGATCAATACCTCTATTCAAGTCCATGTAAAACCAGGCATGTATATTTTACGATTAACTGCCGGCGAGAATAGGTCAAGCAAAGAATTGATCATCAAATAAAGCTTTTGTGAATCACTAAAAAGGGGCCTTTTGGCCCCTTTTTTATTTAAGCTGGTTGTCGATATTCTCCAGTATTTTGGATACCGCCGGGCATACCATTGCATTGTTGTAAGTAAGGGAGGAGATCTCCTTCATGTTTTTCCTATTTGTATGGGGAAAATCATAACAAGCCTTTGGTCTTATTGAATAAATAGAACAATAGTTAGCCTCTCCTAAAAAAATACAAGGTGTCGACTTTAAAATATAATCATTTTCCTCATCTATCCGTAAATATTGGTCGATGAACTCTCCAGGCTTCACCTTCAGGTGGCGGGCAATTCTTTCGATGTCCTTTTGGGTAAAAAGGGGGCCAGTAGTTTTACAGCAATTGGCACATTTCAAGCAATCTATTTCCTGAAAAGCTCTTTCATGCTCTAGATGAAAATATTCATCCACCTGTTTTGAGTTGAGCTTACTCAACTTCTCCAACAATTGTTTGATCTGCTTTTTGCGACTACGTGCTCTTTCTAAGATTTTACCGTATTCCATAGGTTGCTATCGAAGCTCCTGTGCCTTCTCCTTTAGTGGCCTAATAAGAGGAGGATTAAAAGTAACCTTCATGTAAACCGGCTGATGATCGGAGTTTTCAAAACCCAGGTCCACCGTTTGAACTGAAATGGAATATACGTTCGGTGAAAGCAGGAAATAATCGATCACCACCTCGTCTGTTTTTCCCTTGATATAGGGTTCGTATAATTTGCGATTAGAGCCAATTGAGCCATCGTACACATATTTCCAGCCTGCCGCAGGATAATTGGCATCCATGGATTTCTCGACGATCCCATCCTTGCCCTTTTCCCTGAGATTCGATGTATATCCCGGAGGGTATGTATTCCAGTCACCCCCCACAATTACATAGTTTCCTTTTTCGTATTCAGATAATAATTTCATTTTTAATGTATCCAGCTGGCGTTGCTTGACCGTTCCATCGTCATAGGCACTTAAATGCTGATTAATGACCACTAATTCCTTTCCATTGGAAAGGGGATACCTAAACTCCATATAGCATCGCTTCAACATAAACAATCCTGTTGGCCAGGAAGCATCAGGTGCCAAGGCGAACCTACTTGCTTTCGCGGGGTAATTGATCCTGGAAAGGGTCAATATCCCTCCAAAACATCGGCCATAAGGATTTGAAACCGGCTGTGGAACAAACTGTGATTTATAATTGGTGGCATAACCGCTACAATATCTTGGACATGCCTCTATAATCGCCTTTACCTGGTCCTGAAAATAACTTCTTTTCGAGCTCTTATCCACCTCTTGAAAAAGCATAAAATCAACCGAGTCCATCGATTGTATATTAGCCATGATCTCGTTCATGTATTTCTGGTTGAGCTCTTTGGATGGCCGTACCATTTTCCCTCCATCAAAAAAGAAGTCCTGCTCCGCACCTAAACCTCCGTAGCCAATGTTCCAGGTATAAAATGATAAAGTATCCTCTAAGCTAATGGCATATGCTCCGGTTTTGATCGAATCCGTTCCAGCACATATTAATTCCACATTTTCTAGCGGTGCCGGGCGATAATCCTTCATGGTCATATAGCCTAAAAATCCTGCGAAAACAAGCACGATCGTAAGCAGAATGATGCCTAGTCCTTTCAGTATTTTTTTAACGGTCTTCATTGGTATAACAAATATAAAATTATTTAGTCTCCCCCGGGGCTGTTTTGAAATTTGATTACTTTGGCGGAACAATACTCAAATCATGTCGAAAACCTTTGATTTAACCACCTCAGATGGCCTTCAGTTAGCTGGGCAATATTATACCCCCAGCAGTGATACAAAAGGTGTAGTTGTTTTATTACATGGAATGGGAGAGCATTTTGGCCGATACCATCATGTAGCGGAGTTTTTCAGTAGCATAGGCTATGCAACCGTTGGGGTAGACCACCGGGGTCACGGAAAATCACAAGGTAAAAAAGGACATACTCCCTCCTATGAACAGTTGATGGATGATATTGACCTGTTGATGAAAAAAACGAATGAATTGTTCCCAGGCCAGCCGGTGTTTTTATATGGCCATAGCATGGGAGGTAACTTGGCGGCTAATTTTACCCTCCGAAGAAAACCTGCCATGAAGGGATTGATCGTAACTGGCCCCTATTTTAAACTGGCCTTTAATCCGCCAGCCTGGAAAGTAAAATTGGGTAAAATAAGTGCCGGGATCATTCCAGGCCTTACCCAACCTACGGGCTTAGAGGTAGAAGCTATTTCCAGGGATGAGGCAGTAGTAAGCGCCTATAAAAACGACCCCCTTGTTCACGATAAGATCACCTCTGCTTTTTTTGTTGCTGTACACACCGCAGGACCTTATGCAATCGAACATGCAAAGGATCTGCACGTAAAGACTTTGGCTATGCATGGTGCGGAGGACAGGCTTACTTCCGTTGAAGGCACTAAAGAATTTGCTAATAATAATCCGCAAATGGTCGAACTGAAGCTTTGGGAAGGTCTTTACCATGAGATCCACAATGAAAAGGAGAAGCAAGAAGTATTTAATTACATTGCCGGATGGCTCGCTAAAGTATAGATACCAAACCAGGTAATCCTTTGCCTTTATAATAGTTTTTACACAGTAGTTGGATCTCTTCTTTGGTGGACAGGATGATCTTATGATCAATGGCTTTTTTGATCATAACTATTTCTGAGGCCGAGATCTTTCCATCGATCACCATCCCGAAAATGATCACTTTCTCTATCCCTCTTTTCGTTTTTTCGGATGAATGCTCGAGTCGTTCAAAATAATTTTCCGGGAGTTCATGCTTGGCAACCGCTGGTATAGAAAAGGTTTTTAAAAGCAGATTACCAAACATAAAATGACTATAGTTATAGTTCCGTTTGATAATGCTGATGTATTGGAGTGTATCATATATAAAGCTTTGGAATTCTTTATCATGTTGATGTAAATGGAACATCTCTTTGACGAATTTCTCTGTAAGTGGTTTACTGAATATCCTGATCCTTGCCTCATGAAGAATTTTTCGGGATGCCAGGATATTCCAAAAGGCAAATACGGGTACTCCTAGCATATCCATGAAGACCCTTCCCAGCGTCCGGCCTCCTAACCTACTGATAACGACCCTAATGAGGATATTGCTTAAGGCTGCTTTATAGAAATTTACTAATAGATAGAGCGTTAGGGCTATTTTGGGCACCCCCTGGTAGGGGTTCATGCCAATTTCTTTACCATGCTTACCTGCCTTTTCCAATCCTACCTGCGCCAGCTTGACCACTTCTTCCTTAAAATCAGGATTAGAAGGATGCGGATAATTACACACAACGACCAGCTTTTTAATCGCTTTTAAATTAACATAGTACAGTAAATAGAGTTCTATATAAGCTAATACAAAACCGTATAAGGTAAAAATGATATTATATTTAAATGAATAGTCAACAATGGGAAGATGGATCAGGGTTTTAGGGAATAAATGGGGAAAAGCATATTTGGTGCAGAAAAGCAAGATCACCCCAATTCCCCCCAGGAATCCTGACCAGAACAAGGTGTCCCGATAGATCCGTTGGAGCTTCCGGGTTTCATCATCATCCAGGATGAAGGCATTCGGATCATTTGTATAGTTCTCATTCTCAACCTCCAGGATGATCCTTTCTGCCGTTTTCTGCAGAATCCCTTTTTGTTTCACCTTGTCCACAGAGTAAATATATTAGAAATTAAGAACTCTTAAGGGTGGCTGTATGAAGGGCATAAAATTTGATGTATCTTTGCCATACATGACCAAACAACTATTTTTTCTTTTTATGCTCATCCCTGGCTCTCTTCTGTTTGCTCAAACAAATGGAAAAGTAGAGGTGGCATTTGATGCCGGTATTGAAGGGGTTCTGGGAGGATATATTGCCAATGCGCTTGAAGAAGAACCGCAGGGATTCAGGGTCCAGATCTGTACTGAAAGTGGCAACAATGCCCGAGACATGGCCAATGGAGAAAAAGCTAGGTATTATACCAAATACGAGGGTAAAAAAGCATACCTCGAATGGGATACCCCAAATTTTAAAGTAAGAGTAGGTGATTTCAAAAATCGCCTGGAAGCTACTTTATATTGGAAACAGCTCATTGAAGACTTCCCCGCCTCTTATGTGGTGATGGATGAAATAAAACTCTATAAGGCCAACGATTAATTAATGGGCCTCTACCCCCATATCACTGGCTTCCATTTCTAATTTCTGCAATTTAGTCTCCATTACCCAGTCATCGTCCTTTTCTTTAGGGGCTAGCACTAGTGGATTTCCATGATAATCTAGACGTTTACCAGGCCATACATATGCTTTGATGCAATAGGCGGTTAATGTGTTCAGATCCAGGTTAGGATGTAGATAGGGAGTGATATACTTTTTATGGTATTCAGGATACAGGCTCCAATGAAGGGAGGGTTTCATATGATGCGCCCCATGATACCCATTGTTACATACTAAAAAGTTAAACAATTTTCCTTTAAAATTCCTCGAATGATTGTATTCATGGTTTTCATCACATCCATCATGCTGCCAGAAATTCGTACCAAAAATTCCCCATACGGCATAGATATTGGGCAATATCAGGAACAAAAGGAATCGTTTCCAATCCAGAATGAACCAGGCTGCTCTCCATATCCATAAAATAGCTATTTCAAGTCGGTATTGATTTCTCCATTTAGGTCGATCAGGTCCAACTTCCTTTACAAATTTACTTTCGGTGCGAATAATCCCTGGGATCATCACAAAAAAGAAAAGTAGTTGATTCAGGAAATTCCACTTAAATCGCATTTTAGTGGTCCTGGCATTGTCCTTGGGTGTTTGAAGATGTTTGTGATGGCTCAGGTTATGCCCCGGAACATAGCCAGTGGCAGGGCTTCCGAAAGCCATCGTTAATAAAATAAAATCAATTTTATTGAGCGTTTTGTTATGAAAAATGGGGCAATGAACCGTATTATGAATGGTAATGGCCACCATAAAATTGATCATGCACAAGAGAATCTCTGCAGGTAAAATATAGTACCATTTAAGGGGTAGAAAAAACCAGGTAGTTATGAAAATAGTGAAATAGGAAGCCAAAAAAAATAGGGTACGATAATCGGCTTTATATTTCAGTAGTTTAGACATTCTTGCAAAAATACGGAATTCTTGCGAAAGCTAAAATACCTATTCGATTACCGTCTTGATTCCCTTTTCTTTTAATTCTTTCTGGAATTTTTTGGCTTTGGATTCAAGGCCTACATAGCTTAAAAAGCCCAAAGAACCGCCCATCAGCCTCATGGTGGCAAACACCCCACCGGTAAAGGCCCCGGCTACACCTAGTACGGCAGCATCCGCTCCAGTAAGGTATAGGTTTTTAACAGGTGTATCCACCTGGTTCCATTTCTTCAGCATCCTGTCGGGAGAGGTATGCATTCCATAAATACAGCCCTTGTTGTGCATGGTAAAGTGCTGAGTACTTAAGGGCGTTGAAAGCTCATAGAAATCAATCAGGTCCTTAAATCCAGGATATTTATTTTCAATAAAATTGATCATTCGCTGGGCCAGCATTTCTTTAAAATCTTCATACTCGTTACCTCTTTTTTTCCATTTCTCCTCTCTCCATTTTTCGAATAGCTCGTAGCTTACAAAAGTGATGATCTCACCAGTATTAGCCACAGCCTCAGGATCCTTTAAGGAGGGAAAAGAAAGAAAGGCCATCTTCATTCTATCATGCACAATGGCATCAATATCAGAGAACATCACATCATGATCATATTGATCAAATATCCAGTGGTTTTCCCCTTGAAATCCCAATTTCCTGGGTGATTCTTTAAAACCGATATATAAACATAAATGCGACAATCCATCAGGATGATCTCTCATCTGATCAGGAAAATCGGCACCAAAATCTTTATGCAATAAATTACAGTAGGTATTATAAGCTCCTGCGCAGGAGACAATAGCCGGAGCATAAAAGGTTTCTTTCGTTCTGTTTTTCCCCTTTTTAATTTCAACATTTACTCCAATCGCTTTTCCGTTCTCAACAATAATATCGGTTACCTCATGATTGATCAAAATTTTTCCACCCGTTTTTTCAATGATCGGCTCAATTGCTTCAGCAATTGTTTTTGCAGATCCAATAGGATAGTAGCCTCCATTATAAAAATGCTTTACCACCATCGCATGGTTGCAAAAAGAACCTCTGCCGGGTACTGCTCCATAATTTCCCCATTGTGATACCAGCAGGCCTTTCAATTTTTCATCCTTAAAAATCTTATCGAGGTAGTCCTTCGTGCTCATGGTAGCAAGCAGCGTATCACTGGCCTTGGGTTTTTTAAAGGCCCTTAATAAGGGTGGAAGATGCTTATAAAGAATATTTACCCTATACCAGTTGTCAGCCCTCACTACATCCAGCATGTATTGTTTGATAGCCTCTTTCTCATGAGGGAATTGAGTGATCAATTTTTGTTCAAATTCTTCGCTACTGCTGGGAGCTTCAAAAGTAAAATCCGGAAAAACAAACTTGTCGAATATATAAGGCATTTTTTTCCACCTTACTTTTCCCTGAGTAGTATAGTCGAACAGGGTTTTAAATACATGTCCATCCTGCAAGTCACCCACATAATGAACTCCAACATCCCAGTGATAACCCTTCTCTCTTTTAAAGGTATGGGTAAAACCACCAACAATATAATGCTGTTCAAGTATGAGCACTTTTTTACCCTTAAGCTGCGACATTAAAGATCCAACTGTAAGTCCTCCCAAACCCGAACCAATGATAATAATGTCGTAATCGCTGCTTTTGCTCATGGAGAGTGAAACTCAAAAAAGTGGTGCAAGTATAGAACTTAATTTAAATAATAACTAATAATAAAGGGAAATCCCTTCATAATCCCTCTATAATAGGGCATAGTTACAAAAAATCAGTTTTAAAGTCCTTATAAAATTCGTAGCTTTGCACCTCTTAGTATCAAGGCATGTTAAAGTATAAAGAGGATATAAGGACTATTATTTTTGTTGGGATCTACTTTACTGTTGCAACCCTTACCTGGCTTGCTTTGCCAATGAAGTGGTATTATGCGGTCCCATTGATTTTTCTAAATTGTTTATTATCATTCTTTTGTGCAACCATTGTACATAATACCATCCATTGCCCTATCTTCAAGAATAGAAAGCTCAACAAGGTCTTTCAGGTGATCTTATCTTTTACCTATGGACATCCCGTAAGTGCCTATGTGCCAGGTCATAACTTTAGTCACCATAAGTATACACAGAGCCAAAAAGACAATATTCGAACATCCAAGGCCCGTTTCAAGTGGAATTTTCTCAACCAGTTGTTTTTCTTTTATATCATGAGCCTTGATATTCTCAAGGCAGAAATGAGATTCACCAAAAAAATGAGAAAAGAAAAACCCAGGTGGTACCGACAGTACATGCTGGAAAATATTTTATTGAACTTAGCAAAAGTTGCGTTGTTTATCATTAACCCATTGGCTTTTCTGCTGGTAGTCTTTATTCCACATCAATATGCAGCATGGGGCATTGTTGGTACCAATTACTGGCAACACGAAGGTTGCGATGAGAATCATGCTTATAACCACAGCAGAAATTTTACCGGTAAATTTTTAAATTTTTTCGCATTTAATAATGGATATCATGGGATGCACCATTTAAGGCCGGGCTTGCATTGGAGTTTATTACCTAAATATCATGCGAAATATATTACCCCTTATATTCATCCAAATCTGAATAGAAAAAGTCTCTTCGTATACTGCTGGGAAGCCTATGTATGGCCAGGAAAAAGGGTTGATTATCTCGGAAATCCCATGGTTTTACCACCTAAACAAAAAGACCAGGATTGGGTGGCTGATGTTCCGGTAAGTGAACATGCTACTTCTTTAGGAGCCATCCGATAATTTGCTAAAGAATTTTCGGATGTTTTTTATGACCAGATCCTGTTGTTGATTGGTAAGTCTATAAAATAACGGAAGCCGAATGAGTCTATCACTGATATATTCGGTATTTTTTAAATAAGCTTTAGCCCCATTTTTTAAATAATAACTTGACAAATGCAGAGGAAAGTAGTGGAAAGTGGTTTCAATTCCCTGGGCCTTTAGATATTTGATCAGATCTGTCCTTGTTTTTTTATCCTTGGTAAGCATATAAAATATATGGCCATTGCCTTCCAGGTCATAGGGTGGTAATTGTATCAACCCGTCCTCGCTGAGGGGAACCAAAGCCTGATGATACTTCTTCCAGATGGACATTCTTTTTTGGTTAATGTCCTTCATTAATTTCAGGCTTTCGGATAAGATGGCACAAAGTGGTTCTGCCAATAAAAAGTTAGACCCCAAATTCTTCCAGGAATAAAACTTTACTTTCTTCGAAATAAAATCAATCTTGTCTGTACCACACTGGGCAATTACATTGGCCCTGTCCCAAAAAGCAGGATTGTTAATGATGGCCGCCCCCCCTTGACCACATGAAATATTTTTTGTTTCATGAAAAGAGAAAGCCGCAAAATCTCCAACGGACCCAATAAAATTCTTCCCCGACTTACTGCCCAAGCAATGGGCTGCATCTTCAACAAGCGGGATATTGTATTTCTTTTTGAGGCGCTGGAGGCCTTTATAATCCAAAGCTATCCCTCCATAATGCACCACTACAATAGCCTTTGTTCTTTTGGTAATGGCCTTTTCAATCTTTCCAATGTCCATGCTCGGGTGGCTTGCATACGTATCAATAAACACCAGTTTAGCGCCTCTTAATACAAATGCGTTGGCCGTTGAAACATAGGTATACGACGGAAGGATTACTTCATCCCCGGGCTGAATGTTAATAGACAGTGCTATCAACTCCAATGCCGAGGTGCAAGATGAAGTTAAGATAATGTTTTTGAACCCTAGCTTTTGTGTGATTAATTTTTTACATCCCTCGTAATATTTCCCCTGGGTTCTCAGCAAGTCAGCGCTGTTCAACGCTATTTTCAAGGAGCCAGCGGGCAAGAAAGGTTCATTAAAGGGCACTATCATATAACAAATCTATACAAAAACATCAATCATTTTGCATCATTTTCATGTTTTACATATTTATCAATTAAATTTACAACGATTCAATAAAAAGGCGCATGAACTTTAAGAACAATAAGTCAATCAAAACATACCTGCTTTTGTTCTTCATTTCTTTTATCGTATTTGCCAATACCATATCGCATGATTATGCCTGGGACGATAAGATCGTAATACAAGAAAATCCAAGGGTAAAAAAAGGAATATCGGGGATCCCTGCCTTATTCACAAAATATAGCTCCCAATTTCAATACGACCAATATAGCTACCGTCCAATTACTTTGATCAGTTTTGCCATCGACTATGATTTATCACATGGGAGCCCTCACTTCAGCCATTTTATGAATGTGTTTTATTATTCCATCTTGTCGGTCCTGATCTTTATTTTTCTATCCTCTCTTTTTTCAAAATACCACCCCATCTTCGCCTTTCTGGCAACATTATTATTTATCGTTCATCCATTACACGTGGAGGTGGTAGCCAATATTAAAAGTCGAGATGAAATATTTGGACTTCTTTTTTCGATCGCATCGCTTATTTACTTTTTGAATTTCCTAAAAAAGAATAACCCGTTGTATCTGATCGGGACAGTTGCATTTTATCTACTGGCTTATTTGTCGAAGGAAAACTCCATCACCTTATTGGCCATATTTCCCCTGGTATTTTTGGTGGAGAAAAGTTATTTCTCAAAAAAATCCACTTTGTTATATGCAGGCTCGGCGGCGGTGTTGTTTGTTATTTCGTATCTCATTTTTAAATATGCCGAAAGCAGCACAGCTGGAGCTCAAACCTCAGAAGGGCTTGGAATCTATAAGGAAAATCCCATTTTGGGAAATAGCTTTCTATATGTGGGGAATTTTTGGCAAAAAATTGCCAATGCATTTCACATATTGTTACTATATCTAAAGAATTTTATCATCCCATATCCTCTTATTTACTTTTACGGTTACAATGTTGTACCGGTAACCAACTGGTCGAATCCGGTAGTATGGTTATCCGCTCTTCTGCATATAGGGATTTTAGTACTTGGAATCCGTTACTGGAAAAAAAGGCCCGAAATTCTTTTTGGCTTCTTGTTCTATCTTATATCCATTTCAGTATATACACATATTGTAAGGCCCTTGGCAGATACGATGGCCGATCGATTTCTTTTTACAGCGTCGTTGGGATTGTGCATCAGCCTGGTGGGAATTTTAGGACTTATTTTTAAGATCAATTTTACATGGTTCGAAAAGAAAGAAAAATCTAAAAGTTCAACACCTCTTACCATATTTGAATATATAAAGATGAATCTCCCTTATAGTTCCATTGTCATTCTCTTTGCTGTTGTTTTTGGTCTGCTTTCCATTACAAGGAACAATGTTTGGAAGGATGATCTAACCCTGGTAACCCATGATCTTCCCTATATGGAGAATTGTTCAAGAGCGCATTTTTACTATGCATCCTTGCTCAAAAAAGAAATGACCGAAAAGCCTTCTAAAAAAGCCAAGCTGGAACCCATTATGCTCAAGGAATATCATAGAAGTATTGCTATCAGTGACTCTGCTTATTTATCTTATCTTGACCTGGGAACGTATTATTGCAGCCAGGGCCGATATGATGAGGGCATTCCCATCCTCGAAAAAGGTACCAAGCTGTTTCCAAAGGCTTCAGAAATGTCGTATTTTTTAGGACAGTCCTATGTGCTGATCGGAAAATTCAAAGAAGCGGTTCCACATCTCGAAAAGAGCCTTCAACTGGCTTACAGGAATGCCCATAATTATTATTTTCTCGCCGTGTCCTATTCAAAAATGAACCAATTTGACAAAGCTTTAGAAACGGTTAGTAAAGGGATGAAAGAATTCCCCAACCAAGAGTTGATGTTTTGCGATGCCATGGCAAATATTTATTTTGATAAAGGTGAGTTGGATAAATCCATTGAATATAGTTTTAAACTAATCGATCTGGGCAAACCGCCACAGGAGGTATATAGCAAGATCATCAGCCGGTGCTATCAAAAAGGAGAAAAGGAAAAAGGCGACAGGTATAAGGCCGAAGCCCGGCAAAGAGGATTCATTATACAATAGGTCCGATTAAATCAATTTTTAGTATTTTTACCTGAACAAGTAACCCTTTCTGCTCTACCGGTTGGTTTACTTAAACCTAAAAAAGACAATCATTGGCTACCGCCATTTGTACCATCAGCAGTTCAAGTCACCTCTTCAAGGTGAAAGCCCTTTTTAGATCTTTGGAGAAAATAACGGATGCTGATCTACATTGCCTTATTACAGATCATTCGGCACCGTCCAGCAATGATACCGAATTTAAGACGCATACTTTGGCCGAATTGAAAGACGATCTTTCGATAGAACTCCTAAAAAAATATACAGGGAATAAGTTAAGGTGGGCTTGCAAATCCATATTTCTTCGCCATCTTTTATCGAACGGGTATGATGCTGTGATCTATGTTGATAATGATATCTGCTTTTATACTTCCCCCGATTTTTTATTCGAACAATTACAAAAACAACATATTCTTCTTACTCCCCATTATTATCCCGCCGATCCTAAAAAAGATCAGAACTGGATGGAGGCCAATTATAGGGTCGGACTTTACAATGGAGGTTTTATAGGAGTGAATAAAAAAGCCATTCCAGCATTAACATGGTGGGCAGAATGTTGCTTGTACAATATAAAAAAATCATATTGGAGGGGTTTATTTGATGATCAGAAATACCTAGATCTGATCCCTGTTCTATACAACCACGTGGAGGTTGTTAGGCATAAAGGATGCAACGTGGCCGGATGGAATATTTTAACCTCCCCTCGTTCCATTGATTCGAATGGTGAGATCCAATTGGATGGTACCTGGCCTTTGGTATTTATCCATTTTAACTACTATACCATCCAATGCATGGTGAATGATAAAGACCCTTTGTTAAAAAAACATTGGGACCAATATCATTCAATGCTTGCCAGTATAAATCCTCAATACAATTATAAAACAGAAATCAATTCCTTGTCACGAAATATCAGGGAATACTTTCAGTATATTCGCTATAGAATAGCCAGGTTGTTTGAATAAACATGTCGGAAAAAAAGATCATACAGGCCCAACCAGACTCATTTGGCACCTACCTAAAAAAGATATGGGCGCATAAGGCTTTGATCGTTACTTTCGCCAAAAGGGATCTAAAAGCAAAATATGCGCAAACCATTTTGGGGATCGGGTGGAGCATTTTACATCCTGCTGTAATCCTCTTCCTGTTCACCTTCTTTTTTGGCTACTTACTACATTGGAAAACCGGGAATACTCCTTTTGCCCTCTATGTATATAGCGGATTGCTTGGATGGAACTTATTTAGTTATATTGTTATTCAAGGAAATAATAGCTTAACTGAATCAGCCCATATTATCAAAAAAGTATATTTCCCTAAACTCATTCTTCCGCTCAGCAAAGTTTTGGTGGGACTTGTGGAACTTTGTATCAGCCTGCTTTTGCTGATCGGTTTGATGATATGGTATGGTTATGTTCCCTCCTGGAAGATCATTTTTTTACCTATCGTCATTCTCATTACTCTTATACCAGCCATCATCATGGTAAGTTGGATTGGTGCACTTTCATACAGGATCAGAGATTTATTTCATGTAGTTCCTTTCTTAATGTATGCAGGCATATGGATAACCCCGGTATTTTTTACCATGGATATTTTGCCCAAAGAATGGCAATCTGCCTGGTCAGTTAATCCGATGACAGGGATCATTGAAGCGTGGAGATGGTGCTTGTTTCCGGACTGGAAATACAACACAGATCATTTGCCGGCTGTCCTATTTTTATTACCTTTATGTATAGGGGGTATCTGGCTGTACAGCAGGAATGAATCATCCTTTAGCGACTTTGCATGAGTAACGATGTAGCCATAAAAATCCAAAACCTGTCAAAAAAGTATAGGCTTCAACATGCTGTTACATCTGAAGATGGGAAGCAAACGCATGAACTCTGGGCATTGAAGGATATTAACCTGGAAATAAAAAAAGGAGATTCACTAGGAATCATAGGACCCAATGGAAGCGGAAAAAGTACTTTATTAAAAATCCTGGCAGGCGTCACCAAACCTACCTCAGGAACCGTTGAGATGGATGGAAAAGTAGCCAGTATCCTGGATATTGGTGCCGGATTTCATCCTGAGCTAACAGGGCGGGAAAACGTTTTGCTCAATGGACAATTGATTGGATTCTCAAGAAAAGAGATCAAAGCAAAATTTGATCAGATTGTTGATTTTAGTGGAATCGAAAAGTTTATCGATGAGCCTGTAAAAAACTACTCCAACGGGATGTACCTTCGCCTTGCTTTTAGCATTGTGGCCTGCCTGGATGCTGATATTTATTTGTTCGATGAAGTATTGTCGGTAGGAGATGCAGAGTTCAGGATAAAATGTAATGAAGAAATCAACCGAAAAATTTCACAATCAAAAGCCGTTATTATCGTAAGTCATGACCATGAAACGTTGGCCCATATGGTGAAAGAAGTGGTCGAACTTCCCTCCCTAAAAAAAGTAAATACATTCAATGAATCTACCAAGGTCCCTGACTATGTCGATTCAATAGATATCCGCAATATCCAATATGAGTCCAGCGAAACAAAACATTTATTTAAAGCAGACCTCTTGTTTCCTGGCACTTTAGATCCTGTTGACATTGTTTTTATGATTCGTGATGTTTCGAATATTTACAAAAGATTTGCTGTTAGTACCATTAATGCCTCCAGCTTCGAAAAAAAATTAACCCAGGGCTCACATGCGTACATGTTTAAAGCCTCCGTTTCGAAAGCTATTCTAAGCCCCGGAGAATATTCGGTGGATCTATTGATCATCCATCAAAAGAATATCGTTGCCAAAAAAATAACCGGTTGCTTGCAGTTTGCCGTCAACTATGACGACCTCGCCGATACCCTCTATAACAATCCCTTTTTAAGGGCCTCCTGGCTCACTGCTGATTGGGAACTAACCAATATCTGAAGATATGAAACATATTTTTGGAAGTAATAGGGAAAAAAGTGTAAAAAAAGTAAAGGAATATTACAACTACTCCACCGATATATATAGAAAAACTACCGGCGATTTTATACATGGATATGCAGCTTTCGATCCTGATTTTTTCATTGATCATATAAAGGAGCATGTGCTCATCAATAGCGAGCAAGTGCTGGATGCCGGATGCGGGCTTGGAGCGGTATCCATTGCATTAGCTAAAAAAACAGATCATGTAAAATTCACCGGGGTTACTATTTCAGAGGTCCAGCAAAAATTAGCCTCGGAAGCCGTGGTCAATGAAAAACTGGAAGCCCGGATCGAAATAAAGCTAGGTGATTTTCATCAACTATCGAGGTACTTTGAGGAAAATACATTTGATACCATCTTGTTTGTTGAGTCAATGCTCCATTCCAATGATCTTCCTCATCTGTTCAAGGAGGCCTATCAAGTCCTCAAACCAAATGGACGACTCTATTGCAGGGAAATTTTCAAGGTCCCCTATTCATCAAAAAAAGATCAAAAGAAAGCTGATTTTGTGGTTGGTCAAATCCAAAAAAATTATAGTTACTTTCCTCGAACACTGGAGGAGGTATCCCATTATCTGAAGGAGGCTGGGTTCTCCATTCTTTCAGCTGAAAAACCGCCTTATCCATCAGATTTTGACCAAATGATTAAATTTGAAAAAGCGATTGGTTTTGATACCTATAAATACATAGCCGATTTTCCAGCTACAGAATGGTATGAAGTGATCTGTACCAGGTAAATGGGACTATAAACAAGAAAAAAGATTTTGAGCTTACAACCTATTCTTAATAGAATTACACTTTGGAGAAAACATTTGTTGAGCCCCATGCTCTCCGTTTTCTATTTGGTAGGAATTCCGGTTGTTTTTAGCTTCCATTCCTGGGTATGGGTTCCGGGTTTATTTTTTATCTCCATTTTTTTTACGGCAGGTTACGGCTATTGGCTAAATGACCTCTTCGACATCGAACTTGATCAAAAGGCTGGTAAAAATAATTTTCTGGAGAGAAGATCCTCGGTGATCAAATGGGGTGGGTTGGTATTATTTGTTCTAATTGGCATGGGTTGTTGGTTCCTGTTGGAAGCACCTTTGATGGTGAGCATGCTCTTCCTTTCATTTTACATATTGCTTTCTCTTTATAGCATTCCTCCTTTTAGATTCAAAAACAATCCTATCCTTGGGCCCTTATGTGATATCCATTATGCCCATGTATTGGTAGTATTTGTACCCTTGCTTTTGTTTGAGGCTCCCATTCTTTCCAATATTCCATTTCTCTGTATTCTGTATGGTGTATGTTTTATAAAAGGGGCTAGAAATATTTTATTGCACCAACTGGAAGACCGCAAAGGGGATGCAAAATCCGGACTCCATACTTTTCCCATAAAATTTAAACCGCTTTTTACCATTCAATTGGTAAATCGACTATTGGTCCCTTTGGAATTCATGCTTATCATTCTGTTGCTCATTTATTCCTGGAATTATTCACCCCTATTTACTTACGGGTTTGCCAGTTTCATATTATTTTATTTTCTCAATTTTTCGGGTTGGCTGATTCCCTTTATTCCTTCTCACCAATTAAAGTTCAAATTTGCCTTTGTCTTCAATGATTTTTACGAGTATTGGCTGCCTTACTTATGCATATGGGCCTCCGGATTGACCCTTCGTCAAAAAATAGTACTGAGTCTTTTACATGCAATTATTTTCTTTAGTGGCTTAAAGAAAACCTGGAAAGACCTTCGAAAGATCTTTAAAAATTTAGGATTTTAGGCCAATGATCAATATATTGTAACTATATGTGTGGAATCACTGGAATAAGTTATAAAAACGGAAAGGTGACCGCTGAACAGTTGATAAAAGCGGGTTCATTATTAAAACATCGGGGGCCAGATGATTCCGGATACTTTATTTCAAGCAGCGGCAAAACTGGTTTTGCACATCAGCGGTTGTCTTTTCTCGATCTTTCAGCATTGGGGAAACAACCTCTTTCGAACAACGACCAATCACTGGTTATTACCTACAACGGAGAAATATATAACTATTTAGAACTACGGGATACCTTAGAAAAACTAGGATACGAATTCAAAACAAAAACAGATACCGAGGTGATCCTTCACGGATACCATGCCTGGGGAAACGCTCTTCCTCAAAAACTGGATGGGATGTTCGCATTCGCCATTTACGATGATCAACACCAAACCATTTTTATTTGCAGAGACCGATTTGGGATCAAACCCTTGTATTATTCACTTGGATCGAATGAGTTTATTTTCGGATCTGAAATAAAATCAATATTAGCCCTCAATGGGAATTTAAAAAAAATAAGGCCAGGATCCATTTCTCTTTTTCTTGCAAATAGGTATGTGCCCGCCCCCCATACTATCTGGGAAGAAATAAAAAAACTTCGGCCAGGACATTCACTCAGCATTGATCTGAATAGTTTTTCGGCCACCGAAAACAAATACTGGCATCTTGCTTCAGGTAAAATAAAAATTAGCCTGGAAGAGACCTATGAAAACTTCAGAAACCTCCTGCTCAAGTCGGTTGGAAAACATTTAAGGAGTGATGTTCCCGTAGGTTCTTTCCTGAGCGGTGGTTATGATTCCTCGGCATTGGTGATGCTGATGAAAAAGGATCTCCACTATCCTACATCCGCATTTTCAATTGGCTTTAAGGATTGGGACCAAAGCGAAGATCAATATGCAAAATTGGTTTCAGATGCTGTAGGAGCCGATCTATATACTTCCATGCCTAACAATATTCAATTGGATATTGTAAAAAAACTAATGTGGCATTATGATGACCCCATTGCTGATATTTCAATTATTCCTACTTATGACGTGAGCAGGTTAGCCTCCACAAAAGTAAAAGCGGTTCTATCGGGCGAAGGAGCTGATGAAATGATGGGAGGTTATTGGTGGCATAAATCCGAAAAGTTTCATCATCAAAATCTATTTAAAAAATGGAGTTCCTCCTTTACGGGAAAATCCTTTCATGATATCAAGCTCCATTATATAAATGCCATGAGTATGGGTTTGTTTGACACGGCCGAACTCAAAAATGCCCTGGGCCCCCAGTATCACACCTTTATCCCTCAAGACCCCTTTTCACATTTCGATCAGTTTGCCATCCAGGATGAATCTCCCGTTAAACAGTTACAATATTTAGATATCCATACTTTTATGTCCGAATTGATCCTTTCCAAAGTGGACCGTGCCTCTATGGCTCATTCGCTGGAGGTGAGGGTTCCTTTTTTACAACATGAACTGGTTGAATTCTTATTCAGTCTCGACCCATCCTCTTACCTCGTTGATGGAGAGCAAAAACCTTTATTGCGGAAGTTGTTGCAGGGCCATGTTCCAGAAAAAATACTGAACCGGGCCAAACAGGGATTTGTAGGACCTGATCAATATTATATGGATTATACTTTGTACGAAAAAACTTTGATCAACGGGCGGCTGGTAAATGAAGAAGTGATCCGGAAAGAATACGTATCAGAACTCTTGAAAAAAAAGGATCACTGGCGTTTATGGAAACTATTTGTTCTCGAAAACTGGTGGCAAATTTGGATGTAAACGTCTTTTCTATTACTTTAGGCATATATCCCTCATTACTCCACTCATGGGGCTATTGAAGAACCTATTCGGAAAAAATAATTCAGCAACTACCCTTTCATCCATGGGGTTTGATCCTATTTCGGACCAGGCCAAGAAAGCCCATAATAAGAATCGCAATAAGAAAAACCTATACACCTTTTGTCAGGCTCCTTTGAACAATATGTACTTTTCCTGGGAGGGAAAAGCGATTGCCTGCTGCTATAACCAGGAATACATCTTAGGCCAATATCCGGAACAAAGTATTGCGGAGATCTGGAAAGGGGAGAAAGCAAATGACTTAAGAAAGCATCTCAAAAACTATGACCTCTCGAAAGGTTGTGATGTATGCAAAAACGATATCCTAAAGGAGCGCTTCGCCTCGGTAAATGCTTTGAGGTTTGATTGGTTTGAGGCCGAATCCTATCCAACGATGATGGAATTTCAGCTTACCAACACTTGTAACCTGGAATGTGTGATGTGCAGTGGGTTGCTCTCCTCAGCCATACGAGCCAACAGGGATAAACTTCCCTCGATCCCCAATAAGTTTGATGAAAAATTTGTGCAGCAGCTGGAGGAATTCATTCCCTATTTAAAATATACCACCTTTAGCGGGGGCGAACCTTTTCTGATCAAGATCTACTATGATATCTGGGAAGTTTTTGCACGGCTCAACAATACATGTACCCTTAAAGTAATTACCAATGGAACCATTTATAATGATCGGGTACAAAAGATCCTGGAAAAAAACAATTTTCATATTACCATATCTCTTGATTCACCACATAAAGAAACCTATGAAAAAATAAGAATAGGCGCTTCATTTGATGAGGTGATTTCGAATGCCCGGAAATTCCACCAATATTGCCAAACAAAAAAAACCGATTTCAACTTCAATTTTTGTCCTATGACGAATAATTGGCAAGAGGTCCCTGATTTTATCCGCTTATGTAATTCGATGGATATTGTTTGCCATTTTAATATGGTGTACAGACCAGCCAAATACGCATTGTGTAACCTCACCCATAGTGAACTTCACCATATTCTTGGTGTCTTAAGATCTGAAAGATTTACTGAAACTTCTTCGGCAGCCAGCAAAAACAAGATCATATTTGATGAATATCTGCACCAACTGGAAAATTGGGCATTACAAAATGAAAATATTTCGGCTTATAGCACCTTAAACCCTTCGGAGATCCTCGACTTTATTGCAAAAAAAATCGATCAATATGAAAAAGAAGGCCGGTTAGATGATGGAAATATTATTTTAGAAAAATTGAAATTGGTGATCACTGATGAAAATTTAGAAGGATTATCTGTTATTTCATTCTATAATTCTCTTCAATTACTTACTGAAGATAGCTTTAAACAAATAGTGAACATGGAACCTTCCACCATTATTGGACTCATGAGAAAACAAATAGAATTAGAACAATGGTAAACAGCCAGAAAGCATTTGTTTTTGTAGTTTGTGGAGAGAAGGAGCATACAGATACATTGGCGATTTCCCTGAAGGCCCTAAAAACCAAGACAACCCATCCTATATTTGTGGTAACCGATGCCAAAAGAAATCAGGTCACCATTGAACACGATAGGATCCTGCACATCGAAACACCTTCCCATTTCACGCATCACCAAGCTTCTATCTGGCTAAAAACTTCTTTACATAAAATACTTCCTCCAAATGGCTTATATGTTTACCTGGATACTGATGTGTTAGCTATTGGTACTCATATCGACCAGGTCTTCGACCAATATTTACCGCCCATCAGATTTGCTCCCGATCATTGTAAACTTCCACAGTTCAGCTTATATGCGGTAAATTGTGGCTGCATTGATGAAGCCATATTAAAAGCCCGTGAAACTGTTCATTTGTTCATACAAAAAACAGATCCTCAGTCAATATCCAACAATGAAGATATTATTTCCAAAAGAAAAAAACTGTCCAACTTAATTGAGACCAAAAAAAAATCGTTAATGAGTTTTTATCTGAAATATTTTTTAAGCTGGCCCTATTTCCATATTTCAGAAAGTTTTAGGTTGGATAAAAGAAAGAAGCATTGGATCGACCAAGACGGTACCGTTATAATGAGTCATATAACCATGAAAGAGATCGCTTCCAAAACATCCCTGAAATGGAAATTCCTTCAAGGGGCCCTTTGTTTAAAGGATGGAAGAAATATATATAGAAAAGAGTGCAGTCACCTGGTGGAACTTATTTATAAAAAATGGGGGATCAACGTTGCTCATCCCAACTTTCAACATTGGAATGGAGGGGTTTTTATTTTTTCCAACGAATCGCATGAGTTTATGGAAACCTGGCACCAATTTACCATGGAAATATTTAAAGATCCTGAATGGAAAACACGGGATCAGGGAACTTTAGTGGCCACCATATGGAAATTAGGGTTGGAAAAACAACCCACGTTGGATAACCAATGGAACATGATCCTGGATTATTATAATGCGCAGGTGGATATCTCCAACGACGGAGCTATTACATTGGATGGAGTGACCTGGAAAAGTCCCGAATTTGCACATATTTATCACCATTGGGGAGATACCAGCTGGAAAGTTTGGAACAAGATCATAGAAAAAGTTCAATAAGAAACAGGTATGCCTTTCAACAAGTTTTTATACAAATCGCCCATCATCAGGAAATTATTTCTGTATGCAGTAGTGGTGGTTTGCATCGCTTATTTCTGTTGGGAATTATACTGGTTTATTAATGTAGGACTTTCCTTTGTCAAATGGCATACCTATGTAATGGTCCTGGTCTACCTTTGCCTTTTCAGATATCTCCTGGGCAAAAAAACCAGTTCGCCTTTTCTGTCGAAGATCGATAGTAAGTTTAAAAATGTTATATTCTTTGTTGTATACATCCTGCTTTCACTCAAAATTGGTGAAATTCATCCCTTTTCAAGAGTCCCTATGTATGATTCCCTGCCCAACTGGTCGTATGTGTTTTATGCCAAAGACAACCATCAGAACATTCTCTTCACCCAAAAAAACTTTTCATCCTCTATCAAAACAGGATTGCTGGCGCATCGATTTTATTCCTATTGTGACATACATCATATTAGTTATGGATCAGGCAAAGAAGATCCTTTTGGATTGAAACTGGCTGGAAGAAATGTGCTGGATTTTATGTTGCAGGAAATAATAGTTCCACCACCGCCAAATGATACCATATTTCTGGTAAGAAAAAATATTTATTTCAATGAAAAGAATTCGCTGGTAGAAAAAGATGAGGTTATCGCATATCAGGCATTTTAAATCCTTCATCCGCTTAAAACCCGATGAAACATTGGCATGGAGATGCATCAAAGTCTCCTATGTTTGTATCTGGCTTTATATGGGGCTATTTAGTCTTTTTGCCTTTTCCAATCCATTTGTACAGGAAGGGTTGTGCCGATGGCTCCCATGCCAGTATATTTCCTTATATCCGATAAAACTTGTGATCGCTTTTAGCTGCCTGTTTTTTGCGGTACTCTATATTTTCGAAGTGTCCATGAAAACAACTTGCACCCTTCTTTTTGTTCTTTCGCTGATCATTTTTTCCTACGAAGAGGCCAATGGTCAGCATTTTCGATCCGCTCTTTTTACTATTTTATTCTTTGTTCAAGCCGTGGCATACATTTTTATGCAGGATAAAAACAAGTACAGGTTACAATTTTCCTTCCAGGTCATTGCCGCAGTTTATACGTTGTCGGGTATTTCCAAATTAATTACGTCCGGGCTTGGATGGATATCTGATGCTCCCTATCTTTTACTTCAAATAAAAAAAGAAGCATTTGCCAGGTATTATACCACTGGAAGGATCGATTGGCTCTCAGATAAAACGTATATGACTGATTTTTTTGCGAAAAATCCGGAAGTATTATCCGTCCTGCTGGCTGTGGTTCTATTGATTGAAACCTGCGCTTTTCTTATACTGGTCAACCAAAAGGTGGCTAAAGTATATGGCCTCTTGTTACTACTGGTGAACATAGGCATTTTTATTTGCTTAAACATCATTATTCCAGCCATTGCTGTACCTGCCTTGATCTTCTTATTGAATCCTGTTTATTACTTTATTCTGCTCTTCCGCCGGATGAAAAATAAGACAAACAAGATCACTGGATAAATCTTATCCTTGTTTTGGTTTCAGCCGTATCGGTTTTTTCTGGATCACCCATTTCCCCAATATAAAAGGAGGGAGCCGGATCTGATTGGAAGATTTGCGATAACCACTTTTCTTTAATCCATGACCAATGGCCGGCGGGATTGAAAAAAACAGCGGATAGATCCATTTTAAAACTGGAACGTTAAAAAAGAAAAAAGGTCCCCAGAAAATACGGACCGGATATAAGAAAAGTACTTTTAATTTTTCGAAAAAAGATAACCTCTTCCTTTCTCTTTTTATTACGCTGATACATTCCAATAAATAATCCACCAAATGGGCTTTTGATATCTGGTTCCTACCTCTATGCCTGAATACGGCCAAATGGGTCATGACGGTATATAATTTTTCCTTTTTGAAAAACCGGGCCCATAATTCCATATCACCTGCATATTGTATGCTATGGTCCATGCAACGACCCGCCTCATCCCATACTTTCTTCTTCCAAAATGTAGATTCCTGCTGGATGAATTGAAAATCAAAGGTAAGGTACCTGTATTTTGACCAACGGGCCCAGGGATGGGCAATTCGATTAAAAATAACCCCTTTCTCAGAACATTCCAACGGAAGCCCCCTGATCCAATTTACATTCGGATAAGCCCTGAAGAGATCAGCCACCGATTTAAAGGCACCGGGTACGTACTTATCATCGGAGTTGATCCAGGCCATGATATCACCAGTACACATGTTCAGACCCTTTTCAACGGCATGGTATTGGCCGTTATCAGGTTCACTTACCCAATAGGTAAGTTGATCGGCATATTTCTGTATGATCTCTACACTATTGTCCTTACTTCCGCCATCTATGATGATATATTCTAAATTTGGATAATTTTGATTCAAAACAGACAGGATGGTCTCCTCGAGATATTTCCCCTGGTTATAACTGATCGTAACAATGGATATTTTAGGCAATGCCTCCACTTTCATGAGAATCTAAACCATAAATATAGCAGTACTGAAATAATAAATACCAAAAACATTTGAAACACAAGGTTGTTCATATTATCAATCCCTTTATGGCTCCGTCAACATCCGACCTGGCCTATGCTCAACCCATTACCTTCGAAACCATCCGCAGGGCCAAAGAAAAGGCCGAAGGATTCATCGATATTGAGGTACTGGCCGCCTGTTTTGAAGAAGATGAAAAAATAGTTCCACCCTTTATCAAAAAAACTTCCTTTCTGAAAAGATCGGTGCTGGACCAACAGGACTTCCACCAAAAAATAAAACTTCCGTTGATTGCCGATATACTCGCTAAAGCATTTCACGAATCAGATGCGGAGTTCATTTTATATTCCAACATAGATATCAGTTTATATCCCGATTTTTATTTAAAGCTGAACGAACTGCTGAACGAAGGACATGATGCCATCATTATTAACCGGAAAAGAATTGCGCCTTTATATACCCAAATCGAAGACCTGGATAAGATCTTTCAGCAAGCGGGAAAACCGCATCCCGGATTCGATTGTTTTGTTTTTCATAGAAGTCTGTTTGAAAAAATGGTTCTTGAAAATATTTGTATTGGGGTCCCTTTTATTGAAATTACCTTTTCACAAAACCTGTTTCACCTCTCTAACAAATTTAAACTGGTAAAAAGTGGTGACTATACTTTCCATATAGGAATGGAGATCTTTAAAAACAGAGCACCCAAAGAATATTTTAATTATAATCGGGGAGAATTCAGAAAAGCCATCAAAAAATTAGACCCTTATTTAAAAAGTAAAAATCTTCCTTTTTCAAATCTTCTTTTACCCATCCGGATCATCCGGTGGGGACTGCACCCATGTATCCCTATTAAGTTGGCATTGAAACTGGAATGGAGAAAGTGGTTCGGGGGGAAATAAAGTACGACCCCGCTGGGGTCGAATATTGATAAAACTATCTTTGCGGTTACCTATCTATGACTCCTCTGGAGTCAGGAGATGAGACTACAAACAAGTCTGACCTCAGAGAGGTCACAGATCGGTAACAAAAGTATTACACTTATGAAACCGACCCCAGCGGGGTCGTACTTTTACCGACTTTAATGGATAGAACGTGGAAACTGGAATGGAGAAGATGGTTCGGGAAAAAACAAATGAATCCCAAGGAGCAACTACAACAAGTAAAACTGGAAAGGAGTTCCTTCTACCTGTAATCGAGGCAGCAACCATTCTAGTTCTTTGCCTATATAGAATTTAATGGAGGCATTCCGATTGATCAATTGATGGATCTTGGATACAGAATCCAAGGGAGAATGAAAACTTTCTTTGGTACAAATAAAGCGATCGAAGCCCTCGCCGGCCGGAGCATACAACTGATAGCCCAATTCCTGGTTAAATTTTAATGCATTGTGGTTTTTCTTCGAGATCTTCGCATATAGTTCTTTGAGTTGAAATCCATCAAAAGCTACTTTCATCATCACAAAAACCGAAAGAATAGGAGCCAGAGTCCCTATATGGTCCTCCTTTCCCACGAATATTCCCGCTTCTGCTGATCCGGACTCCCAATCAATGTTCTTTAAATGGATCACCCCTATCGCTTCGCCGGAGATCAATATTTTAAAATAAAAATTCTTTCTTTTATCCAATGATGAAAACCATTGGCGCTGATCCTCCGGTTGGATCATTTCCCTGTATTCCATTTGTTGGTTAACATGTAAGGCATTCCTCCATTCCCTTACCTGTTCCAGGTCGGCTTCTGTAATGAGCTGTAACTTCAGGTTTTCACATTCAATGATCATTACTTGATTTTTTTGATCGAATAGTTGGGTCGCTTGATCCTGGAATTATAGATGCGGTTCACAAAAATAGCCATTACACCTATTCCTATCATGATTACACTGGTAGCCACAAAAATAGAAATGATCATAGATGAATAACCGGCCAATGTACCCACAGTTATTTTCTTGATAAAATAATAAACAGCAAATATAAAACTGATGATCGCCGTAAGAAATGAAAAATAAATAATGAGTTTTAGCGGCAAACTTGTATAATAAAACATGAGTTTAAAGCCAATAGCCACCAATTTCCCGAATGAATAACCAGATTTTCCATCCTTACGGTTTTGGCGCCCTACCTGCAGATAATCCACATCACTGGTGTACCAGGAAATGATCTGGTTAATGAAAAGATGGTCCTGGTTATGGTAGTTGATTTTTTCTACAATACTTCTCCTGATCAATCGGAAGGAAGAACCTATATTGGCTCCATTCTCAAACTTGTTGAGCACAAAGAACAATACACGGCGACCCAGAGATCTCAACGAAAATCCTGACGATTTTTTAAAAACGCCATATACTACATCAGAGGAATTTGCTTCTGCTTTTTCGATCAATAAACTGATATCCCTGGGATGAAAATCCATATCATCGTCAATGGTAATCACTGCATCTCCTGTTGAATGATCAATCCCACATAAAGTAGCATTGTTCTGCCCGAAATTTTTTGATAAACGAATGATCTTGACCAGATCGGGATATTTATTTTTTATCTCAGAAAGTTTTTCCCACGATTCTTTTTTTCCGTGATCATCTACAAAAATAATTTCTAACGAATATTTGTTTTTATCGATCGATTCAAGAAGGGCACCTACCAGTTCATCCAAGGTGTCGGTGCTGTTATACACTGGAATTACAATGGAAAGAGATTTTATGTGATTATCTGCTGTATTCATGTAGTTTCACAAATTTACAATCTTTCAGGTCAACCAGAACCGATCCCCACGACAAACCTACCCCAAATCCTGCTAATAAGACCTTCGACCGTCTTGCTGCTTCTAACACCTCACCATTCACAGCCAGGGTAACCGGTACAGAGGCACAGCTTGTATTTCCATATTCTTTCAGTGAATACAAAGTCTTACCGGATTCTATCCCCACCTTTTTGCGAATGGTCTCATTCAATAAAAAATTGGCCTGGTGCATCACAAAATAATCAATTTCCTCTTTTTTTATCGAATATTCATTTAAAAGGGTTTGAACATTGACCGTCACTTCCTTTAACCCGAAATTAAATATATCCTGTCCGTTCATGTATAAAAAACAACCTTCCTCTGTATGATCTCCAGCGGGTTTGCGGGCCCCTCCTTTTTGTACAATGATCTTATCGTAACCTGATCCATCCGTTTGAAGGTTGTAATGCATAGGAGTCGCGTCTTCCTTCAACGTTAATGCTGTGCATGAACCTGCATCCGAAAAAACAGGGATCAGGCTTTGGTCGTTTTTGTGAATCGTTTTTGTAATGGTATCACCCACCAATAAAAGACCTTTTTTTAATTTACCCGAACTCATCATGGAAGAGATCACAGAGAGTCCATATATATATCCGGCACATCCCTGGTTAATATCAATGGCCAAACAAGTAGACGGAATGCCTAATTGATGCTGAATATACATGCTACTGCCCGGAATCGTATGATCAGGCGTTTGGGTAACAAATATAAGGATGTCCACTTCAGCTGGAGTCCAACTCAATTCCTGCATGAGGTTTTTGGCCGAATCGATGCAAAGGTCAGAAGCGGTGGTTTTTTCGTTGGCAATTCTTCTCTTTTCAATTCCAGTGGTGGTGATGAGGTTTTTTTTCTCCTGTTCATTCAAATTCTGCAAATCGCAATTGTTCTCGGAAACTGATGGAACCGTTGCCGAAACGCCTTGTATGCTGATATGTTGAATGGAAAAAACAGCCACTATAAACCTAGTTTAGTTTTGGTAATTTCAAAAAGGTCATTTACCGTTTGCGAATTCCTGAAATCTTCATCCGAAAAACTAACCCCCCATTCATCATGCATGGCAACCGTAACGATCAATGCTTGCAACGATGACCAACCTTGTATTTGCTTAAATGCAGATTTGAGCGAAATGAATTTTCGTACACTCTCTTCAAACTGATCGGCGAAAACCTGTAAAAAATTTTCCTGATTAAAGGGCTCTTTCATTCACAAGGATAAATATTTTTTAAATATAGATATTATTCATCAGACTTATGACTTGGGAATCCCCCCGGCCAAGTGCAGCCAAGGCTCTCTGGTGTTCGCCAGCCTGCACTAAGCCGCCGCCGGCCCCTTCTATAGTCCCGCCCTCCTTGTTCTCGATACCACCGGCTTTTTGCCGGTGTACTCGAACTTACAGTCGGGCCTGGCAGCATAGCTGGCAGTCTTCCAGGCGCCTTATGCAGCTATTCCATGTTTTATTTGTCTATTACATGATTGTAGGGTCTTTGTGGGATACAATCGTTCACTTTATAAAATAGATCAGATCTATGAAACATATTCGATTTTATACAATATTTGCGCTCTTGGTTCTCATGGCAACCTCTTGCCAGAACGGCACAATCAATGAAGATGAAAGAGTATATCTGCATATCCAATCCAGCTTTTCGAATGATCAGGTGCAAGTAAAATTTGATGGCAATGAGGTTTATAATAATCTAGTGAGCACCAATCATGTTTTAGGGTTGGCCGATGTGGATTCCACCACTTTAACTTCAGGCAATCATGAAATTGCGGTGATTGTCAACAACACCTTTACCCATACGGAGCTGTTCAATCATGATCAGGCTCCATATATTTGTATCAATTTTGATGATTCCGATAATACAATCAGCATCGAATATTTTTACGATCGGCCTATGTATGACTAGACCAAACGGGCAACCGGAAGTGATGGTTGACTAGTTTTTGATCAGCTTAAACAAGCCGTCTTTTATTCTTACGGTATAGATCCCTCCTGTAAGTGCAGATAGATCTATTGAATAATAAGCTCCCTGCTCCACTGAAATAGTCCGGACATACACCACTTTCCCCATCATATCCATGATCTCCATTTTTTCATCCTGTACAGATTGATCGAGTCTTATAAAAGCCTCCGCTTGAACGGGATTAGGAAATATCTCCATGCGTAAATCGGATAGTATATTCTCAAATCCTATGTCATGGTTTACGTTCCATCCAATATCTTCCAGGATAGCAATGGTAAGCGGTCCGGGGGTATGGTGCTCTTCCGACATGCCCGAAAATGGGGTCATAAGGGTATTGGGATTGCTGGGTGGAAAGGTAGATTCGTTTAAATGTTCCATGCTGGATCCGGGAGCATATACGGTAGGTGCATAGATCCGCACCGGCGCTCCTCCGTTCTGTGCAAAAGAAAGTGGGGCATTAAAAAACAGGTCATTGCTTACAAACTCATCACCCAATACTACGGAAGGATTCGGGAATATCAACGTATCGTCGAGTTGTTGACCTGATCCGTTTTCCATATAGGAGGAGAAAATAGAATATTTCCCCTGTAGATCAGGAAAAGGAAAGCTGGTGATCAAAGGCGAAATATCAGCAGTGGTGATATGACCAAAGGAACCAATGGTATCCTGCAATTTGGCCAATGATAAAAATCCCAGCCCGTGACCTATTTCATGTAAGAAAACCGTTACAAAATCATATTTACCAGCAGGACATACAGCATCCAATCCAAAATACCAGTTCACGGTATTGTTCACGAAAATATCCATATCCGCTTCCCCCGGATTCAATTCAGATCCCTCCATCGAATTCGCCAAACAACTCGGATACCAAACAGAATCAAGAGGGGCTGTTGGAAAATCCCTTTCACCGTTCGGCATGGTTACCGCCAATGTAGTCCCTACTCCCAAAAACGCATAGTAAACATTTACTTTGATCGGCACGGTGGAATTAAGATATTGCCCCCATATTTGTCCGCTATAGTCAATGGCACTGTCCATAGCGCTGCTGGTTCCGGTATTGGTAAAATTAAAAGTGGATCCTGTTTGAGAAAATAATTTTCCGGATATGGGAGCCAGGAATAAAATAAAACAGAAGTAAAGTTTTTTCATAGATCTATACTTGGTTGAATATGGAAATAAATATAAGGATTATTTTAAAATTTCCATTTAACCGGTTGCATAAATGCCTTATGGAAAGTCATAGGTACGCCCAACGGCTGGGCTAACAGTCTTTTGAGCCATGTTGCTGCTAGTTTTCCCCAGTACATATTCCTCCGTGCTATCCAACCTGCTCATGGTAGAAGTGCCTTTATTGGATTCAACGATGATATAGGTCTCTTTTTTTGAGCATGCAGTGAGTATGATGGACAATATCAGTAAGAATATAATTGTTTTCATTTGAATGGATGCTTGTTGTATTATTTACAATACAATGTTCGCCCCATTTGCAGGCTGAAACAATGAACCTGAGTTAACTAAGAGAAAAAGGACATGAACTTGGGTTAAGAAAGCATGTTTTCTTAACCCAGGTTCATGCGTTTATGTTCCGTTATAAAGGAGGTATCCCAATAAAAAAAGCCCCTTTCGGGGCTTTGCCATTTATTATTAAGTAATAAAAATCCTGTAGATCTTAATCCAAAATGATCTTATGCGTGAAATTTCCATTGCTGGTTTTTACATCCAGAAAATAAACACCTGCACTCATTCCATATCGGTGAAGTACATACGAACTGCTATTGATGCTTCTAAAATCCGCCAATGTTTTTCCATTCATATCAACCACCGAAATGTTTTCAATGATCAATCCGCCTGAAACGTTGATGATCAAACTTTCGGTGGATGGGTTCGGATAAACCTCATAATCAATATCCGCATTTTGTTCAATAGAAATGGTTGGATTGGTCACTACCAAATACATTCTGGGAGTAAGAAATCCTACGATGGTATCACAATAAGCCCTTCCTTTGGCAGCACTCATATTCGGGTTTCCGGATATTCCATTTTGGTGAACCTGCAAGGCAAAGGTGGCGCCTTCGGCTATTGCTTGCTGGGTAGTTAAAGTAGAATCCCACCATTCCCATGGATCAGCTTCCTGGTTGCTTGAATTCGGGATATCAGGAATTTCAAATTGAAATAATCCTTCAGAGGTAGCAGCAGGATTTAAGGCATAAGCCCTTAGGGAATATGGATCTGTGAATACATTGTTTACCCATACATCGTTCAAACCTTGTTGTACGGCTTTTTTAACCACTGTTCTGGAGCCATGAACAAAAACCACCACCTGTCCTGTCCCTGGCACTGTTACATTTCCACTATCAATGGATGTAAACAGATCTTTTCTACAATGCATGCAAGCTACCGGAACTGCAGGCCAATAATTATTCATCCAGCTAATGTCGCCAATGGCCCCACCTAAACCGGAAACCATATGCACCTGATTAGAGTAGCCAGCGTGATTATAGTTGTTATAGGTCCCACCAATACCATCCACATAGCCTACCAGACTCGGATCAATGACCGAATTTCCCAGTCCATCCAAAAATTTGGGCAAATTAAGTTCTGATTGATCGGTTAAAAAATTATAGGCCAGTGTAACAAACCCTCCCGAGCCCTGGCCAATCAGAATGATCCTATTTGGGTCAATCTTATAAAGATTGGTGGTAGCTGCATCTTTTTTGAAAAAACGAACTGCAGTTTGTGCATCATGAATAGCCCGGTAAACGGCATTGAGAATCTCAGCGGTTCTCTCCACCTGTGTGCCGGCAAATGGATTCCACCCTAATCGATAATTGGGAGCTGCCACCACATACCCTTTTTGGGTAAACCTGTTCGCCAATTCCACCACAGTACTATCATCTTTTCTTCCGGTAGGAACAAAATTAATGTACCTGGGAAGAAAGATACCGGTATGGAATATCAATACCAAAGGTCTCATTTGGGCGGTATCTGACCCCGGAGGTGTATATACATCCATTTGCAGGTCCGCCATTTGTGGATTGCTTGGTGAGGTACCTGCGGGGGCAGGTGGATAGGCATTGAAGTAAAAATTTTGTCCATAAACCACATCCGTTGTTTTCTGGATCTGCCCAACAGTAAAAATATCATCGAGATACCTTACTTGTGCATGGATGGAAACCATGGCAGTTAAGCTTACAATAAAGATGAATAATTGTTTTTTCATAAAAAGTGAATTTGATTGTGTTGTTGATTAAAATTTGAATGATTATTTTTTCTTGAAAAAGTTCCAATCGAATAATAAACTAAAATAAACAAGTCGTCCTATTCTTGGCCCACCGTATACCTGGAAAGTCATATTATTTGTAATATTCTGTGCTCCCACCTTGAAAGTAAGATGTGCCTTTTTTAAAGTATAATTCAATTGAGCATCTAACATATAATAAGAAGGAACCATACCCGTAAACTGAGGAGAGCCGGTATACTGGAATCCATCGATCCATTTAAAATTAATGTTGAATCCCCAGTTGTTGATCTTTAATTTCCCCAACTTCATTTGAATATCCCGGCCATCAATTCCAACATTGAATTTATGCTCTGGGGTATTAAATGCAGGAATAATGGGGTCGGTCGATCCTAAACTATTCAATTCATTCCAGGTATAATTTCCATTAAAAGAAAAATACTTCCCAAAATAAACGGAGGATTGTATCGAGAACCCTTGGGTGAGAATTAAATCGGGTGAATTAGTAGCTACCCTATAGGCTTTTGTATCGGGTGAAGGAAAACCAAAGGTCTGATCGAAGGTAGCGGATATCCCCACTTTATAGCCTATAAAATCCTGGTATAAACTCACGTAATAAGAGGCATCTATATACCATCTCTTCCAAAAGGTTCCTCTGTATCCTATCTCAAATGTTTTTACTTGTTCAGGTTTTACCGGATCCACATTAAAATACCTAAGTGCCGAAAAAATTCCAACGCTGTCTAAATAATTGTAAAATGATTCAACCGTTATCAATGAGTCATATCCATTGATATTTCCTAACAGGATAGCCCGGCCTACATTATAATTTAAATATTGATCGGCTAAAGTTGGATTTCTGATGGCCGAAGCAAGAGAAAAGCGAAGTATATGATTTTTATGTGGAAGATATACTATCGAAACCGCCGGAGAAAATAAGAAAGGAAAATTCTGGTTCTTATCCATTCGAAGGGTAGCATTGAGTTTAATTTTCTCCCATCGCTTTTCCAATCCGAAATAAACGCCAAACTCCCAATTGGTAATTCGTACATCTCCGGTATCAATAAAAATGGTGCCTTTTGTATCGGGTGCATAGATCCTCACGTTTGCTCCAACTGTCCAATCAATGGTCGACAATCCCTGGGTAAACTTATACCAATCCTTGCCCGATTTTTTCTCGTCGGCTGCTTTAAATCTCCATTTATATTCTCCGTGCAGGTGGTATAACGCCGAACGATCGAATATTTTGCTACCCCCCTGACCTAAAGGTCGGCTGGTGATTCCGGCAAACGCTGTATCAAATTGATACGTTCCTGGTTGAAAATAAGGAAATTGCCCCCCCAACAATTGCTGGTAATTGGCATAGTCCCGGGCTTGCTGATGCCATACTACTAATGAATCATATAATAGGTTGAGCAAGGAATCTGCTAAACCCCAATTATAATTAGGTCCATTTACAGGAAAGCTATCTCCATATAAAGGATAACAAACATCGAATAGCTGACCATTGTTTACGTTGGCAATATTATTCTGGAACCAGGTAGAATAATCATTGTTCCAGGAAGGTCCTATTCCTGAAAAAGGTGGTCCCGACGGTTTGTTATTGTTCTGCAATAAGAAAGCAGTTACCACGGCATCATAAGAATTTCCTGCATCTTCATTCGTAGCATAAAACCTTACAAAGAATTTATCTTTTTGCCGGATCTCAAATTTGTTCTGAAAAAATAAAATATCCTTTAAACTATACCTGTTGTCACCCTGATAAACTGTGGTTCCGTATCCAAAATTAGAAGTAGCCAGCATTTCTACTCCTTTCCTGGTTTTATAATGTAAAGCAATATTTGCCTTTACATTTTGAGTATTGTAATCCACCAGGTCTTCTTCTTTATATCCATCTCTATAAAAATAACCCAGCCCTGGATAAAATTTTCTTTGTGATGAGTCTGAATAAAAGTCAGCTCCTCCCGCCAAAGCTTCATCACCATAACGATTCACAGCATCATAACCTCCCGGATTCGATTCATCTACTTCAGAATCGGTGGAAGGCGCATAATTGGTAGCACGCCAATCATCGGCCCTGAGATAATATAAATTCACCTTGTAGGCAAACCTATCGAAGCCTTTTTTATCCTTAAATTTTTGGGCATACCGCAGAGCTCCTTCAAATAAATTCCGCTCTCCATATTTTACGGATGCTGTGATCCCTTGATAATCAAACGGGCTTTTGGTGGTCATGGAAATAACCCCGTTAAATGCACTGGGACCAAAATAGGCACCGCTGGCACCTTGAACCAACTCCACCTTTTGGATATCCAATTCAGAGGCACCTAAGAAATTCCCAAGTGAAAAATTTAATCCTGGTGAAGCGTTGTCAACTCCATCGATAATCTGTAAGGATCTTACAGGTGAAGTACTATTAAATCCTCGAGTATTGATTACTTTGAATCCAATGGATGCAGAAGTAAGATCCACTCCTTTCAGGTTTCCCAATCCTTCATAAAAGGTAACCGAAGCCGTTTGTTTAATGGCAATCGCATCCATTGATTCAACCGTAAGAGGAGATTCCTTTTGCTTGTCAGTGAGTCGGGTGTCGGTGATCGTCTTTTCCTTTAAGGTAACCTGATTCACTTCCATTTTTATGGCTACATCTTCCTGTTGATTTTGCACAACCACTTCTTGCGGGATAAATCCTAAACCCGAAACAACCAATGTATCCGGAAATCCTTTGGTAAGTTTGATCTGAAATTTTCCGTCAAAGTCAGAAAGCACTCCATTGGTAGTACCTTTTTCCATAATGGCGATGGAATAAGCTCCCTCATTGTTAGATGCATCGGTCACCTTACCCCGGATGATCTGGGTATATGCCGAAAAACAAAAGGCAATAAAAAATAAAGAGAGTAGTGGTTTTTTCATTGTTAAATTCAGTAACGAAGTTAGTAAAATTTTATAATGATATCCTTTACTATTTCGAGATTGTTATATATCATCACTTGTACCCTATCAATGATTTTTTACTCTTCGCATTAATTTTGAGCAAAGTTTTATAAATAATCTGCAGAAATCAATGAACCTGGGTTAAGAACGCAGAAATATCAGTATTAACCATGAGGAAGGGCCGGTGGGCCATTGTTATTGAAGCTCTCTTATCCTTCCTTCCTGAATATGGAATGGCCGCCCCTACCCGACTTTTAATCCTTCTCCTTATACACCCCTATAAATCTTACACATAAAGCTATAATAGCCAGAATAATTGCGGGAACAGCAAAAAATAAAAAAGCCGAAGGCAATGCTAAGCCGACTAAAAATCCGCCAGCGTTTGTCCAGACAATGGCAAATATGATAAAAAGAAGGAAAAGAGCAATAGCAAGTCCCCCCAGTATCCATGCGGCAATTTTTCTTCCTTTTAGGCTATTGGATTGTTTGGTTTCGGATGCCCTGCTCATTTTTTTTGAGGTCAGGTCCTTAAATATCAATGTCGTTTTTTTAATATTGATATTTTCTGTTTTAACCAATGAGCTATGATCATTTATCAATTTGTTGCCTTCTGTTATAGAAGGCACTTTTTTAATGGTCCCTAATTCTATACTTCCAGACTTTGAGGAAATGAGTACAGGTCTCTGATCAAAAGGATCAATTTTAACCGTTTCACTGTTTCGTTTATGCGTTCTTAGACGCTGAGGATGCTGGGTCACATCAATATGATAGCCGGGCCTATATCTTCTTTTTTCGAAACTAATGGAGCACGAAAACAAAGAAGTAATAAAAATGCAGATAAGAATGTAAAGTGTTGTTTTCATTTGATTTGTTTTTAAGGTTACATGTTATGATCGGTTGTTGTAAAACTTATCAGACTATAATTAGTATAATACTTATAATGGCCAGTAACAAAGCAATAAAGCCAAAAATAATCGTCAATTTAGTCTTGATGCTTTTATCATCTTTAAGCGACTTGAATCCCATCCCAAATGAAAGACAGGCCATAATAGCACTTATCAGACATAGGATGACGCTAAAGAATCCGCCTGGAAAAAGCAAACTGAAAATAAACGCAAACACGGCAAGGCATACGGTAATAATAGAAATATAAAAACCTGCATTAGTAAAGCCACGGCCTACGGGCTTGTGAACATATCCCTCCTCTTTTCGGATCCCGGCGAACCTTACTATTAAAGCGATGATGGCTAAGAGAATCGCAGCAAGCCCTAACACCCCATAGACGATCAACATGATACCATAAAACCCCAATCCGTACACAGAAAAAAGTATAGCAACAAGGATGGCTAGCAACACGGAGATCCCTCCCAATATCCATGCTGCAGTTTTTCTATCTCTTAAACTTTTACTTTTTTTGGTTTCTGAAGCCTTGTTGATCTTTTTAGATGTTTTATGGGCATGGATGAATGTAGGTTTATATTCCTGGATAGGTTTGGTTTTTACAAGTTCTGTTCTGTTGGGTTCTATTTTTTTATTCTTTATGATAACCGGATTTTCTTCGGCTTGTTCATATTCAGCTGTCGATAGGTTAAATGGAGTTGAGATCTTCTCCAGTGCCATATCGTTTATTTTAACCGATTCAGTATTTATTCTATTCGTTTTTGAACGATGTTGGCGCTGAACAACATCTACATGGTAACCGGGTCGATATCTTCTTTTCTCAAAGCTGATTGAACAAGAGCACAATGAAGCTATGAAAGCGAACATAGTGGCAATGCATACAATTACTTTTGTTGTTTTCATTTCTGTTAGTTTTATGTGTTAAGTAGATCTTGAATGATTATAACACAAACCTCCAAAGATTCGAAATGGGAAACAATGAACCCAGATTAAGAAAGAAATGAATGGCATGAACCTGGGTTAAGAAATTCGATCCGTTATTTGGGGAACCTGAATTACTTCAACTATCAGCATCAAGAAAACGAGATGCTTAAAAAGGATTTTAGAGAATACTCGGGATAGACGAACAACCGAATGATCCTGAAGTTAAGTAATTCTTTTCCGGATCCTGCTGAGAGCTTGAGGGGTGACCCCAATATAGGAGGCCAGGTATTTTAAGGGAATTTCTTTGATCAAATGACGCTCCTCAGTGATCAGCTTTAGATAACGTTCCTCAGCGGTATCATTCAGCAAGGATAATTCTCGCCTTGATTTTCTCAAAAAAAGTTGTTCGCTGGCAAGGCGCCCAATCTTATTTCCAATATCAGTTTCCATATAAGCTATTTGGAAATCATCATAGCTAATGCTCCACAATACGGTATCCGTAAGCGTTTCTATATCATATACCGAAGGGCTTTGCATTAAGAACGAATCATAAGCACTTACCCAACTGGTTTCGAATTCGAATTCAAAGGTGAGGTCATTATCCAGTTTAGGAATATAAAAACGGGTGATCCCTTTTTCAATATAGGAAAGATAATTTTCTACCTGCCCGGTTTTTAGCAAGGTGGTTTTCTTCGGAAATTCTCTTCTTACCAGCTTGGAGGAGAATACTCCCCAATCTTTGTCGCTCAACTCAACAATTCTTTCAAAATATTCTCTGATCGGTTGAAGGGCTTCTTGTATCATTGCACCAAACTAATAGGTTTTGTTTAGTGCTGATGAAAATACATTTTTTTAGAACAGAATTTAAAATAAAGAACAAACAAAAACACAAGTTATTGATTTTCCGAACATTATCTTTGGTATTGCAGGATGATCACCGTACGAAGTCATCTAACTAAAATAGGTTGGAAATTTTTCTTTAAAAAAATTGGAAACAATTAAATTCTCAGGATCGGTTTTTCTTTTCAAGGCAACCATTTCTTCTATCTCAGCTTTATACATTTTTTCAAGCATGTCAGTTTCAATGTATAGATGCTTTACCAGGGTTAACCTCCCCTTCATTTCAAAACAAAGTTCATTCAGTTCTTGATAAAATGCCATTAATGATTCTTTAGGGGCCCTGTCAAAAAAAGCGATATCAACATAAAACCCGTCGGTGTTTCTGGATGCAGATAAGGTAAATGGTTCGTCTTTGGGAACGTACATAATATCGTACATGCCAAATTGCAATTTATATTTGAGGAGGAGTTCACATGCCCTTTTATTAAAGGTGGTTACATTGTCTCCCTCCAATGGAATAAAATAAGCATTCTCATATATTTTGGGTTTATATCCAAAAAATGAAAATATTTTTCCAAAATATTTTTGCCATAAATAATCAGAGTCGGCATAAAAGGTCCCATAGTAAACGTTGTCCATCCTTTTTAGCATGGGCTTCTTTTTTACAGGGGTTTTTTCATCCTTCACCATATGTTTGAGGATGATCTTTGGGAAGAAACGAACCAGGAAAAAGGATAAGGATGAATAATAGGCATACCAGGTATTGTGTTTCTGTCTTTTCTTGATAGGTTCATATTGCCTGTTCAAAATACATATCTTGGGTTGGTCCCCATCAAAATAAAAAAGAGATCCCTGAGATTTTAGATCCTCCACCGTTTTATATTCTTTTGATTCCCTTACATCAAAACGTGATTCAATGTCTTCCACCCCATCGTATAGCTTGATGTTATATTCAATTTTATAGGGCGAACCCACATGGAATAATTGATACTTAATTCGGGTAATAAATCCAAGTATCCCCATTCCACCTATGACTCCGTAAAATATATCTGAATTTTGTGTTCTTGAGCAATTCAACAACTCCCCTTTCGGAGTTAATAGATCAAATTCAATACAATACTTACCTTCCTTCCCACAACTTGGACTGAATTGAGAATTGGTATTGGCTGATAAGGTCCCTGCAGCAGTTGGTTTCGTACCTGTAATAACAATATAAGGAACACAATCATTTGCATAAGCCACTTTTAATATATTACCCCAATTGGCTCCAGGTCCTACTTCTATGGTATGATCCGTTTCATTAAATTGAATAAAATTGATCTCTTTTAAGGATATAACGATATCAGATCCTGAATTTTGGTTATCAACGGAGTGAAAACTTCCGGCAACCGTTATTTTCCGGTTATGATCTTTTGCATATTGAACTGTTTCTTGTAATTCCTCCACGTTGTTTGGATAGAAAATTTCTGCGGTTGAATGGTGTGTGTTACCATAACTCCAGTATTTCTTTTTAGTTCCTTTCATGGTGATGCGTATTTAATTCATCACAAAGCAAGGCATATCTCATTCCTGAAACAATGAACCTGGGTTAAGATTTTAAGAAAAGATATTCTGTAAAAAAAATTTCTTAACCCAGGTTCATGTCCATTTTCCCTTAGTTAACTCAAGTTCATTGTTTGGAGCTTTCATTCTCCGGAGCTTTGTCCTAACAAAACGAAACAACATGAACACAGTTAACAAACCATCGAACTATCTTGAATTTGGACAGGCGATCAGGACCGAAGTAAATAAGTATTTCATAACAAATAACCTGCGCAAAACCGGAAACTGGAAGCTATACCGGAAAACCATTGTGCTGTTTGCCATATTTGCCGTATGTTATGGGCTATTGGTTTTTGCCAACCTTCATTGGTCCATCAACCTATTATTGTCCGTTGTGCTGGGCTTTAACCTCACTGCCATTGGTTGTAATGTAATGCACGACGGATCGCATGGTACCTATTCAAACAAAAAATGGTTGAATAAATCCATGGCATTTACCATGAACATCATGGGTGGTAGCTCTTATATGTGGAACCAAAAACACAATATTATTCATCATAACAATAATAATATTGAGGAGCATGATGAGGATATCGATATCAAACCTTTTATTCGTACGAATGAAAATCAGCCTAGAAACTGGATGCACCAGTACCAACATATCTATTTTATATTTTTATATGGTATCGCAGCGCTTTGGAGTAATTATGTATTGGATTTTGTAAAATATTTTACCGGGAAGATCGCCAATCACCAAATAAAAAAGATGAAAGCGATCGACCATATTGTTTTTTGGGGAGGTAAAATGATCCATGTTGTTATTTTCCTGGTAATCCCCATGTTTTTTGCCGGAGTTCTTCCAACCATCATCGGATACCTGATCGTTTTTGGCCTTCAGGGAATGCTTTTGGCGGTGGTGTTGCATTTGGCCCATATTGTGGAAGAGACCAGTTTCTATACCTCTTATAATGATGAAAAGAAAGAAGACACATCCGGTCTATATCATCATTTGTCAACGACTGCAAATTTCGGCACCCAAAGCAAGCTATTATATTGGTTCATTGGTGGACTAAATTTTCATATTGAGCACCATTTATTTCCGAATGTATCACATATTCACTATGTAGAGATCCACAAAATTGTAAAGGGGTTGAGCAAAGAGTATAACGTGCAATACCATGAGTATCCGAGCCTGCTGGAAGCTTTTCAATCGCATGTTAGACATTTTAAAGCAGTAGGTAGAGCAAGAAAGCTTCACTATTACCCAGCCCATTTGAGCGCTGGAAAATCTTTGGCCCATGCTTAACGACCCTTTGTTGAAGTAGTTGGTTTGTTGGGCGGATGAATAGGGAAAGAATAGTTAAAAAGGAATTCGTAACTTTGCATCATTAAATCCGTAATAGAACGGAATATTGAAATAAGGTTCTTTAAAATATGGGGCTGACCGGTTTTGACAGCATGAGTATTGAATAGGTAAGCACGTAGAGGGATGATGGATCTGCCTCTTTAAAAACGGACATCAAACTTGTAAGTGGCAACACTTCTAACTATGCACTTGCTGCCTAATCTAATTTGATTACGTAGTGTGCTGCTTCTTGGATCCTCTGCCTGATAGGGTCCTCTGAGGCATCAGATCATCGGGTTGCTGTTGCAAGTGTCTTGATTGCAACTTAAGATAAAAGACTAAGGAATAGATTGGTAGTATTATGCCTTATCTCTTCACGAAAACACAAGTAATACTAAACGTGTAGAAAGCTTATCCATTCCGTGTTTGGACGTGGGTTCAATTCCCACCAGCTCCACTGGATGATTAAAAAAGCCCTGCGATAGTAGGGCTTTTTGTTTATCTTTACTCCTTAAACTTTCCTGGTTGTCTCCCAAAAAAATAGAACTGGACATCGCTCCGCTTTCCTCCTGGTTTCCGATACCCGGAAGGCTGCCGGTGATCGCCGGCCCTTGCAGTGCTGAAACACCCGAACAGGTAATGGAAGATGCCAAGGCCATTGCTGCCTTAGGTCAGGTAGGGATCTTTAGAAGCGGTGTATGGAAACCCCGTACCCGCCCCAATTCATTTGAAGGGAATGGAATTGCTGCATTGGAGTGGTTACAAGAGGTACAAAAACAAACGGGCATGCTCACCACGGTTGAAGTAGCCAATACCGAACATGTGGAAGACGCTTTGAAATACGGTGTAAATATTCTATGGATTGGTGCCCGTACCACGGTGAATCCCTTCTCGGTCCAGGAAATAGCTGATTCTCTGAAAGGAGTGGATATTCCTGTGCTGGTTAAAAACCCAATCAATCCTGATCTGAATTTATGGATTGGGGCTTTGGAAAGAGTTCATCAGGCGGGTATAAAAAAACTGGCTGCTATCCATCGTGGATTCAATAACTATGAAAGTTCTCATTTCCGGAATTCCCCCCGTTGGGAAATTCCCATACAGTTAATGACCTCTATTCCGAATATCCCGGTGATTTGCGATCCCAGCCATATAACCGGTCGGCGAGATTGGGTGCCGGAAGTAGCACAAAAGGCCATGAACCTGGGAATGCATGGGTTGATGATCGAAACCCATCCTGATCCTGAACATGCCTGGAGTGATGCTGATCAACAGGTAACACCTGAAAAGCTGGGAGAGATTCTTCGGAAACTGGCGATCCGCCAACAAGAATCAACGGATCTTGAAATGCTCGATAGACTAATGCAACTCCGCAGGATAATAGATAGCATTGATGAAGAGCTTTTGCAGATCATCGCCAAAAGATTAAAAGTGATCGAAGAGATCGGCGAGCATAAAAAAGACCATAACATTACCATCTTCCAGCTAGAAAGATGGTATGAGATCTTAGATACCCGTGTAGCCCTGGCCGAAAAATTGAACCTGGATACTGATTTTGTAAGAAGGGTGATGAGTGAAATCCATAAAGAATCCATTCAGATCCAAACGGACATGCTGAACCAGGAAAATATTAAATAAGGAATTATCTTCTTTTGATCGAGTTGAGCAGGAATAAACCATATTCCAACTGGCGCTTATACAATCCTTCCAGCTCCTTTTGTGTAAGCTTATGCTCGAAACCTAGTTTTCTTAATCCTATTGACATATATCCATGCAATCCATCCACCACTGCTTGTGCAGCTTTGGTAGCATTACATTTTTCTAAGGTTCCATCTTTTATTCCTGCTTGAATAATTTTGGTGACGATCTTTTGCTCGTCCGCAAAAATAAAGCGCAGGTCAGGATCTTCGAGTAACATCCTGAAAAAAGTAGCGTTGGTGTATACACCCAGACTATAATAATCTTTTGCACAGGATATTTTGATCCGGATCAAACTTTCTAGCATCTTTACTCCGGTATGCTTTTTTTTCATTTCCTTATTGATGGAATTGAAGTAGTTATTTGCTCTTCGGATAAGTGCAACTTTATAAATGCTTTCCTTATCGGGGAAATAATAGTATAAAAATGTACGTGAATATCCCAGATCTTTTGCAATCTGAGCCATCGTTGTATTTTCCTGGCCATACTTGGCGAACCGCTTAAAAGCAGCGTCAATGATCTTATTTTGATCGGCCGTTAACTCAATCATTCTATCAGCGTTGGTGGTTTACAGCTACAAAAAAAAGAATTGTTTTTTACTTTATCATTACCTCTATGAAAAATACCTAATTTTAGTGAAGGTAAAATACAGGACGTTGAATAACATTTATCGAGTATGAACGATGGTGGAAGTCCAGTTCCGGTAAATATAGAGAGTAGCGACCCTGGTATACAACAGCTTATGGTTTACAGCTAACGTATCCTTTGCAGATACGAGGAATGCCGACATCCTTTTAAAAAAATAAATCGGAAGCCAACCTGTCAGAAATAAGTTTTCCTTGAATCGTGAGCACCATCTTGTTATCCAATAAGGTATATGCATCCTTCGAAAAACCTTCTAACCCGTTTAGCAGATGCTGTTTATACGATTGACCAAACTTTCTCTCCACCAGGTCAAGCGAAATACCTTCTTGTAATCTGATCTGGGTCATAATAAATTCGTTGTACCGGTCCTTCTCGGTAAGTATCTCCTGGTCCCAATAAGTTTCCTTTGCTGCTGTTTTCTGTACATATAAGGCATTATTAGAAAGATTCCATCTTCTTTGATCCTTCCCATTGAACGAATGCGCCCCTGGTCCAAAACCCAGGTATGCTTTCCCACTCCAATAAGCAGTGTTATGCCTGGAACGATATCCTGGCTTGGAAAAATTCGAGATCTCATATTGCTCAAAACCCACGGGAATCAGCTGTTCAACCAACATCAAAAAATGGTCGGCTACCTGAGCATCTTCTACCAAAGGGAGTTTTTTTCGCCTGATCAAATGTTCCAGGGGTGTATTTTCTTCAACAGTTAATGCATAACAGGATACATGTGGCACCTCCAAACTAATCGTTTTACGCAAATTCTCCTCCCAATGCTCTTTGCTAAGGGTAGGAGTCCCATAGATCAGATCGATGGTAATATTTTCAAAACCAGCATCCTGCACTGATTTCACTGAACGTTCAGCTTCAGAAACGCTATGCACCCTATTCATGTATTGAAGGTCCTCCTCAAAAAAAGATTGAACACCTATGCTGAACCGGTTGATCATGGAGGTCCTTAATCCCTTGATCTTTTTGGGGCTCAGGTCATCCGGATTAGATTCCAGGGTAATTTCTACCTCATCCACCACCTGGTAATGCATATAAACCAATTCCAGTATTTTTTTGATCTCATCTATTTCTAAAATAGAAGGAGTGCCCCCACCAAAGTAGATGGTTTCGATGGGATCCATTGAGAGTTCATCCTTCCTGGAAGCAATCTCCTGGTGTAACGCCAGCAAAAGAGGCTCCTTGAGTTTTAAAGAAGTGGAAAAATGAAAATCACAATAATGGCAGGCTTGCTTGCAAAATGGGATATGGATATAAATACCAGCCATGCTTATTGATCAAAAAATCCCTCTACCGAAAAGCTGGTGCTCGATCCTATATATTTTGTTCTTTGTGTACCACTAATAAAGTATCTCTTCCCTCTTATATAAATGCCCATCATTTCAGAGCTGGAGATGAGGTTGTTTTTCCGGGTACTGATCGAAACAATGTCAACATTTTTATTTAAAAACCCCCAAACCAACTCCACTCGCTGTATCGTTGTTTTGGATGAATTGCTGGTATATAATATTCTTTTTTGGATCGAATCCGACAGATCGTGTTGTTGCATATTGGCTATATATACGGGCTTATTGATATCTGCCTGCAAAAAGAATTGCCATTCCTTTTTCCAATTCACGTCAATGGTCTTTTTCTGTTCTTCCGTTTTTTTGCCATTGTAGATGGAGGTTTTTTTTACTGTGCTGTGGAGCATCGTTATATATTCTATCTCTTCTTTAAAATAGCCGGGAATATCAAAGAATTTTTTCTCTGTAGTCTTCGTTTCACATGAAATAAAAAATCCAGCCATCCATATTATGGTTCCCATAAATATGCAGGTAGTTTTTCTCATGGTATATTGATTATAAATTGAACTCAATACCTTGTGCCAGGGGCAATGAGCTTCCCCAGTTAATGGTATTGGTTTGTCGGCGCATATAGATCTTCCAGGCATCGGAGCCAGACTCACGACCACCGCCGGTTTCTTTTTCTCCTCCGAAGGCCCCACCAATTTCTGCACCACTGGTGCCAATATTTACATTGGCAATTCCGCAATCACTTCCTTGATGCGATAAAAAATATTCCGATTCTTGCAGGTTATTGGTAAAAATGGCGCTGCTCAACCCTTGAGGAACTCCGTTTTGAATAGCCATGGCCTCTTCTATGGTTGAATATTTAATGAGGTATAGAATAGGTGCAAAAGTTTCCTGTTGAACAATTTCCATTTCGCTCTTCGCCTCAGCAATACATGGTTTTACATAACAGCCTCCTTCCAATCCTTTTCCATCCAATACTCCTCCTTCTACTATAAAGTGAGCTCCTTCCTTCTTCCCTTTTTCTATGGCTTTGGTATATAATTCAACCGCCTGCTTGTCAATCAATGGGCCTACAAGGTTCGTGGTGTCCAACGGATTCCCAATTTTTAATTGCCCATAGGCTTTTACCAGGCTGGTCTTAAATGCTTCGTATACTTTTTCGTGGATGATCACTCTACGTGTACTGGTACACCTTTGGCCGGCAGTACCTACCGCACCAAACAGAACACCCCGGATGGCCAGGTCCATATTGGCATGTTCACTCACTATAATGGCATTGTTTCCTCCTAATTCCAACAATGATTTTCCAAATCTTTGTGCAACTGCGCTGCCCACAATCTTACCCATTCTTGTACTTCCGGTGGCGCTGATCAGCGGAACACGATGATCTGTAGTCATCCATTCGCCTACTTCATAATTTCCATTGATGATGCAACTTACACCTTCAGGAACATTGTTCCTTGCAAAAACACGGGCTGTAATTACCTGGCAAGCGATGGAACAAAGAGGTGTTTTTTCGCTGGGTTTCCAAATGCATACATCCCCACAGATCCATGCCAGGGCCGTATTCCAGCTCCATACCGCAACCGGAAAGTTAAAGGCAGTAATAATGCCCACTACTCCCAGTGGATGGTATTGTTCGTACATTCTATGCAAAGGTCGTTCACTATGAAGGGTGAGTCCATATAACTGGCGGCTCAGCCCTACGGCAAAGTCGCATATATCGATCATCTCCTGTACCTCTCCCAATCCCTCCTGGTAGCTTTTCCCCATTTCATAACTCACCAGGGCACCTAATTCCGATTTGTATTTTCTGAGCTCATCACCCACCTGTCTAACAATCTCTCCTCGCTTAGGAGCAGGCATCATGCGCCAGGTAGTAAAGGCTTCGGTAGCAGCTAACATTACCTTTTCATAATCTTTTTTCCCAGCTGTACCTATCTTTGCGATCAGTTTACCGTCCACTGGGGAAAAAGAGTCTAATACATTCCCGCTTCCTTGCCAATGATCGGCTCCGGTGCTTACTCCGGGATTAACCCCCGTTGTGTTAACTTCTAATTTTTTTAATATGTCGAGAATGTCAAAGGTCATTCTTTAAAAAATTGCTTTTAAAATATCATTCCCATTGGCATAGACCAGCAGGGCCATCACAATAAAAAATCCAATATTATTCGCAATGGTCATAAATTTTTCACCGGGAGGTTTGCCGGTAATCATTTCCCATAAAATAAACATCATATACCCTCCATCCAACATCGGGATGGGAAGGAAATTCATAAAGGCCAATACAAGTGAAAGGATGGCAGTCATTCTCCAGAAGGCCTCCCAATCCCATTCGCCGGGGAACATTTTTGCCATACCACCAAATCCACCTACTTGTTTATATGCACCGGTGGATGGGGTAAAAATGAGCTTGAACTGTTTTACATAATCTACAATGGTCTTCACGGCGGCGTTGAATCCGGCAGGTAATGCCTCAAAAAATCCATAGGTAACATGTACTTCCGGCATCAAGTTCATTTTATGTAATTCTCTATAATTACCTAGGGCAGCTACTTCTATCAATCCCTTGTCATTTACATTTAATTTCACATCCACAATGGCGTTCTCTCTTTTCACTTTTGCTTCAACTACTTTGCCTTTATACCCGGCAAGGGTCGCCTTCACTTCATCAAAATATTGAATAGGAATGGTATCTATTTGAACAATTTGGTCTTTTACTTTTAATCCACTTGAATAGTTAATGGATTTAAGTTCTAAGTCACCCACCACAAAGGGCATCCTTGGTTCAAAATAAGCCGCTCTTGGGTTTGCAATAATATCTTTTACAATATCTGTAGGAAGGGCAAAGTTCAATGTATCACCTGCTCTTTCCACCCTTACATTTTTAACATCGTTCAATATAATATTGTTCACCAGATCACCCCACCATTTATAATCCACTATTTTATCTCCTGTTTTAAATCCGGCTTCCAGTAAGGTGCTATCCGATACAGCGATGGTTGCTTCACTATAGGGGACATATCTATCGCCCCATATAAATTTTACCATCCAGAAAATAAGGACACCTAAGATGAGGTTAACCGTAATACCACCTAAAATAATGATCAACCGTTGCCATGCTTTTTTACTTCTAAATTCATCTGGTTTTGGCGGTTGCTTCATAGCTTCCTTGTCGGCACTTTCGTCTATCATACCGGCAATTTTTACATAGCCTCCTAAGGGGAACCAGCCAAGACCCCATTCTGTATCACCTCTCTTAAATTTAAAAATGGAAAATTTAGCAACGTTGGGCATGGGAAATAAAAAGTCGAAAAACAGGTAAAATTTTTCCACCCTTACTTTAAAGATCCGAGCAGTAATATAATGGCCCCATTCATGCAAAAAAACCAAGATGCTCAAGCTCAGGAGGAGCTGGCCTATTTTAACTACCCATTCCATATAACGGTCTCATCATTTTTTATGAAGTCCTTCCTGGCCTATCCCCCGACAGAATGAAATTCTTTCGGGCTGGCGTTCAGACGGGGCCAAAAGTAACCTTTTAAAGCCCCATTACAAAATGGATTCAGGGGATTTTTAGTTTTTTAAGGGGCCGCCCGCCGGGCCTTTCCTGCCAGGTGTTGCACAGTAGTGCCGGCTCAACCGCTTGTTTTTGCACTCCATGGCCAGAGCTCGCTGGCGCTCCGCTCTGCCCTGGTGGCAAAAAAATACAGCGGTTTTCACCGTCAGCTACTTGCTTCACCCCTGGACAGGGCAAAAGAATCATATGGCTGTTTTAGGACGGACAATCGTCCGTCCCTACAATACTATATCCAAAAAATACTTTCGTAAGTTGTAATGTATTTCGATCTTTATAGCATGAAATTAAAAATATACCAGGTAGATGCTTTTACTGAAAAAGTGTTCGGAGGAAATCCTGCAGCAGTATGTCCGTTGGATGAATGGCTTTCTGATGAACTGATGCAACATATTGCCATGGAAAATAACCTGGCCGAAACGGCTTTTTATGTAAAAGAAAATAATCAGTTCCTCATTCGTTGGTTCACCCCTGAAGTGGAAGTGGATCTATGTGGGCATGCTACTTTAGCCACCGCCCATGTACTTTTTAATCACGAAAACCACCAAGGAAATCATATCCCATTTTATTCGTCCAGAAGCGGAGAATTAACAGTAGAAAAAAACGAAGATCTCCTCACCTTGAACTTTCCTGCAGATGTATTTCAAGAAATGGAGATCCCCAATAGCATTGATGAATGTTTTAATAGTCGACCCATAGAAGCCTTTAAAGGAAAAACAGATTTCATGTTCGTATTTAAAAATGAATCCGAGATATTGGATATGATCCCCGATTTTAGCGCCATCAATGCCCTGGGTGGACGTGGAGTAATCATTACAGCTCCCGGTAATGAAGTGGATTTTGTATCTCGTTTTTTTGCTCCTCAATCAGGCATCACTGAAGACCCTGTAACCGGTTCTGCCCATACTACCTTAACTCCTTATTGGGCCGAAAAACTAGGTAAAGACCGTTTAACCGCCATTCAACTTTCAGCCAGAAAAGGATATTTACAATGTAAACTTTTAGGAGAAAGGGTAGAGATCAGTGGAAATGCAGTTACATATATGAAAGGGGAGATAGAAATTTAAATAATGAAATCCATTTTCGAACCGGAAGCAAAAACAGAGATCCTTCAGCGCCTTGAAAAATTGGGCCCGGAGAGCACCGGTTTATGGGGGAAAATGAAGGTAGCACAAATGCTGGCCCATTGTGCCAATGCCATGGGGTTGGCCATGGGAAAGTTCAAACCTCGCCGCCAATTCATGGGTATATTGGGTTGGTTATTCAGGTCCTCTTATTCCAACGAAAGAAATTTTCCTAAAAATGTAAAGACCATCAAAGGAGGCGATGTGGTGGATGAAAGAAATTTCGAATTGGAAAAACAACGACTTATCGCCGCCATTGAAGAAATGCATCATGGGGGAGAAAAAATATGTACCGATCATCCTCATCCCATTATGGGAAAGTTTAGTCCTGTGGAATGGGGAAAAGGAATGTATAAACATTTAGATCATCATTTAAGGCAATTTGGAGTATAATTATTTCCTGGTAAATCGTTTGATCCAGCTATAGAGTCTTTCATAGCCCATTAAGGCAAACATGGGTAACAGAGGGAATACATATCTTTCTTCGTTGATCTTTTGTACAAAGAACAAATAAAAGAGATAGGCCATGGTGGCCAACGCCAATAAAAAAGCCGGTTTGTTTTTTTTATTAAATAACTGCAGAAGTGTAAGTAAAGTGAGCATGAGAATAAGCCCCACCGTAGCGAATCGGGTAATCTCCATAAAAACAGTTCCCCTATAGGTATGCTGAAACACGTACAAGTTAAGATGACTCTTGGTGAACATAAACTTGGCGGAATGAATAGGTGTAGTTATATAACTTTCTATCCACATCTTCTTTTTTAATGCATGGGTAAGGCTGTCGATTTTCAGCCTCAACGCTTTTTCTCTCGGGCTTTCACCGGGAACAGGTATCCGGTTCCTCGAATAGGGTTCAATTTCTTTGGCAACATAATAGTATTCGGTAAAGATGTACTTGAACTCCTCATAAGAAGCATATTTAAACACCTTTTTAGGGAATGACATGGTGGTATTCAGAATGCTGAACTCTAGCATAGAACTATCTTCTAGCGAGTACTCCCAAATAAGCCTTAAATGTGAATGGAACTTCTCCCCATCATGTTCCCATATTTTGTACAATTCTCCCAACGACCTATGTACGGGTCTATACTGTGTATTATTGGTCACATCATAAATGGGATGCATACCGGTCCATTTTTTTACGATAGTGGCGGTCCTTACCTGCCACATTACAAATCCACCAAAGGCAAGTACAATCGCAAATAAAAAATATGGCCATTTTCTATAATGTTTTTCCCTTATATAGGACCACAAAAAATATATAAACGGTAAAATAAAAATGATCAATTGTGGCCTGATCAACAATAAAATGCCCGAAACTGCTGCCTGAAAAATGATCCATTTGGAGGCCGGGTGCTGATGGTATTTTACATATCCAAAAACCAAAAATACGATCAATGCAGGAGTAACCGATTCAGTCAAATAATAAAACAAATATCCCCAGAAAAATGGGAGAATGGCATAAAATACCTGGGCGAAAACCGCTCTTCCTTTTGATAAGAGGATATGGGCAATCAAGCCAAACACATATAGTTGAAGTACATGCAACAGGAGATTGAATATTTTATGCAGCAATGGATAATTTTCCGGACTGATGGTATAAAAGACCAAGTGCATGAATCCCATACCCGGCGGCCTTTGTACATAGGAGCTGATGCCTTGCGAATTATCTTTCCATATTCCAGTACGCAAATAATTTTCTGCAGGAACGAGATAAGATGCATCATCCGCAGTAAGGATCATTCCACGATCGTATTTGGGACTTCCTGAATCTTTTAAGTAGGAAATATTATCGGTATGTATAAAAAAGGCCCAGATACCTCCTATGATCGCAATGATCCATGCGGAGCGTTTAGGCGATATGGTAAAACTATTTGCCAAAAGTAAAGGACCTGGCTATTTCAATTCCTTTTTTAAATTTATTGTTATAACAAAAGATCCGGGCTTCAAAATAGATCTTTTTTTTATCACTGAACCCTACAATAACTATTACCGAAGCATATTCGTTGGCTTCCATTCCCGGGGTTTTCGCCAATACATAATATCCACTTTCTATTAAAGGCAAAGAATCTCCCTCTTCAATATCATAAAAGCTTTGGTCGAGTGCTACATCTTTTGCCACCTTGTTGATATCACGGCCACCATAATAAGTATTGTAATAACCAATTCCAAAAGCTGATATTTCTACGGTATAATCATCACTTTGCCAATTGAACTCATCGGTGGAGGTGGTTTCCAGTCTTGTTAACTCAAAGGGGGATGTAAAACTAAATCCGTTCTTTTCCCATTTATATACAAATTGCGCATGGGTAAAATGGTTGAGGAATAGAAAAAAAACAAGGGCTGAAGAGAATTTTTTCATGGTTTAAATTTACTACTTTTCTTTACCTGCAACAAGCTTGCCATTTATATAAACCCTGGAGGGCAATAATCCCACCAGGCTATCCTGATGAACGCTCAGCAGGTCCTGGTCAAGCACTATAAAATCAGCCAGCTTGCCGGGTTCCAAAGATCCTTTTTCGTTTTCTTCGAATTGGGCATAAGCTGCCCAGATCGTCATCGCTTGCAAGGCCTGGTAACGGTCTACTTTTTCAAAAAACAGCCATGAAAATTCGCTGGCTTTCTCTTTGGCAACAGCTGCATAAAGGGTTCGAAAAGGGTTTACCTCTTCCACAGGAAAGTCGGTTCCAAACGCAACCAATCCAGACTGTATCATGGCTGTTCGAATGGCATAGGCTAATCCCAATCTCCATAATCCCAATCGTCCAATCACCCATGAACCATCGGATAAAGCATGTGTTGGTTGCATGGAAGGAATAATATTATAGCGCTTAAGGTAACCCAGGTCCTCCTCCGATATTAATTGCATATGTTCAATTCTCCAACGGGCATTGGTGTCCATTCCTAATACTTCGGCCATTGTTTGTAGTGTAACCCTATTGGCCGAATCTCCAATGCAATGAACATTCAATTGGAGCTTGGCATCGTGTAGCCGAATGGCCAAAGCTCTTAAGCTATCAATAGGATTTAATAAAAAACCTTTATGCCCCGGTTGATCTGCATAATCCCCCAATAGGCAGGCTCCTCTTGATCCCATAGCTCCATCCATATAGTATTTTACCGAATGCACATGCAGGCGAGCCGTTTTATACGGTCCGTTCTTTAATAACCAGCCAAGTGTAGGTTGGGTTGGATTGGCCATGGCATAAATACGGATCTTGAGCTGATCATTTTTATGCATTTCATCATATATATCAATGATCTCTTTATCCAGGCCAGCATCACAAACGGTAGTAAGTCCATAGCTCAAACACTTTTCCTCTGCTTTTTGCAAGGCCAATTTCATTTCAAAATCATCCGGAGTGGGCAGCTTAGAGGTCACCAAATCCACTGCATTGTCAATGAGAACGCCGGTTAATTTCCCATTCTTCTTAACGAATTCGCCTCCGCTGATCTTTGTGTTTTCATCAATACCAGCTACGTCCAACACCTTCTGGTTCACCAAGGCAGCATGTCCATCTATTCTTGTTAAGCAAACCAAGATGTCTGGAAATAACTCGTTTAGTTTTTCATTGGTTGGAAATTCTTTGGATTCCCAGAGGTTCTGGTCCCACCCTCTCCCATATATGCAAAGGGGTTTTAATTCGCTATTGACCTGGTTTTCGGGAGAATTAAATTCCACCACTTTTTGGATCATTTCCTCCTCGCTTTTTGCTCCGCGAAGATCTGCAGTTACCATACTCCTGCTTAATCCATAAAAATGGGAATGGGCATCTATCAATCCAGGATAAATAAATTTACCCGGAAGTTTTACAATGCTATCACTGGTATATTTTTTAATAATGTTCGCTTCGTTTCCCAACGCAATGATCTTTCCACTATCAATAGCCATGGCTGTATAGGTAGAAGAATCTTTGTCTATTGTATAAATGGTGGGACCCAGGATGAGAAGATCTACTTTTTGCTTGGGTTTTGTGCAGGCGAATAGTATGCTGGACAGGAGAAAAAAGAAAAGATATTTTTTCATGGATGGTTTTTGATTGATTAAATGTACCAATTTTTTCGAAGAAGAAATTGCGGCAGGGATAGAAGCGATACCCCGCAGCCTGCGGTTTCAACCGCAGGTAAGGAGTTTAGCGTATAGCCCGGTGTAAAAAAGTGAAATGTGTTTTTGTTGATAAGCGCTGTCATCCTGAACTTGTTTCAGCATGACGAAGCCCCAAGACACATTTCACTTTTTTACAGCCGCCCCATTAATTATACTCCATCAAGAAAGATTTCAAAAATCCATCGATATTACCATCCAATACTCCTTGGGTATCGCTGGTCTCAAAATCAGTGCGGTTATCCTTTACCATTTTATACGGATGCAATACATAACTGCGGATCTGCGATCCCCATTCGATCTTCTTTTTATTTCCTTCCACCACATCACGCTCTTCGTTACGTTTACGCATTTCGTTTTCGTACAATTGCGATTTCAATAATTTCATCGCATTTTCTTTGTTCTGCAATTGCGATCGACTCTCCTGGTTTTTAATAACAATGCCTGTGGGTTTATGGTATAACCTTACGGCCGTTTCCACCTTGTTTACATTCTGTCCTCCTGCTCCGCCCGAACGAAAGGTCTCGAATTCAATTTCCGAATCTTTCACTTCTATATCAATGGTATCGTCGATGAGTGGATATACATAGACCGATGCAAAAGAAGTATGACGTTTGGCATTGGAATCAAAAGGAGAAATCCTTACCAGCCGATGTACACCATTTTCTCCCTTTAAATATCCATACGCATATTCTCCATCAAAATTTAAAGTAACAGATTTTACACCGGCTACATCTCCCTCCTGAAAATCCGTTTCTGTTATTTTGTATCCATTTTTTTCTCCCCACATAATGTACATACGCATGAGCATGGATGCCCAATCACAACTTTCAGTACCCCCTGCACCTGCGGTAATTTGCAGAACTGCATTGAATGCATCCTCCTTACCCCGAAGCATTTTTTTCAACTCAAGGGCTTCGAGTTTTTCGAATGCAATTTTATATTGTGATTCAAGTTCTGATTCCTCGGCAGCTCCTTCTTTAAAAAAATCAAAGAGGACCTGGGTATCATCCACGGCAGATCTAACTGCGTTGAATTCAGCCAATAGTTTTTCTTTTTGTTTAATGGACCTTTCTACTTTTTCCGCTTCTTTTGGTTTGTCCCAGAATTTAGGATTTTCGCGGATCCGGTTTTCTTCTTCCAGCTCGATCAATTTGCCATCTATGTCAAAGAGACCCCCTCAACGCATCCAGGCGCTTTACAAGTTCTTTGATATGGTCTGTAGTAATAGCCATAAGTAAAAATGATTAGGGCGTAAAGATAAGAAAAAGGACATAAGACGATCTTTAGGGTTTACGTCTTTTTTTACGCCGCCACCCTTTGTAAAATCACTTTACAAGGTATGGTAGATGTAACTTTAACTATATGCCCTGAATGCAAAGGGATGCTCATATAATCTCCTGCAACCAGGCTATGGGGTTTTTCATCGATGATGATATCACAGGTACCTTCTACAATTAGGAATTTTTCATACTCCGCTTCATGCACTTCATAAGGAGTTTCTTCTTCGATCCATACAATGGCAGATATGGCCTGAGGGGTATGAGCAATGATTTTGATAAAGATGTCATTGAAGTCATCCGGCAGGATCATATCGGGTCTTGACAACCATTCCTGGTAATCTAAAAGTTGAGAATTTTCATTCAGGATGGGAGGATCGCTGGGCGCCTCTCCATGCTTGATCCTTTCTACATAATCAACCGTAGCCATAATTAAAGGTCGTACTGTAGAATTAGGTTGAGGAGCATTATGGGCCGATACCGTTTGTAATGACCTGGAAATATTTTCGATCTCCTCGTTCACCTCCGTATGCATAGAGGCCATGAGCTCCACTTCTTTTTGCTCATCGGGAGAGGCAAGCCCTAAAACATAGGACTCGATAATTCCTGACTCTATAAATTTTACTACATTGTTCATTCTATTTATTACTTTCTCAATAGGTTTATTTCTGATCTTATGATTCTTTTTAATTCTTCCCTCGTTATGCCCATCTCCTTTTCCAACTCTTCATAGGTTTTCCCTTTTATAAAAACCAGGTCGAAAATTTGCTCCGGTTTCTTCTCCTGGGCATAAGCTATACTTTCCTTTACGTAATTTTTACCTGCTTGGATTTGATCTAAATCGTTTTTTACGCTCATTTTATCTTGACCAAGGGTTCTGGCCATCGTGCATATCCATGTAAATAACCTTTGTTGCTGAGGATCAAAAAGTGAAATATCCTGCCATACCTTTACAAAGCATTGATGCAAAAGATCTTCCGCCAATGCAGGATGGTTGGTTATCTTACATAACAGCCCGAAAATGGCCCGGCCATATTTATCGTATAACAATTCAAAAGCATCCTGGTCACCTAACCTCAGATCCTTTACAAGATCCTGATCCGTGATTTGATCTATTTGTGCTTTATCAGGCATTCAACAAATTTATTCAAAATAGTGAATTCGGTGTAAAAATATAGGAATCATGGCCCATTTTCTTTTATTTGTATCTGTAAGTTTTTGACCATGACAGGATTTAAGCGTGAAATTCGTCTTTTTGATGCGGTAATGATCGTAGCCGGGACCATGATCGGTTCGGGTATTTTTATGGTGAGTGCTGATATTGCGAGGACCGTAGGATCTCCAGGATATTTAATCGTAGTATGGCTTCTGTCGGGAGTGATTACCCTAATTGGTGCCACCAGTTATGCGGAGTTGGCCGCCATGATGCCTAAAGCTGGTGGGCAATATATTTATCTTCGTGAAGCGTATAATCCATTGGTCTCTTTTTTATATGGATGGACACTTTTTGGAGTGATCCAAACCGGAACGATTGCAGCGGTAGCGGTTGCTTTTGCAACATTTACAGGGATCCTTGTTCCCTGGTTTTCTGAAAAAAATATATTATTTGAAATAGGTTCATTTAAGTTTTCATCTGTTCAGTTGCTCGCCATTGCTTCAATTATTTTGCTTACCTGGCTCAATGGTAGAGGAGTTAAAAATGGAAAACTCATTCAGAATATTTTTGGAAGTACCAAGATCATTGCTATCCTCATTTTAATTGTATTGGGCTTGGCTATCGGCATTGATCCGGATGCAGTAAAAGCGAATTTCCACAATATTTGGGAAGCAAAAAAAGTGGTAGTTGATAAGACAACCTGGACAGCAAGTGCTCCGCAAATGATAACAGGTTTTGGAATTATTATTGCGATTGGTCTGGCGATGACGGGTTCTTTATTCTCCAGCGATGCATGGAATAATATTAGTTTTGCTGGCGACGAGGTGGTGAATCCCACCAAAACTTTGGTAAGAAGTTTGGCCATCGGAACAGGTTTGGTGACCTTTATTTATATCGTCGTAAATTTTGTTTATTTACTGGTACTTCCCTTAGGTGATATTCAAACCTCTCCTTATAACCGGGTAGCAGCAACTGCAGCCGAAAGGATAGGAGGTACAACGGCCGTGATATCTATTGCCGTATTGATCATGATCTCCACTTTTGGTTGTAACAATGGTTGTATACTTTCAGGCGCCAGGGTGTACTATGCCATGGCAAAAGATAAATTGTTTTTCAAAGGTATGGGAACCTTGAACAAAAATGGTGTTCCTGGAAAGGCGTTGAATTTTCAATGTATATGGGCAAGTTTGCTTTGTTTGTTAGGGGCTTATAATCAACTCTTGGGTTATGTAATGCTGGCGGTTATTTTGTTTTATATTCTCACCATTGGAGGGATTTTTATCCTCCGAAGAAAAAGACCAGATACCCCGCGGCCTTATAAAGCATTTGGGTATCCTTTTCTACCAGCCCTGTATATGATCCTGGCAACCGCATTCTGCCTGATCCTTTTGATCTATATGTGGGATGTTACGCGTTGGGGAATCTTGATCGTTGCTTTGGGTATACCCGTTTATTTTATATTCGGTCGATCCAAAAAAACAGCAACGGATACGCCGGATCAATAATGTCTTAAATTGACATCATGAAGAAAAGTGTGAAATTAGGCGTTAATAATCAGCCATTTAGCTAAAAATCATTCAACATTATTTGTATTTCCTAATTCTCTGTATACATTTAAAGTAGGAATTTTCAAATCAAGGACCCTATGTCACGTCTACTCATAACTATTATATCGATAGTTTGTATTCCAATTTTTCAATGGGGGCAGGCATGCAATATGTCGAATTATAACACAGCTACATTGATTGGTCCTGCCATGTTCCCTTATTTCAGTGCAGGTTCAGGTGTTACGGTTACAGCCACCGTTTTTAATGTCCCTACTTTAGGGAATTTTAGTTATACCTGTGGGGCCAATACCTTTAATTGCTCCAACCCTGCCTGGTGGCATCAATATTCAACCGGCTGGATCAGGTTGAATTTTTCATCACCTGTTTATAAAATGACCTGGGCACTGAACGGGTCCAACACTTCAGAAGTTTTCACCTTTGTACCAGGCACCGGCACGGTTACGCTGAACGACTATTGCTCCGGAGGAGGCAACTTCTCCTCTGCGGGTAACCAACTTACTTGTAACGGATCTCTGGGGACCATCGTTTCGGTCAATCATGCTACTGGGATGAGCCAATTAACAGTTTACCACAATGGAGTTGGTTCAGGATCAAGAATGACTCCACTCGATTGTTTTGTTACCACCCCATTGCCGGTTGCCCTTTCCTTGTTCAATGGATATGATGAGGGGAAAACGAACCGCCTCTATTGGGAAACTGAAACTGAGATCAACAGTGATGCATTTATTGTAGAAAAATCTATTGATGCGATTAATTATGAAATATTAGGAACCGTAAAAGGGGCAGGATATTCAAATACCCAACTAAGTTATGCATTGTTAGACGAAAGGCCTTATCAGCTTACCTACTACCGATTGAAACAAGTGGATTATGATGGAGAATATAAATATTATGGTCCGGTAATTATTAAGAATGAAAATATAGCCGATTTCCAGGTACATCCTGTTTATCCAAATCCTGCGGATGAAGGATTTTTTATTGACATGAGCAGTAACGAACCTGTGAATGCCAAAGTGGTGATCTATGATGCTGTAGGGAAACTCATGTATTCAACCCCCTTTTCCATATCAGGAATGGCCCGACTCGAAATCAATTGCACCCAATGGGCTGCCGGCATTTACAGTGCCTCCATTTTTAATGAGGCTTCCGGCAACCAAGTAACGCAGAGGATCATCGTCCAGTAATTCTTTAAACCTCTTTATTGCGAGGTATTCAATCAATGGATCCATTGAACCTTCCATTATTTGGGTTGTATTGTATGTAAACGAAAGAAATTGAGAAAAGCATGGTACATTCTTTTTTGTTCTTGCGCTTCGGTTCTTTTTGGGCAAACCAATGATCGTATTGTGATGATCTACCAGGAAACAGTATGCCCTCCCTCCTGGGTTACTTTTGATAACGCAACACAAACATTGAAAAACCTTGAAAAAGAACTAGCCAAAGATTCTATTCAGGTCTTCAGCTCAAAATTTAGTGGAAAACCTTATGAAACGACCTGTGCCGGTTGCCAATGTTTAACCGGTAGGAATATCGAGGTTACCATTCTACGTAAGGACCAGTTCAAATTAGAAGACATGAATTTTCATCGCCCCTGGATTTGGATGGCTAGAGTTGAATTAATAGGTGATTGGACCATGGATCTGGACGATGAGCAGATCAAGCAAAAAATGTTAGATAAAAATATCCACGTTCAGGGATTGTATGGTACCGGATTATCCGAAAGGAAATCGGATGATCCCTTGGCAAAAAGTGGTCGAACCATTACCATTAAAGTGGAAAAAGACGATATAGAAAAGGCAAAAAAAGAAGGTTTTACCTGGCAAAAGGATTTTATGGAATATTAATCTATATGAAGAACATAAAACCCATATATTTGATTGAAAGTTTGTTGATATGCAGGTCTTTCCATTCCCATGCAATTAAACCATTCTGATTTAATTAAGCTCTTGCAAAAAGCCTATTCTGCTGAAAAAGCTGCTGCTTTTGCATATCAGGGACATGCAGGCTCTGTTAAAAATAAGGAAGAAAAAAAAGCGATCCACCAAATTGAAGTGGATGAATGGAACCATCGCCAGGAAGTTTTGAAGATCATGCAACAATATCAGATCCCGGTTTCAAAATATTACGAATTCAGGTTTCATATTATCGGCAAGGTGATTTCCGCTAGCTGCTATGTTATTGGCTGGTTCATGCCTTTTTATTTTGCCGGCAGACTGGAAAGTGGAAATGTTTGTGAATATTTCAGGATGAAACATTATTTTCATTCATTGGGGATCCGTGAACATGATCATATCCTTTATGAAATGGGAATGAAGGAAAAAGAACATGAGGTTTATTTCCTCGAAGCGATCAAAACAAGCCGGCTATTGCCTTTTTTCGAAAAACTTTTTTCGTGGGGAGGAAGAAAAAGTTTTAATAACATAGACCTGGATGAGAAATATCCTGTGGATGAGTCGGATGAATATTGTAAAAAATGAGAGTCATTGGATCAGCATTTTAATGTCTATATTAGCTACCAGCAAAAAAGAAGACATGAGAATATTCATTTTTTTAATGGCTGCTTTTATCTTTTCGTCCAATAGTTATACACAGTCTATTTCTGAGCTAGGACTAAAAGGGGAGGTGTCATTTTTTAAAGAAAAATTATTTGAAGCCACCCAAGTCAATGCAGAAATAACCAAAGGTAAACCAAGTAAACAGGTCAAATTCTATTCCGTTGCTTATGATACGAAGGGGAAGATAACTGAAAAAACTTATTACTACGAAAACGATCAGCCATCCGAAAAGCAGGTTTTCTCTTATGATGAAAAAGGCAATAAAATGGGAATAGCCTATTCCGATTGGGACAATAAGTCAACTGGCAAGATGGTGTATGTTTATGATGCAAAAGGAAATAACACCGAAATAAGTGATTACGATGAAAAGGGTCATTTGATGGCCCAAGAAACTTTTAACTTCGATGAACGAGGTCACTTAATAGAATATAAATCCTATGAAGAAGGGGTTATGCGAATGCATTATTCCTATACGTATAATGAAAGGGGGCAATGGATTGAGCAAAATTACACAGCAAAATTGAGCGAAGGTACAGAAACAGGTAGGTCTACCACAAACTATGATGAGAAAGGAAACCGCACCAGTGTTATTGAATATTATTCAGCGTCGGAAATGGATTGGGTTGCAAGTAAATATGATAAAAAAGGTCACCTAATCGAGGAAGTCACTTATTATATTAACGAAAATGATACCTCCATGCATGACAAACAAATTTACCAGTACGACAAAAATGGGAATAAAATAGATGAGAAAACCTACTCTTCCAATGGAGAACTTACCACCCAGGTAACTTTTACTTTCGACAAAAATGGGAATGAGATCAAAAGAACTGTATTGCGAAAAGGCGAGTCCACCCTTGAACTTATATTTAAGTATACCTACGATAAGACCGGAAATTGGACCCAAAAAATCAACTTTCGAAATGGTAAAGCTGAGTGGATCACAGAAAGGGAAATAAAATATCATTAAGCATATAATCTAGCTCTCAGCTCTTGTTTTCATGAATCGATATTCCACATTATTCTTTTTTTTAATCTTATTATTGGTAGGGTGGTTTTATAATTACCATACCATCATCAACCAAAAGCCTCAATCAATCCATATGTACAGGCAAAGTGATTGCCTTTCGTTGGCCATTAATTATTATAACGACGGTCTTCCTTTTCATCATCCTGCCATTCATAATCAAATAGCCGATGGTGGATCGGCTGGATATTCTGCTGGAGAATTTCCTCTTCTCTATTATTCTGTAGCCAAACTTTGGAGTGTCTTCGGATATCACCTATGGATCTACCGTGGACTCAATACATTGATCTTTTTCTTAGGACTCATTTGTTTATTCAGGTTATTAAAAGGTATTCTCAAGGACGATATTTGGGCAGGAGGAATTAGCTTGTTGGTATTGGCTACGCCCGTCATTGCCTTTTATACCTGCAACTATCTTACGAATACCACTTCTCTTGGATTGGTGATGATGGCCTGGTATATGTTCTATCGGTACACTATTTCCCAAAAGAAAAAATTCCTCGTCCTATGTATTTTTCTTTTCACGCTTGCCGGACTGATGAAGGTTTCTTCCCTGATCACCTGGGTGGCCTGGGTCATGATATGGATCATGCACGAGTTAAAATTTTTCAAGAAAAATGGGCCAACGCTCTTCCACCATAGAGGCTGGATGCTGGGTGGAATTGTATTCCTGTTGCTGTCTCTTTTTGCCTGGTATAAGTATGCCTATCATTATAATTTCATCCATCGGGCCCCTTATACTTTCAACGACGTTTACCCCATTTGGAAAATGGGCAAAAAAGAAATTGCGGAGGCTTGGTATGGATTTACCCATATCATGATCTTCCAATGGTACCATAAGTTTTCATTGATCCTCTTGGGAGTATTTTATCTGAGTATACTGGTTGGTCTCCTTAAAACATGGAGAAAACATTTGCCTCTGTTATTGTTCCTGTTCATTGTACAAATCGGGAGCATTCTGTATATCCTATGTTGGTTCACTTTGTTCGGCAACCATGATTATTACCTGATTGAGATCATGCCCATGTGGATCTTATTACTGATATGTTTTTCCATTACATTCAAAACTGTTTTTCCCAAAAGCTTTAAAAATATAATGGTGAAATCAGCTTTTTTACTCTTTGTTTTATTGAACCTTGCTTATACCGAACTTGCCCTGGATATAAGATACAATAGATATAAAATCAATATCCATCAAAAGCATATGCTATTTTCAACTTACGAACGAGGTTACTGGCAATTCTTTCAGGAACAATATGAAAATAAGGTGAAATACATGCTCTCCCTCGATACTTTTCTGGATGGATTAAAGGTTGGGAGAGATGAAAAAATACTTTGCATTCCCGACAATAGCATTAGTATCCCATTTGTAATGGCCGGCCGAAAGGGAAACAACGAATATGGACAAGACCTAAGAGGAAAAGAACTGATTGAGAATTTTAAGGACCAGGGGACCCGTATCCTCATTATTCTCGATCCTGAAATATTAAAACAGCCTGAAATGCAGGAATACCTTCCATTTGAAATCGGAAGTTCGGGTCCTATTCATGTTTTTCGGCTATAATGCTTTATATTTGAAGTAGAATGAAAAATATCCTGATATTTTTTCTGATATTAACAACTCAGGTTGTACAGGCGCAGGAAGCAACATTTTCCGTGAACAACACTTCTTTTGTGTTGGTAAAAAAAACACGAAAGAATGAATACCAACATGGGAAGGATACAATTCTCCAGTTATACAGGATCCAAGCCGATGGCCAGCTCAAATACCTGCTAAGTCATGATGTATATGCATGGTCAGGAGATTGTAATAATGTTTTTGAAGATATCGGTTCTTATTCAGTAGAGGATGATAAGATCATATTCTACACAGAATATTTACAGGAAGGCAATGATCCAATACCCGAAAAGCGTAAACAGATCTATCAAGTTCTACCTGATGGAAAACTCATCGAGATATACGATAAACAATATTATTCCTGGTCGAATAGCTGGGTGGATACCCCCGAATAAAATGCTTAGCTCTCCAATGCCCGGCTAACAAAATAAAACGATAAAGCAACGTAGGTGCATAGAATAATAATAAAGCTCCACATATCCAGGAGTTTTGCACGGCGCAGGTTTTTTTCTCCTCCTTTTTCAAAAATAAACAGAGAAATAACGGAGATAAAAATAATGATGAGGATAGAAACAAAAGTGAGGTTATGTAAAGTATCGATCAACGTATTGGAGGATACCGTTGAGACGGTGGATTCCACCACATATTTATTACCCACCGCGGCAAATAGACCTCCAACGCATAATCCAAACCGGGGATCCACATTGATCGGTTTGATAAAAAATACAAAGAGAGCTATTAAAAACCCAACAAATACCCCTGTAAATATTTTAAAGAAAATAGTCCAGACATTGATCCGTTTGATATAGATCTCTGCTTTTACCATGGCATATCCACTTTGGTCGGATAAGCCTGGGTCTCCATAAGAAGTTTTATATACACTTACTCCTTCACTCATTTTAAATCCAATAATTTTCCAATCCTTTAGTTTTAAACTTTCATGGATTTTAGAATTAGCGGCATCGGCAATATATACCAGATCGGAGGTATCTTTATCCCCTTCTTCTATTTGGAGTGTAAGCACTTGTTTGTCGAATGGAAAATTCGAAATATCCCATTCGCTAATGATCACCGCACGACACTTCACACTTACCCATCTTATTCCTTCCACCTCCTCGTCAAAATATAAAGAGTATTCCGTTGATTTAGCATTGGTAATTTCCAAGGAATTTTCAAAGGTCAGCGAATCTACATCATGGTTCACCCATATATAAATAACAGTACTAAAACTTTTATTGGCCAGATCAAAGTCATATAGTGAATATACAAACAGTCCTACCTTGGCAGTATCAGGTTGCGCTTTTAATTGAAGAGAAGCAACACCGAAGAATAGGCCGATTAAAAGAAGTATTTTTCTGATCATATCGCTGGTAGCAATCGCAAAACTATGATTTTTTTCTTTGCCAGCCAGGCTACAAACGGCTAGGAGGGAGCAGATCCTCCATTTATCTAGCTAAAACTGATCTTAAAACGGAGGTATTTATTGGCTGAGGGGATATGGTCTTCCGGATAATGATAATGAAAACCGCTGAAATGATCTGCTTCAGGATTGATCGCCACATCGTACAATGTATCCACCGATATGGTCACCAATAGGTTTTTATATTTCAGGATAAATGGAAATGAGGAAGGGTTCCCGGATTTCTCCCAACCTGATTGTTGAAGGTACTTCATAATGGGATTTCCATATTCCACAAAATAATCTTCCATGGTGGTGGGGCGATCATCGTGGTGAATTTCGGCCAGGTTAGTAGAAGAAAACTGGATGGATGTTAATTTGTCTTTGTCATCGAATTCAAATAAAGCATATACCCTTTCGTCATGTCCGTTTCCTTCATTAAAATGCCATATCCCCAGGTTTTTCCAGAAGGGGCTTTTCCCCAATGCCAGACATTTCTTTTTTATAGGGTCATAACCTGCAAAAGGATAGCCTTCTGCGATGGGAAGGGTTTTGACCAGGCTATCCGCCTCTATATCAGGAATGGCATAGTTAAAAGGGAAGTCAGTTGTTTGAGAAAAAGCCATAAGAGAAGGGAATATAATAAAAATGGATAAGATGATTGGTTTCATATAAATCTATAACTGCCTGGTTAATTGAAGACAGGGGGTATTTACGGCCGAATGGTCATCAAGGTTGCCTTTGCTGAACTTTTTTGAAGTCCAGGTGTAAACTTATCTATAACTACCAATAGATGAGCGGAAACGTTTACATTCCCAAGCCCTGTCATGAGAACTGGAATAAAATGAGTCCTGATGAAAAGGGCCGCCACTGCGCTGTTTGCAGCAAGGTGGTAACCGATTTTACCAACATGAAAACCGAGGAGATCGTTGCTACCATTCAGGATTCTGAAAGGGAAGTCTGCGGCAGGATCAATATTAAGCAGTTGACGGCGGTCAATAAAAAACAACAATTCTATTTCTGGATCAAGGGCACCCTGGTTCCCAAAATAGCTTATACCTGCTTTGCCATTTTCGGACTGGCATCCATTTTCAAAAAATCAGCCTGGTCGCAAGCCTTGCCCGGGCAGGTCATGGTAAATGGTGGAGCCAAATATGAGCCACAGGCTGAAGAGAATAGGAAATTCACCGTAGAAGTAGTCAATGAGTACGACAAACCGGTAAACAACGCCGTGGTCCAGGTTTTTATCCTCGGTTCAGAAGTGAGCAATACCATTACTAAGTCCCATGGAAGTACCAACGTGGAAATTGAAGCTGTTCGATTAAGTGTGGGGTATTTATATATTTCAATGTTAGTTACCGCTGATGGATATAATCCAAAAGAGATCCAAGATGTAAGGCTCACTAAAAACGGACAAACGATCAGGATCAAACTCAACGAAAACGTTCTGCTGTTCGGGAAAATGAAAATATCCGAACCAGAAAATGTAACGATCATAGAAGATCCCGTGACCAAGAAATGCGTTTTGGAACAGGTAAATGTTACCGAAGAAAATCCAATCCTGATTAAAACAGATCCTGCAATAGCTGCATTAACTCTGCAGGAGATCAGTTTAACCAACGAAATACCCACCAGCGAAATTTCATGGAACCCTTTCCTTCATCAGGATCCAGCGGCCTTGTCTTTTGTTTCATTTCCTAATCCTACCATGGGAGACCTTACTATTGAGACCAAGCAGAACGAAAATTTTGACGTAAAGATCTATACAGAAACGGGAGTTTTACTATTACAACAAAGCAACCTGCAGCAAAGAACATCTATACAACTACAAGGGCATGCTGCCGGACTTTATTTTGCTGTAATATTTATTAATAATAAGGCCATAGAAACGCATAAAATTATTTTAGTCAGATAATATGAATTCAAAAATCATCATTGCCAAACCTTGCCATGAGAAATGGAACAACATGACCCCTGAAGAGCAGGGCCGCCATTGTGCAGTTTGCAGTAAAGTGGTAAAGGATTTTACCAAAATGAAAAAAGAGGAGATCGTCCATTCCTTAAAAAATACAGATGGAGAAGTTTGTGGAAGGATCAACGTGAAGCAGCTAACCCCAGCCACTCAAAAACAAAAAGTATATTTCTGGATCAATGGAGTGCTCTTTAGAAAGGCCATTTATCCTATCATGGCTTTGTTGGGTGTAACTTTCCTCACTAAAAAAGCAACAGCACAGATCACCCATGATTATCCGGTAAAAGGAAAAATGGATGTAAGGGATTACCATGTAAGTTCAAAAAAAGTAACAGTGGTAGTAAAATCAAATGCCAACACCCCGATTGAAAGTGCAGAGATCCGTATTTTATCCGGTGTAAAAAATCATCCGGAAACATTGATCACTGATGTGAATGGAAAGGTGGCAGTATTGATCGATCCAAAGGACCTGGTAGGGGATGTAGTGGAAATAGAAATTGCCGCAGTTGGGTTTGAATATAAACAAGTAAAAATTAAAATTGTAAAAGACATTCAAACCATAGAGATAAAAATGGATGAGGAAATGCATATCATGGGAGAGATGATGTATATCCCTGAAAAAACTCCTGAAACTCCTAAAGTAGTTGTACCCGAAGTAACCAAAACAGTTGTACGTGATAGTATGCCGATCATCGATGTTTGTAAATGCGATTTCGATCATATCAAGAAGCTTCCCCTCATTCGGGACCATGTGGTGGCCTTAGAAAGCATTGAGCCTGTAATTATGGAAGAATCCGTGGATACTGCAGTTAGTTCTTCCGATCCTACCACTACAAGTGATGCTGTGACCACCTCCACTTTCGATATTTTTCCAGTTCCCAGTTTCGATCATGTAAACATTGTATCGAATTCTGCTGAAAGTTTTAATATGGATGTTTTCGATGGAAATGGTAAAAAAATACATGCCGTAGTGAAAGTAAGCAGCCGGTATACATTGGATGTTTCTACTTATGCTGCAGGCGTATATTATATATTGATCACTGTGGAAGGAAAGGCAATTGAAACAAAAAAGATAGTGGTTAGCCGGTAGGCTGGCGTAAGATGACTTTTATTACTCTGATCTGATCCAAATGTCTTTGCATATGATCGGCCATAAAACCCAGCGTTTGCTTTAAATTGATCTTGCCTACTACAGGATGTCTGAACAACTGGTGGCGGATATATTCATCGGGTACTTTTTTATACAACTCTTCAAGTTGTAGCCTGGTGGCCTGCCAATCTTTCAAGAGTTGATCTTTTTCATAAGGACCTTTAGGTTCATCCAGCACTTTGGGTGCTCTGAATTTACGGGATGAACGAAGTGCATAGCGCAACAAAGCTGCCTTATAAAAAGATTTTAATCCGGCCTTTTTACTTTCTGCCGGGTCTATTAATTTTTTTTGAATGTATTGTATGATCCCCTTTTCCGCTATCGATATATGATAGACCACTTCTGCAATAGACCAGCCACCTGACCCCGGTTTTTGATTGGCCTCCTCGTCTGAAATATTTTTTAATTCATCTTCATATTCCTTGAGCAAATCTTGTAAAATGTTGAATCTTTTTTCGAAGATCTTGTTCATCCTACCTTACTGTTAGGGTTTCTGAAGTTAAGGTAGCGTCTGCTTCTCCATGTAATTCCTTGATGAGGTTCTCCACTTCCTCATGGGTAAAATTACAAAACCATCTATCTGCTCTTTCCGCAATACTTGGTAGCCCTTTCCCGCGAATGGTATCTGCAATAATTACATTGGGCCTACCTGCTTCAATTGGAAAAGATGAAAAAGCTTTTTCGAGTTCAGTAAAATCATGCCCGTTGATACGTCGAACGGCACAACCAAATGCTTTGAATTTATCTTGTAAGGGCTCCAAAGGCAGCAGATCTTCTGTTCGTATATTGGCCTGAAATTGATTTCTATCCACCAAAAAAATGAGATTGTCTAATTTATAAGCCTGTGCTATTAAAACAGATTCCCAAACCGATCCCTCATTCAATTCACCATCGCCTGTAACCACCACCACTTTATTCTTGCCATTGCGGATTTTTATATCCATGGCAATTCCCACCGCCACGGAGGGTAAATGCCCTAATGAACCCGAATAGAATTCTATTCCAGGAATATTTCTATTGGGGTGCCAATAGATATGATCATTGCTTTTTAAATGATTTTTGAGCCGATCTTTTTCCATCCATCCCAATTCAGCAAAAACTCCGTACAGGGCTGGAACATCATGTCCTTTCGAAAGCAATAGATAATCCCTGTTAGGGTCATTTAAGTTTTGGGGATTTACATTCAGGAACTCATTATATAAAAACACGAAGAGATCAGTACAGGAAAGGGATGCTCCAATGAAACAGCCTCCATCAGTACTCATGCGAATAATATGTTCACGAACCTTGATGGCTTGCGATTGAAGGATTTGAATGCGATCTGATGTCATCTGAAAGAAAATTTTTTCAAAAATACGATTTTAAGCAGCCCAGTTTCGGAAATGACCTAAACTTGATGCAAATGGGCGGTACCAAGGCCTTCAGAAGTCCTTACGGAATGCATTTTTTAGAGGCTAGGTTAAATTGCTCTTTATCAGCACTTTCCTTTTTATATCCCTTACCTGAGGTTTATTTGAAAAAGGAGCGTTTTTTGATGGAAAAACATGGCCCATTTTTATAATCAAACAACTGGTAGTCAATAGATAGTAAAACCGAACATGGGCCACATTTTTTTTCGTTTTTTTTTGGTGTGGTTGACCACCCCCGAAATTTGGAACGTAAATTCTTGTCCTAATTTTGGGGCTGTTGCAACGCATTTAAACCATTATACAAACTTAAAAACACAACAATTATGAAATCGATTATTAAACTAATCTGCATTACTTTTTTAATTACTTCCCTCTCCAGTTGCTGGACCAAGCTGGGAGATTTTACGGTTATTTCAAATCGCTCTGTTACCACGGATGGGAGTACTGAATATGTTGAGCTATCTAGAAGTATTAAAGCGATTGGAAGACAAAAGAAAAAACAAGCCGGCGCATTGGATGTTGCCATTGAAAACTTGCTGAAAGCAACTCCAGGTGGAGAGTTTGTAAAAAACCTGGAAGTAATGATTACCTGGGGTGGTAATTATGTAAAAGTTACCGGTGATGTATGGGGTCTTAAAAAGGCCGAAGGAGAAAAAACAAATGTGAAAGGGTTTCAGGTATCAGACAGGGTTCAATTTGGTAAAAAATTAGGCACCATCCTGTCGTTAATTGATAATACTTTCTGTTTGGTACAATTAGATGGTGATGAGGCTGGAACCAAACTTCGTTATGAGAATCTTATAAGAATTGATAAGCAAGACTAATTAGTATCTGCATAGTCATTTTTTGAAAAGGCTGGAATAAAATTCCGGCCTTTTCTTTTTACTTCTGATTATTCTCCTTATTAAAACAGGCACTAGGAATTCTTCTTCCACTTTTCATCTATATGCTTCAGATGATCCAGGTGGTTCTTATACCAATACTCTCCTGCATGGGTTTTATTAATGTCTGCAATGTCTGGCTTTTGTTGAAGCAAATGCAGAATATCCTCCAATTTGAATTGGGGATTTTGAGGATATAGCTCCTCGTATACTTTTTTGATGAGCTCGAAATCTTCTGGATAATCCAAGGTCCATCGATGTGAAGTGCTATAATCCTTCCCTGCATCCCAAAGTACCGACCCGATCTTGAATTTCCCTGGGTTTTCCCAAATGTATGGGGTGGTATGTTCTCGTTCAAAATCCTTAGAAGCCTCTTTCCAGGCCTTTTCGAGAGTGGCCATATGCATGACCTCCACATCATTTCCATCTGGCCAGGTGGCGGGATGAAGATTGCTAACATAATCGAACTCAGCAGAATGACTAATAAAATACTGCAATACCTGGTCGATGATCTCAGCGTCTATCAATGGGCAATCACTGGGGATCTTTACCACCGCCTCGGCCCCATATTGAATAGCCGCTTGGTAATGGCGGTCTAACAAGTCAGTAGAATGGCCTCGGAAGCTTTGTATTTGATTCAAATCACATAATTGGGCAATGGCATCATCGGTTTCCTCAAGGGTCGTAGCAACCACTATCTGGCCTTTCAGCTGAGACGTTTGAACCCTTTCTATCATTTTAAGTAATAAAGGGGTTCCTTGTACTTCCTTCAAGACCTTATCCGGCAACCTGGAAGATCCTCTCCTTGCCTGTATAACAGTAATGATTTTCATGGAATGGCCTAAACCGTTTGTAAACTATGCTCCGGTACGTATTGCTTAAGAAATTTCTTTCCGTCCCCGTTAAAGTCTATAAACTCACTGGCCAGGGCGGCAATGTTATAGGCAGATGTGCCTTTATTTTGAATAGGTAATTGCTTTTTAAGTACTTCAATATTAAAATAAGAGTGTACCGGTTTACCCAACGCAATTCCGATATAAACCACGGTCGAATATTGGGTGATCAGTTCTCTACAATTAGCGATCATATGGTTGGTATTTTCATCCTGAAATACCAAAGTTCCTTCTGGAGTATTCTGGATGATCTCATTATAAGCTCTATCCCAAATCTCGTTCGGATGTAATTTAAAGCAAAGTGGCTTTCCATCGGCGATTTCCACACATTTCTTGATAAACCCGATCCTATCTTCACTTACTTTTTGTTCTCTGATATCTGATGTGCAAACCAGTACATAGTCTCTATGAGGAAAATCGTTGATCAAAAATTCTGAGGCATTGTCATAATTCGGCATGCCGGTAACCACAATTCGTTCACTTTCAGTGCCCATATTGGCGAAATAGTCCTTATACCCCTGGCTAGCAGCACAATAGATGTCGGCCCGGTTAGAACTTCCATTTAAAGAGGTTTTAAAGGCCATATAAGCCGGCATTTTCATTTTTTTAATGAATTTTGCCCAGGTATTGATGGGATCAGTCATGCCCTCTTGCACCCAAATGGTCTTGGTTTCTTTACAGATCTTCGGAAATGACATATCCGTACAAAGGAAAATAAGGTCGTATTTATGGCCTAAACTTTCACCCCCATAATCGTATTGAAGGCCATGGTCTTTAACAAACTTTTCACCCATTTGTTTGAAGCGCCCAGAAATGATGGTATGCTCCAGAGTTCCTAATTTCAGGGTCGTGTACATGATCCAGTCGGCAGGAAATAACTGTGTAAAATAGCAATCGAATTCATTCCTCATCTGGAGGTAGATTTGATGCATTTGGGTCGTCTGGTTAGGCGATCCAATGATGAATAATATTTTCTTTTTCCGCTTCGGGCTCAATTCTCTAAATCTAAACTAAAGATACAAAATTATATTATTTACTGACTCTAGAAAACTTTTCGGTTTTTCCCAATAGAGATACACCTACATATCCTCTAATATTCGCTACGTCACTATTCACCATAGTGATCCTACAACCATACGTTTTCCCTTTCTCCGGGTCATACAAGGTCCCACCTCCCCAAACACCATCTCCTCTGTATTTAATGTCTTTCATCACACGTAAGCCAATAAAAGGGACCTTCCGGAGTGTTGGATCGGGGTTGAATTTATCCAATTTAGGAGATCCATCGGGCTCATTAGGTTTTTCCAACCAGATGAGTTTTCCAAAATAATGTGATCCTATTTTTTCAATCTTCACTTTCATGATATTGTCTGAATTCGTCCATATACCAATGATATCATCCGCATTAAAAGTTTGTGACTTTATTTGGCTTGACTGTGCTAATAGGTTTTGGTTAACTCCAACAAACGTGAAAAAACTCCAAAAAACAAATAAGACTAATCGAATCATGCAACTTGGCTTAAAGGGCCCGACAAATTAATTTTGTGCAAAAGTAATTAATACATTGGCACCTACCCCTGGTATTTAACAAAAATTATACCATAAGGCTTGTTGATAGCTTTTATATAAAGAGTGCTTTCAGCTCAGTTGCCTCTTCAGGCTTCATTTTCCCAGCCAGGATAAGGCTTAGCTGGCGGCGACGCAAAGCACCATCATACCTCTTTTTTTCTTCCTCCGACTCAGGGATCAGGGGGGGGACATAAATGGGGTTCCCCATCTGGTCGACCGCTACGAAGGTATAAATGGCTTCATTACATTTTACTTTTTCTCCTGAAAAAGGGTCTTCCACCCAAACTTCAATAAATACCTCCATCGAGGTGGTAAATGCCCTGGAAACCTTTGATTGCAATGTAACTACATTGCCCAATTTAATCGGTTGTCCAAACGATACATTATTTACCGAAGCAGTTACCACTATCCTACCACAATGACGCTGACATGCTACGGCAGCGGTAATGTCCATCCAATGTAAAAGCCTACCACCCATTAAATTGCCTAGGGTATTGGTATCATTGGGTAAAACAATTTCGGTGCTGATCGCTGCGCTGTCCTTGGCAGGTTTTCCTTTCATCATATTCATTATTTCCCTTTTTCTATTAATGAGGTCACCACTTTTAAATTGTTTTGGGCCAATACAAAATTCGGCTCTAGTTTTAGGGCACTTTCAAAGTAAAATTTCGCCTCTTCATGCTTCCCGTTATCTGTATAAATAATCCCTCCAGCATTCAATGCCGCTGCCATAACCGAAACCTGCTGGCTGGAACTTTCATAATTAATGGTGATTTTAGCATCCATGGCCCTTTTATCACCTAAGATCTTTTCTACATTGGCCATCGCTTCTCCATACCGCTGCAGCCCATATTGGCATACAGCCAGCTTATAACGAATGATGATATCATCCAAAAGGACTAATACTTTATCGTAATATTCGATGGCTTTGTTCAATGCACCCAGACTCTCGTAGCTGATCGCCACGACTTTTAATGTATTGGTATCGGCCGACTTTGTTTTCAAAATTTCTTCTCCCAACAATATCGCCTGTTCATACATTCCCATCATTCCATAAATCGACAATAAGGTGTCCTTCCATTCAGGTTTGGCAGGATACTTTACAATTAACTGGATGATGGAATGTCGGGCCACCGTAAGGTCACCATATTCCAATGCTTTTTTATATACGAGATATTCATTATCTACCTTAGGGGTTTTACCCTTTTGTGCCACCAATGCAGTGGAAAAGGTGAGAAAAAACAGAAATCCAACTAAATATTTCATCTTGATCATCATTTTTAGCTTATAGTTTTTTAAGTATTTGATTGAACGAATAATAGAGCTTTCTCCAGGTCAGAAGGGGTGTCGATTGAAATGGTTTGAAAATTAGTAGACGCAATCGCTATTTTCAGATCATTCCCCAGCCATCTCAATTGTTCCAGATTCTCCACTTTTTCAAGAGGGGTAGGTTTCAGGTCTTTTATCAAGGGAATAGCGCTTGTTTTAAATGCATATATGCCAATATGCTTCAGGAACGTCCATTTCTTCATCCAGGTATGTTTCTCGGCATCACGAATGTACGGAATGGTCTGTCGGCTGAAGTATAAAGCTTCTTTTTTCTCATTTATCACCACCTTAATAATGTTTTCATCCACAAGATCCTGAGGGTCTGTTATTTCCTTTACCAAGGTGCCGATCAAACAGGAAGTCGTGCTGATGAGTTGGGCAAGTTCAGTAATCTGTTCTGGCTGAATAAATGGTTCATCACCCTGGATATTGATGAGATAGTCAAATTCTCCATCCATTGCCATAATCTGTTCGTAGGCCTCAAAACATCTCAGGGTCCCATTCAAGGCCATTGAATCGGTCATAATGGCTTTCCCCCCTTTAGAAGTTACCTCCTTGAAAATCCTTTCGTCATCCGTTGCCACATACACCTTTTGCAGACCGTTGGATTTAATACACTGCTCATAAACCCTACAGATCATACTTTTTCCTCCAATGTCAACCAAAGGCTTCCCTGGAAATCTTGTACTTAAATACCTGGCTGGAATAATCCCTACCGTTCGACTCATGTTTGGTTGGTCCTGTTTCTTTTAGAGGGGCAAAGCTAGTAAAAAAATCGGAAAGCCCAATAAGGGCAATGGGTTCAACTACTTAAACAACCTTAAATAGGATTGTAAAAATGCCTTAACTAGTCTGAATACAGGTAATTCCATGCCGTTTTATGATATCCGTTCTGTTCGGAGAACTCCAGAAAATCTGAATAAAAACGATCGTTGCTCAGGGTGGCACTATCTCCAATAATGATGAGTTTCTTTTTTGCCCTGGTCATGGCCACATTCATTCTTCTATAGTCCTTCAGAAAGCCAATATCACCGTTATTATTAGACCTAACTAAAGAAATATAAATAATATCCCTTTCCTGGCCTTGAAAAGCATCAACTGTGTTTATTTTTATTCGGTTATAGGGCTCTCCCCTTTTTATCAGTTCTTCGGAAATCTTTTTTACTTGTTGTCGGTAAGGTGAAATAATGGCCAGGCTAGGAGGTCTTTCACTATTCAAGGCTTCCTTCCATTCTTCCAAATGCTGAAGTAACACCTTTATTTCCCCTTCATTATACAAACTAAGTGTTTCGGCATCCTGAACCTCCTCAAATCCACATCCTGCAGTGTCTACGAATTCGATAGGATCGTTATTGATTTCTGGCAGGTTCAATCTTCGGGAAATAACCGTCTCATGTGCTTCCAGTTTTCCCTCATAGAATTTTAGGTTCGGAAACGCCATGATCTCGGCATTCATCCGGTATTGTACCTTTAAAAGATGGGCGGTTTCCGGCTGTGTTTTCATACACCTTTCCATCAGGGTAAAGCTCAGGCCTCCTTTGGCAGCTTCTATACTTTTTACAGTTGGAGGAAGCTGAAAGGGATCACCTGCCATAATTATTTTTTCCGCCCTGCATATGGGGATCCAGGTGGCTGGTTCTAACGCCTGTGCTGCTTCATCAATAATGACCGTTTTGAATTTCCTTTTTTCCAAATACCGGCTTTCAACACCCACCAATGTGGTGATCACCACCTGGGCCATCTGTAAAATGTCTTCCACCATATAATCCTCCAGCATCCTGGCTTCATTGCTTAACGCCTTGGCCTCTTTGTATAAAAGATCGCGCTGTTTTCTTTCTTCCTGACCAAAATTTCTCTTGTATTTGGATGCCATTCTTCGATACTCCAAAGCACGCCATTTATAATCGCTCAATTCCTTTTGGCGGTTGTGATTTTCCAGCAGTCCTTCTACCGTATATTTTAAAAGCTCATTGGAAACACGTGATACATTTCCGATACGAACCACATTCATTCCTTTATAGCCCAACTCAATGGCAATATGATCAGCTGCGGCATTGCTCGGGGTACAAACGAGAATTTGTTCTCCCCGCTTCACCATTTCATGGATCGCAGCGACCAACGTAGTTGTTTTACCCGTCCCCGGAGGCCCATGGACCAGGGCCAGGTCATTTGCCATTATAATTGCATTCACGGCCTCATTTTGGGAGGGATTCAATATTTCATTTTGATAATAATGGGTTTCCTTGGCTATTTCCACCGGCGAATGCCCGTAGCAGATATTGGCCAATTCAGCCAGACGGCAATTTTTGGCATTGATCACCATTCTCACGGCCTTTTCCATTTCCTTATAGGTTTTATCGTCAAAGAGCACATCTACTGCAAGTTTGCCATCTTCTACCCAGTCTGGTAAATCATCTAACATAAAAACGATTTTCATGCTATTCCCGTCTACATAATACACCGAACCTATTAGAAACTCTTTGTCATCGAGTACATTATATACTTTTACCTGCTTCCCACCACTAAATTGGTGTAGGGCCTCGGATACTTTGGATTCGATTTTTATGTATGGATAATCCCCCAGCCCATACCCACTCTCTTTTATGAAGATGGGATACCAGGCATAACCCTCCTTTACTTTTTGCTGAATCGGAAGTCTGGCAAGGTGTTCAAAATAGTATATATATTCTTCGCGGCGCTCTTTTTCAACCAGCGTTAATAAATTTTGCAAATCATTCACAACTTCTTCGTGTACTTTAACCATCTGATATATATCTTGTAACGAATTTACAATAAATCAGGGCTATCGTAAATAAGTTGTATGAGTATTAAAACATCGCAATATGACCTCTTATATGATAGAAATAGATCTTCCGGACAATTATACGGAAGACTTTGAACAAAGAATACCCCATCAAAGGTATATGGTCAACAAATTGATGGAGAAGGGAGCTATTGTTTCCTATTCTCTTTCAGCTGACAAGGGGAAGCTTTGGATCACCGCTTTTGCTGCCAGCAAAACGCAGGTTCGAAATATGATCTCCAGTATGCCTTTATATGATTATTTTGTTGAATATATGATCCATGAGCTCATGTTCAGCGAAACTCAACACCAAAGCATGCCTCAACCTTCGCTGAATTAAGAGTGGCCATTCCGAGTTGGGTCACCTCCTCTATTCTCCAAAATCTTCCTTCGGTATCTATCCATCATTGCTACACCACAAATTACTATATTTGCACCTGTTTTGAAGGTTGCAGATGAATAGGTTTTTGATCTTATCTCTTTTTTTTCTTGCCTCATGTGGTGGTAAAAAAAATCCTCCCCAACATCAGGTGGATATGCCCAAACTACCCTACATGGGTGAATATGAAATCATCGAAAGAACAGAAAATGGTGTGATCGTTTACGACACTGTATTTAATTCTATTCCTCCCTTTAGCTTTATCAACCAGGATAATAAAATCATTACCGAAAAAGATTATGAAGGCAAGGTATACATTGCTGATTTCTTTTTTACATCCTGCCCCAGTATATGCCCTAAAATGACGAATACCTTGTCAATCGTACAGGAAAAATTAAAAGATGAGCCTGGATTTGCTATCTTATCACATACCATCGATCCTGAGTTTGATGATCCTTCAAAACTAAAGGCATATGCTCAAAAGAACAATGCTGATAGTAGCATCTGGAATTTTGTAACTGGAGACCGGGATGCCATTTATGATCTTTGTGAAAATTATTATATGGCTTTTGCGCAAAAAGATTCATTGGCAGAAGGGGGCTATTTACATAGCGGATTTTTGATCCTCATAGACAAGCATAAATATGTAAGGGGTGCCTACGATGGTACACGTGCAGAACTAGCGGATAGTATTGCAGCAGATGTAAAACTTTTATTAATGGAAAAATAATGAAACTACAAAAGAATGATAAAAAGGCCAAACTACTCATCTTCGTTGTATCGTTTGTAATATTTGCCGCCATAGTAGCCTTGGGCAGGGTTAAACTGGATGTTGACCTGGGATTTGACAAACATATCTTCGCAAAGATCAATGCATGCATTAACTCCCTGGTTTCTGTTTTGTTGATTGCAGGGCTGATATCCATTAAAAGTAAAAAAAGGGATTTACATAAAAAGATCATGCTAACAGCCATGACCTTGTCTATTCTGTTCTTGGTTTCTTATATCTGTCATCATTTGTTTACCGGCGAAACCAAATTTGGCGGGGAAGGCTCGATGAAGCGCATCTACCTGTTGATCCTGGGATCACATATTATACTGGCAGCCATCATTTTGCCTTTTATTCTTCTTACCGCCTATCGGGCTTTGATCAGTGAATTCCCCAAGCATAAGGCATTGGCTAGGATTACTTGGCCTGTATGGTTATACGTTTCTATTACCGGGGTTGTGGTTTATTTTTTAATTTCGCCTTATTATACCTAATGAAACAACGATACCTCTATATCGGCATTTTTCTTATCGTCGCTTGTTGGCTTCTATCTCCTATGCTGGCTGAGGCCCAATGTGCCATGTGTAATGCGACCGCTGCCACTGCAACAGAGGGTAAAAAAGAAAGTGCGTTGGCCTTGAACAGAGGCATCCTGTTCTTAATGGCGATTCCCTATCTTTTGCTGATGTCGATTGTAATTATTTGGTGGAGATATAGAAAGCAAAAAAGGGCTGAACAGAGTTCAAACTCTTAATTTCAATTCATCACATCGATCCCATGAAAAAATCAGTTTATATCATGTTCCTGCTGGCCTCCTATGCCACATTATCCTTTTCCCAAACCGATTATTTTACCGTTCCCAAAAGCCCCATCCTTACTTCACCAGAAGATTATAAAAGCTATGAGCCTGATGTGGTAAATGCCGCCAAGTGGTTAGAGGAAACCCCGCTAGAGACCAATATTGAAAAAAGAAAAGAGGCGAATGCCTTTGTACTTCAATGGGTCACAGGTAGTCCAACAGTGAGTATCACTGTAACCAACAAGCTCCTGTCGTACTTCGAAAAGAACCCTGACCTTTTGATTGTTTTTATGGCTAGTTTTAGCAGAAATGTGATCGAAAACCCTTCAACCTTTACCAATAATTCAGCAACCAAAGCCGGACTTTTAAGTGTACTTGCCTGCTATGAAAAGAGCAAGCCCAAAAAAGAGGCGGTGCTTGAAAAATTGAAAAAAGACAAGGCCAATATTGATAAATATGTTACAGAGGCACTCACTGAATAAGATCATATCTACAAACGTTTTGGTCCCTATCGTTTGCTCTTTAAGTTTTAGGATTTAAACACCCCCTGTTTCCATCTCATTTATCTAATTTGCTTATTTGCAGCTTTACCCCTTTTGGGTATTTGGAAATCTGCCAAAATTTTATTAGCATTATCCTTTAAAACCATCCCAAGAAGTGAAAAAATTATTGCTCCCGGTTTTATTTTGGGCCACATCCATGCTGGTGAGTGCTCAATGCAGTTTGTTACCAAACGCAGTACCAGGGATCCTTCTGGTGCACCAAAACACCAATTGCTTTAACAATAGCGGAGTTGCCTATAATCCTAATTTAAATTTATACTATGGAGTCCGCGCAGGCAATTCAACATTTCCCTTGGAAACATGGACGGCAGCTGGAGCTCCCTTATTTAATACAACTGCTGGTTTTGACTGGAGAGGCATGTGGTGGAATCCTACCACCAACCAATTAGAAGGAAATGGATACAATACATCCGGGATCTGGAGGGCTAACCTAAACGGCAGTGGGCATGCACTGAATACAGGGCTAACTATTTTCCCAGGAATGAATCAGCCCAATGCTCAATCCTGTGGCGACCTGGATTGGCAAGCATACGAAATCATTTATTTTAATGCCGGCCTCATTTACCGCTATTCAAGAACTACAAATGCGTTTCTAGGTTCTTATGCGCTTACAGGAACCCCCGTAGCCATGGGCAATATGAATGTATACACGGTGATGTATACAGGTTGCACAGGCATGGAGATCGCCTTATTGGATTACGTAAATAAGAGAATATACCTTTATAACAAAGCTACCGGAGCTTATGCAGGGATGAGTCAGCTTCCAGCTGCTGCAGTTACCACCAGCGCCTTCAGGGTATCCTGGGCCAACGGATATGTATGGTTGTTTAACCTAGCCGATTTTACCTGGTATAGCTATAGAATATTTGGTGCACCCTTACCGGTTGAATTACTGTCGTTCAATGCAATCTATGACCATGGAAGAGTGAAGCTTGACTGGGCTACAGCCTCCGAAATCAATAATCATTATTTTATTGTAGAGAGATCTCAGGATGCCGTTCATTTTACTGACTTAATGCGGGTACAAGGGGCTGGCAACAGCAACGAGGTAGTGCAATACCTGGAGTTTGACGATGCACCTTTTGAAGGGACCAGTTATTACCGTTTATCACAGGTAGATTTTGATGGAAGTACTCAGTATTCTCAAATAGTTGCCATAGATGTCCCTAAGCAAGCGGCCATAGAAATTTATCCAAACCCAGCCAGCGAATATTTTATGATCGCTGGAGATATTGAAGAGAATTCAACCCTCGAACTGGTAAACAATATGGGTGAAGTGGTGGTTGAACAAAAGATCGAAGACCGGCGGATTGATATTTCCTGCTTAGCTGCGGGCTTGTATTTCCTTCGGATCCATTCGTCATCCAATACCGTTGTTAAACGCATCATGGTTGAATAAACAGGGCTTGGTTTCATCACCAAACCGTTGTTGATACATTCTTCCTGAGCTTTATTCTCTTCCTGTATTTGGCCCTATCTTTGTACAATACAATTCTGTATTAAATAAGGCATGAAAATGTATCATTCTGAAAAAAAACAACTCAAAATACGAATGGGATCCTTCCTTTTCCTATTCGGTTTTTTTTCAATGACGCATGGACAAATACTACAAAGAGTAAATCACTTGAGTGGCTCACAAAAGATAAATGATATAACAGTAGACGTTACTTCTAAAGGTCAAACAGCCATTATGTGGGACAAGAAGTATTGTAATGGGGAGACAGGACCTTATTTTATCGGCTACAATACGGTAGACTATTCATGCAGCAATGGAAGTTATACATTTAGTTTTTCTCCGCCCGTATCCGAAGTAAAATTGAATTTTACGGGTTTATCGTATAGCGATAAGTATTATGAAGAAATGATCCTCTATGTAAATGGAGAGCATTATAAAATAAAAGAAGCAGGAGTGATGAATAGCTGTGAGCCATTGGCCATTCTTTCCCCAGATGGAAATGTAGCAGGCTGCAATGAATGTTCTACATCCGGTTGGAATGATACCAGGATCAAAGGGCCGATCTATACACTAACAGTAATGGACAGTGTATTCAAAGGAGAGCCTGCTGGTGCTTTATTTGCTTTATATATAGGCTATGTTAGTCTGGAGGTAGACCTGGGATCAAAGGTAAGGGCCTATAAAAAACCCAGTGCTGCCGGAGAGTCATTGATCATTGAAGCAGACAGTGTTGACCTGAAATTGGTTTCTATACAAAATCCGAAAGGAGAAAAAACAGATTACCATTCCTATTCCGATTTCCCTTATATCAGCATTAATATTTCCGAATTTGCCAAGGGAGAAGAATATACTTTTGAGTTCAAGGTAAATGATATGCTGATCTCCAAAAAAATTATCATCTGGTAGGTGATTCCACTTATTGCTCAATGCTAAACCTGATTATTTCCTTAATTTTGTCAGGCTTATGATCAGGAAAAAATGTATAATCCTCTTTACTCTTTTGTTTTCCCCTTGCCTGATTGGTTCGGCAAAGTCGCAGATAGTAAATGAATATATCGACCTCCAGATCCATACCACCATGCATGTTCCTTATTCCTTTTTTGGTAAAGGATTGTTGTTCTTCGATGAAAAGGATCCACCTGACCTGAGTTATCAGCATCAGTTCAATAATGTGAACTATGCTAATTTTTTTAAGAACAATCAGGGGCTCCGCATTATGGTAAATGGTTCGTTGAACAGCGAATATATTGGTGATCCTGACAAAGCCAGGAAGACCATTCTTAAACAGATCAACTATGTAAACAAATTTGCTGAAGAGAATGCTGAATTTTTTGTAGTTGCCAAAAATCCGCAGCAGGTAAGAGATTATCTGAAAACAACCAACAAAACAATTATTATCCATTCTATTGAAGGGGGAAAAGAGTTGATCAAAAGCCAGGAAGATGCCAATTTCTGGGCAGAGCAAGGCGTTAGTTTTATTACCCTGATCCATTTGGTAGACTGTGAATATGGTGGGGCAGCTGTTCTTCCCGGAATTCCCACCAGGATCATTAACATAGAAGCCACCTGTGATACCAAGAAGGAGATCGGTTTAACGGAGCATGGAAAAAATACCATTGTCTGGCTGGCAAATGCCGGTATTATGACAGATGTTACCCATATGAATGATCAAACCAGGAAAGATGCCTTGGCGGTAATGGAAGCCCATGGGATCCCTCCTTTATCAACTCACGATGGTTTTAAGCCCATTCAGCATCATGCTCGTGCCCTGGATGAGGAAGATATTTTGAAGATCTATCAAAACAATGGTTTTGTTTCATTGCCGATTAGTGGATACTCGTGCATGCCTTATAACCCGGATGAAAAGTATAAAAAACAGATCGACAGCCTTGAATTATATTGCGAAGGATCTCTGGACTCTTATCAATTCACTTACCTGGCCGTCAAAGACTTTATAGAAAAGCACCCTCAGTTAGGTTATCATGATTCTTTATCGGAGGCAGAAAAAGTAAATTATTGCATAGGTTTTCAAAGTGATTTTAATGGTTGGCTGAACCACAGTCGTCCCAGGTATGGTGAAGAGGGCTGCTATAAAACCCTTCCAGATTCTATTACCGAACCTATCGAGACCCAGGGATTGGCCCATCCAGGTTTGCTGGGATCACAGTGGAGGATAATGGAAAAAGAAGGAACAGATCTTGCTCCTATTAAAAGATCGGCCGAAAAGTTTCTGCAACTTTGGCAATATTTTTTAGATAACAAGGGCAAGTTCTAATGCTTTTTTTGATTCTATAAAAGTTTGAATCATATAATTTTTATTGAAAGAAATATAAAACTATTGGCTTATGGGTGCTTTATTTTTATCCATGAAATCAATAAAAAAAGATCATGGCTAAGTATTCTAAAAAAGCAAGTAAAAAGGTTGAAAAAGTAATGCATGAATTTAAAGAAGGGAAACTTAAATCAGGAAGTGGCGATAAAGTAAAGAGCCGTAAACAGGCCATTGCCATTGGTTTGAGTGAAGCCAGAAAAGCAGGGGCCAAAGTTCCTAAAAAGAAAACCACCGCTAAAAAATAATAGAAGGATCCATCCATTTTTCACAAGTGTGAAACCTGCAAATTTATCTTTGAATTCTGTAAAAGATCCTCCCTTGAATATTCAGATATTTGTATTGGTAAGATAACCGAACATAGGGGAGATTCCAAAAGAGAAATCTGAGAAATAAACCCATTGAACTTGATCCGGGTAATTCCGGCGAAAGAAAACGGTGATCTAACTATGGCCCCTGGTAAAACAGGGGCTTTTTTACACCCTGCAACAAAGAAAAATATGAAAACGTCCAGAAACAACAGCAACCATCAAAGCAAACAAGGTATGTCGAAAAAGCCACGTCCCGAAATAAGGGATGATATGGACAGCCGTGAACGAAAAGAAATAGGTTATAAAGGAGATAAAAGCAAAAAAGGGGACAAGAAGAAAAAGGCAGGCTAGGCCTTTTACTAAGGGGAGCCACGGCCTCTCATCAGCCGGGTGGGTAAAATAAAAAATATCATCCTCTAAATATTACCTTTGTAGAAATCAATTGAATATGTTTTCTTTAAAAGGTAAAACAGCTATTGTTACCGGTGCTTGCGGGCTGATTGGAAAAAAGCATTGTGAAGCACTCTCCAAGGCCGGGGCAAATATAGTAGTAGCTGACATGAACGAAGATGCTTGCCAAAAGGTGAGCAGTTCATTAACAGGTGATCACCTGGCCGTTGCATTTGATGTAACCAACGAAGCATCGGTTAAAGATGCATGCGCTAAAATATTAGCTAAATATGGAACCATTGATATTCTTGTGAACAATGCCGCCATCAACGATATGTTCGAAAATCCTGCATTGGCGGCAGAGCAAAGTAAATTTGAAAATTATCCTGTGGATATGTTCCGTAAATCGCTGGAAGTAAATGTAACCGGCATATTTTTATGCTCCCAGGTATTTGGTAAAGTGATGGCTGATCAAGGAAAAGGAAGCATTATCAATGTGGCCTCTACCTATGGAATGGTAGGACCAGATCAATCTATCTATATCAATCCGGAGGGGCAGCAAGCTTTTTATAAATCTGCGGCTTATCCTGCCACAAAAGGAGCCATTATCAATTTTACCCGCTTCCTGGCTGCCTATTGGGGCCATCAGGGAGTAAGGGTAAATACTTTGTCGCCCGGAGGAGTGGAAAACGGTCAGGATGAATGGTTCATCAAAAACTATTCAGCCAAAACCGTCTTGGGCCGAATGGCCCGCCCGGATGACTATATGGGCGCTGTTGTATTCCTGGCCAGCGATGAAAGCGCTTATATGACCGGAGCTAACCTCGTCGTAGATGGAGGTTGGACTGCTATATAACTCATTTAACAGGAACCTTAAAAACTTCGAATTTCGTCGTTGGGCTTCAACTTCAAAATACTCATTTACTCCCCTAAACTCCGCTTTTTCGGTTTCGCCCGCCTAGAACTTCTTTGTTTTTAAAGTTCCCGTCCCTCAAATAAGCACTATTCAATTAGAAGAAGCCAAAAAAAGTATCTTTGTACTATTATGGCAGGCGGTTTTAAAGCATTTACCAAAAAAATTTCTTCCAGACTTGTATCTTATTTTTTACAAGGGCTTTTCCTTTTTTCTCCGATTGCCCTAACCGCTTATTCCATTTATTGGGTATTTAAACAAATTGATGGTTGGTTAAATATCAGTATCCCTGGTGTTGGCAGTATTCCAGGCTCTGGTGTATTGCTACTGGTTGTCATCATTTTGCTTGTGGGCTTCCTGGGGTCTACCATTGTATTCGAGGCTTTCTGGAAATTGATCGATAATTTTCTCTATAAATTTCCTCTTACCAAATTCTTATATCCTGCCTTGAAAGATATTTTCGGCGCAGTTATGGGGAAAGAAAAAAAGCTCAACAAGCCTGTATTGTTTCGCATCAGCAAAGATTCAGATCTTGAGCGGATTGGTTTTATTACTGAATCCGATCTGAGTAAGCTGGGTATTGGTCCCGAAAAGGTAGCGGTATATGCCCCTCATAGTTATAATTTCTCGGGCAATGTTTATATCGTTCCGGTAGAAAATATTAAACCTTTGGATGCAGATGCATCCGAAGCAATGAAATTTGTGGTAGCCGGCGGAATGGTAAAAATAAAAGATACAGATAAATCTATTGTTCTTCCCGTGGAAACTTCCAAGCAAGAGGATAAAAAAATGGTCAATGAAAAGAAAGATTAATCTCCTGGTTATATGTCTGCTATTGGTATGGGGTTGTGGCAAAAATTCATCGACCACAAAAACCAATGTGGTTGCAGACAATCCGTCCATAAAAAAATTCTTTAACCAGGATGGTCAGTTCAAGATCCAGTTTGAACAACCGCCCACTGCCTATTCGCAATATATTCCTTATGAAGATGGAAAAATATTGATGAACTATTTCATTTATGAAAAGGGGATCAACCTCATTTATTGCATTAGTTATGCTGATTATCCTGAAAGCTTTACGGCCGACAAGGTGGATGTAGATATTTTAATGACCCTGCTTGCTACTTATATTGATTCGCAAAAGGCAGGGTTGGAAGTGCAAAAAATGATTTCTGTGAATTCGTATCCTGGAATATATTTCAAGGCCAGTAATTCCGATACGTTTGTATATGGAGAATATATCCTCAGGGAGAATCGGTTATATCAGCTTACGGTAACTAAAGAAGGAAGTTACCATAACGAAGCAGAAGCGAATGCATTCTTGCAAAGTCTGGAATTATTGTAAAAAGACGGAAGCTAGAAGAAAAATGCGGTAACATTTCGGTCTTCCGGCTTCGGTCTTCGGTCTTTCTTAATTCACCACATACTTTCTTGTCCCTACTCCCTTGTTGGTAACAACTCTCACTATATAAGTTCCAGCTGTCCTTATTCCCGTATTTATACTTATGCTCCCTTGGCGATTGATGAATTGATCCATCAAGACTTTTCCGGTGATGTCATAAATGATGATCTCTTTCACTTCTTCTTCCACGAATAAATTTAATAAGTCATTCTCTGCATATTGAGGATTCGGGAAAATAGAAAAATCGATATTTTCAACGACAGGTGTAATTCCCATTCCTCCGGATTGTTCAAGTTTATATAACTTCCCATCCAATCCCCCCGCAAAAGCCAGCGTAGAATCCAATACAAAGGCGGAGGTCAATAAAGAGTCTGTATTGAAAAAATCAATTTGGCTCCCTCTTTTGGTAATGATCACTCCATTATACAAATTGCTGGCACAAGCCATCACACCCCAATCATCTTCGGTAAAATCCATTTCAGCCACAATAGGATAATAAAAGTTAGGGCCAATGGTGCTATCCACTACAAAGGTATTTCCGCCATCCGTAGATTTTTCAAGTAACCACCCCCCTGAATCATTGGCTGCATAAATGGTAGAGGTGTCACTCCAGTCGACAGATAAATAATTATAACCGGTCCCTGATTGATGAAGTGTAAATGCCCAGGGCACGGTGGCATTGGCAAAAAAGCCATTGGCACCTACAGTAACAATCACATCCTGGTTGGCAGTAATGTCATTCCAGCCGGTAAACGAAACATCGCTGCGCAATGAATCAAAACTAAAACAAAAGCCCCCGAAGTACCCAACTATACCTCCACCTCCCAAACACGTCCCACCAGCCACATATTCGGAAAACGATTGGTTATGATGAAAATTATTAATAGAACAAATGGAATCACCGGCTGGCGAAAATACCCCGCCGCCACATTCCTCCATCCAACCACCTGTTAGGTCGTATGTTCTGTTGACCGCGGTAAACTTATCAAAGAAAAGCACACCCCCAATACTACCCGCATAGTCGAAGAATTGCGCTACTTTAATATTGTTGTTGTTCCCAGTACCTTGTCCGGTTGACGGAAGGGTCATATCCGTCCAGGATGCTCCACCATTGGTCGTCATTTTTAAAAGTCCGTCATCACCGGCAATAATTCCAGTATCCTTATTCATAAAAGAGATATCCCTGATATTTTTATTGGTTCCTGTATTCACCAGCGTCCAGTTCAGGGGTGCTTGTGCTACAACAGGTAATGTACTTAATAGTACCAGTGCTAAACTTGAGTAAATCCTTTTCATACGTATTTGTATTTGTCTGTTACGAATATACGCAGGATGGCTAAAAACCTCCGTATATAATTTATCCCGAAAAATGTATTTATATTTTTTAGTAGGCTTACCAATGGCTCTCACCGCAGTGCTTGCCAAGGCTTGTAAATCCTTGCGCAGCAATGGCTACCGATTCCCCGAGCTGCAGAAAAAACAGGAAGATGGAAATATACATCCATGTTTTAGGAAGGTAAATACAAGTGTGCTATTTCGAATTCCCGCAATCTATTATGCATTTCCCTTGTCTATTAATGAAAAAAGGCAGACGAGGACCGGCTTCACTTCCAACCAGACTTACTTCTGCCATCCCATTCCTAAAATTTGTAGCTCCGAAATAAATAAAATCAATCACTACTTTTCCGGTACTATCAATATAGCCCCAGCGGTTATGTTTTTTAACGGCAAGCAGTCCTTCCGGAAATTCCCATCGCTCTATATACATTTCCTCGAGAGTTAATAAAGAATCATCAAACATTTCAGACCGGTCCGGCAATTGTATCTCGTCAAAATCAAATGGGATTACCACCTTCCCAAGTTTATCAATGAAACCATAATGATTGGTTGAATCCCTTACCAACGCCATTCCATGCTGGAAACTGAACGCCTCGGCATAAATAAATGGAATAATGGTCCTGCCTGAAGTGTCTATGTATCCATACCATTCCTCATGTTTCTGTCGAATGCTCACTGCCGCCAGTCCTTCATGAAAACCCTCTGATACGTCAGAATAAATAAATGGAATCACCTTATTATTATGGATATCTATGAACCCATTGCCCACCATATATTGTTGAGCGGCTATTCGGCCCTCACTATAAAACCAAATGCCATTATACTCGAGAGGAATCACCACATTTCCGGAAAAATCAACCAGCCCATGTCCATCTCCTTTTCTGGCACGGAACATCCCCGCTTCAGAAGCTTCTAGACTATAATATTCAAATGGAATTACAACATTTCCCTTCTTATCTAAGCAACCTGCCTTGCCATTCCTTCTTTGAATAATAGGAAAATCCTTCTGGCCATACCCCCAAAGTGTAAGTAATCCCAATAATAAAATAGATAAGGCTCGTTTCATATTTATCATCACAGTAAATATAAAACGAAAGGATGGATGAATTGATATATTTTCTATTTTACCCTTGCCAGGTATTCTCCCGTTTCAGGATTTACCTTGATCAATTCACCCTGATCGATGAACAGAGGAACAGAAACCGTAGCTCCGGTTTCCACTGTGGCCGGTTTTAAGGTCCTGGTGGCAGTATCACCTTTCATGCCAGGCTCAGTATAGGTCACTTCAAGATCCACTGATTTAGGCAGGGTTACGTTGATGGGATTTTCGCCTTCAAAAGAAACAATGATCATACTTCCTTCTTTTAGGAATTTGGTCCCATTTCCAAATAAATGGGAGGCCACGTGATATTGCTCATAATTGGTGGTATTCATACATACCAGAAATTCTCCTTCGGGATATAAATATTGGAGGTCATGATCTTCTACCCTCACAATTTCTACCTCTTCATCAGGTCGGAAACGGTTTTCCATTTGCTTCCCGCTTTTTAAGTTGCGCATGGTTGCCTGATAAAAAGCACGTAAGTTCCCCGGTGTTCTATGTATCACCTCTGTTATTATGCAAAGTTCGTTATTGTACTTAATGTATGAACCGTTAGAAAGATCAGATGCCTTTGCCATATTGAATGATTTTCGGCAAAAATAGGGGATTTAATTAGATGTTCAACCGCTTGATGGTTCAAAGTTCAAGGTTGGATCTTGAGCTTTGAGCTATTTACGTGAACGGCTCTTGATTTCTTCGATCAGCTTAGGTCGGGCCGATTGCCCGTTTTCGAACTGGATAAAACTTCCTTTACCCATTTCGGCCATTTTGGTCATTTGTAAGATGGCTTGCTGGTCTTTACCAAATCCTACCACCGAAAGAATAATCCCCCGGTCGCTATACGCCTTAATGAGATCACGTACTTTGCCAGGATCAGAATTGGTCCCATTGAAGATCCCATCCGTAACCACGATCACCTGGTTATTACCTCCTTCAATAAATTGATCAATAGCCTCTGCAAAAGCATTTTCCAACCCCAATACTCCATTGGTTGTTCCTTTGGCTTCGAGTCCGTTAATGGTTGGCATGAGAATGTCCTTTTGATCTCCCGGAACATTGGTCAATACATCCTTGGTACTGGTGGCAAAGGTAATCACAGAGATCCTGTCAACACTTCTCAATTCCTCTGCCATATATAGCATGGCCATTTTCAAAGAATCTATTTTCGCATTCTGTTTCATGGATCCTGAAACATCAATTAAAAAAACAATGTTATTCGCTTTATATTCCTTTGTACTAAAGCTGGGATTCTCTTCTGGTATGGTGTCAACAACAACAACCGTTTGGGTATCTTTCTTTATGGTATCGACCACCAATGCTGGGATCGTATCCACTTCCAATGGTTGTACTTCAAGGGGCAACAATTCGTACACCACTCTTTCCATATCATTCCTAACACCTACCATTAAATTCAGGTCCCTATATCCATCCGCTTTCGCCAATGAAATATATAAACCAACGGGTATTTTTTGTTTAAACTCCCCTCTTCCGTTTGTATAAATGCTTTCTATACCCGCAAATTTCACCACAGCATGCGAAATAGGTTCTTTGGTGATTTTATCCACCACAATACCTTCCAATATAAATTCACGGGGTTTTATCTTGCCATTTTCATCGAAATCCGGACATTGGGTAAGGGCATTGTCGGCCATTGCCTTGATCTGTCCTTTTACGTTTAATTTAATCGGTTCATCAGTGGTGCTGTTATACAGTATAATTTCTTCGGCAAAACTTCCGGTTTTCTCGGTATAATAATAAACCCTGATCTCCCCTTTTTCCCCTGACTCAATTCGGTTCCTGGGATACTCTACAATTACATTCCTACCCATTTTGGGTGCAAGGATATACATGGGATCAAAAGAGGTATTTTCGAAGGTGAAGATCGCTGGGGGATTATCCCAAACTTTTACGGTACCGAAATTATAGGTAGTTTCGGAAATATAAAGTCCTCTAAAACCTTGCTGGTAAAGGTTTTGGCAAGTCAATAACAGGATAAAAAAAGCCCAGCATTTACGCATGAAAAGATGTTTGGTATGTAATTAACCGCAAAAGTAGTTGAAATATTATAGGTTTACCTATAAATGGGTATTCAATACACTTAGGTACCTGCAAGTAAAATGCCAATTATTCTGATATAATTGGATCAATTTTGAAATTGGAAAGAATAAGACAAATGGCTCTTTGATAAAGGCGATAGGTATCAGTGGTCTTTATCTTGCTTAGGTCGATCCAACCTCGGAAGACCAGTAATTTGGTGGATCCACTGGTAATATCAATAATGAACTGATTGCCCTTGATCTTTTTCTTTTTATAGGAAGAAGGTGCGGGTATTTTTTCATCAAAAGCCGACCCCTCGTACATATATATAATAAAGCATCTTTCCTCTGCTGCACCATCTAATATTGTTAAATTTTTTAGGCTTACCTCATTATAAAGAATAAAATATTTAATTTCAGTATCATTCAATTCCTTCTTATTCAAATGAGGGTTGGTAATATCATGGGCATCCAGGGGATTGTTCTCAACATAGAAATAGTTGTAGGCATTCAGTTTAGCCTCCTCATCTATAAAGTAATACGCCTTCTGAGAAGAGGCAGATAAATAAATAAGAAAAAAGCCTATGAGATAGATAAATTTTAGCATAGTTTTGCCGCCTTAATAATTCAAAATTACTAAAAATATGCATGCCGAGTTACATACAGATTATGGAGTAATGAAGATTGAGTTTTATGAGAAGGATGCTCCTAATACAGTGGCCAATTTTGTGAAGCTGGCCAAAGAAGGTTATTATAATGGACTTACCTTTCACAGAGTGATCCCTGATTTTGTGGTGCAGGGGGGGTGTCCGCTGGGAACAGGTAGCGGTGGACCGGGTTATACCATCAAATGTGAGTTAAACGGAGACAATCAGTACCATGACCGGGGGGTTCTTTCTATGGCACATGCCGGAAGGGATACCGGAGGCTCTCAGTTCTTTATCTGCCATAACCGCAGGAATACCCAACATTTGGACCGGAACCATACCTGCTACGGAAAGGTGATTGAAAATGTGGACATTGTCGACCAAATCAAACAAGGAGATAAAATAATTAAGATATTAATTATTGAAAACTAGATATTTGTGATTTAGGTTGATCTAAATTAAATTTATGTTAACCTTTACTGTTAGTAGTTGTTAATAAATTTTTCAAGCGGATTTAATACAAGTTTTACAGAAACTCTTTATTTTTACACCAAGATTTTATATTTTTACAACCAGAAAGAAAGGAGAACAGAATCAATGCTTAGCCAAAGTCCCAGTGTTATCGTTAAAAGAAAAAATATCCAAGTAGTAGTTGACTATTGTTTGGATAATAGAATTGAAACCAGAATGACCCCAAGAGACATGCCTGAAGAATGGGAACTGGAGTTTAGTGTAGAGGATATCATGAAGGCAATTAATCTTGGAATGTTCTTAAGAGAAAATAAATTGGAATTAATTGGTTTGTTAAATACCAATACCATTAAAAACTCAACTGCTCCTACGGCTGTAAAAGCTCCACGTAATTCAAAAAAGAAAGTGGAAACATCCAAAGCAGATGAATCAAAAGAAAACGGTATATTAAATACAGAAGGGATCTTCAATACATCTTCAGTAAATACCGAAAACATATTTAATACTGCTCCCGCCAGCGCTACTATCGAAAGCGATGACGAGCTACCACTGTAATCGTACAGTGAACATTTTTATAGACGCCTGTAACCTCAGTGCCGGATTTTAAAATAAAAGGTTACAGGTGTTCTTTTTTTATGCTTACGGCATTTAGAAATTCTCACCTATCTTCGTTGGACTTCAAAATTTAACCACTGGGGATAAAATCTTTATTCATATCGTATCCTATTTACTTCCAGTAAAATCGTGTTTAAATTTCTTGCCCGCCACGATATCCGAGTTTTCTAAATGCCTTTTCATTTTATTCTACCATTTCTATTAAGTTTGTATATCCCCTTTATCTTTGATACATGGATGTAGAACAACACGAAATATTTATGCAAATGGCCATTGATTTGGCCATGCAGGGGATGAATAACAATGAGGGTGGTCCCTTTGGATGTGTAATTGTAAAGGATGGAGAAGTGGTGGGTAAAGGAAATAACAGAGTTACCTCCGATAACGACCCTACAGCACATGCGGAGGTAGTAGCTATCAGGGAAGCCTGTAAACAACTGAATTGTTTCCAGTTGGATAATTGCATCATTTATACCTCCTGTGAACCATGCCCCATGTGTTTAGGTGCCATTTACTGGGCCAGGCCATTAAAGGTATATTATGGCTGTACCCGCCAGGATGCTGCAGCATTTGAATTCGATGATGATTTTATTTATAAAGAACTGGAACTCCCAATGGGTGAAAGAAAAATTCCTATTTATCAGTATAACAGGAAAGAGGCATTCAAGATTTTTAAAGCCTGGAAGGAAAAAGGGAATAAGGTGAAATATTGAAAAAAACAAAGTCCCGTTGAGAACACAATAACGGGACTTTATTTCTAGGGTCAATTTGCACCTGCTTTATTCATCATTGCCCTACTCCATTAATTTATCCGTAAAAGCCATGTCCTTTTTCAATTTGGCTTTTTCACCCACAATGGCTTGTTTATCGGATTGTATTTCTTTTTGCTTGATAGCAACTTGATTTAACGCTTGTAAAACTCCTGCCTCATTACCTGAAGCTATTTCTTTTCGAAGTTTGCTTTTCGCTTTACAAAGATCAGCTTTATCTGTTGCTAACTCTCTTCTATAGTCACCAATTACCAGCTTATAGTCTTGCTTCAAGGCCTCCCGGTCAACCATTAAATGCACCTGGTCACGGAAAAGATCCAACTTAGCTTTGGCCAGTTTTCTCCGGGCCTTTTTTACCGCTTTTTTATCCTTTTCCTTGATCCCGGTTTTTATTTCATCCTGAAGCACTTTTACCTGGTATTTTTCAATAATAACCGCAGACCCATATCTATAGATCCCCTTTTTATTGGTGGCATACACATCCACCGCAGGAGCATCACCCATTTCTATAATTGCACTGCCCGCAGGAACCTCAAAAGGTTCTGCCGACACCCATCTTGACTTTTCAGCAAAGTCATGTCGAGCTGTATTCAAACTATAATATGCGTCCGATTTTCGGTCACTTGCAAATCCTGCAGCTGCAAAAGCTGCATTCAAACTGAAAATTGCCAATCCGGTAACCAACAGTTTCTTTATACCTATACGTTTCATAATTCTACCCTCCGACGTTTTAATTCAACAATCATTTTTACTCTCTCCAAATCATGCGCAAACCTAGTACCACGGCTGGAAATGGTCAAAAAAATGGACAATAAGCGGCTTATTATGAGCTATATATACAAAAAAGGACTGTCGTGCGGTGGTCACCCTTTTTTTCTCTTTTTTGAGAATGAATGTCTCGTTTTGAAAATAAAAACGCCAGACTAAATAATCTGGCGCAGTATTTATTCGATGATAAAAAAGAAATTAATCCTTTGCTCTTTCAACAATGGATCTTTTCCCTTTATTATGTTTTTTAAAATGTGAAATGATCTGCTCCGATTGTTCGTAAGGCACAGTAAAAAAGCTGAATTTCTCCATTACTTTTACATTGTTGATCATTCGTTGCTTTACCCCGGTCTCCTGTTCGATAAAATCAACTAATCTGCGTGGACTAAAATCATCCATTTTACCTTTTGCGATAAATAATCGAATGGGCTTATCGCTATTAAATCCACCTCCTCCTGAAGAGGATTCTTTAATATGCTTATAAGAACTGGCATCGAATTCCTTCTCATAGTTCAATTTTAACAACGCCGCTATGATCAATTCTGGCTCGTTTACGGCCATTAATTCTCCTGCCACCTCTTCATAACGATCAATGCCGTTGGTTTGAATTACATCGTTCACAGATACCAGTAATTGTCTTACACGGGTGCTCACGATATCATTCACCTCAGGCAGCTTCCGCTTTTGGATCTGCTTTTTAACGATTCTTTTCACCTGTGCAAACTTCCTGTTTTCACCTGGTGATACCAACGAAATAGCAATCCCTGTTTTACCGGCACGACCTGTACGACCAATCCGGTGTACATATGTTTCAGCATCCTGTGGCAAAGAATAATTAATCACGTGGGTAAGGTCTTTTACGTCAATACCACGAGCCGCAACATCAGTTGCAACTAATATTTTCAATATTTTTTTCTTGAAAAGTCCAAGGGTTTTTTCTCTTTGGTTCTGCGCAACATCCCCATGCATGGCTTCGGCGGCATAACCATGCTCGATGAGCCATTGTGCTACCTCATCGGTCTGGATCTTGGTCATGCAAAAGATGAGTCCATAAAAATCACTTTCAATATCAATCAATCTTGAGAGTGCTTCATTCTTATCACGATCTGATACTTCCAGATAATATTGATCCACCGATTCAGCTGTAGAGAATTGGGGTTCGATATGGATTTCATGGTACTTGCCCATATGTCTTTTCGCAATTCCTAAGATCTCTCTTGGCATGGTTGCTGAAAACAAAAGCATGCGCCTTTTCTCCGGCATTTTCGAAATAACCAACTCAATATCTTCAATAAATCCCATGTTCAACATTTCATCCGCTTCATCCAGAATAAGATGAGAGATCCTGTCCAACTTAAGGGTTCCTCTGTTGATATGGTCAATTACACGGCCAGGAGTGCCTACCACAATCTCGCAACCTTTTTTCAGGTCTCTAAACTGGGCAGTAATGCTTGTACCACCATAAACGGTGGCAACGAAAAGTTTTTTATCTCCTTTTAAAGAGATAATTTCTTGTGATACCTGCTGAGCAAGTTCACGGGTAGGGACTAAAATTAATGCTTGTGGGTAACCTGATTTTTCCTTAAGGAGTTCGATGAGAGGTAGACCAAAAGCCGCTGTTTTACCTGTTCCGGTTTGCGCCTGACCTACGATATCTGCATCATCCTTTAGTAAAAGAGGAATTGATTGTTCTTGGATTGGAGTAGGATTCACAAATCCTTTAACCTCCAATGCCTGCAACGTAGACTCTGACAAACCCAAGTCTTTGAATAATGTCATAAATAAAAAACGAATTGGCCGCAAAGGTAAGGTTAAAATATAAGAATAGCAAGTATTTGCAATTATTAAGCTTTTGAAAACCCTTTTATTTGCGGATTTCAGCACTTAACTACTCTAAAATCGCCGGTTTAGTCGTCTATTGATCAATACCGATTGCTTTCATCCAACTAAGAGATGAACCTTTGCCCTTTCTATGTGTAATCTATCCAAACTACTGCTTCATCATGAAATATAAATCAATTACCGCCCTTGTATGGTTACTTCTTCTAACGCCTTTCATCAGCCATGCTGAGCCTAGAAAAGAACTGATCCCCTCCTACGAAATCACCAAAAATGAAGCTGACAAATCTCTTACTCCGAAAGAAGCCCTTTTTGTATTTACCTTCAAAAACATTTCCTGGCCAGCTAAAATAAAAGGCGCTTGCAATGGGGTGCAAAAAACGATATCGACTTCCTCCAAAGGTGAATATTCTTTGAAAACCATTCCTGGAAAATATATTTTTCAGTTTTACTACAATGAGGAGTTCTATGAGATTTATACCGATTCCATTAAAATTGAACCTGGTTATCGAATAGAAATCAATATCAATTTCGAATCCTCCCTTTATCCCGCCATCATGGACAAGCCTGTCATTTATGCATATGCTCCAGCTTCTACGGCTGTTCATATTCAACTTGATCTTAAGGGGGAGCTTCTTTTTACTTATCCGCAATACATCAATGGTTGGGATTTTACCACCGGCTCTCAGGGAACTATACAGATGGAAAACCATGAGTACAAATACCTGTTTTGGGAAGGAACAACGGATATTAACAGTAACAAAACCGATTGGAACGAAGGCTTTGTGGTTGAAAGAAAAAACTTGCTTTTATTTCTTGAAAAAGTATTGGGACAAATGGGATTGTCATCCATGGAGCAGCAGGATTATATCACATATTGGTATCCGTTAATGAATAAAAATGAAAAGAACTATGTTCATTTTCTTTTTAACGAAGAATACAATGAATATGCCAGCATTTCAGTAACTCCCAAGCCAGATAATATGTTCCGCGTTTATATGCTGTGGGCAAATGCCGAAGGGATGGAAGAGATCAAGTTGAAAGACCAGGTGATCCCCTCCTTTAAACACGAAGGGTTTACTCTGGTAGAATGGGGAGGATCTCAATTAACCCATATCCCTCTGTTCCATTTATAATTTCCGGTTCACCGATTCCACATAGCTGGATATAACTTGGATTACTTATATTAGCCAGGTCTATATTCAAATAACGCAGAGATGGAATTTAAGCTTCGACCTTTTACACTGGCAGATCTGGACAACCTGGTGAAGTATGCCAACAATCCTAAAATAGCTGGGAATCTTACCAATGCATTTCCTTATCCTTATACGGCAGACCATGGTAAAAAATTTATCGAAATGGCCATGTCACATGAGCCTATTCGCATTAAAACCATTGAAATAAATGGAGAGGCTTCCGGTGGGATCGGAGTACATCCTCAGGGCGATGTATATGTAAAAAATGCAGAGTTGGGTTATTGGCTGGCTGAACCTTATTGGGGTAAAGGGATCATTACGGATGCCATCAAAGAAATGATTGATTATGGATTTAAAACTTTCGAGATCACACGGATCTATGCCAGGCCATTTTCTTCTAATGTGGCTTCTCAAAGGGTCCTCGAAAAAGCAGGCATGAAAAAAGAAGCCGTTCTTAAAAATGCTTTTTTCAAGAACGGCGAATATTTAGATGAATTGATCTATTCGATCTCTATTGTTTAACAATTTTACCAGATGCGGTTCCATGATCTGAATAAACCTTATAGGTATAGATCCCTGCAGACCATTCTATGGTTGAAATAGAATGCAACTGATATGGAATGGTAGACTGATGTACCAATTTCCCCATCATATCAAAAATAACAACCTCCATTTCCCAGTCTGATTCAAACTGGATCAGATCGGTTGATGGATTCGGATAAACTTCCAGCGAAATCGTTTCAAAATCATTGATACCAATATTGCATGGAGCCACACAAGTGGTTACAGTTCCGCTAATCGTTCCGAAATTGAAATCTACTTGCCCGCCTCCGGTATTGTCACACATGTCAAGTGTTCCAGTGATTACGCCTATATTCACTGAACTACCATAAATGCAAACTTGGCCAGATCCTTTAAGTGTATCAGAATTTGCAAAATCACCATTTACACGAATGGCTCCATCACTTACCAAAACCGCATTCACTCCTGAAATCAAGCTATCACCATTATAAAAATTATCCCCAACGATCAACTCTGCTCCATTTCCCAAAACGAATTTACCAGTGTTCCAATAGGAATAGGTGATGTCCATATCACCAGTGCTAACCCAGCCGGCTGTTGAATTGATATTGGTATAAAATGAATCTGCGGCAAAAGTACCATCACTCATAGCGGAGCCTCCAGCAAAAGCCACCCTGGCCACATCAAAATTCCCATGATTGATAAAATTGGCAGAATTGGAGAAAGCGAAATTTCTATTCGGTGTATCTCCGATCAATGAGCCAGGAGCATTGATCACCACCGCTCCATCCGTAAAGCCAAAATCCACATTCAAGGTAATGTTGTGGTTAATGATAATGGAGTCGTTTGGGAAAGGTAGGCAGGTACAATCCCAAACAAATGGGTTGGTGCCCAATCCATCCGCGATCGAAGTACGTACATTCTGTGAGGAGATGACTCCGGTAAAAACAGGTAATGAAAGTAGTAGTAGAAGTTTTTTCATATGATCATTTTTATTTCTTGGGTTTTGGCAAATACAATGCCATTAATTTTGTATAAATTTAATGAATCGTACAAACTTTACCATGTGTTTTAAAAAATGAAATGGAAGTGTTGGGTGTTTTTTTTCGGCCTTATTTATTTTAACGGTATGGCTATGCTATGGTCGCAAGCTAGCAAAGCCCCGGTTTTCCTGCCACTTGGCGATTCCTATACCATCTGTGAAGGTTTAAAGGAGGCGGAAAGGTGGCCCAACTTGCTGGAAGCCCGCTTCAAGCAAAAAAATATCCCTTTGGCGCTTACAGAGAACCCTTCAAGAACCGGTTATACTACCCAGGATTTGATCCAACACGAACTCCCCTATTTAAAATCTCTTCATCCTGATATCGTAACCATATTGATTGGGGTAAACGACTATGTAAGGGGATATGATACCGGCTATTTTCATACAAAACTGATCTATATTATCGATCAGGTAGAAAAAGAATTGAAGAATCCCGATCATATTATCCTCCTATCCATCCCAGATTATAGTGTAACTCCCAAGGGGGCCTATTATGCTAACGGAAGAGATGTGAACGGGGACCTGAAGATCTGGAACGCTATCATTCAACTCGAGGCAAAGAAAAGAAAACTCCCTTTTGTAGATATTTTCCCCTTGACCCTAGAGATGAAGGATCACCCGGAACTCGTAAGCAAAGACGGACTTCATCCATCTGCTAAAGAGGTAGATCTTTGGTCGAAATTAATTGAACCCGAAATGGAAAAACTCATCAAAACATACTATTAAAAAGTTTAACATCAGCCGGATAAAATATTTTATATTTTTATAAAAGATTCACGATAGTATGAGAACAAAAACCATCCGACAGACCATTAATTTTAAAGCTGCTCCACATGAAGTATACGAAATCATCATGGATCCAAAAAAACACGCCGAAATCACCGATTCGGAAGTAACCATGTCAAAAAAGACCAAGGGAAAATTTTCAGTATTCGGAGGATATTGTAAAGGCTATAATATCGAATTAGTGGAGGGTGAAAAAATTATCCAGGCCTGGAATTTCGATGAGCATGAATGGCCTGAAGAACATTTTTCGATCTGTACTTTTTTATTTGAAAAAACAGCTTCCGGCACCAAGCTTAGCTTTACTCAAAAAGGAGTGCCTGCTGGCAAATATGAGGATATTAAAAGCGGATGGCACCAATATTACTGGACCCCCATGAAGCAATTTATCGATGATCATAAACACGTGCTTTAATTTTTATGGAAAGAAAGATCTATAACCCAGTTCAAAAAGATTATGTTACTTTTTTAAAGACCCATGCCGATACCAATGGAGAATGCACCCTGGTTGAAGTAGAGCTCGCTGATGGAGGAGGTGTAGGCCTGCATTACCATAAAACCTATGTCGAAAAATTCGAATGTTTGGAGGGAGAGATCCAAATTCAACTGGGGAAAAAAATGCATATATTAAAGGCAGGTGAATCAGCCACCGCTATCCAAAATATTCATCATCTGTTCAGGAATCGATCAGGACAGCCAGCCAAATTTCGTTGTGAACTCAAACCTGCTTCCAAAGGGTTTGAACAATCCTTGCAAATAGGATACGGACTTGCCAGGGATGGAGCAACCAAAGCAAATGGCTTTCCTAAGGATAAACTGGCCCTGGCTTGGTTATTCGATATCAGCGAAAGCAATTTACCCGGATGGAGAAGTATTTTTGAAGGTATCCTCCGCAGGCAAGCTAAAAAAGCAAGGGCTAAAGGATTGGACAAAGAGTTGATGGATAAATACGTGAAGTTCTAAAACAATTGGCCTTCGCTGGCAAACTTCGGAACCTGAATATTCAATTTACATTTCTTATTTAATTTCTCAATTAAATATTTACTTAGTTCGGGTGAATATAATTCTTCGTGCTGGTGCATAAAGAAATAACAATTTTGTAATCCTTGTTGATCCCATTCGTTGATCCGGTCGACCCATTGATCGATCCTTTTATAGTCTGATGGATGCAGGCTATTTCCTACAAAACGAATAAAGGCATCCGGAGTGGTTAACCTCATATGTACACAGTCTCGTCGGCCGGCGGAGTCGGTAATAATGCTTCCTCTTTTGTTTTTTGCCAACCATTCATACATATTATCTACATGGGGGGTCTTGTACCAATCCTCATGGCGAAACTCTACGAACAGGTCTACATCTTTTGGTACCATTTGAATAAATTCCTGGATGGTTTCCAAATTTTTTGTAGGATTCATCTGGGGGTGGGGCATTAAAAAAACCGGTCCTGCATTTTTTCCAAATTGGGCATATACTTCCCAAAATTCATCCAGGTCCTGTTGTACGTTTTTTAATCTCTTCCTATGCGTAATAGCCTCCTGGAATTTGGGGAAAAACTTGAATTGTGGGTTGGTCTTGGATTTATACTTTTCCACATCTGATTTAGAGGGAAGTTTATAAAAAATGGCATTGTACTCTATACAATTGAATTGCTTGGCATATTCATCCAGAAAATTAACCGCCTTGGTGCCCTTTGGATAGATCTTACCCACCCAATCGGGTCGTCCCCATTTGGCACATCCCACCATGATGTTCATTTTGCCTTTTCTCTTTGATCCGGATAATACTTTGGTTGTTTGGGAATGGTCCTTGGGTAAGGAAAATTTTATTTTATCCAGTTCCTTTTCGTCTACTCTTCCAAAATCCATATTATTTTTTTGTGTTATACAATAAGCTTAATGTATGATAGAGTGCCTCATCACCTTTCCAGCTCTGATGCCCTGGGATCACATATTTGGGATGTTTAAATCTCTTTACGGTTCTTTGTACAGCACTGGTCCAGCTCTCCACATCTGCATCTTCCAGGTTACCTAATCCACTTGCATCCACACTTTTTATAAAACATCCTCCATACAATATTTTAGCTTTGGGAAACCATATCACAATATTATCAGGTGTATGTCCATGACCGGGATAAAATGTTTGGAAACTCACCCCACCCAATGAAAAAACCGTATCTTTTTGAAACTGGAATTCCGTTGTTTTTTCTCCTCTTTCTTTTCCTTTTTGATAGGATAGTATGGAAGAATAGGTTTTTACCCCTTGGGTTTTAAGAATATCCAGCCCAGCCACCCTGTCATCGTGAAAATGAGTGGTTACACATAACTTTACTTTTTTATGATGCCTTTTTTCGATGGAGTCTAACAACGGTTGGGTTTGGGTTTCATCCCATAATGCATCTATCATGATCACCCCACTATCGGTTACTACATACATTCCATTCGCAGGGAATAGTGTGCCTTTATAATCGCTATACGTAGTGTATATATAAAAACTCCCTGTAAGGGGGGTAATATCCAGCCGATTGGATTGGGCCACCAAAGAGCCTGTAAGGAGTAAACAAAAAATGAGTTTCTTCATCAATTTAAATGATAGAAGAAAAAGAATACTGCAGCAGCTGCCCAGGTAGTATTTACATCCTTGGCATAACCAATGGTGCGCCATGAATCATCTTGCATGGTGCCATCGCTTTTAATATATCCAATGGTTCTCCATGAATCATCCTGTATGGTTCCATCGGTCTTAATATATCCTATGGTCCTCCACGAATCGTTTTGAATGGTTCCATCGGTTTTAATGTACCCGATGGTCCTCCATGAATCATCTTGTACAGTTCCATCGCTTTTGATATATCCAATGGTGCGCCATGAATCGTCCTGTACGGTGCCATCCTCTTTAATATATCCAACGGTTTGCCAGGAGCTGTTTTGGATGGTTTGGGCCATGATGGCAGAGCCACAACTGATGAATAGAAAGAATAATAAATGCTTCATACGAATGAATATTTCAGACATACAAGTATACAAAATTTATGCCTGAAGCCTGCCTGTCCGGTAGGCAGGCGCCAGGGATAGCAGCCTGCCGGCCCTGGTGCAAGGCCGAGCGTCGGCAGGCAGGCTGCATCCTTTTGTTTTTTGGCAAGAAGATTATTCGTAGTCGTTAGTAGAGACGGGCAATTACTCACTATACTATTTTTATAATAGGTGTTCATGAGCTCGGCTGCGCCTCGGTTGCCAGTCTTTGCAGACATGCATCGTAGCTGACAGGTAGCCAAGATATCCTGAAAAAAAACAGTTAAAAAATAATACCATGAGTGGATTTGCGTTTAAATGCAAGGCATTCCTTTGTTTTAACAATATTAATGCCGTAACTTTGCTTAGCAATGCTCAAAAAGATCATATCCCTGTTAGTGTTAACCATGTACCTGCATGGGATGAGTGGATATACCATGAGCTTCCATAAATGTACCATTACCGGTTTCGAAAATGTATATACCGGATTCGGATTGGAAGATCCTTGTGGCGAAGAAGAAAAAGACTGCCATGAAACCAGTCCACATTTTGAACAAGCTGATTGCTGTGATCTTCAACAAACCATTGTAAGTGTAGATGATAATTCGAATGTATCCATTTACAAAATCTTCATTGCCAATCCCGTTTTTACACAGACCCTTACTCATTTTTCATTACAGTCTCCTGCTGATTACTCCCCTCATTTTTATGCGGATTCTTATACCATAAGGCCCCCTGAGCCTTGCAGCATTTGCGTATTCAGGATCTGATCCCTTTTCACTTACTAACAATTTTTTATTGTTGAACTTTTATTATTCAAAGTAATGAAAAGATTTTATTATTTATTCGTTTTTATATTAGCCTTTTGCCAAATGCTGGCCGCCCAGACCACCATAACAGGTGTGGTCTATGATGCGGCCAAAAAGCCAATACCAGGAGCGATCGTCTATTTCCCTGGCAAAAAAATAGGAACAGGGGCCGATAGCGCCGGGCGCTTTAGCCTGGTAAAACCTGATACGGTCCATCTGTTGATTGCAGATATGCTTTATTATTATGCCGATACGATCGACCTTGACAAGGAGGCCCCCATTTTTTATCTGAAGGAAAAGGTGATCGACCTAAGAGAATCTATTTTTATTGGAGAAAAAAGTGCTTCCTCCTTTTCAGTTTTAAATCCACAACTTATAGAAACATTAACGGAGCGGGAATTCATTAAAGCGGCCTGTTGTAATCTATCGGAAAGTTTTAGCACCAATGCTACTGTGGATGTTAACTACAGTGATGCCATCACCGGAGCAAAAAGCATACAAATGCTGGGGCTGGATGGCCGCTATGTACAGCTCACCACTGAGCTATTGCCCTCCATCAGAGGATTGGCCTCTCCTTTCGGTTTGAATTATGTTCCAGGCACCTGGATGGAAAGTTTACAAATTTCAAAAGGGGCAGGATCGGTGGTAAACGGATATGAAGCTGTTACCGGCCAGATCAACCTGGAGCTTAGAAAACCCCATAATGCCGATCGGCTGCTTTTTAATGCCTATGTAAATCATATGGGCCGTGTTGAAGGCAATGCCAATGTTTCGTTTAGGGTTGGAAAGCGCTGGAGTAATATTACCTTATTACATGGTGATTATTTTAATACCATTGCCGATCATAACAACGATGGATTCCTGGACATGCCTTTGTTAAAAACGGGAAGCTTTGTGCATCGCTGGCAGTATTTTGGAAAAAGGATCGAAACACAATTCGGTGTAAAAGGATTGCATGAATTACGCAATGGAGGAACTACTGCGTTTTATCGCAACGATAGCCTTGCTCCACAATATGGAGTGCAAATGACCACCTGGAGAGGTGAAGCTTTTGCCAAATTCGGCATTGTTTTTCCCGAAATGGAATGGAAAAGCATTGGCATGCAAGCCAATTTTATTTATCATTATCAACGTGGATTCATCGGTCTGAATGGTTATCGTGGGATCCAAAAAAGTGGGTTCTTCAATATTATTTATCAATCCATTTTTGGAAATACCAAGCATAAATTCAGAGCAGGAGCCAGTTTTTTATATGATGATTATGATGAAACGTATGCAGGCATCAACCTGAAAAGAATAGAACTGGTACCCGGCGGATTTTTTGAATATACCCTGGATAATTTAAGAGGGGTAACGGTGGTTGCGGGTGGCCGGTTAGATTATCATAATTTATATGGACTGATGCCCTCACCACGTGCCCATATTAAATGGGAGATCACCAAAGGCCTCATGTTCCGAGTGGCCGGAGGAAGAGGTTGGAGGGTACCCAATTTATTTGCAGATAATATATCCATGCTGGTTACTTCCAGGACCATCCAAATCAATAGCACCATCCAACCAGAGATCGCCTGGAATTATGGAGGAAGTTTGCAATATGTATTTAAGATCAACAAAAGGGATGCAACCCTGGTAGCAGATTTTTTCAGGACCGATTTTACCCATCAGTTAATTGTTGATAGGGAAGCGGAAGATCTCCTGGTATTCTCCAATTTAAGTGGTCCCTCCTTCAGCAATGTTTTCCAGTTCAATTTTAATATGGAGCCGGTAAAAAAATTCGAAGTAAGACTGGCCTATAAATTCCAGGATGTAAGGGCCAGCTACAACGGGGTTTTAAAAACAGTTCCTTTGGTCCCTATGCATAGGGCGTTGATCAATCTGGGTTATACCACTCCCAAATGGGGATTTAGTTTCGACTTTACCACCCATCTTACCGGCAATAGCCGAATGCCCGATGTTACAGATCCGGCCTTCGCTCATTTCCATGGAGCTACGCCTTGGTATGTTACCCTCAATGCACAAATTACCAAAAGCTTCAAGATCCTGGATGTGTACCTGGGTTGCGAAAATATTACCAATTATACCCAGCATACACCGCTGGCCGATGCTGCCAATCCTTTTGGCAATAAATTTGATGCTACATTGGTATATGCGCCTATTTTCGGCCGGATGTTTTATGCCGGTATACGAGTAAAACTAGATTATAAACCATCAAAAAAACTTAAAAAATGAAAATACGTATTGGTATTAGCCTAATATCATTAGTCGTGATGTTTGCAACAACAAAAGTTTCAGCACAAAGCACCGTTACCACCGAAATTAAAACACAGATCTATTGCAGCCATTGTGCCCAATGCGAAACCTGCGGTTTAAAATTCGACCAGGAATTGTATAAACTGAAGGGACTCAAAAGCTTTACCATTACCGGCAATATTATCAAGGTAAGTTATAATCCAAAGAAGATCAGCATTGATAAGATCCGTGAATGTATTTCAAAGTTGGGTTATGATGCGGATGATGTAAAGGCCACTGAAGCCGGATTGAATAGCCTGGATGGTTGTTGCCGAAAGCAGGAGTAGCTATTTCCGGTTCTCCGTTTAAGTCCTCGGGGCTCATGCCGCAGCACTAAATAGCTATTGGTATTCCTCTTGTTTACTCATATCTATTAAGTGCTGCGGGCATTCGCCCCTTGCGGGCTATCACTTCGCCACGGGCTAAAAAAATTCATATATTTGATTATATGAAAAAACGATTTCTCCTCACCTACTTCGTATTATTTTGCCTTACCATTAGCATGACGGCCCAAACACCCGAATTACCCAATAACCGGAACTGCAAAGTCTCGTTGGACATGCAATCTACCGACTCTGTTTTCATTAAAGAAAGAAAAGAGCTGGAAATTTTCACCAAAGAGTTTGCTACCAAAGAAATGCAAGGGGGAAATTGTTATGTAATTCCAGTGGTATTTCATGTCTATGGAACCACCCAGGGGGGTATGCCGGTGAACGATGCCATTATTATCGATGCATTGGATAAAGTAAACCAAGATTTCCATGGCCTCAATGCAGATTTTAATTCCGTTCACAATAATTTCCTGGCCATCAGAGGCACCATGCCCGATGTGGTTTTTGCCCTGGCCCAAAAAGATCCGGGTGGAAATCCAACAACCGGAATCGACTATCACCCGGTAACGGCCGGATATGCCAATGGAAGTGGTTATGACCTGGCCATTGCGGCTGATGCATGGGATAATTACAAGTACATGAATATTTATGTGATGAACGATTTATTCAATGATGCAGTAACCACCAATTCGGGTTATGCCTATTATCCCAGTACAAGTATGTCGAATAATAATACTGCAAGGATCGTTTATAACGGAGCCTATCTTGGAATTAATTGTACCTGGGAGCCCGAATTTGCTTCTACGCTGTCACACGAATTTGGGCATTGGCTCAATTTGATCCATACCTTCGATGGTGGATGTGCAAATCCGAACGATAATGTCGCAGATACCCCTCCCTGCGATTATTTAGGGTCTTCTTATCTCTGTCATGCATCCGCATCCTCGAACAGTCCTTTAAATTGCAATAGTAATCTTATCAATGCCGAAAACTATATGGACTATTGCGGAGGTCAGGATGGATGCTATAAGATGTTCACCCAAGGCCAGGCAACCCGAATGTATGCGGCCTTGCAGGTACCCTCCAGGCAACCCCTTTGGCAGTTTTCTAACCTGGTGGCCACCGGATTGGATCATCTCTGTTCTTCCTCTGGTATTTCCCCTATAGAGAATGGACATATCCAACTATATCCAAATCCTTCCAACGGGCTCATCTATATTGAATTTGATGATTTATCCCTGGAAAATGAATTAGTGGTTGAAGTACAAGATCTCCTTGGGAAAATAGTACGCCGTTATACGATCAAAGAAAATTCAAGTAAGAAAATAGGGATCGATTTATCCGAACATCAGGCAGGTATTTATTTTGTAAATATCCATCTTAAAGAAGGTACGCAAACCTATCCATTGATCCTGCAATGATATAGGTGAAATGGACCATGAAAAATTCCATCGTCAACATAAAAACAATTCCTGTAAGAGGCAACAATGGCTCCTGCTATGCCATTATGATAGGAGTGGATATCGTAGATCCTTCACAATTAGAACCCATTTCGAGAGAATTGGTGGAAAATTTTACCTCACAAATGATGTTAAGTCCCGAAGAGACCCATATGATGTTGATCACAGTGATTGGAGATTGCACCGCTGAACAATTGAAGAGCCATTGGACCTCCCTGGTAAAAAATGATCCCGTACTTGAATATTTTATGAGTAAAATGGAAAAGGCCGATATTATGCACGGAACACCTGAAGGCAAAGTGATCGACCAGGTTTCTATTCTTTCTCCTTAATTTCTTCTTGCTTTTGATATTTTTTTTGAGAAGGGGTGGTAGGATAATAAAAATATATATATTTGTGTGACCTCCCCTAACACTTTAACCGAAAGCAAGATACATGCAGGAACAAGATGCCTTGATCAGAACGATCAAAATGGAGGATGCGATTATTGGAATGAGGAAGGATGGGATTGTACATGTCTATTTTAGACCATGTACCCTCATTGATGTTCCACTGCAATTAAAAATGTTGGAGGCTTACAATACAATTACCAAAGGGAAAAAAAGTTTGTTCATATTCGAAGCGGGTGAATTTGTAAAAATAACTAAAGAAGCCCGAGACAATGCAGTTGTCATGGAAGAAATCACCCCAACACTTGCTTCTGCAGTAATGGTAAAAAATTTATCTCAAATGATCATTGCTACTTTCTATTATAAGATCAAACGTCCAAAACAACCGTATAAGGTGGTATCAAAATTCGATAAAGGGATCGATTGGTTAAAGGAGGTTGGAGAATCTGTTCACCAGAACTAAAAACAAATCTTTTTTTGGGTGATTTTATTAAAGTAAAAAATTACTTTTGATAGAAATAACGAGTAGCCTCCCATAACTGGATGAATAAGCTATCCCACTTTTTTAAAGAAAATTCCATCTTAAAAATTATTTACCTTGTATTAGCTGGGGTGTCGGCAAGTGGACTTATTTCTCCACCCATAGCATTGGCCGGAGGACTTGTTTTTGCATTAATATTCGGAAACCCTCTTAAGAACCTCAGCCAGGGTGTCGCCAAATACCTGCTAAGATGGTCAATCGTAGGACTTGGATTTGGCATGAATATATATGCGGTAGCAGATGCCGGATTTTCAGGACTTGGTTTTGCGGTAGCCACCATCCTTGGAACTTTATTGATAGGAATATTATTGGGGAGAATGCTTAAAATAGAATCCAATACATCCATATTGATCTCTTCCGGAACGGCTATCTGCGGAGGAAGTGCTATTGCAGCAGTAGGACCTGTGATCAATGCAGATCCAAAATCCATGTCCGTTTCATTGGTAACTATTTTTATTTTAAATGCGGTTGCCTTGTTTGTTTTTCCTTTTCTTGGCCATTGGCTTGAATTAAGCCAGGAGCAATTTGGTATATGGAGTGCGGTGGCAATACACGATACCAGTTCTGTTGTAGGTGCATCTTCCAAGTATGGTGAAGAAGCATTGAGAATTGCTACTACTGTAAAACTAACCAGGGCATTATGGATCATTCCTTTGGCATTGGTTCTTGCACTGTTCAAAAAAGGAAAGAATAAAAAAATATCCATCCCCTGGTTTATTTTTTTCTTTATCCTAGCCACCGTTATTACAACCATTTATCCCCAGGGCGAACTCGTTTATCAAGGTATTAAAAACGTGGCCAAGCATGGATTGGTCCTTACTTTATTCCTCATCGGTTCAAGCCTAACACGTGAGGATGTAAAAGCGGTTGGTTTTCGACCTATGTTCCAAGGGATCTTGTTATGGATACTTATATCCGTTACCAGTTTAATCGCTGTTATTAATCTTATATAAAATGGATTTTAGTTTTGAAAAAGACCTGGTGCTCGAGAATGAAAGAGCCATATTAAGCCCTCTTCTATTAAATGATTTTGATCATCTTCTTCCTATTGCAACACATGATCCAAGTCTCCTACAATATTCTCCTACACCTATTCATACTTCAGAGCTGCTACAAGCATATATTCAAACAGCCCTCAAGGAAAGAAGGATAAAGTTCAGGTATGCATTTTCCATATTCGACAAAGAACTTGGACAGTATGCAGGCAGTACAAGTTTTGCCAATGTATCCAATTACGACAGGAGAATCGAGATCGGGTGGACCTGGGTCGGTAGACAATTTCAACAAACCGGCCTTAACAGAAAGTGCAAACATCTTCTCCTTCAGTACGCTTTTGATGATTTGAACTTTGAAAGGGTGGAATTCAGGATTGACGAAAGAAATAAAGCTTCACGGAATGCTGTGGAAAAAATCGGCGGAAAATTGGATGGGATCTTGCGAAGCCATATGCTCATGACTGATGGGTTCAGGAGGAGTACTTGCTATTATAGCATCCTAAGGTCAGAATGGCCCGATATAAGAAAAGTGTTATAAAATGATATGTTTGTAGTATAAATGCTAACCCATTTTTATAAAAGCCCTTTTAACCCATGAAAAAATCACCCGGAATTAATACCAAAAAAATATTTTCCTGGCTGATTGTTATTCTACCCATTACGATTCTTATTTATGCATTTGCGACCCGGGCAAATGCACCTGCCAAAAAAAGGGCAGAAAAAGGGTTTATGGACCTGCAAGCCTGGAATTTTGAAAAAGATGGAAATATAAGATTGGATGGAGAGTGGGAAATATACTGGAACAAGTTATTAGATCCTGGAGATTTTAAAAACAGTGATACAATCCCCAGTGATTTGGTTCAAATTCCAAATATCTGGAACGGACAGAAATTCAACGGGCAGGAAGTTTCAGGAAACGGTTTTGCCACTTTCAGGTTAAAAGTAAAAATAAAGAATCCGGAAAAATTATATGCACTGAAAATTATTACCATGAGCAATGCATATAAGCTTTGGGTGAATAATGAATTGGTAGCTAAAAACGGGGTGGTTGGCCAAAATAAAAATACCAGCATCCCTGAATATAAACCGCAAGTGGTTGCATTTTATCCCGACTCTTCGGTTGTTCAATTTGTTGTCCAGGTCTCTAATTACCATCATTGGAAAGGGGGTATATGGCATCCCATCAAGTTTGGCGAATATCCCTCGGTTCAAAAGGAAAGAGATATAAGGATCGTTCTGGAAATATTCCTTTTCGGTTGTTTGTTTATTATGGCATTGTATCATTTTGGGTTGTTTTCGCTTAGAAAAATTGATGTCAGTACCTTGTTTTTTGGATTGATGTGCTTGTCGATCGGCGTCCGAAGCTTATTTACCGGGGAAAACCTTGTGACCATTATATTTCCAAACCTGGATTGGTTTATTTCAAGAAAAATTGAATTCCTTCTTACCTTTACGAGTATCCCCATTTATTCCGCATTCTCCAGGTCCCTTTACCCTAAAGAATGGCCCAAATACCTGTATTGGACCATTATGTCCATAGGTATTGGTTTATGCCTTTTTGTGCTATTTACTCCCGTAGGGATCTATACATTTACCTCCTATATTTTTACCTTCTTTTCATCTATTTCAAGCTTGATCATCATCTTTGTTTTCACCAAAGCGGTCATAAGAAAAAGAGAAGGGGCCGATCTTTTCCTAACCACTTCATTATTCCTTCTTTTAACCATGGTCAATGAAATATTGAACCAAACCGAGGTGGTGCACACGGGCCTATATCTGCCTGTAGGTTTATTTATAGTGGTTTTTGCTCAGTCGTTTATTCTCTCTACGAGATCAGCCCATGCATTTAGAACAACCGAGATCTATGCCAGGACCTTTCAAAAGTTTGTACCCAAGCAATTCCTGAAACGGGTGGCTAAAGAAGGGATTGAGTCCATTAAACCGGGCAATGCTGAAAAAGGAGAAATAACGGTTCTTTTCAGTGATATTAGATCGTTTACCACTCTTTCTGAAAAAATGTCGCCCGACGAAGTATTCAATATGCTGAATGAATATTTATCATATGTGGAACCCCCAATAAGAGCGCATCATGGATTCGTTGATAAATATATGGGGGATGGGATCATGGCTCTTTTTGAAAAGGAAGGAGATCAAAGCAGCGCTTATAATACCATTACGGCGGCCCTGGAAATGCAGGATTCCTTAAGGAGGTATAATCATCTCCGGAAGGAAGCTTCAAAACCGGCTTTGGAAATGGGTATTGGGATCCATACAGGGCAGGTGATCATAGGAACTTTGGGGGGGAATGAAAGAATGGATTCTACGGCCATTGGAGATGCTGTGAATCTTTGTTCAAGGATTGAAGGAATGACCAAGGTATATGGAGTAGAAATACTTGTAAGTGGGCCTTCTATCGGTATTTTAGATAATAAATCAACCTTCTTATTCCGCTTTATCGATTATGTGATCGCTAAAGGGAAAACCGAACCTGTAAGTATTTGGGAAGTAATGGGCAAGAGATCCGAAGCTGGAATGGATAAAAAGGTCCTGCTGGAGGCTGAATACGAAAGCTCCATTAAAAAATACAGGGATAAAATGTATGCTGAAGCCATTCTGGGCTTTAAAAAATGCCTTGAAATAGAACCAAACGATAAGGTTTCTGCCATTTATATTAAAAGGTGCGAAGAGGCTTTAAAAGGTGGTTCCGGAGCCGGAGCTTCAAATATAACGACCCTTGATTTTAAATAAATTAGTCTTCCCTAACTTATTTTACTTTTCCACTCATCCCAAAAGAGATAAAGTCTAAAAACTTGAATGAGTTATCGGAATAGTTGAGATAAACATATACTCCCTTATACTCCCCTCTGTAAAAGTTCCCTTTCAATCCTTTGGTGAAATTATAAACTGGTAACGACTTGATTACCTTTTGAATGCTTGTTTTCCTGGTGATTGGTGTTTTCTCGATCTTAAAGACGCCATTAAAGTTGGTTTTTGGGGCAAATTTTAAATTCTGCCTGATAAAAGACACCTGGATCTCATTCGCCTCTTCTCTTTTAGGATATTCATATACATGGATCCCCAGGTCATCGAAAGTATATACCTTATGAAATAGGTGCTTGGTAACATATTTCCCTCCCACAGCGGTTAAAAAGGGGTTGATCTTCCATGGTTGCCCGAACTTGGACCCATTTACATGAAGAGATCCACTGGTAATGGTAAACTTAGGACCCTGATTGCCTTCCCAAAGGTTCCTGGCTTCTGCTTTTTTCGTAAGGACCAGCAGGGCCGAGACAATTAATAAAATGGTAAATTTTCGCATAAGCTGTTTGGTTTTAAACTTATATTTAGAAAACGCATTTATTCCTTTTTTCTTACAGTCCTTTGTTCAATCCTTTTTTCATAGCCCTTTCCTTCAAATATCCGGTGAACATAAATTCCGGGGGTATGCACATGGTCTGGGTCAAGGGACCCTACAGGCACTAATTCCTCCACTTCTGCAATGGTTATTTTACCGGCCATCGCCATTAACGGATTAAAGTTCCTGGAAGTACTTCTGAATACAAGATTTCCCATTGAATCCCCTTTCCATGCTTTTACGATGGCAAAATCAGCATCAAAGGCATACTCCATTAAATAGGTCTTGCCATTAAAAACCCTGGTTTCTTTACCTTCTGCAACTTCTGTACCAACCCCTGCCGGTGTAAAAATCGCCGGCATTCCATAGCCGGCAGCCATACAACGAGTGGCCAGCGTTCCCTGCGGGATCAATTCCACCTCTAGTTCTCCCGACAATAGCTGTCTTTCGAACTCTGCATTTTCGCCAACATAAGAGGAGATCATTTTTTTCACCTGCTTTTTTTGCAACATCAATCCAATCCCAAAATCGTCCACCCCTGCATTGTTCGAAATACAGGTGAGTGATTTCGTGCCTTTTTTCACCAGTGCAGAAATACAATTCTCGGGGATCCCACATAGACCAAATCCTCCCAGCATCAAAGTCATATTGTCCTCGATACCATGGATGGCCTCTTCAGCATTATTTACCAATTTATTCATTGCAAAAACTCAGTCTTTCTCGTTATCAAAAATAATATTGTTGTAAAGATGATTCTCATTTTGGCCTTGTCTATACTCACCGCAATTTAATTCAATGGTGGGTGGTGTAGCTGGCTTGTCAAAATCTCCCCTATTGATCTTGATCGATGGATCATCATATACCTTTCGCATAAAAATTCCCCAAATAGGCAATGCCATATTGGCTCCTTGGCCATAACCCGTGCTTACAAACCGCACGGTGCGGTCATCAGCTCCTGTCCAAACTCCACAAACAAGATCAGGTGTTCCAGCGATAAACCAACCATCCGAGTTGCTTTGGGTAGTTCCCGTTTTGCCTGCTACAGCTTCTTTGAATTTATAAGTGCCCCTAAGTCTTGTAGAGGTTCCATGTAATACAACCCCTCTCATTAATTCTACCATCAGGTAGGCCGCTTCTTCGTTTAATACTTCTCTGCTTTCCGTGGTAAATTCGGCCAATGTATTTCCATTTTTATCTTCAATTCGAGTTAAGAAAATGGGCTTATTATAGATTCCTTTATTAAAAAAAGTACTGAAAGCCCCCACCATTTCGTATACAGAAATGTCCGGAGTCCCCAGGCAAATAGATGGATTAGGATCCAGTGGTGCAGTCACTCCCAGTTCTTTTACCAATTTTACCACAGAAGCTGCTCCATATTGTTTGATTAAATAAGCGGAGATATAATTCACGGATCCTGCCAATGCATCCTTCAAGGAGATCATAGCTCCTTCTGGTGGACCTCCTGAATTATCGGGACACCACCTGCTCCAGGCACTTTCAATGCATACTTTTACATTCGGAACTTCTTCGCAAGGAGATCTTCCTTCTCTCATCGCCATTGCATATACAAAGGGTTTGAAAGTAGAGCCTACCTGGCGACCACCTCCAGGCATAATTTTTTTGGTTTTAATATCATATTTTCCGGCTCTAACGTGGTCATACTTATAATACGTAAAATCTACACCTCCCGACCATGCCTTGATCTCCCCGGTATGCGGATCCATACACATCAATCCATTCATCAAAAATGATTTATGATAAACCACCGAATCCCAGGGGGTCATCACCGTATCTTTGGGCCCACTCCACGAAAACACCGTCATCTGTTTCGGTGTTTTGAATATTTTCATAATGTCTGGTTCCGAAACACCTTCATTCTTCAGCGCTTTATAGCCATCCGATGTTTTTACTCCCTGCATAATGATCTTTTCCATTTCTTCCGGTTTCATGTTGGATGGAAACGGAGCATTCTTTTTCCCTTTTTTTGTTTTAAAAAACAAAGCTTGCAACTTGGGCATATACTCCTTTACCGCAGCCTCCGCATATGCCTGTATCTTTGAATCTATGGTTGTATACACCCTGAGTCCATCTGTATATAGATTATAATTTTTCTTGGTTCTCGGATTGATCGTGGTCATACACCAGGCCTCTACATCTTTCTTCAGTTCCTCCATGAAATAATGCGCTACTTCACCATGCCCATATGCATTTTTAGAAATCCTTTCTTTCAGTTCCTCGATATTACTGATCACTTCCGCTTTTTTGAATTCAATACATTCGGCAGAGGTGATCTTTTTATATTTTGCCATTTGCTCCAGAACAGTATTCCTTCTGTTAAGGGTCACCTGCATTTTATTCTTCTTGAAGTTGGTAATTGGGCTGAACCTTGTTGGGGCTTTTAAAAGTCCCACCAGCATTGCTGCTTCGGGAACATTCAAATCCTTGGGAGGTTTGTTAAAATAAATTTTAGACGCTGAATTGATCCCGTAAATATTATGTCCAAAATCAGCTTGATTCAGATACATCGTAAGGATCTCTTTTTTGGTATAATTCTTTTCCAGCCTTAATGCAATTACCCATTCTTTTACTTTTTGTATAAGCCTTCCAATTTTTGACTGGGGTTTTTTATGGAATAAGATCTTGGCCAACTGTTGGGTGATCGTACTTGCTCCACCCTCTCTTCCAAAGGATGTAAAAGCCCTTAAAGTTCCTCTTGCATCAATTCCTGAATGCGAATAAAACCTCACATCCTCTGTGGCAATCAGGGCATTGATCACATTGGGTGAAATGTCTTCGTAATCCACCGCAACCCTGTTTTCAACATAATATTTGCCTAGTACTTTTCCATCTGCCGAATAAACAATGGATGCCAGGTTTCTTTGTGGATCTTCCAGGTCTTTAAAGTCTGGCATTTCACCTAATGCACCCACCGAAGCCAACAACACCAATGAGCCTAACATGACGAATGGGGAGAATAATATCCACCAGATCCATCTATAATTTCTTAATAATCTACTTCTAAAAATCCTAGCCACGGTTGATCGTTTTCTTGTTTTGGTCAATAATGTTAAGAATGCAGTAAAGTTAAGCTATCCTGAAATAATTCCCTTCATTCAAGACTAAAAATTATTGTTCATTTCCTCCTCTTCCAACTCTTCAGGATCATCCACACAGTTAATTTCCACAGTCATAGAGGCAGGTGGCTCAAAATCACCTCTATTGATCCTAATACTTCTATCGTCATATACTTTTCTCATAAACAAGCCCCAAACCGGCAGCGCCATTTTTCCCCCATACCAATTGGTTTGTCTAACTGTTCTGTCTTCTGCTCCGGTCCAAACACCACAAACTAGATCCGGGGTACCGGCAATAAACCATCCGTCGGATGCATTTTGGGTCGTCCCGGTTTTTCCCGCTACTGGTTCAGTAAATTTGTAGATGTTCAGCAGGTCCTTTCCTGTTCCCATGGTAACTCCACTCATTAAGTTAATGGTCAAATATGCCGCTTGTTCATTTAGGACCTCTCTACTTTCATTGGTAAATTCGGCCAATAAATTTCCATTTCTGTCTTCAATACGGGTGAGGAAAATGGGTGAATTATAAATGCCCTTATTAAAAAACGTACTAAAGGCAGCCACCATTTCGAATACAGAAATATCAGCGGTCCCCAGGCAAATGGCAGGGTTTGCTTCCATGGGGGCCGATATTCCCAATTCCCTGGCTAGTTTAATAACCGCCGTAGCACCATACTGTTTCATTAAATACGCTGAGATATAGTTGATAGAATATGCCAATGCCTCCCTGAGGCGAATCATTTCGCCTTCCTTATAGCTTCCTGAATTATCAGGGCACCAATCATCAATACATACTTTTACATTGGGAACTTTTTCACAGGGCGATCTGTTTTCCCTCATGGCCATCGCATAAACAAAGGGTTTGAAAGTTGAACCCACCTGCCGGCCTCCGCCGGGAATCACTGCTTTTTTCTTGGCATCAAATTTTCCAGCTCTTACGTGATCATATTTAAAGTATGAATAATCAATTCCACCCACCCAAGCCTTTACCTCTCCTGTATGGGGGTTTAAACACATTAAACCATTCATCAAAAAACTCTTATGGTGGATCACCGAATCCCAAGGAGTCATGGTAGTATCCTTGGGTCCCGACCAAGTAAAAATGGTCATCTTCCTGGGTTCTTTTATGTCCTTTAAGATGTCCGATTCAGCCACCCCTTTTTCTTTCAGTTCTCTATAATTGTCTGAATTTTTAATTCCCTGCATGATCATTTTGTCCACTTCTTTTGTAGACAGATCTGCTGAAAAGGGGCCATTTTTTTTCCCTTTTTTTAATTTGAAAAATTGCGATTGAAGTTTGGGCATATATTCCCTTACCGCCTGTTCTGCATATTTCTGCATCCTTGAATCAATCGTAGTATATATTTTCAATCCATCTGAATACACATTATAGGGTTTCCCGGTCCTTGGGTTGGTATTGTTTTTACACCAAACATTTACATCCTTCTTGAGTTCTTCCATGAAATATTGGGTGTTCCCTCCACCATAAGCATTCGCCAAGATCCTGGTCTTCAATTGCTGCATATCAGGAACCAGTTTTTCTTTTTTAAACTCCTCACATTGGGCATGGTTGATCTTCCCATATTTTTCCATTTGGTTAAGCACCGTGTTCCTTCTGTCAATAGCCAACTGTAACCGATCCCTTTTATAACAATTCCATGGACTATATAAAGAAGGCCCTTTTAACAACCCCACCAACAATGCGGCTTCAGGAACGGTTAATTCCTTGGGGGGTTTGTTGAAGTAAGTTTTGGCCGCCGAATGGATCCCATAAATATTATGTCCGAAATCAGCTTGATTCAAATACATGGTGAGGATTTCCTTTTTTGTATAGGCTCTTTCCAATTCCAGGGCGATCACCCATTCCTTTACTTTCTGGATCAATCGTCCAATGGTGGTTTTTGGTTTCTTGTGGAAAAGTAGTTTTGCCAATTGCTGGGAAATCGTGCTGGCCCCTCCGTCTCTCCCCAATCTTGAAAAAGCACGAACTGTTCCTCTGGGATCAATTCCTGAATGTTTATAAAATCGCACATCTTCGGTTGGTATCAATGCATTGATCACGTTGGGTGAAATGGCCTCAAATTCAATGATGGTCCGGTTCTCAATAAAGTATTTCCCCAGGATCTTACCGTCTGATGAATAAACAACAGAGGCCTCGTTCCTTTTCGGATCTTCAATCTCCCTTATATCTGGCATTTCACCGAGGAGGCCAAACTTGGCCATGATCACTAAAATCGAAAGTATGATAAATGGAGAAAATAATAACCACCATATCCATCGGTAGTTTTTGATAAATACATTTCTAAACGTTTTGCGCTTCGCTGACAAGTTATTGTTTTTTGGATCCGGCTTTTTCTAATCTCATCCCTACATCCAATACCATCGGTAAATTCCCGTCATCTGTTCTCATTGACTGCTTTAATTCAAATTCGTACTTGCCAGGTTGGGGAAATTTAAAGTGATGGTCAATCATGAACTGATTATTGCAAACATCTCCCGAGCAATTACCCAATGGCTTTCCTTTTACATCCAGCAAATAAAATTCGAGGGTGTCAATGGATCTTGTTCCATCCGGACGGGTGGTTTTCATGAACATATAAAGATTGCGATAAGGATAATTCTCTGAACAACGGATATTGATCAACAAGTTACAAAGCTCATTGGTATCCTTCACTTCAAAATCAAACTTCACCGGCTCTTTTGTATTCCAGACCCCATTTGGAATACTTTGGTATTTCTCATAAATTTTATTTCTGTCGCAGGAAACAAAGAACAGGAGCAAGAACGTGATGTATAATAACTTATTTTTTCTCATTCCTGAAGTTACCATGTCTTTTTTTCTTTTTCTTCTTGTTGTTCTTGTTGGTATTGTCAAATCTCGAAAGATTCATTTCATCCAAAACATTGGCAAATTCCTTCTTTTGAGGAGCTATCTCCTTCTGTTTATTCTGCTCTTCCACCAGGCTGCCCAAGTCATCCGGAAGTATTCCCTCTTTATTCATTTTTAACACTTTCTGAATGGTGGGAATATCTAACGGAACAATAACGCCAGGAGTGTTGTCATAAGTATAAAAAACGATTCTTTTAAAAATATCTGTTTTTTGGTGACTGGCATCGCCCATCTTTGTTTTTAGTTTGATCTGCGTGTTGGGGAAATCACTCAATGCATCCAGATAGCTGTCTAACTCATAGTTCAAACAACATTTCAACTTTCCACATTGACCGGCCAGCTTTTGAGGATTGATGGAAAGCTGCTGGTACCTGGCAGCTGAAGTGGTTACAGAGCGGAAATCTCTCATCCAGGTAGAACAACATAACTCTCTTCCACAAACCCCTATTCCTCCTAAACGGCCTGCTTCCTGGCGGAAACCGATCTGGCGCATTTCTATTCTTACTTTTAGGTCCTTGGCCAATACCTTGATCAGTTCCCTGAAGTCAACCCTACCCTCTGAAGTATAATAAAACGTTGCTTTTGATCCATCTCCCTGACTTTCCACATCCGAGCATTTCATTTCCAGACCTAATTCCCTGGAAATCTTTCTGCAATGCATCATGAACCTGTCTTCTTTATCGATCGCTTCTTTCCATTTCTGGATATCGTTTTCACGGGCCTTCCGGTAAACGGTTCTGCCCTCGGCGGTTTTATGGTTGAATCCGGTTTTTTTCATTTGGAGCTTTACCAGCTCCCCGGTTAGGGACACAGTTCCTATATCATGCCCAGGACTACCTTCAACAGCAATAAGATCACCAGTATATAAGGAGAGGCCACTCTTGTTATGGTAAAAGTCTTTCCGGCTATTCTTAAACCTTACTTCTACCCATTTGAACTGATCTGTATGATTAACCGGCTGCATATTCGACAACCAGTCGAACACTTCCAGCTTATTGCTACAACCTCCGGTTCCACATGAACCATTGTTCTTACATCCCTTTGGCACTCCACCATCTCCTGTACTACAACTCCTGCAAGCCATTTCTTTGATTTTTCGATTCCAACAAAGATAAGTATATTTTCTTCTTGGGCGGCTTCCGGGAGGGAGGGCGCTTTAGTTTTCCAATTTCAAGGCCTCATACAAGTCCATACTCAGGTTCATAGCGAGTATTTTTGCATTGGCATTCCGGTCAACAAAATAAACGGCCTTCTCCATTTTTTCGATCACCTTGGGGATCTTATGGTTTTGGGTAACTGCTGAGAACTTATCGAGAAACTGTCTTTCGTTGGTGGTTACCCTCATTACTTCCTGGGCATTGTTCATGGCCAAAGACTGGCGGAAAATATGAATGGCATATTCATAAAAAGATTTCTGTTTTTCTCTCGACAATTTGGCAATGGTATCCACCACCTGATTCAATTTTCCTATTTCCATGGCATAACTTGCCCTGAACCAATCCTGCAAAAGTTTGGTAGTATCCTCATCCACATCTTCCATCTCCACCAGCTTAAGGGCATATCTATAATTTCCATCTGCCACATTTACAATCTCCCGGGCTTTGTCGAAACTCATTTCGAATTTGCCGGTTAATGCCGCCAGCATATCCATGTCCTGGAGTTTCTTCAGTTTGATATATTGTACCCTGCTCAGGATGGTATTTAACATCTCCTCATCATTATTGGCTACCAGGATGAGCAATGAACGATTGGGTGGCTCTTCAATGGTTTTCAATAGTTTATTGGCAGTTGGGATATTCATGGTTTCCGGCATCCAGATGATCATGATCTGGTAATCGGCCTCATAGGGTTTTAAAGAAAGTTTTTTAACGATCTCATTGGCCTGTGCCACATTCATAATGCCCGATTTTGCGTCGGAGATCTTCTCCATCCACTCAATATAAGTAGTGTATGGGTTGGTCCTCATGATCTCATGGAATTCGCCCATAAAGCTATCTGAGGTATTGTCACTTCCTGTTATGGGGAAGCAAAAATGAAGATCGGGATGCTGAAGTTTGCCATACTTAATACAACTTGGGCATGTTCCACATGAATCTTCAGAGGTTCTTTGGGTGCAGTTAATGTATTGCGCATAAGAGATAGCTAATGCAAGATTCCCTCCTCCTTCCTGGCCTAAAAACAACTGAGCATGGGGTATCCTTCCGTTTTGAACGGCATGGATCAGTTTTTTTTTGATCTCATGATGGCCAACTACCTCAGAAAATTTCATTGAAAGCAAAGGTAAAAATTAGGCCGACTCTTGGAGCCCGGTGATTTTTATTTTATTCATGGGTTTTTAGCAGTCTTTTTCAGATGTCAGTGTCCAGATGCCAAAGAAAAAATCGGCGAAACGGCAGGGCTCTGACGTCTGACCTCTGGCATCTGAAAAAGCTGCCCCCAAAAATTAAATATTTAAACTACTTTTGCCCCAGAATTTAACAATATGAAAACCATTCAGGACTTCTCGTTTGCAGGTAAAAAAGTGTTGGTAAGGGTAGATTTTAATGTGCCCCTGGATGCAAACTACCAGGTAACGGATGATACTCGCATAGTAGCAGCTGTCCCCACCATTCAAAAAATATTGAAAGATGGAGGATCTGTTATTCTGATGTCACATTTGGGAAGACCTAAAGGGGGTTATGAAGAAAAATATTCGTTGAAACATGTGGTTGATTGCTTAAGCAATGCTTTGAACCTTCCGGTAAAATTTACCAAAGACTGTATTGGAGACATGGCCGAACAAGCTGCCAGGGAACTAAAGCCTGGAGAAGTACTCTTATTGGAAAACTTAAGGTTCCATGTGGAAGAAGAAAAGGGAGATACGTTGTTTTCACAACAACTGGCCTCCTTGGGTGATTTTTATGTGAATGACGCCTTCGGCACAGCCCATCGCCGTCATGCTTCTACGGCTGTTATCGCAGAGTTCTTTAAGTCGAACAAGGCCCTTGGTTTGTTAATGGCTGCCGAAGTAAAAAATATACAGAAAGTACTCAATAATGCGGAAAGACCCTATACTGCCATTATTGGCGGGGCAAAGGTGTCTTCTAAAATCAATATCATTAAAAACCTGGCAGATAACGTGGATAATTTTATTATTGGAGGTGGTATGGTCTTTACTTTTATCAAAGCCATGGGCGGACAAGTGGGAAAAAGCCTGGTGGAAAATGAAATGATAGAGAATGCCAAAGAGATCATTGCACTCTGTGAAAAACATGGGGCCAAATTATATCTCCCCAAAGATTCTGTTTGCAGCACCGAATTTAGCGAACATGGTACCATTGCTACTTTTGAAACGAATGCCATTCCCGAAGGTTATATGGGATTGGATATTGGCAAGCAGGCCATTCAAGAGTATTGCGAGATCATTGCCTCTTCTAAGACCATTATGTGGAATGGCCCGATGGGTGTTTTCGAAATGGAGGCCTTTCAAAAAGGCACACAGCAAGTTGGGATCGCTGTGGCCAATGCTACCGAAGAGAATGGGGCTTTTAGTCTGGTAGGTGGCGGTGATTCTGTTGCCGCAGTCAATAAATTCAATTTAAGTGATTCCATCAGTTATGTATCCACGGGGGGTGGGGCCATGCTCGAATTAATGGAAGGTATTACTTTACCCGGCGTAGCCGCAATAGAAGCATAATGGATGAAGGAGAAAAAGAATTTCAGCTCAAGTGGGGAGCACTTTTAAAAAAATTGGGAGAGCAATTCGGGGAAGAATTGGATTATGATGGGATCATTTTTTTGATCGGGATCCAGGAGTTGGGCAAAGGAAATCTCAAGCTAAAAAAAGACGAAAAACTAGAGGTGATGCATGTGGCCGTTTGTAAGCTGCTGAGTCAATATAACTATTACCGATATCTGGGAAATGATGAAGAAGGGTGGCCCCATTATGAACCTACGGAAGAATTGCCTTTTCTATCCTCTATGCAACAGCATAAACTCATCAAGGAAGCTATTTTGAACTATTTTGGGGAAGAGCCTGAGGGCTTAGTATAATTACCCATTCCTTTGATCTCCTCGTTCAAAAAAGTTCTACTGAAGTGTGACTGTTTTATAGGATGTTTCGCCTGGAACAATCCGAATCATATTACATGGATTGGCCGGTACAGTTGATCCCATATAGGCTCTGATATTCAATATCACTTCCAAGGGAGGTTCGTGGGTGTAAGAGTATTCTCCGGTTAAATTGGTAAGTCCTGTTACCACAATATAACCAGTATTGTTTTGACCGGGTTGTGATAATTGAACAGTTGCTCCCGGAACCAAAAAATCGTTGTTATCCACTACACGGATCACCCCTGTTCCAGGAGTTGGAGGCGTATAGCAGGACGAAAGTAAAAGCCCGGAGGCAATAACTAAGGCGAATGTAATTTTTTTCATAGAGTTCGAATGTTTTGATTATTAAAAACAGAAACAACGAAAATAGAATACGATAGATAAAAAAGCCCTGAGGGTCGGAGTTTTAGTAGATCTTCACAGTTTCGGTAGAGGTCTCATCCGGTTTGATACGGATAATGCCTTGTCCAACGGCTGTTCCATAGGTGGCACTGATGTCCAGGATCACTTCCAATGCTGGCTCATGGGTGTATGAATACTCCCCATTCAGATCAGTCAAGCCTTCGTTCACAATATAACCCGTTCCTAACTGACCCGGTTGAGATAATTTCACCGTTGCAGAAGGTACACGAAAATCATTTTGGTCTATCACAATCACCTTACCGGTTCCTGGTCCTGGTGGCTCGTAGCAAGAAGAGAAAGCAGCTACAGCGGCTAAAGTAACGAATATGAGCAAGTATTTTTTCATAAACAACTGGGATTTCATTGATAAACGTTCTGATAAAGATAAATATATTTTGGTGATTTCAACAAGTTTTCAACTAATTTTTTCCACTTTTATAGCGAATTTTAATTTCTATGCTCAACGAGATCGCCGAAATAGCCGAAAAAGTAAAGTCATTCGAACTTAAATCGAATGCCGACCTGGAGAATTATAAACGTGAAATTTCGGGCAAAAACGGCCGTTTAAACGATCTTTTCGAGAAATTTAAGACAATCCCAGGCGATCAGAAGAAAGACGTGGGAAAGGCCCTGAATGAGCTAAAGATCCTGATTACCGAAAAGTTCGAAGAAGGGAACCAGTTCGTGGAAGCTAACATAGCCACCAAATCCGATAAAGACGAAACCCTCCCTGGTAAATTCCTTGAGTTTGGGAAACGACATCCCCTGAACCTGGTGAATGAAGAAGTGATCGATATTTTTGAAAAGATCGGCTTTGTTACTAAGGAGGGTCCTGAGGTAGAAGACGACTGGCATAATTTTTCGGCATTGAATTTTCCTTCGGATCATCCTGCCCGTGATATGCAGGATACTTTTTTCATCAACAAAGAGAACAATATTTTACTTCGTACCCATACATCATCCGTTCAGGTCCGTACCATGATGAATGAAAGGCCACCCATCCGAATCATCTCTCCTGGCAGGGTGTACAGATGTGACAGTGATGCTACCCATTCACCGGTTTTTCACCAATGTGAAGGATTGTATATCGATAAAAATGTTTCTTTTTCCGATTTAAAAGATGTACTTTTTTATTTCGTCAGATCTTATTTCGGCAACGATACCAAAGTCCGCTTTCGCCCGTCATACTTCCCTTTCACTGAGCCCAGCGCCGAAATGGATATTGGCTGGACCATTGATGGAAAATTTAAGTGGATGGAAATTTTAGGTTGCGGAATGGTAGATCCCAACGTATTAAAAAATTGTGGGATCGATCCGGAAGTATATACAGGTTACGCCTTTGGTATGGGCATAGAAAGGCTCACCATGCTTCGCTATAAGATCTCAGATATTCGATTGTTTTACGAGAATGATTTGAGGTTTATCAATCAGTTTTAGTTCTGACGTCAAAAATCGCCGGTTCTATTGTTCAAGTATTCTTTTGTTTTGGGGCATGGCGGTTCCCTTGTGGCGACCACTCATCCATCCTTCAACTCACCACTGAGACGGGCAATTGCCCATCTCTACGATGTGATTCGTTCAACCATTTATGAGAAAAACCCACCTGTTCATAAGTTTTTATGCGTAACCCTTTGGTTACATAATTTTTTTATTATATTTGTAACCGAACAGTTACATATTAAAGGTATGAGAAGAGACGTTTTTCAGGCCATTGCAGACCCAAACCGGAGGGCCATCATTGATCTGCTGGCCAAAGAAACCCTTAAGCTGAATGAAGTCGCTGGGCATTTTGAGGTAAGCAGACCCGCTATTTCGAAACATATCAAGATTCTGGTGGAATGTGGACTGATCAAGATCAAACAAAAAGGAAGAGAACGCTATTGTGAACTCCGCTATCTCCCACTGAACGAGGTTTCCAAGTGGATAGAGCACCACAATAAATTCTGGGATAAAAAATTAGCGGCACTAAAAAAACATATTGAAAATAAAAAGACTAATAGATGAGCGCAATTCCGATAATAAAAGAGATCCTCCTGAATGCCTCTCCAGCCAAGGTCTGGAAGGCCATAACCAATCCGGAGGATATGAAAGTTTGGTATTTTGATTTACCTGGATTCAAGACCGAGGTGGGGTATGAATTCAGCTTCTACGGCGAAACCGCTGATGGCACCAAATACCTGCATTTATGCAAGATCACCGAGGTGGTTCCACATGAAAGAATAAGTTATACCTGGAGGTACGAGGGCTATGAGGGTGAATCCCTGGTTACCTTTGAACTGGTGCCGGATGGAGACAAAACCCTTGTAAGGCTTACCCATAGTAAGATAGAGACATTCCCGAAAGACAATAAAGATCTTAGAAAAGAGAATTTCGACGGGGGCTGGGAGGCCATTATCCGCGAATCACTCAAGCATTTTGTTGAACGATTCTAGCCATGCTGGGTAAAGTGGCGGTGGATGTCAGAAAACCCGTCTATAGCCCCTTTGATTGCTTCTTCTTCGCCCTTATTGCTTAGGATGTATATACAAAAAGCCTGAAGAAAATCCTTCCAGTATTTACCTGTTTCAGCTCCATATCCACCAAAAAATTTGGCCCCTTCCTGCTCAATTTTCAAGGCCTGGTTGATATGCTTGAGGATGACCCTTCCGCCTAACGTGGAACCTTCGATTACGTAAGCATAGCCCAAGGCGTAGGGCAGGCTTGGGTTTCCCATAAAACCAACAAAAGGTTTGGTTTCCTTTTTTTCGGCCCCATTCATATATAAAAAATCCAGGTCCATGTCAATGTCCCGGCTCTTCTTCCTGTTCGCTCCGTCAGTGATAACGGTGCTTACAGCAGGTAATACCTGGGTATCATACACCTTCATTACTTCACCCATACACCTCAGGTAAAAAGCATAATCTGTGAGGGAAACACCTGGGTTCATCAGGGATTTGGATATGGCATTCTCCTCCAGTTGCGTATGCATGGGAGCAGTGGCCTGTCTTAGGGTTTGAAGAAAAAGGTCCGCTGGGGTCTTTTCCTTTTGTTCAGTATTATGTTCCATAACAGCAAATATAAGGCCTCTACCTAACATTAGGTATCCCCCGTTTGAGGGGTTTTACGGCAAAACGTATATTTGGCTCTATGTCAACGAACAAAGAACTTATCCAATCCTTTTATACCGCTTTTAAAAACAAGGACTACAAAACCATGCAGGACTGTTATTCAGAAGAGGCGGTATTCAACGACGCGGCATTTACTAACCTAAATACGCAACAGGTGAGGTCTATGTGGGAAATGTTGGTGAAACGGGGAACAGATTTGGAGATCAGCTTCTCCAACGTAGAGTCGGCCGGCGATACAGGGCGTGCCCGTTGGGTGGCCACTTATACTTTTTCTGCCTCTAAACGGCGGGTTGTCAATAAAATTCAAGCCCATTTCGTCTTCAAAAACGGGAAGATCGTGGAGCATAAAGATTCCTTTTCTTTTTATCGTTGGTCGCGCCAGGCCCTGGGCCCTATGGGTTTGCTGCTGGGCTGGACCCCTATGCTCAAAAACAAAGTTCGGTTACAGGCTAAGAAATCCCTCGAGGAATTTATGGCTCGCAATAAGCACCAAACACCCTAAAATTATCTTCCTAAAAACACCATCAAAACCGAAATATCGGCAGGCGAAACCCCACTGATTCTGGCGGCTTGACCCAGGGTGCTGGGTTTGATTTTAGACAGCTTTTGACGGGCCTCCATGGACAAACTCGGGATGAGGTGGTAGTCGAGGTCATCTTTGATCTTAAAGTCCTCTAAACGGCCTATTTTTTCGGCATTTTCTTTTTCCCGTTCGATATAGCCGCTATATTTCAACTGGATCTCTACCTGCTCCAAAGCCTCGATCGTTCTTTTGCTGTCCAAGCTAGCTATAAATGATTGAACATCAGGAATTTGACAGATAAATTTCTGCAAGGAAACATTGGGTCGTGGAACCAAGGTGCTGAGCTTCACCTTTTGGTTGAGTTCAGCAGATCCATTTTCAGCCAAATATTCATTCACCAAAGCGGGTTCTACCGAGTAATTGTTGATAAAGTCTAATATTTTTTTAGACAAGCTTAGTTTTTCCTTTACATTCTCATACCTTTCGGCACTTGCAAGGCCAATTTCGTGGAATTTCGGGGTCAGCCGAATATCCGCATTGTCCTGCCTGAGAAGGATCCGGTATTCAGCCCGTGAAGTAAACATTCTATAGGGTTCTTCCGTACCTTTTGTGATCAAGTCATCAATCAATACCCCAATATAGGCCTCTGATCGTGACAGCACCATTTGATCGAGTCCATGGTTCTTCAGGTGGGCATTGATCCCCGCCATCAAGCCCTGGCAAGCCGCTTCCTCGTATCCGGTAGTTCCATTGATCTGTCCCGCGAAATATAAATTTTCTACCAGCTTTGTTTCCAACGTATGGCTCAACTGGGTAGGCGGAAAATAGTCATACTCTATGGCATAACCTGGCCGGAACATTTTAAGGTTCTCAAACCCCTGAATCTTTCTTAAAGCTTTTAATTGTACATCCTCTGGAAGGCTTGAGGAGAACCCATTAATATAGACCTCTACCGTATTCCATCCTTCGGGTTCCACAAAAAGTTGATGCCTGTCTTTATCAGTAAATCGGGTAATTTTATCCTCAATGGAAGGACAGTACCTAGGGCCCAGTCCTTGTATTCTTCCCGTGAACATAGGACTTTGATCAAAGCCTGTTCGAAGGATATCATGTACCTCTTCGTTTGTATAGGTGATATGGCAAGAGCGCTGTTGTTCTGGCTTGATTTTTTCTATATCCAAAAAAGAAAAGCCAGTTATCTCCTCATCGCCGAGCTGCTCTTCCATCAATTCATAATTCAAGCTTCTTGCATCCACCCTTGGAGGTGTCCCGGTTTTCATTCTTCCTGAATCAAAACCAATCTCTACTAATTGTTCTGTAATTCCTTTGGCAGCACTTTCGGCCATCCTGCCTCCTCCAAATTTCTTTTCACCAATATGAATGAGTCCATTTAAAAAAGTTCCGTTGGTAAGCACAACTGCTTTTGCTTTCACCTCTATTCCCATTCCCGTTCTAATCCCTTTTACTTTGTTGCCTTCGATTAACAGTCCAGAAACCATGTCCTGCCAAAAATCAACATTGGGGGTTTGCTCTAGCATGAGTCTCCATTCTTCTGCGAACCTCCATCTATCATTTTGTGCTCTTGGGCTCCACATGGCGGGTCCCTTAGACCTGTTCAGCATCCTAAATTGGATCATGGTCTTGTCTGAAATAATTCCAGAATAGCCACCTATGGCATCTATTTCACGAACGATCTGTCCTTTGGCCACCCCACCCATTGCCGGATTACAGCTCATTTGTCCAATGCGCTGCATATCCATAGTGATCAATAACACCTTTGATCCCAAATTGGCGGCGGCGGCAGCGGCCTCACAGCCTGCATGACCTGCCCCAACAACAATTATATCATATTCTCCAAGCATTTTTAGCTCCCAGTTGTTTCACGTGAAACATTAACCAATCTTATAGCCCACAAAGGTAAAGGTTTTTATCAATATAATCCCTAGCATGATCAAGGCAAGTATCGTCTTGATACCTGTGCTCAATAAGAATCCAACAAAAGATCCCAGCGCAGATTTGAAAGCTTGCTTGGTGTCCTTTTTATATATCAACTCGAAAACAAAGGCTCCTACGAAAGGGCCGATGATCATCCCTGGAAGTCCGAAAAAAAGACCCACAACCAAGCCAAGTGTGCTACCCCAAGTTCCATATTTAGACCCTCCGAATTTTTTAGTTCCTATAATAGGGATAATATAATCCAGTAGAAGAGCAGCAACGATCAAAAGAATAAAAATAATATGCATCCAGATCGGAATCCGGTTCACATCGGGACCACTAAAGTGAAAGCATAGAAACCCAATATAGGAAACCGGGGTTCCTGGGACCCCTGGTATAATGGATCCTATCACGCCAATAATGCAGCAAATGATCGCTATTGAAACCAGCAGCCAGTCCATTATAGTTTCAGCATCTTTAGTTTTTGGTCCTCTTTGGTTCGCATCATTTCTCTATCCTTCCTTGTTTTATCCTTATAGCCACAGAGGTGCAGAACCCCATGTATCATCACGCGATGAAGCTCATTGGGAAATGAAACCCCAAGTTGCTTGGCGTTTTCCTTCACCCTGTCGATGCTTATATAAAGCTCTCCTGAAATACGCTTCCCCTCCGTATAATCGAAGGTGATGATGTCCGTATAATAATCGTGTGAAAGAAATTTTTTATTGATGTCTAACAAATATTCATCAGAGCATAGAATGATAGCGATACCTGCAGCCATTTTTTTCTCGGAAACGATCGCTTTTCTGATCCAATCATATAATAGTTTTTTCCTCCCCAGGGCGATAGAAACATCCGCTGGTGTAATAGAAATCTTAGACACTTATGGGCACCTAAAAGAAAAAGAAACCGTTGACCCCGCTTTATCAAAATCCACCTTATCAGCCAGTCTTTTGATCAGGAAAACACCCCTTCCGCAGGGCTTGTCAATAAACTCCGGCTCAGTAGGGTCCGGTAGGTTGTCAAAATCAAAACCACCCCCTTCATCAGAGACCCTGATATTTAAAACAGGTTCTGAGAAATCGTAGTTGATGACTACCTTTTTCTCCGCATCATACCGGTTGCCATGCATAATAGCATTGTTGGCAGCTTCAGTTAGTGCTATCAATACATTTCCATAAAGTTCCTGATTGATGTGATATCTATCAAAGATCTCACTAACCAAGCCCTCAACTTTGGAAATCTCATTGATGTCTGAATTGAGTGTAACTGTGTTTTCCATTACTGCATGCATACTAAAAGTTATTAAGGTATTGGGATACTTTTGACTTATAATAAGGCCTCATAACAGGCGGAATTGTTCTTATAATCTCTAGCTCCAAGCTTTTCTTTTTGAAATAATCCTCAATCGTCTGGTTGTTGTTCTGCTGCTTATCTACTCCTTCATTAGACTTTCTCTTTTCGTCCTGATCCTGGTTCCTCAAAGCCTTTTGAGAATCCATCATTTTGATTTTTATCTCTTCTGTTCGGTCAATGGTTCCTGAGCTGATTCTTTTATTTAGAATATCATTCTCATTTTCTTCCATTTTCTTAATAATATCATTGATCTGTTTCTTCTGATCTCCTTCCATATCCTTGGTCATTTCCTGCAGGGCCTTGCGAATTCCTTCCTGCTCATTGGCCAACTTCACCAGGTCCTTCGCAATCTCTCCATTCTCTCCGTTTTTAGGGATCTGACCCTTCATTTTACCCTGCATCTCTTCCAGCTTTTTCTGAAGCCCCATTTGCTTTTGAAGCAATCCCTCCATGTTTGGGTTGGAGCTTCCTGGTTTCTTGCACGACTTATTTCCCTTGCTCTGCATACTTTGCATCATTTGCTGTTGCATCTGATTAATGGCCTCACTGAGTAAAAGCGCCAGGTTGTTCAGGGAGGTTAAAGCATATTGCTGTTTCTGAACCGAAACAGATTTATTTCTTTCCTCAAGGAACTCTAATGATTTCTCCATGGATGATTTAACAAGGGTTATTTCCTTGTTAACGATCGACTGTATCTCAATCACCCGTTTACTAAGAGCCAGTAAGCTATCCTCGATTACTTTACTATCGTCTATGAGCTTCTTCTGCTCCTTTAATATATCCTTAAACTGTGGATTGCTAATATTTGTTCCATTTGTATTGCCAATCAGGGCCTCTTGGTCAAAAGAAAGCTTTAAAGTATTGTCTAACAATTGTTTTAAATCCTCCAAGTTTTCTTCCTTACTTTCCTGCTCCATGGCCATTTGCATGCCTTGCAGCTGGTCCTTCATCTCTTGCGTTTTACTCTTAGCATTGTTCATGCTTTTCGAGGACTTGCTTTTTTGGTTGTTATTCAGCTCTTCTTTAGAGTTGTTCATCTCATTCTGCATATCCTCCATTTTCTCATCCAATCCCTCCATATCCTTCTTTTCCTCCAGGTCCTTGTTCAGCTCTTCCAGCTTCTTCACATCATCCTTCAGCTCCTTCATTTTCTCATCGATCGCATCCTGCTGTTTCTTTAACTCGTCCTTGTCCATTTTCTTCTCATCCGCATTCTTGATAAAATCCTCCTGCTCTTTCAACAGCTTATCAATCTTATCCAAGGCATCCTCCAGCTTATTCTCAAACTGCATCTCCTTAAATAGTGCCAAGGTTCTGTCTAATTCCTTTTCCAGGTCCTGGTTATTCAAATCCATCTTATCGAGCATATCCATCATCTTGTTCTTATCCATCTTCTCCATCAGCTTGTCCAACTCGTCCATCATTTTTTTCTGATCATCATTATTCAGTTCATCAAAAAGTTTATTGATTTGCTCCTGTTTGTCCAATAGGTTTTTTTCCTCGTCGCTCAGTTCCTTTTCCTGTGCATCATTCATTTCATTCTTCTTCTGTACATCATCGATCTTATCCTTTAATTCTTTCTGTTTGTCAAGAATATCGGCTAGCTTTTTCTTATCGTCCCATGACAGCTCCTTCTTCTGTAAAAGAGACTTTTGCAATTCGTCTATTTGTTTCTGTAAATCATCCGACATAGATTTAGAATCGGAAAGATCGTCCTTGATGTTCTCATTCCTTTTTCCAATGGCATCCTTGATCTCCTGCTCTGTAGGAATAGCAAAGGTCATAATTTGAGATCTGGTCGACTTGGAACCCCTTACCCCATCATTGTCGAAAACCTCAAAAAAGTATACCAGCTTATCCCCAGGCTTCATATCTAAAAGTTTAGTATCAAAAGGGTAGCTAAAGCTCTCTGAAACCATTCCGCCGGCAACGGGTATGCTGATCGTGTTTTTATCCCCTTCCTTTTGCTCTTTATAGACCGTATAATGGAACTTTAGCATCCGGAGGCCATAATCATCCTTTATTTCTCCATCGAAGTTTAAAAGGCTTAAAAAGACAGAATCCTTGGATTCCGAAACATCAATGCTCGGATAAAGGTCCGGAATCACATTGATACTGGTTGTTAAGGAATCTCTTATAGGTATCGTTGTTGTTGAGTTCTGGGGCAAGAGGGAGATAAAATCCGAAGTAAAGGCCTTGAATGCAAAATTATACTTCCCCGATCCCTTCATCACATAAGCCGAATCATCCCTATACACTTTCAGGCTATTGGTATTATCCGCCAATATGTTCCACGTTAATTCGGTCCCTTCTGGTAAGGTCATATCAGAGGGATTCGCCAACACTTCATCCTTCATATTCAGATAATCAGGATAATTGGCTACCACAGTTACCGATTTAATACTTGGTTTGCTGATCGCCTTTAAGGAATAAACGTCGTATTCTTCATCATCCGCAATGATCTTAAATGGGACATCTTTTTTTATATTGGCAAATACAAAAGAATATTTTTCCTTGTTTAAGTTATCCGCCTTATATCTTTTGTTATCATATTCTATAAATACTTTATCCGGAAGTTCACTTCCTTCCAGATGAAAATTCAACACATAATCCTCTCCAACAATTGCCTCTAAGGGTCCATCCATAGAGATGGTAAAGGGGAAAGTGTTTTTAAATACTTTGTTATACTGAACTATTCTCTTGGTTCCAAGATTAATGATGGAAGGATAGAGGAGGTAAACGGATATAAAGAGCAAAAAAACAGGGATCAAAAACTTTAAATACTTTCTGTTCTTTTTATAGTCAATCGCTGACTTAAAGTCTACAGGTTTTAGGTCATTTGTTTTTTGTTCAATAGAGGCTAAAATAAGGGAATTGTCCTGTTCATTTATTCCATCCAATTGAAGTATATTGATGAGCTTGTCCTGAACTTCCGGAAAATGATGACCAATCACTTTCGAAGCTGATTCGAAGGATAGTCTTTTTCCTAATTTGATCAAAGATGAAAATGGAAGTAAAATGAACCGGGTGAGAACAAATAAAGAGGCAGAAATAAAACTAATCAAAAGCCCAAGCCTCACCCCCCCTGAGTACTTTCCATAAAACTCTAAAGTAACTACAAATAGGTAGAAGGCTAATACAATTGAAATAGATAAAAGGCTGCCCTTTATGATCTGGTTTTTGTAGTATTTCCTTACGAAACCCTCTAATTTAGGGTATATTTCATTACTTACCTTATTCCCCATACAAAGCCATACTACGTATTTTAAAGGTGTTTTGTTTCATAATTAGCAGGTAATCTTATCTACTCGGTTCGAATGTCTGCCCCCTTCGAACTCAGCATTCAGAAAGGCATCCACAATTTCCTTTGCCATTTCTAAAGAAATAAACCTGGAGGGAATAGCAATACAATTCGCATTATTATGTTGCTTTGCAAGTGAAGCAACCTCTGGTAACCAGCACAGAGCCGACCTTACCTGTTTATACTTATTTGCTGTAATATTTACTCCATTGCCTGATCCACAGAAAACAAGACCCAGATCAATTTCTCCCTTATCAAGCTTTTGTGCTAGAGGATGCACCATATCAGGATAATCAACGCTGTCCAGAGAATGTGTGCCGAAATCCTGAACCTCATATGATTTAGAAATTAGATAAGCTTTTATGAATTCCTTACACTCAAATCCCGCATGATCCGCAGCACAACCAATCTTTTTCATAGATATCATCTTAAGATGTTAATAAACCACTATAAAAGTACTCACAACAAAATTACCATAATTCAATTCATTATACAACAGATAAGCTTATAAACAAAACAAATCCAAACCAACCTATTTGTTGTAAGATTAAACACAAGAATATAACAAAATGAACTTGGTTTAAAACTTCCAAAGCCTGTTAATATTGTGACTTGGATAAATGTGAAAAAACTAGTTATACTATTTATATACAATTAGTTACATAGTAACAACTCTCTTAATAAAATACAATAACTTATATTTTGTGGGTTGACCAACAGAGATAATAACAAATGAACAGGGCTGTATTACTATTACCCTTCTATATATATAAATATATTAATTAATAAAGGGGGTTTGAAAGCTCTATTTCCATTCAATAGCTAATTTTCCAACAGACTCTCTGCTTTCAAGTAAATTATGAGCCTCAGAAATATCAGAAACAGGAAAAGCCCTGCCAATAGGTTCGGGAATAATTTTTTTGTTCACCATATCAATTACTTTTTCCATGGCGGTTTTGATCAACGAAGGCCTGTCATCAGCAATACGAAGCATATTCACCCCAATGAATGACTTACTTTTGAGCATAAAGCTAATGGGTGAGTATATTCCGAAACCCACGGCCAGGCGCAGGTCATTGATAATTCCTTTTCCATCTCCTCTTTTTGAACCGCCATAACAAACAATTCTGCCTCCGGAAGACAATAGCTGAAATCCCTTTTTGACGCTTTTACCACCTATGCTGTCAAAAATAATATCTAAACCATCGCTGCCTCTTATATTCTCCACCTCCTCGACAAAATCGGTTTCGTCAGAATTGATGGGATAATTTACACCAAGATCTTCCAGCATTTTGATTTTCATGTCTGAACTGGCGGTTGCATAGATAACACTGTTCTTCAATTTTGCCAATTGTATCAGCGCAAGGCCCACACCTCCGGCAGCAGCATGGATCAATACATGATCTCCTTCGAAGATATTGGTGGCCATGTTAGAAGCATAATAAGCGGTAGAGTACTGGGTAGCAAGGGCTGTAGCGGCAGCATTAGGAAGTTCTTTGTTAATAGGATGAACCACTAATTGGTTGGCCACTGCATATTCAGCATATCCTCCGAACCTGGTGAGGGCTACCACACGCTGACCTAATAGCTCTTCATCTGCCCCGGGACCTAGCTTGTCTATCACTCCTACTACATCATAACCTATCACTGCTGGCAATGGCGGAGCATCTTGATACATGCCTTTTCTTGCCATTACATCGGCATAGTTTAAGCCAAAAGCTTCCACCTTCACCCTTACCTCTCCTTCTTTAGGCTCTGGTTTGTTTAATTCCCTCAATTCGAAAGCCCTTTCAGGGTCGCCATGTTTTACCAATACAACTGCTTGCATGAAAAAAAGATTATTTTAAAGTCTAAATATATTTATTTTTGTTATTTACAGAGATTTAATGGAGATTTTCTTACACACAAGCACATGGTTTATTCTGCTAACCCTCACCTTTCTTGAAGTAATACTGGGAATTGACAATATTATCTTTATATCAATTGTTACCAACAAATTACCACAAAAAAGCCAGGCTTCCGCAAGAAATATTGGTTTAGTGGTTGCTTTGGTCCTTCGAATCATTCTTCTTTTTGGTATCTCATTGATCATGAGCCTTGATCAATCGTTTTATACAACAGAGAAATATGCCTTTGGGGATATGGTGATCGATCCTATAGCGATCACAGGAAAGGCCATTATTTTTTTCATAGGAGGAATGTTTTTGATAGCCAAAAGCACTTCGGAAATGTTCCAAAAGCTTGAAAAAAGGAAAAAGCAGCCCCAGGAAAAAGTAAAGAGCATGTCCTTTTTCTTTATCATCTTACAGATAATAGCACTGGATGTTATCTTTTCTTTTGATTCCATTCTTACAGCTATTGGCCTATCAAATAGTATTCTTTTGATCATCATTTCTCTTATTTTATCCATGATCGTTATGATGGTGTTTTCGGGATCGGTAAGTCGTTTTATCAATCGGTTTCCGAGTTTACAAATTCTAGCCCTCTCCTTTTTAATTCTCATAGGATTTACACTATTAATGCAGGCAATAGGAAAGGACATTCCGAAGGGATATATCTATTTTGCTATTTTCTTTTCATTGATCGTGGAGCTGATCAATATAAGAATAAGAAAAAGAAACCAAAATCAACAAGCTTCATAGATTTTACCGGGAAGATTTCTAATGATACCCTTCATTTCCAGACCGAATAAAATAGCAGCACAACCGCTGATGCATAATTGAGAAATGGCGGAGATATTGTCCAAACTAATTTTGGAACTATTGCGAATGATCTGGAGAAGGGCTGATTCCTCAGATGTTAATTGGACTTCTACGGTAGGAGAGGCCTTCACAGCAGGTCTTTTCAAGCCAAGATCTTCAATTAAAGAAGAAATGGATAAAACAGGCAGTGCTTTTCCGTTTTTGATCAGCTCATTACAACCCTCCGAAAACTTATCGTTATATCTTCCTGGAACTGCAAACACCTTTCTTTTGTAAGCATAGGCAAGATCAGCTGTAATCAATGCTCCTCCTTTTTTGGCTGCTTCAACAACGATAGTTGCGAAGGACAGTCCAGCAATGATCCGATTCCTCTTTGGAAAATTCTCTCGATTCGGGATCTCGTCGAAAAAAAATTCAGAGACAATACCCCCACCGGTTTCAACAAGCTTTTCAGCAGCAGCTTTATTGGCCGAAGGATAAATTGTTTTTAAGCCATGGCCCACAATACCAAAGGTAGGGACGGAGTGCCTGATAGATGCTTTATGTGCTGCAACATCGATGCCGAGCGCCAGACCGCTAACAATGCAAATATTGTGTTCCTGAAGGCAGGCCACTAATTCGGCTACCATATCAATACCATAAGGAGTTGCATGCCTGGTTCCAACAATACTGATACAAGGAAGGGTATTCAACTTTTCAATAGTACCGGTGAAAAAAAGTAACAAAGGAGCACAATCGATGGAAAGAAGATTTTTGGGATATTCGCGATCTAATAGAGTGACATAATTGATATTGTTCCTGTTGATATAATCCACTTCTTTTTCTACCAATTCCCAGACGATATTCTCTTTTAGAAGCTCTCCTATTTTTGCCGGAACGCCCGGAATAGAGGACAAGTGCCTGCTTTTCTCTTCAAAAACAGCCGAAGCACTGCCGCAAAATGAGATCAATTTATTGGCTGTGATATCACCAATACCATCACACATTTTAAGCCCAATGATTGCGTTTAATTCTTCCAAAATTCCTGTCAATATTAACTTCCCTAAGAAAAAAAATTTTTGGAATTTTTGGAAAAAGATTTAGGTTTGACTATTAATAATTATTAATATAACCCTTGCAGCGTGATGATAAAAAAGATTTTACTGTTTTTACCCCTGGCATTACTATCTGTATTTGCCATTGCGCAAAAAGGAACGGTCAATGGAATTGTAACTGACGAAAGCACCACAAAACCCGTTGAATTTTTAAATGTATTGGTTGAAGGAACCTCTATAGGAACCGTTACCGATGAGAATGGAAAATTCCAACTGAGCCTGGACCCCGGGACCTATACGATCTTATTTTCTTCGATCGACTATGAGCCAGCCTCTGAAAAGATCACATTGGCAGCAGGAGAGGTAAAAGACCTGGCAAAAACCATCAAGGAAAAACCGATAGAGCTGATCACCTATGTAAAGTCAGAAGGAAAATACGAAAAAAATATTGAAGACCTTACTGTTACAATGGAGGTCTTAAAGCCCAATATTGTTCAAAACAAGAACGCCACTTCAGCAAGTCAGTCGTTACAGCAAGTACCAGGTGTAAATATTGTTGACAATGAACCACAGATCAGATCTGGAAGCGGATATAGCTTCGGAGCAGGAAGCCGGGTAATGGTGCTGGTAGATGATATACCTCTGCTATCAGGAGATGCAGGCCGACCTAGCTGGGGATTTATACCCATTGAAAACCTGGAACAGATCGAGGTAATCAAAGGAGCCTCCTCTGTGTTGTATGGTTCAGCAGCCCTCAACGGTGTGATTAACATACGGACCGCTTATCCTAAAGACAAACCATTTACCAGAATAACCGCTTTCAGCGGCATATCCAATCTACGTGATTCCGTAAACTGGGCCACAGATTTCCCCCCTTTTCAAACGGGCATCAGCTTTCTTCATACTAGAAAAATCAAGCAAAATTTTGACCTGGTCGTAGGTGGAAATCTATTTGCTGAAAAAGGATATATAGGCCCCTCCAAGCTTTATGTGCCATCTGCCCAAACACTTGATACGGTTTTGAACGGGGAAAACGAATACAGGGCAAGAGTAAATTTCAACACCCGATATAGATTTAAAAAGAAAGAGGGATTATCCATCGGGGTGAACGGTAACTTCATGTATGGGTCTAGCACAGGATCATTTTTATGGAGCAACAGCGGCAAAGATATATACAGGGCCTTTGGAGGTGCGATGACCCGTACCCTTCAAACCCTGATGAATATCGATCCATATGTAAGCTATGGAGGCAAAAGGGGGAGCAATTACCATCTCAGGACCCGGTACCTTTTGATCAACTATGACAACGATAATGGGCAGGGAAATGCTTCGGATTTGTTTTATGGGGAGTTCCAATACCAGAAGAGATTTACAGGCCCTAAAGCGTCTAAAAACAATTACCTGAAAAACATGGTGATCACAACAGGTGTTATGTCGCTCTTTACCATTGGTAGAGCGGAACTCTTTGCGGGTACCGCTCCGTCGCTGGATACCAACACCATGGACTCCATCCAAACTGATAGGATTTATACAAATAACCTGAACATTGCGGCATACGTACAAATAGAAAACAAACTCTGGGATAGGCTCACTATCTGCTTGGGCGCCAGGCTGGAGTATTTTAATATTGGGAAGTACGACCGGTATAGGATTTACAACAACGGAGATTATACACTGTATGATACGAGTATTGTTTCCAGCGGATTTCAACCCGTTTTCAGGGGAGGGCTCAGCTTCAAAGCGGCTTCACATACTTTTATAAGGACCTCCTTTGGCCAGGGCTATCGATTTCCGACCATCGCCGAAAGATTTATCACGACCACCGTTGGAGGGGTAAGCATTGCGCCGAACCCAACCCTCCGGCCGGAAAAAAGCTGGAGTGCTGAAGTGGGAGTTAAACAAGGCTTTAAGATCGGCAAAAACTTTATGGGATATGCTGATGTTGCTGGCTTCTGGCAGGAATACGATAATTTTATAGAATTCAACTTTACCAATATTCCAGGAGTGGGCCCAGGATTTATTTCTTTAAACACAGGAAGAGCAAGAGTGGTAGGGGTTGATATTTCGGTATTGGGGGGAGGGAAATTTGGTAAAAACTGGACCCTCAATTGCTTAATGGGGTATAATTATGCCCTTCCACAAAGCCTAACACCGAATTATAATTATGCAATTGACACCAGCGCTACTACGCTCAACTATCTTAATTCAAGCACTGATACAAGCAACTACATTTTGAAATACAGGTTTCAGCATACCTTTAAATTCGACGCAGAGGTTACTTGGAAATTTATCTCCTTCGGAGCATCCTTCAGGTTCAATAGCTATATGCAAAATATCGACAAGGCCTTTTATACACTTGCGCCTTTAGGCTTTACCCCAGATATAAAAACCTTCAGGGACGGAAATAATCAGGGGGATTGGGTAATGGATATGCGCCTGGCAGTTCAGATCAGCAAGTCTTCTAAAGTATCTTTTATTATCAACAATGTAGCCAACCGAATATACTCCTTAAGACCGGGCAAGCTTGAAGCTCCACGATCTTTCGTTATTCAATACAGTTATCAATTCTAAGTGTATATTTGCACATTCTAAAAACGGTTATATGGCTAAAAAACTTGATTTGCAAAGAGAAAATTCTTTCTTTGATGATGTATTGCAGTATTTTGATCATGCTGCACAATTCGTAAAAACAACCCCAGGTATATTAGAGCAAATTCGACACTGTAACAGTGTTTATAGAATTAAATTTCCAATTAAGGTAAAAGGAGGATACGAGGTAGTAGAGGCATATCGGGTTGAACATAGTCACCATAAATTACCCACCAAGGGAGGAATTAGGTATAGTGAGCATGTGAACCAAGACGAAGTAATGGCATTGGCCGCTTTAATGACCTATAAATGTTCAATAGTTGATGTCCCTTTTGGAGGGGCAAAAGGAGGAGTAAAAATTAACCCCCGTAAATACAGTGAAGAAGAATTAGAAAGGATCACTCGCCGGTATACTTCGGAGTTGATCAAAAAGAACTTTATTGGACCTGGAATTGATGTTCCAGCACCAGATTATGGAACCGGAGAAAGAGAGATGAGTTGGATTGTAGATACCTACAATACTTTTAACATGAATGACATCAATGCCCTTGCCTGTGTAACTGGAAAACCGGTTGGGCAAGGAGGTATCAGGGGCCGTAAAGAAGCCACGGGCCTAGGGGTATTTTATGGAATCCGTCAATATTTATCTGATTCAGAAAGAGCAAAAAAACTAGGACTTACCACAGGAATAAAAGGAAAAACAGTAGTAGTGCAAGGATTGGGAAATGTGGGATACCATGCGGCCAAATTCTTTTATGAGGCTGGAGCTATCATTGTTGGATTAGGGGAGTGGAATAGCGCCGTTACAAACCCTAAAGGGATTAACCCGGAAGAAGCGTTTAATTATTTCAAACAACACTCCACACTGGATGGTTTAAAAGGAAGCAAAACACTTAAAAACAATACGGATGTATTGGAAGTGGAATGTGATATCCTAATCCCTGCGGCTTTAGAAAACCAGATCAATAAAGACAATGCTGCCAGGATAAAAACAAAGATCATTGGTGAGGCCGCGAATGGACCGGTTACTCCAGAGGCGGAGCAGGTGTTATTGAAAAAGAAAACAGTTATTATTCCGGATATTTATTTAAATGCCGGCGGCGTAACGGTTTCTTATTTTGAGTGGTTGAAAAACCTTTCACACGTTCGTTTTGGACGTATGGAAAAAAGGTACCAACAAACCCTCAATAATGGTTTGATTGATGCCATTGAAAGTAGCACAGGCAAAAAAGTATCAGCGGCACAACGCAAAATGCTGGATCATGGGGCGGACGAAATTGACCTGGTTTATTCGGGCCTTGAAGAAACCATGATTGACTCTTTAGAGCAGATCATTAAAACCATGGCTGACAACAAAAAGATCACCGATCTTCGCACAGCAGCCTTTGTTACTGCTATCAATAAGATCGTTGTTTCTTATGAAAAGCTGGGAGTATTCCCCTAATTTTCTGTATATATCATATTTGAGAAGCCCTGGTTCAAATGCCAGGGTTTTTTGTTTTGGGTGGCCATCGCTTTTTTATGGATCTTCTAAGTCGACGACAATCAACGTAGTTAAAAACTTATTGTAGAATAATGGACTTCCTGAAAATACGGCTGTCGGAAGTGCAAGAAATAAGCTGATAATTTCCTGCAGCAAACATACTCACCTCAAGCCTGATATCTCCTGAAGAGCCAATAAAATCAGTATAAACAACCTGCCCCGTACTATTCACCAAGAATATTTTTTCTATAACAAGTTGTTGCGGATTTGAGATAGTTATAAATTCAGTGGCAGGATTTGGATAAACCAGCAAAGAGCCCCCTGTAGCGTCCTGTGCAGAGGCCAGGTTCATCTCATTCTTAAATCTCACCGAAATAACCGTTTCTGGACCGGCCACTAAAAACAAGGGCTGGGTAACAATTTGGAGTACGGGCTCTCCTTCTCCAACGGCGAGAAACTTATATTCTGTTTGAAGGCGAGGAATGGGAATGGCGAATCCCAATTGGTCCACATAGACTGTATCCGTGATATGTAAGGTTGATTTAAGCCTTAAAACTTCATAACTGGCATTGTTTGGGAGCAACACGGTTCCATATCCATCCACATGGTTCTCCCTCGTTCCTGATTGGTTCCAATAGCCAAGGGTGGGCACATTTACCTCAAAGAAATAAGTGGATGTATCCATGTTGCCATAGCTAAGGGGAAATTTATATACCCGGTCTTTGCCTGTATATTGTATGGGTGTGGGAATGCTATTGATGGTTGCCCCAAATCCTACCATCGAAAAAGAGGTGGAAGTGTTTTTATAGAAGTTGTATACATCTGTTACTTCGAATGGAATTTGCGAAGGCAACAGGATGCTGCTTCCGGGCTGTGCATGGGTAGCATCGTACGAAGGGTATAAAAAATTATTGAACACCAACTGGTATACCCAAGGGGTAGTAGAGGGATTTGCAAAACTATCCTGCGAGAACCCGGTTTCAACTAAAGTGGTATAATCCCAAACAACGTCTCCGCCGGTATAATCGAAGTCAACATTCAAAATAGAGGCATTGTGAAAATGATAGATCGTATCAATGGCCGGCATGTCTGTTGAACTGATCACCAATTGCGAGTGCAAGTGATTGCAAAAAATAAAAACCGGCAAAAAGAAATAGGGTAGGGTTCGTTTCATAGTATAAATGTATAAAAAAAGAGAAATCATTGCATTCCCTCATCCCATAGCTATCGGGGCAAACCATTTGGATGTTTTTATTTAATAACCAGCTACTCAGTGTGAAAACATAGTAAATGCCCTGAAAATCAGGAAGAATTATTGCTTGATGAACTTCCTGGAACTGGTGTGATTGATGCGAATAAAATATAAACCAGTTGGGAGTTGCTGAATGTTCAGCAAGTGTAAATTTCCTGCGTTTAATTCGGCGAATGTTTGTTCTAGATGAGTTCTTCCAACCGCATCAAAGATCTCGATTTGAACATTCCCCAATGGGTTTTCAGCAAACTCCAGTGTGATCCATTCATTGGCGGGATTGGGAAATACATGAAAATCTAAACCCAGGGTATTTTCAAGGGAAGAATAGCCGGAAGTTCTGGACCAATGGTTTTCTCCATTTTTTACGATCAGAGTGGCTCCTAATGAATCCTGGCCGCTTATCTGTAAAATAGGGGCGTACCAGAATTGTGCAACGGTACTGTCATGCTTTAAATGAAGGATTCCATAACCATGATTAAAAAAATCTGTGAATTGGTGTTGGGGATTGGCATTTCTGTCGAGTTCATTGATCAGATCAAAGGCCCCTATCGGAGCACCTCCTTCATCCATATTTCCACGACTTATGCTGGTGGGTAGAAACTCAACACCTGCCGAACCCATTCCTGTTTGGCTATCATATAACGATGAATTATTAGGATCTTCCACCAGGTCCTGAGCAATGGAAACATGTGCATCCCCGCTGAGAATAATGGTATTATCAATGAACTGATCCCGAAGAAAGTCGAATAACAAAGCTTTGGTTCCAGGAAATCCATCCCAGGAATTATTGTCAAAAACGGCACCGTCATTGGGTAACATATCCAGCACCCATTGGGCAATTCCGGTAGTATACCATCCTCCAATCATTCGCTGATTACCCACCAGTTTCCATTTAGCGGTGGAAGATTGGAGCTGTTGTTGTATCCAAAGAAATTGAGAGGTCCCCAGCATATTATATTCTCCATTGGGCAGTGTATCAATATGCCTAAACATGAGTACATCCGCAATAATAATATCCGCCAGATCTCCATAAGACAAGGTGCGGAAGATCTCAAGTGGATTGAGGGTATCTGGTACCCGAACCGGAACCCATTCCAGGAAGGCTTCAGTACCCGGGCCAAAAGGGCATTGTATGGAGCCCCCGCAATCCTGGTCATGGTTATCCCATAAGCAGATCCATGGTAGCGAAGCCTTGGCAGCTCGCAGGTCCGGATCCAGCAAATAATAAGCTTGTCTGCCCCTCCATTCAGTGAGTGTAACCGGATCGCCCGGATAAGGGACAGGAACCCTTACCTGTTCTTCTGCATCCACAAAATCATAAATATAATCTCCCAAATGAATGGCGGCATTTAGGCTATCGGCCTTTTCAGCCACCCTTGCATAAGAGTTGAAATACCCCGAAAAAATACTGCTGCAGGAAAAAACGGCGAATTTTAGGTCCGAAATACTCCCGCTTGGAGCCGTTCGTGTTCTGCCTCTGAGGCTATAGCTTCCTAAACCATTGTCGAATCGATAATAATAAATACTGTTAGGTGATAGGCCGGTAATGTCCTTTTTAATGGTCCAGTCGTAGGAACTATCGGTGGTTACCGATCCACTTGCAACGATGGATCCAAAAAGGGAATCAGAAGATACCTGATAATTTACGGTTAATGGAGTAAAATCGCTGGGCGCAGGGGTGATCCTGGTCCAAATAATAACCGCATTGGATAAAGGGTCTCCCGAAGCCACTCCATGATAAAAAGGAGCATGGATGCTGTCTCCGAATATCCTGGGAGGATAAGTGATTTGTGCCTGCAGAAGGGTCCACCCCTGCAACAGCAATATACAAAGCACTAGAACCCCTTTCCTGGTGACCATGTATCAAATATATGAAAAAGAAAAATACCCAATACTAATAAATCATTATCCTTCCAATAAAATAAGACTAACACCTAAGCGCAAATTGGAGTGGGAATAAAAAACCCACCCCGCTATATAATACAACAGGATGGGAAAATAAAAATCGATGAATATTATTGTTTCTTGAAAAGTCCTTTGTCGTTTTTCCTGTGTTTCCAGGTTTGCTGGAACCAATATAACATCAGGGCTGCAGTGGCAAAAATAATGAACAGGTCTGCCTTCCAGTTCAATCCTGAAATGATCTTAAAGGTCCAAACAAAAAAGTCTCCAATAGGTCTGAATAGCCAATCCATAGTAAAAGAATTTAAAACAAAAGTAGGGGATTTTGTAAAGCAGCCAAATAATTGGCCAAAAAACTATCTTTGAGTCCTGAATGAAAGATGCCCGAATAGCCATTTTTGCTACCGGAAAAGGGAGCAATGCCGAAAAAATCGCCCAATATTTTAAAGATCATCCTCACATTAAAGTAGGCTTGGTTTGTACCAATAAGCCCGATTCTGGGGTTATAGAAGTTGGGAAAAGCTATAAAATTCCGGTATATCTGTTTTCCAGAAATGACCTCTATGGGTCCAGAGAGGTATTGAACAAACTGGAAAAGGAAGGGATCACCCATATTGTACTGGCAGGATTTTTATGGCTGATGCCCCCCGATCTTATTCAGGCATATCATCATCGGATAGTAAACGTTCATCCGGCCTTATTGCCCAAATTCGGTGGAAAGGGAATGTATGGAATGAATGTTCATCAGGCGATCAAGGAAGCCGGAGAAAAAGAGACTGGAATAACCATTCATTTGGTCAATGAAAATTATGATGAAGGAAAATTTCTGGCCCAATATATAACCCCCCTTACGGGAGAAGAAACACCTTTCTCCATCGCTGAGAAAGTTCAGTTATTAGAACATCAGCATTATCCGGAAGTAATTGAAAAATGGATTGAAGGATAAAAAATATTATTTACCCGGGTTAAAGATTAAGCTTTTTTGGGACTCAAAATATTCAAGCTCCTTGGGATTACATATTCCAAAAAGCCCATTGGCTTCTTTATATCCCATGATCGTATCCCCCCTTAATACTTCTGCTTGCATAATAGCTACAAATTTTGGGGGCTGATTGTTTTTTTGAATGAGAAAAGCAAAAAAAGGAATACGGATATTCAATGCTTTATGAGAAGTATCTCCTTTGCTATCCATATTGAAAACAGCGTCTCCGCTGGCGACATCTTTCTTAGTAGCTACTTTACCTTTAAAAGCTGTTACACTGTTCAGCATAAAGAATTCTTTAAATTCTTCCGGCCTTTTCTTTAGATAGCTTTTATCAACCGGAGGATTCACTTGTGCCGAAGTGGTGTCATTTTTTTTATTTTCCTCAGGAGTGTTTTTTCCTGAACCGCAGGAGAAGAAAGCGAATGCAGCAAAAAATATAATTAGTTTATTCATGATTGATAAGAAAGAGTATGCAAAAATAGTTCAAAAAATTAAACGGCCACCAATTTAGGGATGGCATCAATAAGTAGGCGTGTATATTCCGATGCTGGAGAATGGTAAACCTGGTCTGCCTCTCCGATCTCTACAATTTTACCCTGATGCATCACGGCTATCCGATCGCTGAAGTATTTTACTACTCCCAGGTCATGTGAAATGAAAATATAGGAAAACCCATGCTGTTTTTTCAGCTCCTGAAGCAGATTGATGATCTGAGCCTGGACACTCACATCAAGAGCAGAAACACATTCGTCACAAACAATAAACTCAGGCTGCACCGAAAGTGCCCTGGCAATAACAATCCGTTGGCGTTGGCCTCCACTGAATTCATGAGGATAGCAATGATAATGTTCCGGCTTTAGTCCTACTTTTTCCAAAAGCTCAATAGTAGCGTTTTTACAGGCATTTTTAGATGGGTATATCTTGTGTACCATCATTGGCTCTGATATGGCCTCTCCGATCCTTTTAATGGGGTTTAACGAGGAATAGGGGTCCTGGAATATTACCTGCATCTTTTTTCTCATCAGCCGCATGTCTTTTGTTCCTAAATTCCGCAGGTTCCTACCCCCGTATTCAATTTCGCCTGAATTGGGTTCTAATAAACGGAGAATGATCTTTCCCAGGGTGGATTTTCCACATCCACTTTCTCCTACCAACCCCAACGTTTCCCCTGGATAAACAGAAAAACTTACATCATCTACCGCATGTATTTTGGTAGAAGAAAGTCCCCATCCCCGGCCCCTGATGGAAAATGTTTTATGGATATTTTTTATGGTCAGAAGGGGCTCTTTTTTATATAGATCCTCCAGCCTTTTTTCTCTTTCTGTTGTATCCTCAATGAGGCTTTTATCCTGAATGGAAAATGAACGACCTGTGGAAGAAAAGCCACCCTTTTCATCTTCCTTCATAAAATCATGAATGGTAGGCAAGGACTTCCATCTCACCTCCAGGTTAGGTTTGCAAGCTAACAACCCTTTTGTGTAAGGATGTTGAGGTGCCGAAAATATATCTTTTACTTTACCGGCTTCCACGATTTTTCCTTTATACATGATAGCTACCTGATGTGCCAGTTCCGATACAATACCTAGGTCATGAGTGATGAATATCATACTCATTTTATATTCCTCTTGTATCTCTTTCAGCAATTCAAGTATGTTTTTTTGAACGGTAACATCCAGTGCTGTGGTAGGCTCATCTGCAATCAACAAGGAAGGATTACAGCTAATGGCCATGGCGATCATAATTCTCTGCTTTTGCCCACCGCTTAATTGGTGTGGATAGGAATGATAGATATGTTCCGGCCTTGGTAACTTTACTTTTTCAAACAAAGCAATCGTTTTTTCTTTGGCCTTTTGCCTGCTCATTCCCAGGTGTAATCTTAAACTCTCCGATACCTGTTCACCGCATTTCAATACTGGGTTCAATGAGGTCATAGGCTCCTGGAAAATCATGGAAATTTCTTTTCCACGAAAACGCCGAATTCCCCGTTCGGGTAATTTCAAAAGATCCGTTGTATGGCCGTTCCGGCTAAACAGAATATTACCAGAGATCCTGGAACTCTTTTCATTCAACAGGCGCATAATGGACAGGGAGGTAACCGATTTACCGGATCCTGACTCCCCTACAATGGCAATGGTTTCACCCTGGTTGAGCGAAAAGGAAATATCATCTACGGCAACAAATTCTCTTTCCTCATTTTTGAAGGAGGTGGACAAATGTTGTATATCGAGTAAAAGGCCCATGCTATTGTTTAAACAGAGGTATTTCTTTTGGAGCGGAAGTGTCCGGTTTTCCAAAAATACTCAATCTTATTTTACCCATCATGGCCTCTTCACTTTCATTCACGAGCCGGGCATATATTTCATCGGCTTTCCAGGTAACTTCGTTTCCGAACGCCACCTCACGAGCTAAAATTTTGTCATATTTTTTTTCAAGACAACGAAAATAGATAGTTCCATTTTCTTTAGCTCCCAGGTAAGCGTCAAACTGGATCCCTGATAGTCTGTCCTCCTCAAAAACATAGGCCCAATGATACTCTTCTGAGTCCGAAACATGGTAAGAATATCTGAGCATATTGGTATCCGAGAATAACAGGTATTCACTATTTTCTGTGCTTAATACCTTGTCATAACTATCACTAATCGTTAGGTCCCTGAAAACCGGACCTTTGAAAATGGTGTCAATCCTTTTTTCAAACGGCTTCTTGCTATTGCACGCAAGAAGGGTCAAACAAGCAAATGCTAAACACCACCTTTTCATGGAACCATTTTAATATTTTCAACCGGAATAAAAGGTTCCGCCTTATATCTCATCACCACCTGCGCAAGGGTAACTACATCTTTACTACAATATTCCACGATCCTTTCGATATTTTCTTCCTCATAATATACCTTTCTTACCATACTCCCATCCATATCATCTTTAGGAGAAGGAATGTTAAAAATATCTGCTAAGAGATCTAAGGAAACGAAACTCTTATAATCCCCAAACTTCCACATTTCCATGGTATCCAACAATTGTATTTCCTTGGCATACTTACCTCTAACATCTAAAATACCTGGTACCTGAAGTCCATTGACCAGCAGCCTGCGGCTGATGTAGGGAAAATCAAACTCTTTTCCATTATGGGCGCATAAGTACCATTTTTGAGGACTTTGTGCTAATTTTTTAATGATCTCCAGAAACTGGGTTAAAATCGCTCTTTCATCATGGCCATACATGGATTTGATGTGTAACTCAACGGTCCCTTCATTTGTTTTGAGGAACCCACTGCTGATACAGATGATCTTTCCAAACTCGCTGTAAATTCCAGCCCGTTCATATAAAATTTCAGGTGTTTGTTCTTCTGTTTTAGCGAGGAAAGAGGCTTTGTGGTCCCAGAATTTTCGTTTGCTTTCAGGAACCGTCCCATAGTCTTTATATTGAGGAACGGTTTCCACATCTATGAACAAAATATTCTCCTTTCTTACATCATTTAGCATAGCCGGGATTTTTTACTCGTGGTGATTTATTATATAGAATTCGGTGGTGAAAAGTAAAAAAAACTATTGGATTTTCAAAGGCACCACCGTTGCATTAAAAAGAAAATTGGGCCACCTTATTCGGATTGTTCAGCTTCGTGCTTTGCCTTTCTTCATTCCAATATACGTGCACCATATTGGTCTGCTCTTCTAAAAAATCGAAGAGCAAGGAGTTAACAACAGACACCTTTCGGTCAACAGAGCAGCATTTTCCCTCCAGGTAGCACCAGGTGGATTCTTCCTGGTTTTCGCATCCAACCAATGTATAGGCCAGGGGTGTTCCATCAATAGCGATCTCAAACCTTGCACTTATATATTTATAAATAAGGTCCAGCACCTCTTTGGCCCCTAATTCTTTTTGCAGATCGGTATTAGTTATATAGAGTGATTTAATGGCCGATTCCAGGTCTTCTGTAAACATGCTGCAACTTACTTCAAAGGTTTTTTTTTCCGGATAAATATGGATCTCGGTAACACTAACAAAATAAGGGTGGGCATATCCTTTTATAAGGAAGCTAAGGCTGATAATGAAAAAAATGGTAAACTTGCTTTTCATTTGTACAAATATACAAAGCATTGACCGATTTTACACTTTGGTTTACCGAAGGACTATGGCATATAGCCGATATAAAGGCCTATGATCATATTCTTTTTCTGATCGTCCTGTTTGGTGGTTTTGAGCTGAGGGACTGGAAAAAGATACTATGGCTCATCACCGCCTTTACCATTGGTCACTCAATCACCCTTGCCTTCAGCGTAATGTCGATCGTGAGGATCAAAACGGATTTGGTAGAGCTCCTCATTCCTTGTACGATATTGGCTACTGCCATATACAATATCATCATGCTAAAAAATCATGCCCAAAGAAATATTGTACTGAATTTTATAATGGCTCTTTTTTTTGGACTTATCCATGGATTGGGATTTTCTGTTCTTCTGAGATCTATGTTAGGAAAAACCCAGCAAATGGCCGGGCCTTTGTTTTCGTTTAACCTGGGAATAGAGGCAGGGCAATTATTGATCATAGCCATCATATTTTTAATAACCTTGTTTTTTAACAAACTTCTGAGGGTCTCCTCCTATCGTTGGAGGTTTTTCCTTTCTGCGGCGGCTTTTGGAATAGCTCTTATCATGACTCTGGAGCGATTATAATGATGTCTTTATGTTGATTTTAGATTCCTTTAACTGATTTTGGAATTTTTTAATGAGATATTTATTTAGATTTAGCCGCTAATTCCTCGATGAAATGAAGAGATCACTCCTCCTAACCACTAGTTTTCTAAGTATTCATTTATTTATTTTTTCACAAAACATCCAAAACAATCCCACCTCGAATCATGGAAATAAATTCGAACAGCTTGGGACTATTTTACCGGATGCCAACAATTATCGCACAGCTTCAGGTGCCCCAGGTCATGAGTACTGGCAGCAAAGGGCGGATTATAAGATCAGCGCTTTTTTGAATGAAAAAGACCTCAGGCTTGAAGGGGAAGAGGAAATTACCTATTATAATAATTCACCCGACCCATTGGGTTATTTATGGTTGCAGCTCGACGAAAACCAGCATCAACCCAATGCCGAAAGCAATAGTTTCGATGGAAGCAACGTGGATGCTCCCTTAACAACAGGCGATATTAACAGAATGAATGATAAGGAAAATCTCCAGGGTTATGGGGTAAATATCATATCGGTTACCGACGCTAAAGGCAACCCATTACCTTATACGATCAACTATACCATGATGAGGGTTGACCTTCCTGTCGCCTTAAAATCAAAGGGCAAATACGTATTGAAGATCAAATGGAATTATAAAATTCCTGAGCGAATGAAAATAGGAGGCCGGGGGGGTTATGAAAAATTTGCGGATGATGGACAATCTGTTTTTACCATTACCCAATGGTATCCAAGGATGTGTGTATACAGTGATTTTCAAGGATGGAACAATAAACAGTTTACCGGCCGGGGGGAATTTGCATTGACTTTCGGAAATTATGATGTAACAATGAAGGTCCCAGCCGACCATGTAATTGGAGCCACCGGAGAATGCACGAACTACTCAAAGATCCTCAATAAAACGGAAGCCGATCGTTGGAAAAAAGCCCAGACTTCTGATCAACCGGTTGAAATTGTTACCCGCGAAGAAGCCTTGGCCAAAGAAAAAAATCCGGATCTTACAAATTATAAAACATGGAACTTTAAAGCAACCAATGTAAGGGATTTTGCCTGGGGAAGCTCTAGGAAATTTATTTGGGACGCCATGGGAATTAATGTGGAAGGTAAAAAAACCATGTGCATGAGTTATTATCCGGATGAAGCCTATGCGCTATACAGCCGGTACTCAACCAAAGTAGTTGCTCATACCATCAAGGTATATTCCAAATTTACCATACCTTATACATATCCGGTGGCGATCAGTGTTGAAGCGGCCAGTGGAATGGAATATCCAATGATCTCTTTCAACTTCGGCAGAACCGAGCCGGATGGAACCTATAGCGAAGCCACCAAATATGGAATGATTGGAGTGATCATTCATGAAGTGGGACATAACTTTTTTCCTATGATCATCAATAGTGATGAAAGGCAATGGAGCTGGATGGATGAGGGGTTGAATACATTTGTCCAGTTTTTAACTGAACAGGAATTTGACAATAACTATCCAAGTCGAAGAGGCCCTGCCCATAAAATTGTTGACTATATGAAACTTCCCAAAGACCAGCTGGAGCCTATTATGACCAACAGTGAAAACATTATCGGTTTTGGGAACAATGCGTATGGAAAACCATGCACAGGATTGAACATCTTACGTGAAACCATCATGGGTCGTGAATTATTTGATTATGCATTTAAGCAATATTGTAAACGATGGGCCTTTAAGCATCCCACTCCGGCGGATCTTTTCCGCACCATGGAAGACGCTTCAGGCGTAGACCTCGACTGGTTCTGGAGAGCATGGTTCTACGATATTGAACCGGTAGATATTTCTATGGACTCTGTAAAATCTTACCAGGTGGTTTTAGGAACCACCTTGCCTGTAAAAATGGATACCTTTACCCGTAGGGGAAACAACAAAAAAGAATACGATCATATTTCGAAGATCAGGAATAAGGAGAGTGGAATAGAGTTCCTGGTGGATAAGGATACGAGTTTAAGAGATTTTTATTATTACTATAAACCCGAAGAAACCGCCGGCAAAGAAGTAATAGAGAACCGTTATGCAAACCTGGAAAAATTAGCACCGGAGGATTTCAAAAAATACGAAGGGAAATATATTTATGAATTATATTTTACCAATAAGGGAGGGATGGTAATGCCTATTATTTTGCAATGGAATTTTAAAGATGGGTCTAGCGAAGTAGAAAGGATCAGTGCCTATATCTGGAGGAAGAATGAGAACAATGTGGTAAAAGCATTTGTGAAGGATAAGGAAGTGGAAAGTATTGTTTTGGATCCTTATCTGGAAACATCAGATATTGATACCAAGAACAACCAATGGCCCAAAGCAGGAGCCTCCACCAGGTTCGAATTGTTTAAGAACAAAACGGTTGTTCGCGGAGGAAACAATGCCAACAATCCAATGCAGAAAGCAAAGAATAAGTAAGGGACGTAAGAAGCAGGAGATAAGACAGAGAACGGCTATCGTATAGTCCTATATCTTTTTTTTCCACCGGAGTACGAATAAAACCCAACGAACTTACGAACCTACGAACCACAATTAGAGCGGTTCGTAGGTTCGTAAAAAGTTCGTACTTCGATAAAAAAAATCCTATTGGCCTAAGTAAATAAAAGCATTTACACTTAAATACGAAGGAGTTGAATTGATAGTCTGTCCTATTCCCCCACTGGCAACTGTTACTGTATGTGTATGACTTCCTGCAGTAGAACTGGTAGTAGTGGCCACATCAACCGAATGGCTATGTGCCCCATTGGGGATGATATTGCCATTATCCTGGGTGATTTCTCTTCTATCTGTTGTTCTCATAGCATCATGGTCGAGCCAGGGCCAACCTTGGCATGAAGGAGTATTAAAATCTGCAATGGCTGTATGGAAAACATGGCCATGCAAACCGTCTACGGTACTTGTAACAGCTGCCGGATCTACCGTATGGTTGTGGTTGCCATTTGCGGCTGCAGTGCCTGAGAAGTTTACACTCGGCAAATTATTTTGTACAAGGGTGATCGAATTACTTCCTCCTGTTGATCCCATGGCACCCATGTCTCCTAAAAATCGACCGGTAGCATCTGGAAGAGATCCGGAAATACCTAAAATACCGGCATTGGCTTGTGCAACTGCAGGCAATAAAGTCAATGCCCTTCCATCCAATAAATACCAGCCACTATGATCTCCTGACTGATAACCATGTTTTACATCACCTACGGTAATGGATAAGTTAGTAATGATATTGCCTGTAATGTCAATACCATTTCCGGCTGTGTAAATATTCACACTATCAGTAATGGAACCTCCTCCCGGACTCAACGTAATGGTAGTTCCAGTCCTTGAGATGGTTTGAATTTCATTCGTCACGGACCCATCTACTTCCGATGTTAAATATCCTGCATCGTTGGTAAAGGCACTTACATTGGTGGGAACATTCTCTGCAGTTTTTGCATATAAGGCATAAGGCATACTGAGTAGTTGACTGGTTCCTGTAATGGTATAACTGGTGCCACCGGCAGGATCTGTTTCGGTTTTTACAAAATAAGGGCCATTGCTCCAATCGATGGTGGTAAAATTTCCACTCACAATAATTCCTCCTCCGATCTCTATGCTCACCAATCCATTTGCATTGGAAGAGATCCCTTGTGTTTCAACATATACTGCAGTTCCTGTTGGAGAGCCTTGTAAAATACTTATCCGCATGCCAATGGGGGAACTTACCACCAGGTTATTGCTGGCATTGCGAATAACTGCTTGGTAGCTCATTTTGTTAGGAGCTTGTGCAAATGCCAATGAACTGGCAAGAGCAACTAGTAGGATGGTCAATAATCTTTTCATGGCGATCTATTTTTTTATGATTTTAAATGTTTTCAATTCTTTTTTTGTATCACTTACCTTGAGCAGGTAAGATGCTGAAGCGTAATTTCCCAATATAATTTCGGTAATAGGACCTGAGATGGCTTTACTCACCAATAGCTGACCATTCATATCATATAACTGATAGTATAATCCGGATAGATCCGGTTTGCTGATGTTAAGTACCACATGACTGGAGGTTGGATTTGGGTATAAAGAAAGTTCCAACTGGATGGATGGATCTTCTTCGACCCCCATCGAAAAAAACTCGTAGGGTTGTTGCAATCCTTCGTTTGTATTTCCATTGCTTCCTGCGGGGGCAATGTAATCAACCTGGCCAATGGAATAACTCACAGTTCCTCCTGCACCTGAGGATTCTCCTCCGGCAGCAACCGGGCCGTTTTGTGCATATAACTGGACGAATGCAAGGGAAAAAAAGAAAATAATGATAGGAATGGGTTTCTGTTTTTTCATGATGAAATGTTTATCAGATAAATATAGGGAGTCTGGTCGGCTTAAAAAACAGAAAGGATGTTAATAAAGTCCTGGGCGATTTTTAGTTGGAGGGTGATAATTAAGGGCCTTCCTACAGCCATTTAGAATTTAATTTCTATGATAATCAATCAGATAAGTATTAATATAGAATAAAGTTTCAGAAATATTTGAAAGTTTCAGAAATTCATTTTACATTTGAGCATGGAATTAAATCAACAAGCGGAAAAATTTTACCAGGCATGGGGCTCTTTAGGGTCCAACTGGGGGATCAATAAAACAATGGCTCAGATCCATGCTTTGTTATTGATCAGCGAGAATGCGCTCTCTACAGAGGATATTATGGAAAAACTGAAAATCTCAAGGGGTAATACAAATATGAACCTAAGGGCATTAATGGATTGGGGACTCATTCAAAAAGAACATATCACGGGAGAAAGAAGGGAATATTTTATGGCGGAGAAGGATATATGGAAAGTATCCAGGTTGATTGCCAGGGAAAGAAGAAAAAGAGAGTTGGAGCCTGCCCTAAGATTATTGGAAGAAATAAGGGCAGTAAAGGATACCGACGCCTCTACGAAAAAATTTAAAAAGCAAATAGAAGAAGTGTATAAATTCACAGCTATGGTCGACTCGATATTGGAGAAGTTTATAAAAAGCAATAATAGCTGGATGATGAAAATATTTAGTTATATCGCCAAGTAATTTTTTTATGAAAAAGTTTCAAAAAATATTGAAAGTTTAGAAACATTCAACGTATGAACCTGATCGGATATATCATTTTTTTAGCGGTAGCCTACCTCATCACAGTACATGTAGGCTTGGTATTTTTTAGAAAAGGAAGAGTGTATATTCTCTTTTTAATGAAAGGGGATGTAGATTATTCAGATGCCATTAACCGACTTCTTTTGATCTGTTATTACCTGGTGAACCTGGGATATGCTGCCGTGATGGTCAGCTTCTGGAATGAAATAACCACGTTGGCAGAGTTGGTAAGCAGCATTACCACCATGCTCGGAAGGCTCGTTATTACCCTGGCCATTTTGCATTATTGCAATATGTTCGCGATCTATTTACTCAGTGTCCGTCACAAGAAAACTTTAAAACAATAAATATATGGAAACCTCATTTGTTGCAATCGCTTACTTTGTTTACCTGCCTGTTGTTATTGCCCTTACCTGGTATGTTGCCAGAACCCTTTTTAAGAACGGGAAAATATTTATGGTAGATATTTTCCATGGAAGGGTTGAAATTGCCACCTGCACCAATAAGTTATTTGAGCTTGGATTTTACTTGTTGAATGTTGGATTCGCATTATTGATCATGGAAATTAGTCGTGGGATTTCCGATCAACAGGAACTCATGGAAGTCCTGAGTAAAAAATTGGGAGGATATTCCATTTATCTGGGACTGATGTTATTCTTCAACATGATGTTGTTTTTCAGAGGCAAAAAAGCTTCCAAAAAAAGAGAACAGGACCAGTTAAAAATGGAATGGATGAAAACTCAAATTCCTCCTCCTATTAAATAATGGATCATTTACGAGTTAAATGGGGTTGGGCCGGTTGAGGGTGAATAAAAAACACTTTCTGCCGGCTTTACCTTTTTAGGTATCGCAGGTAATTTCATCCCATTCCTGGTTCATATAATTTACCAGCCAGTTCAATGCATAGTGTCGTTCGTAAACGACGTCCCCATTGATATTGGTCATTTCTTCTTTGTTGACCCGGGCATCTACACAAGCCCAGTCATATCGATAATAGAGATCACATGCATCCAGGATTTCGGATTTTGATCTCATTTCGGTCATGCGGGAAATAAATTCATGAGGGTCCTTTTTCAATCCCCTGAAAGGATAGTTTTCTTCAGGAACCTGGTTGAGGTCGACCAATTGGTTAGGAAATGCTAACTCGGGCACAGCTTTCAACGCCCATAGAAGGACCCATATACATTCGGCCTTCCAGGTTTCCGCGTTTTTGGCTTCTTTCGATGGGTTTTGTAAAAAGGCTTTTTCGTTGGGAGTAACATATTCCCATAAATGGTATTTTTTTAAATATTCGGTGGCCTCTACCGAGGTATAATTACCAAAAGCTACCAGATTGGTCATAGCCAGAATGGTAACTCTTTGGGCCACTTCTTTAGGAGTCCGGATCGTTGTTCGCCCCTCACTTTCAATATAAGGTAAGGTTTGATTGATCTTAATATTTTTGGACTGAAGAAGTTTTTCCGACCTTGTTTTTCTGGTCTTTTGATCTTCGGTTATATCTTCTCTGTTTTCCAATTCCTGAATATTTTCTTTTACCTCCAACATTTTTTCATCCGGAGATGGATCATGGTTAGCCGATTTTTGTTTGCATGAAAAGAGGATTGCTATGGCAAATAACAAGGCTAATTTTTTCATTTTTTTTTGATAAATATATCAATTTTGTGACAGCGAATTCGGAGCATTCGGAAAGGCGTCCCAAAAGTCAATAAAAATCACTACTTTCGGCCCTTCAATAGTAAAAACCATGCTCGATAAGTTCGGTATAGCACAGCGAATTGCCCGTGAACTAAAAGACGGAATGTATGTAAACCTGGGGATTGGGATTCCAACCCTGGTAGCCAACTATGTTCCCCAAGGCATGACCATTATTTTACAAAGCGAAAACGGATTGCTCGGCATGGGTCCATTTCCTTATGAAGGAGATGAAGACCCTGATACCATTAATGCAGGCAAACAAACCATTACCACCTTACCGGGATCAAGCATTTTTGATAGTGCTATGAGTTTTGGAATGATAAGAGCCGGTAAAGTAGACCTTACTGTGTTGGGAGCCATGGAAGTGGCTGACAATGGAGATATTGCCAACTGGAAAGTTCCAGGCAAAATGGTGAAGGGAATGGGAGGGGCCATGGATCTGGTGGCCAGTGCTAAAAATATTATTGTTGCCATGCAGCATTGCGATAAGGCAGGCAACAGCAAACTGCTGAAGAAATGCAGCTTACCCATTACTGGTTTAGGTTGTGTAAAGAAAGTGGTAAGCGACCTGGGTGTTTTTGATGTTACTCCTGAAGGATTTAAATTATTAGAAAGAGCCCCTGGTATTAGTGTGGATGAAATTAAAGCAAAAACAGAAGGACGTTTGATTGTAGAAGGTGAGATCCCGGAAATGAAAATCAACTAATACAAAGACGAACCATACCATATGAAACTTTCCATCGTCATCCCGGCCTATAATGAAGAAAGGACCATTCACCTCATCCTCGACAAGGTGTTGGCTGTAAAGCTGGATGGAAATCTGGGAAAGGAAATTATTCTGGTAAATGATTGTTCGAAAGACGATACCAAAGGTGCCATTGAAAAATATATGCTGGAGCATCCGGAGGCAGGACTGGTTTTGTATAACCACGAAGTGAACAAAGGCAAAGGAGCAGCCTTGCATACCGGGATTGAAAAAGCGACCGGTGATTATGTGATCATCCAGGATGCCGATCTGGAATATGACCCAGAAGAGTATAATTTATTGTTGAAACCCGTTTTAAATGGAATGGCCGATGTGGTATATGGGTCCAGGTTCATGGGAGGAAACCCGCATCGTATTCTTTTCTTCTGGCATTCCATTGGTAACCGCTGGCTTACTTTTGCCAGCAATATGTTTACCAATCTGAATTTAACCGACATGGAAACCTGTTATAAGCTTTTCAAAAGAGAAACCGTTCAAAGTCTCTTATTAAAGGAAAAGAGGTTTGGTTTCGAACCTGAGGTAACCGCCAAAATATCGAGGGTAAAGAAGATCCGTATTTATGAAGTAGGGATTTCTTATTATGGCCGCACCTATGAAGAAGGTAAAAAAATAGGATGGAAAGACGCATTTCGTGCTTTATATTGTATCTTGAAGTACAATATTTTCGACCGCAAAGTCTTTAAATGAGCGCTATCAACAAAATCAATCCACGATGGCTCGTATGGGTCATTATTCTTTTTTTCGGCTGTATCTATTTTTCCATTTCCATTTATAACCATTATAATTTCAGAACCTTTGCCTTTGACCTGGGGATTAAAAACCAGGTGTTATGGGACTATGCCCATGGCCGGATGAACTATAATACCATTATGCCCGAACTGGATGGTAAGGTAAATGTTTTGGCCAATCATTTTGAACCGGTGATGTTCCTCATTGCGCCTTTCTATTATATCTTTGGCTCTTATACCCTGTTGATCTTTCAGATCGGTTTTATTTTGTTGGGCGGATATGGGCTCTATAAATACCTGGCTGAAATTAGTGGGGACCGAATATTTTCAGCATTAGGAATGGCAATGTTTTATGCCATGTGGGGAGTGTTCGGCGCTCTTTCATTTGATTTTCATACCAATGTCTTGGGAGCCGTAATGGTGCCCTGGTTGTTTTTTGCCATCCAACGAAAGAAACATGCCCTATGGTTATTGGTATTGATCCTGATCCTTTTGTGCAAGGAAAACGTAGCTCTTTGGATGGTATTTGTGGGGCTAGGCATATTTTTTCATTGGATAAAGGATAAAAAACGCCGCAATATAGGATTGTTTACCGCCCTGATCAGCGCGGTTTATTTTATCGGTGTGATGCAATATATCATGCCCTATTTTGCAGATGGAAAGCTTCCTTACCTCCACTTCAAATACTCAGCCCTTGGTTCTAATTGGTCTGAAGCCATTCAAACCGTTTTTACCAGGCCAGGTTATACCTTTCGCTTGCTGTTTGAAAGTCATTCGCCGGGAGGAGATATGGTATTTAACGACCATGCCAAGTGGCAGCTTCATACTTTTGTGTTATTGTCAGGGGGTATATTTCTATTGTTGAGGCCCCAGTTTTTGCTCATGCTTGTGCCCATCTATGCCCAGAAAATGTTTAGTGACGACCCGGTTAAATGGAGCATTTTTCAGCAATACTCCATTGAATTTGTCCCCATTATTGTGTTGGCAGCATTTACGTTTATTAATAAATCAGAAAATGCTGTCGTAAAAATATTAGCAGGCGTATTACTTTTTTTGGCATCCTTCGATGCCACCAAGGAGTTTTCGGGTCTATGGAAACCCCTGCCATACGGAAAAGAGCTGACCAATTTTTACCAGCGATCGCATTATAAACGGGAGATCAGCCGAAAAGAGATCCATAGCCTGATCAAAGCTTTGCCCAAAAAAGCATCGGTCTCGGCCACGTTTTATGTATTGCCGCATATAGCTAACCGAAAGAAAATATACCAGTTTCCTGAAGTAAAGGATGCAGATTATATATTGGCTGTGAACGACGGTTATTATAGCTATCCCTTGGATAGTGCTGCCTTTCAGCCTACCATGGATAGCATCATCGGAACGGATTTATGGACCGTTGAGCTGAAAACGGAGCATGGCTATCTGATGAAAAGGAAGTAAGCCGATGGGTCCAGATTAAAAATATATTCAGGGGATCTTCCATATTAAAAATACCGTTATATTTGATGGAATTCACCATTTATCAGCAAATGCCTTACAAAGAAAGAACGGAAAAGGAACTAAAACTTTACTATACCATAGGTGAAGTGGCAGACATGTTTGAGGTAAAAACATCGCTGATCCGCTTTTGGGAAAAGGAGTTTGATATCATTAAACCAAAGAAGAACAAGAAGGGTAACCGACTTTTTACAAAGGAGGATGTCGATAACTTTTATATCATCTACCATCTGGTAAAGGAAAGAGGCTATACTTTAGACGGAGCTAAAAAGAAGCTGAAACAAAATAAACCTGATACGTTGAACCAGGTGGAAATTGTAAGGTCTCTCAATAAGATCAAGGATTTCCTGCTCGAACTGAAGACCCACCTATAATACGGCATTATTTTTGGCTATATGTTGCAAATGAAAAAGGTATTCGCAATACTATTGGCTTTTTCTGCGGGCTCTCTGATGGCCCAGTTAAATGTTGGCTTTACAGGGGCCAAAGGGTCCTATACTTTTGCCAAGGCTTTTAAAACGATCAAAGATATTCCCCGGTTCAGCGAATGGGATAGCCTGCCCAATGGTAAATGGGTCCAGCTATACGAAGGGGGGCAAGTTGCCATGGAATATACCATGAAAAAATACCTGCTGAACGGGCCCGCCAAAGGTTATTATCCGGATGGAGGCTTGCGCTTCGAATTTCATATGAATGGAAATTATATCGATGGGGAGTTCAAGGAATATTATCCAAATGGGAAGCTGTGGAGACTCTTTAATTATTTTGAAGGGTTCCTCAATGGCCCTTGGTATTTATACTACGAGGACGGTGTTAAAAAGGCCGAGGGGCATCATAAGGAAGACAGGAAGGTGGGGAAATTATATCATTGGTGGCCCAACGGAAAGTTAAAGGAAGAAAGAACCTATGTGAATGATACCATCAACGGAATGTCGGTCTACTGGTACGAAAGTGGCTTAAAAATGATGGAGGGAAAACAGCATCCTATTGATAATAAAGTGGGCCACTGGACCTTTTGGTGGGAGGATGGAAGCAAACAAAAAGAATGTGAATACATCAATGGCTTAGAATTGGTGCACAATGCCTGGAATCGTAAAGGCCAGCAAATGATAACGGATGGAGAAGGGAAGTATACCTTTTATAGCCTGGCCGGGGTTAAACTTGTAGAAGGATTATATCATGAAAGTATGCAGGAGGGACCTTGGTTATATTGGGATGAAAAAACCCCCTCATCAGAACCCAGGAAGATCTATTACCTGAAAGGTAAAAAAACCAAATAAGTTTACTCCTTTTTCGAACTGACCAAACGGGCCTTTCCCTCACGGTTGATCTTGTACCTGTTTTTCAGCTGAAAGCGAAGCTCCCCCTTTCCTTTTTCATAGATATCCCTGAGGCCGGGGGGCAATTGATCTAAAGGAGGGAATTCACTCATCTTGTTTTTATTGATATAACCCTTGATAGTAATTTCAACCAAGGATTGATCATGATCTCTGACCAGCTTCAATTCGCTGTTCCACTCATTTCCTCCACTTAGAAAATCCTGGTACATGAGAATATCACCGGGAAGAAAAACCCCATTCCGGATATAAAAAATATGGTAGTATCCAATGGACCACCTACCACCATTCCAGCTATTATGGTCGTTCGTTATAAAATAATTTTCTCCCGAAATAGAGTCGGTATATAGATCAGGAACCATGGTTGTACCAAAACTCCCATAACAACCTACTTTGGGATTGAATCCTACGACGATCCATTCGTTGTTAACTTTTTGAAGAATGGCCGCCCCGAGAATACAACATAGCCCTCTTGCTCCACTTGGTTCACAATAGGAGGGTGCATGAGAATCAAAAAAAACAGCCGCATATTCTTTTCCGTTTTCATTAAAAGGAACGATTTTTTCGCAACGGGTTTCAGTGATTCCGGTTTCGGGAAAGGAGATCCTGTACTCTTCATCCAGCCAACTATTCCACACAGATACATTACACGAAGAGCAGGTCCATAGAACATATTTGCAAGTATCGGTCTCCGTATAATCCTTTTGGAGCCTTGCCGGAAAGAAGGTGATCAACAAACTATCCTTGTCAAGTTTTACCTTTTTGCCTTTGATCGTTTTGTTATCCGGTAAAACAATATCGAGATGGGTGGATCGAAAGAGATCAGCCAAAATGAGGGAGGCATTAGCAGGTTGTTGTAAGAAGGTTTCGGAAACAGGAATAGAAACAGGTCGGCTGGTTTTACCGCAGGATAAAAAGGCAAATAGGACACCAAAGAAGGCGAATGTATATCTCATTGGATGACAGCTATGGAATATAGGCATAGTTCAAAGGTAATAGGTTGGTCAATCTTTTCATACCAATAGTTTTGAAGGTTTATGCTAACTTTGAATTCAATGGCATGGGTGCACTATACAAGGAACAGCAAAAGATGGGGATATGGTATATGGACAGCCTTATTTTTCTTGATCGGATCAATTACCCATGCTCAGGTTACCATCTACGGAACCATCAAGGATGAGGTGACGAATACACCGATCTCCTTTGCCTCTATTGTAGAAGCCGGGAACGCCAATGGATCAAATTCTGATATTGATGGAAAATTCTCCCTCGAGGTGAAATCCCTTCCGGTAAAACTATCCATCTCTTTGATAGGCTATAAAACCACCACTGTTACAGTGGAACCCGGCAAACAGAAAGGCTTTATGATTCTGCTTGTCCCTGCAACGTATGACCTGACGGAAGTGACCATAAGACCCGGACTCAATCCTGCTGATGCGATCATTAGAAGAGTGATCCACCATAGGGATTCATTGAATCCTGACAATCTTTCCACTTATGTTTATCATACCTATAACAAAACACTTTTTACTGCGAGGAAAGACACCATTGTGAATCCATTGGCCGGTCTTTTTGGAGGTGGCGGAACGGATACGATGAGTAAAGCAGCAGAAGACCTGTTTAAGCGCCAGCACCTTTTCATCAACGAATCGGTGACCGAGAAAAAATATAAAAAACCGGGAAATATTAGTGAGACCATTATTGCATCGAGGACATCCGGGTTGAAAGAACCCATTTTTTCCACCTTGACCACCCAACTTCAATCATTTTCTTTTTATGAAAATAACAGTTTTAAAATTCTAAGTACTGAGTACAACAATCCGTTATCGAATGATGCTTTTGACAATTATAAATACAATATTGTTGATACCAATTTCAGTGGGCCTGATACGGTGATCGTTATTTCTTTCATGCCCAAAAAAGGGAAAAAGGCGGAAGGATTGAAGGGATTTCTGCATGTAAATATCAAGTATGATGCATTGGAACGGGCTGTGGCCTCACCTGCCACTACCAATCAGATGCAGGTATTGGTGCAACATATGTATACCCGATTCGAGGATGGACATTGGTTCCCCGTTCAGCTCAATACGGATATGTTATTGAACAATTTTCGAATCGGAAATCATAAAATGGTGGTGGAAGCCAGGACCTATATCCAGGACGTGCAAATCAATCCACCCCTGAAACAAAATGAATTTGGTGCTGCTGAAGTAGAGGTGGATGAAAATGCAGTGAAGGACCAGGGAAAGATTTTACCTCAATACAGGCAGAACGAGCTGGATAAAAAGGATTCCACCACTTATACAACCATCGATAGTCTTTCGAAACAAATGAAGTTAGAAAAGAGAATCGACTTTTTAGAAGCAGCCCTCGATGGTAAGATCCGTGTTTCCATTTTAGATATTCCCATTGATAAGGTATTAGGATTTAATAATTATGAAGGATTTCGTTTAGGGGTCGGACTCGAGACCAACCATCGCATGTTGAAATGGATGAAGATCGGGGGCCATTTTGCTTATGGGTTCAATGACAAGGCTATTAAGTATGGAGGCTTTGTTGAATTTTTGCCTTATAGAAAAATGGATATCCGGCTTCGTTTTGATTATAAGCGGGATGTTTTTTCAAGCGGGCATACCGATTTTCCTTTGATGGGTCCGATTGTTTTGAACAATGCTATTAGCCAATTGGTGTTGAATGTATTCGATAGTATCCAGGTGTTTGAAGGGAGTATTTTTATTAAGCCCGTCCTCAACTGGCAATTAAGATTCGCCATGAACCATCAGCAAATGGATCCCACACTTGCTTACCGTTATTTGCCGGATACTAGTGGCAACCAACATTATAATTTTACAGAAGTGGAGCTTACCTCCCGTTGGGGGATCAAAGAAAAATACATTGCTGTAGGCAAAAGATATATTGCCAAGGCCACTAAATTCCCTGTGATCCACTTACATATTACTCAAAGTTTGCAGGCGTTGGGGGGGCAATTTTCCTATACAAAATTATTGGGGAGGATCACCCAAAACTTTTACGTAAGAAAACTCGGTAAAACCACTTTCATGCTGGAAGGGGGATATATTTTCGGGGAGGCACCTTATGCCAAGCTCTTTGCCAATCGCGGGACTTTTTCCAACTTTTCTGTCGTTTCCAGAAATGGATTTGAGACCATGCGGTCGAATGAGTTTTTGATGGATAGTTATGTATCCCTTTATTTTACCCATAATTTCGGCCCTCTTTTCAGGGTAAAAAAATTCATGCGACCCGAATTATCCCTGGTACACAACTTTGGATTTGGCTGGCTCAGGGACCAACCCAGGCATGCCGGTATTCCTTTTAAGACCATGAAACATGGATTTTTTGAAGGCGGGATTGTATTAGATAATATCCTTGTTCTAAACAATATGGGGCTCGGGATCGGAACCTTTTACAGATATGGGTCCACCGCCAGTGGTGATCCTTTGCAGAATTTCTATTTTAAAATGGCGATCTCAGTAGGGTTGTAGAACGACTTCTTAAGAACAAAGTTTCAGGTATTCCTGGATCAAACTCTTTAATTTAATGGATACGGTTTTACAAAGTTCTACGAGTTCCAGAACAATGGGCTTAGGGGCCTCCATATCTCCCGACATCAATGCCTCCTTTGTCTTGACCTGATGAATATTCATATAACTATGAAGTTTTTGATTCTCGTCCATCATTTGGAACCAAATATCCTCTGAAGCTTTATTACGAATAATACTCTTCAAGTATATCTCATTTCCATCATGGAGCTTATTTATATACTGGCAGGTGGCATTCCATTTTTCTTCAAGGAAGTTAAACCGGATATTGTCATCCACACTCATCAGTACACTGGTGGTGTCCAGGTTATCCAATAAGTTTTGGGAGTTTATGAGAATTTCTGCCAATTGCTTGTCGATAAAATCAAGCTGTTGTTGGTGGAACTCGAGGTGTTTCTGTTTATATTCTTTATGGGTAAAAGCACCTTTACCGGAGCAGCCGGCTAGCAGAATAGCAAAAACGTAGATAAGATGTTTCATATGGTTAAATGTAGGGAAATTATTTCTTCGCACCTCCGGATCCCGACCTACGTCGGGATCCGGAGGTGCGAAGCACAGGAACTATTTCCCCACAAACCGCCCCACGATCTCCTTTACCGGAAGGATCTTCAAGGTATGCTCAATACTAGGCCCTGCACACCAAACCGTTTTATAAGTAGAGCTGAAAGCTGCCTTGTTAATGGCTTTCATTCCCTTTAAAAAAGTGAGCATCTTGATCCATTTTTTGATCCGCTTATTTTTACTCAACACCCTTTCGAACCAGTTTTGTTTCGTTCCTACGCTTTGTACATAAGGAGTATTGATCACCGAACATGGAGTGCCGGAGATCTTGGTGGTCATTACAATATCATCTTTCCCGTATTCCACACAGGCATTTTTATATTCATCCGAAATACCGGCTTCGTTACAGGCAATGAAAGGACTTCCAATGGAAAGGCCATCAGCACCCAAAGCAAATATACGATCTGCTTCTTCTTTGGTACCCACACCACCGGCAGAGATCACCGGGATGGTACAGTGTTTTTTCAAGAGAGGGATCAGCTTTTCAGGAGGAAGATTGCCTGCATGGCCGCCGGCATAGCAATTCACAGCGATCAATGCATCGGCTCCCAATGCTTCTACTTTTTTGGCGTATTTTTCCTCTACTACATCACAGAACACTTTAATGCCTTTGGATTTACAGGCTTCAATTACTTTGGCCGGACTTCCCAGCGATGTAATGATAAAATCCACCCCTAATTCCACACAGGTAATGAGCTGTTGTTTTACTTTTAAATTTGATTTGTTCACGATGAGGTTGATGCCAAGTCCCTTGCTGGTTGTTTTACTTCTGATCTCTAATATCGCCTTTCTGAACTCTTCATCGGTTCGATAATTCAAGGCAGGAACGGCTGCTGCAATTCCACTGTTCATGGCCTCTATCATCATGTCGGTATTGGTCACCAAAAACATGGGGGCCATGATGATGGGATATTGGATGTCGAGAATTTCAGTAAGGGATTTTTGTTTCATGGATGTTTATGATCAATAAAAAACCCCTGACATTTACGCCCGGGGTTTTTTATTCAGTTACATGTTGTGTTAATTAACCTAATACAGCAGAAGGAGTTTCCACTGCAAAGGTCCGTACGTTTTTCAACATCATTCTTTCGCCTAGATTTTCTCTGCCGATATAACGGTTCCTGTTCACTTTATCAATGTTCAGGTTTTTGTACGCTGCAATACTCCAGCAGGTAGATGATCCGTTAGCAACGATCACTACGCTCCAATACAGGAACAATCTCCATAAACGGTACCACCATTCGCCATAAGTGCTCAATACTTTTTCTTTGTTTTTCTCCCAGTTCTTATACCATTCATGTAAAGTATGAGAATAGTGGATACCAATGTTCTCCACCGTTTGTACTTCAAAGTTGGCATCCTGTAAGGTTTTTACCAAGAAAGCCAATGGAGTAGAAGCATCTGCTCCGGAGAAAATATATTTATTCATGAATAAGCCCCAAACCAAATCTTCCCAGTGGCGGCCTTTTTTCATGATCCCTGGGTTTGCTCTTAAACCAGCTTGCTGGATATAGAACATACCATCATCATTTAATTTATCATAGATCTTATTAATGAATCCCTGGAATTTACGGATACCTACGTGTTCTCCCATTTCCAAACATGTGATCTTGTCAAATTTCTGGGTGTTGGATGGGTTATACAACATATCTCTATAGTCCATTCTAAGGATCCGGGCACGGTCTTGTAGGCCATGGGCAGCTATTTGTTTGTTACCATGGTCGGTTCCATCCTGTGCCAGGGTGATTCCGGTGCCATCTGTTCCATAAAACTTTGCAGCATAAGCAATTAGGGTTCCCCATCCGCAGCCAATATCTAAGTGTTTATCGCCTGGTTTCATCATGAGTTTTTCGCAAACCATGGTCATTTTACGGTCCTGCGCTTGCTCCAATGTTTCATTTTCACGGTCGATCCAGAAACCTCCGGTATATACCATGCGTGGGCCTAAGAAAAAGCTGAAGAAATCATTTCCTCTATCGTAATGGTCACGTACAATTCTCTCGTCTTGTTTTTTAGAATGGCTTACCACTTCAGGTATCATACGGGTAAAGAAGAACTTTACATGATCTCCGGTTAAGTGAAAATCAAAAAAAGTAGCTCTCAAATCCATAAACTCTTCAAAGTCTCCGTTTACATCTACTTTGCCACTGATATAGTCTTCTACAAAGTGTCCGAATGAACCTCTTTTACCTTTCTGGTAGCGGCTTCTGGCTGAAGGAGATTTTACCTCAATGAAATCTAATGCGTTTTTGCTCATGATTTTTTTGTTAAAAGTGCTGCGAAGGTAATAAAAAGGGACTTAAGATGAAAGCAACTGAGGGCTAAAGACCAAATTAATCGCAGTAATGACGGGCTAAAGGCCTATACCTGGTTATCTTAAGTCCTAAGTCTTACCGTCTTAAGTGGTTTTGTGGCCCTACCGTATAGCCTGGCTGCCGATGCATAGGCCATGCGCCTTGGCAGGCAGGCTTCTCCTTGGAGCCCTTTTTTCTTACATTTTATTATCTTGCTGTGACCATAAGATTTTAGCCTTCCATGAAAAAAAACATACTTATTCTTTTATGTATGCTCATCGCCTCCATCATTCATTCTCAGCATTCAAATGATAGTTTTACCTTCAGGTTTACCGATTCTTCAGTTCCTCCCCCTTACCATCGAAGTTATACCATACAGGTAGACGATTCACAGGTTCAATTCAGCATCGATAGTTATGGAGACGTTTTATTGAATGAAACCTATAAAATTGATTCTACACAATACCATGATTTTGTACAAAAAATACAAGCATGTAAATTAAAAGATAAACTGGCTGATAAAGATACCGAGGGTTGTACTGGAGGAACTACAGATGCATTTACCATAAAATATGCGAATAATAAGGGAGAGCTTTGGGGCTATGTATACCATTGTGGTGGGAAAGATTATGGGAATATCAGGGGAAAAATAGCCGAAGCCAAAGATCTTTTTAAATCCATGGTTCCTGATTTTGGAGTTAAATTAGCCAGTACAGAAAATAAATGAAGAGCTCTTCATCGCTTATGAAAAAACTTGTATTTACGCTGTTTCTTTTCTCAACCGTATATGCCCAAGGTTATGTGGGGGCTTTTTTATATAGCTTTAAAGACGAATCTGCACTACCTGAGGATCAACGAAATTATATGATCGAGGTATCAGAAATTTCAATACATTTTATGGTGCAAAGCAAGGAAGATGCCTTATTGGATGAAACGTATCCTATCAACACCATCCAATTTGTAAGCTTTGTAAAAAAACTAAAGGCCTGTAAATTAGAAGACAAAGATTATACCTCGGCCCCCAAAGGCTGTGCCGGAGGGAGTTCTGATTCTTTTTTCTTTTTATGGAATGGAACCACACCATGGGATGGATATATGAGTCAATGCAAAGGAAAGGAATATGGAAATCTTATGGGGAAATTAGATGATGCCAGGGCATTGTTCAAATCCATGGTTCCTGATTTTAGCGCCAAATTAGCAAGTACAAAAAAATAAATGTCATGAAATATAGCATCGTTTTAGTAATTGGAATCGGCTTTTTATCCCTCCTATCCTGTGGTAAATCTTCCAAATCAACTCAAGACCAACCCACAGTTGACAGCAGTCAGCAGATGGTGAATGATACCATGCCCAGGCCGATGATGATCAAAGTAACTCCGCGGGATTTCAGGGAGATGATGATCGGGGTTCCTTTTGCCTTTGATGAAAAATACATCAAAGAGAACAAGATCAAACAAGTAAAATTTGTACAAAATATTGTTGCGGATGGGAAAAATATTGATAATTATGAACAAGTCTCCTGGACCTTTAATACCGAAGGCCAGGTTACCCGATATTTATGGGAGAAATCAGGGGATAAAATAAAAAAGGATACACTCATCTATCAATCCGGACTACTTGTTCAGTCGAATCTTATCATGTACTTAAGAGGCCCGGAGCCGGACCCCACCTATTATACTTATAGCAATGGCAAGTTGATCAGTACAAAAAATGAGATCGCCGAAGGAATAACAGAAAACATCCAATACAAATACAGCGAAGGAAGATTAACGGAAGAAAAGAATGATATGCGTGATAGAAGGACCACGTATAAATACAAAGGAGATACGCTTATCGGTTATGTGCAAAAAGATCCGTATGGCACCAATGAGGTTACCTATGTATATGATGCCAAAGGGAGGTTAATTTTGATCAAAAACGATGGTGAATATAAATTCGAATATCCCATTGTATATAATGTGAATGGACAGATAAAAGAAATGAAGTGGATTGAAAATGGAAATCCATTTGTGGATTTTTTCTTTGAATTTGATGCCTCTGGGAAATTGGTTACCATCAAAAACAAAGGATACAGTGCCGCCTGGCATGAGGCAGAAACCCTGATATTTAGTTACGAATACTATTAGATCAAGCGGTGAAAGAATGTTGACCTTGCACTAAGTAGAGGATGAAATTCCTATATTTGAGATCATGAAAAAGTGGAGACTGTTAAAAATGACTATTTTAAAATATTCGCTACTTTTTATTTTTGCGAATTCAATGGCCGGATTGCAGGGCCAAAATCCCACGGTTACCTCCAATACAAATAAGACCTCCACCACCTATGCACTTTTATGTGGTGTAGGCGAATACAAAAATAAATCTACCTATAAAACTTTGAGGTTTGTGGATGAGGACATGAAGGAGTTTTATGACTACCTGATATCTCCTGCCGGAGGGAAGGTAGATTCTGCCAACATAGATCTTTTAATTAATAAAACCGCCACCAAGGAACTTTTTTGGAATAGCATGATCAATATTATGGGCCAGGTGAAAGACAATGATGTGGTCTATATTTATTTTGCAGGCCATGGAGATGCCATTGGGCCTCAACATGCCTATTTGCTTGCCTACGATGCTCCAGCAGCCAATGGAGGCAAAGAAAAGAATCATTATTTCACAGGTATTGGTGTGATCAACTTAAATGACCTCAAAGGGGCCATTAGTCAAATGACCCTCCAGAAAGTAAAAGTGATCTTTATTTCTGACGCCTGCAGGAGCAATGAAATTCCGGGAGGTCAGACCGGGCAGAATCAAGTGTATGAAAAAATAGTAGAAAAAAATGCAGGTGAAATTCAATTGACATCCTGCTCTTCGGGTCAGGTGGCTGTGGAGGATTACCAATGGGGCAATGGCCGCAGCGTATTTTCCTGGCATCTGATCAATGGGCTTAAAGGAATGGCGGATGACAATCCTGAGAATGAAAAAGTAACCTTGGGTGAACTTTATAATTATGTAAAAAAACAAGTTCAATACGACCGGTTTGATGCCGGCAAAGAAGAATATTTACAAACTCCCTACTATTGCTGTAGCGAAAAGGATGCCCAGGTATTGAGCTTAGTGAGTTTTGAAGATAAAAAGCGATTGCAGTCCCTGCTGAAAAACTATGGTACCGGATCAAAGGATAGCAACCAGCTGGTATCTTATGGAGGAGGAATAGAATATGAAATGAAGGCGATCGGCCTGGAATCCGAATACCAATATTACCTGAATGCCATTCACAACAACCAGCTTTTAGGGGAAAAGGGAGCTTATGCTTCATTGAAAGATTTGTTATCCAACAAAAAGGTGACGCCCTACCTGGCCAGGGAATTAAAATTCCAATTGAGCACAGTGCTGAATGAACAAGTGAATGAGGTGATCAACCGTTACCTTCAATCGAACGATAAAGATTCTGTTACGGAGCATGAATATTATAAAAATGCAGTACGAAAGCTAAAAGTATGCATTGAAATTACTGACCCCATCCTGTTGAATCCCCAGGACGCCAAATCGAATTTATTGTTTTTGGAAGGAATGGCCTGCTGGTCATCACCGGGTTCTGTTCAATTATCTGCAGGGCTGGCAAAGCTTGACAGTGCAATTGCGATTAAGCCAGAGGCTGCCTATTTGATCAATGCCAAAGGACTTGTATTGAGATCTATGTATGAATATGAAAAAGCGAATGAATGTTTTCACCAGGCCCATCTCTTAGCTCCTAATTGGATGTATCCCGTATTTAATATGGCAAGTGTATATGAGAACCAGGGGAATTACAAGGAATCTGAAGTATTATATTTGCAAGCATTGGCCTTGGATGCAGATTACGTGAGCATTTATAGAAGATTGGCGTGGATCAATTACGAGTTGAATAAAAAAGACTCGGCCCTTTATTATTGCAAAAAAGGGATCAGCCTGAACCCCCAAAAAGCAAACTCCTGGGTTACATTGGCTCATCTGTTTAAGAAACTGGATCAACCTGATTCTGCACAATTTTGTTATTACCGCACCTTGCAATTGGATAGCACAAACTATGCTGCGATTTGTAATATTATTTCGTTTAAACTTGCGGCAGATCAAACAGACAGCGTTGAAATCTATGTTGACCGCATCATGCAAATTGCAAAGAAAGATCCTTATGCAATTGAATATTTGGCCGATACATATATTGGGCTGGAAAAATATGGAGAGGCCATCATGTACCTGGAAAAATGTCTTCAATTGGATAGCCTGAATGATGAAGCATGGTTTGATAAGGGGTTGTGTTTTTTTAAACAATGGGACTATGAACGTGCAGAGGAAAGTTTTAAGAAAGCCACCGAGTTGAATCCTTATAACCCTCTTTGGACTGATTATTTAGGATTTGTTTATCTTAATTATTTACAAAAGTATGATCGGGCAGTTTCTATTTATACCAAACTAGTTGAAAGAAAACCCAACATGGCGGCGTACCACTCCCGCCTGGGATTGGCATTACTGAAGTCAGATAATCAATTGAACGCGCAGGCTGAATCCTATTTTAAGAGGTGTATGGAGCTCGATAGCACCTATGTTGGTGGTTATAAGGGCATGGCTATGGTGATGGCGGTGAGAGGCGATGTGAAGGCATGCATTGTTTATCTTGATGAAGTGGTGCGCATTCAAGGCTTTGTAGATATAGATCTGATGGCACATACAGAATTTGATGTGGTGAAGAAGAATGGGCGACTTAAAAGGTATCTCAAGAAACAAGGATTCTGATCCTGCAACCAATTACAATTCCAAAGGGGTCTTGGTTTTTATTTCTAACATCTCACCTGTTTTTGGATGGGTAAATGAAAGCGAATAGGATTGTAACAATATCTTGTTCTCCAGTTCAACATTACTCCCATATAATTTATCCCCAATAACGGGCCGGTCCATATGTCCTAGCTGGGCCCTGATCTGGTGATAACGGCCTGTGATCAGTTGAATTTCCAATAAGCTCTTACCCTCTTTTTCCTCCAGCACCGCATATCTTAAAGAAGATTTTTTTGCTTCCGGATGCTCTTCATCGAAAATGATGGCTTTTTTTTGCTTGGGATCTTTCAACAAATAATTTTCCACTTTGCCCATAGCCGAAGGCATGGAGCCAGCGACAATCGCCCTGTAAACTTTATCCCAATCATCCTCCTGCATTTGTAGCTGGAGTTTTTTTAGCATCGACAAGGTTTTAGCTAATATAATAACGCCATTAACAGGTCGATCGATTCGATGCACGATACCTACATAATGATTGCGGTGATATTTTTCCAGGTAATTTTGCACATCCTCTTCCAGGCTGGGATGCCCGAAGCGGTCTCTTTCCACTTGAAGGCCTGCCGGCTTATCAATAACCAGGATGTCTTTGTCTTCAAAAAGGATATGGCTTTCGAGATTCACGTGGGTAAAGATAATAAACTGTAAGCGGCCCAGAGTGTGCCATCCTTTTTTATGGGGAAAGCCCTTTTTAATATGGTATCATTTGCCGTTGGCTTAAGCCAACGGGAATAAATATCAACAAACAATATGGGCGTTAGCCCCATACAAAAACCTACGCCTTCTTAACGATGAGTTTCATGCCGATATAAATGGTTTTGCCATTATACAGTTTGTTCCATTTTTTGAGGTTGTCTACCGAAGTGTTGTACTTCTGCGCCAATGCCCAAAGGGTATCACCCTTTTTAATGGTATGGTATTTATTGGCTGCAGTAGGTGTATTGTTGGTATTATTGCTGACCACCTGTTGCGACCCTCCTTCTTTGAAATCTTTAGCCACCTTTATTTTTACGATCTGACCAATATATACCACCTCTGTATTCATCTTATTCCAGGCTTTTATGCTATCTATAGGCACTCCATAATTGCGGGATAGAATAGATAAATATTCTCCTTTACAAACCTTATGTTCTATGATCTTTGAATTACCATCGGTATAAGTGGTTTGTTGGTTAACAACATGGTTTGCTTTATTGGTATCTGCTTTTGATGTATCCGTTGTTACGGCCACCAATAACGTTTCGACAGGTTCTGAATATTTATAAATATTTTCTTCGTTAGCCAGAAAATCACCAATAAAATTTTTAGGCAAATAAAGGGCATATCCATAATCTCCTCCCGGCACATAATCCAGGATATAACTTGGATTCAGCATGCGGAGGTCTTCGATGCTTACATTTACATATTGGGTAACCTGACTGAATTTTACCGGCTTTCTTACCCAAATGCTATCAATTTCATAGCTGAAATATTTAGGGGTGCTTGGATATATATTATGCTCTTTATGATAAGCCATGATGTAATTTACCGCGATAAAAGCAGGAACATAGCCCGCAGTTTCTTTAGGCAAAAAGGGCCGGATCTCCCAGAAAGTTTTTTTACCTCCTGAGCGGCGTATAGCTTTGTTGACATTACCGGCACCACAATTATAGGCGGCCAGGGCCAATTGCCAGTCGTTACCAAAATATTTGTACAGGTATTTTAAATATACACAGGCGATCTCTGTTGATTTTTCAGGATCGAAACGTTCATCGATGTAAGAGGTGACCCTTAATCCATACATTTTCCCAGTAGCTACCATAAACTGCCACAAGCCGCCGGCGCCTACTCTTGACTTAGCGGTAGGATTCATGGCGGATTCAACAATGGCCAGGTATTTTAATTCAAGCGGCATTTTATGTTCTGCCAATTTTTGTTCGAATAGAGGGAAATAAAGTTCAGCCATTCCCAAACACTTAGAAACAGTGCCTCGACGCTTGAATGCATATAATTCAATATATCTTCTTATTTCATCATTGTAATCCAATTGAAAGGGAGTTTCCCGATCCAGTTTGGACATGCGATCTCTGTATACCTCGTCAGTAAAGGCGGGGATACTGTCTTTGGCATAGTTGTAAATATTGAGTTTGCTGGCATCGGTGGTAAAATTATGATGCTTGAAAAAATGCAATACATCCAAACTATCCATTTGTGCTAATACAGGATCGTCAGGCAAAAAATCCCCTGAACTGAGTTGCCCAAAGGCAACAGAGAAGGGTACGAGGGTGGTGATCAATACTATCTTTTTAAATCTCCTCATTCAGTTAAATTAGTGATTATTTTAAATGACCAGGTCATAAAAAAACAAAAATATTTGCTAAACGTCAAGGTGGGTATAGGGTTAACGCTGTTAACAACCTGGTATTGTTCCAGTGCTGTACTGAAAAGTAGGTAATTAAATTCTGTTAATAATTCATGATTGAGCTGGCCATTTCAAGCATGGATTTCTCAGAAAAGGCAGGTGCCATGAGTTGCATACCGATAGGAAGTCCTTGAGGATCTTGAGCAACCGGCACAGAAACGGATGGATGTCCGGTAATATTTGCCTGAACAGTAAAAAGATCTTCGAGGTACATGGTGATTGGATCATTGCTGTTTTGCCCGAATTTAAAGGCGGTTCCAGGGGTTGAAGGCACCAAGATAAAATCGGAATTTTCGAAAATTTTATCGGTTGCTTCTTTTACCAGCCTCCGGACTTTTTGTGCTTTTGTATAATAGGCATCGTAATAACCCGAGCTCAACACAAAGGTGCCAAGCATAATGCGGCGTTTTACTTCTTTTCCAAAACCTTCGCTTCTGCTTTTTAAATAGGTGGATTCAAGATCTGTTGCGGCTTTACTTCTGTAGCCATAATGGATCCCATCATACCTGGAAAGGTTGCTGGAAGCCTCCGCTGTGGTGAGTACATAATACACCGGAACAAGAAAATCGAGATAAGGAAAGTGAACTGTTGTGATTTCATTTCCTTCTTCTTCCAGTTTTTTAATGGTTGATTTATAAGCTTCCATCACAGAAGGCTGGATGGCTGGATTATCCATGACCACTTCCAATACAGCGATTTTTTTTCCGGTTATTTTTTTTACACTTCCATATGCCTCTACCGGTGCGGATGAACTCGTGGCATCCAAGGGGTCTTTTCCAGCCATTATCTCCAGGATGAGTCCTGCATCTTCCAGAGAATGGGTAATAGGTCCGATCTGATCGAAAGAAGAGCCATAGGCCAATAAGCCATATCTGGATACTCTGCCATAGGTGGGTTTTAATCCTACCAAGCCACAAAAAGCAGCTGGTTGACGAATGGAACCACCGGTATCACTTCCCAGTGCAGCCAGGCACATATGAGCTGCTACAGCGGCCACACTGCCTCCCGAGGAGCCACCAGGAACACGGCTGGGATCAATAGGATTCTTTACCGGCCCAAAAGCTGAATTTTCGTTGGAGCTTCCCATGGCAAATTCATCACAATTGGTACGCCCGATAATGATGGCATCTTCGGCTATCAGCCTCGATACAACAGTGGATGAATATACAGAGGTGTAATTTTCAAGGATCTTGGAGGAAGCGGAAACCCTATGACCAGCAAAACAAATATTGTCTTTAATAGCGATCACCATTCCTGCCAGCCTACCTGTTTTCTGGCCAGATTTCTTTTTTTGATCGATTTCACGGGCTTTTTCAATAGCATCATGGCTAAAAACCTCAAGAAAAGCATTGATTTCGGGATTTTTTGATGAAATGGTAAGCAAATAGTGGTCTACCAATTGCTCAATGGTTATTTCGCCTGCATTCCAGGCACGCTGTACCTCTGCCAGGCAATGAAAGTTCATACCAGCGATTACTTTTTTTCTACTTTTTTAGCGTCATTGCCTTCTTCTCCTTCTCCCTTTACCCCGTCTTTAAACTCCTTTACGCCTTTACCGAGTCCCTTCATTAATTCAGGGATCTTACGTCCACCAAAGAAAAGCAATACAATCACCAAGATGATAATTATTTCAGTAGCTCCGAATTTACCAAACATATATAGATAGCTAAAATTGAGTTCAAATGTACATAATATTAACCAAACAATGCAGGAGTTGGAGGTTTTTCACTTATTATTAGTGAAAAATAACTTAGCATATAATTTTAATAGCCCATTTGCGTTTACTATTTTTGTACTTCGAAAACTAACACTATGCAAAAATTACAATTTCTTCTTCGCTTCAAATATGTTGTTCTGGTTGTAGCCATGATAAGCCTTGCTTCCTGCGCTTCTTCTTATGGTGCCCGCAAATGCAACGGGGTTAAAGGCCAAAGAGTTCCTATGGGGATCATGTAATTTTTCCTTTTATTTCCAGTGTTACCTATTCCTTGTAACCAAGGATGGATCGGTTATTGCACCCATTGAATACCTTAATAAATGATAAAAGTAGGCATGCAGAGCATAATACGATTATTTTAACTACGTTTGTATCATCTCAATTATAGCTTATGAAAAGATTATGTATTGCGGTTTTGGTTGCAGTTTTTGCTATCGCCCAAGGGTATATGCAAACGACTGATACTAAAAATGATAATTCGATCCTGAACCCGCTAAAAAAACTTCCAAAACCCAAAAAACAAGATGTTATTCTGTTTAACTTTAATTGGATGACCATGCTGAATGCACCTAAAGGTGCTGGGGATAGTTTATGGATCAGTCCGTTTTCGAGAGGTTTTGATGTGGCATTGATGTACGATATTCCATTGGGAAGAAGTCCGATTAGTTTTGCTACCGGAGTTAATTTTACCTTCCAGAATTTTTTCACGAACCAGATAGTAAGAGATTCAGCTGGTGGAAACAGCTTTTATTTCGACAATATTGATCCGATGATCAACCGGGATAATCCAGCTACAAAAAGAGATTGGAACAAGGCAAAAATTGCCAATGCGATTATAGAACTACCTATTGAATTCCGCTTTCGTTTGAAACCCCATAAAAGAAATACTTTCAAATTTGCTGTTGGGTTTAAAATTGGATATGTAATAGATACCTGGCAAAAATATAATGGACCTAATTACTTAGCAGGTGAAGACCTGAATACCAATTTACGTCAGGTTACTTTTGAAGTTCCCGCAGTGAACAGACTTAGTTACGGGGTTTATGGCCGCATCGGTTATAGCCGTTTCAATGCATTTGTTGGATATACCATCAGTACATTTTTTCTGGATAAACCTGAGTTTGGAGGAAGAACCGGAAATGCATTCACCGTTGGATTTAACTTTTCTCCGTTCTAAAACAGCGGTTTAATAGCCTGCTGCCATATCATCCCCCCGGGGATCACCACCTCCATAATACATATTTCCCTTTTTTAAGATCGCATCTACTCTTCCGATCAGGTCCCTGTATTGGATAGGATATCCGGCTTTTTCAAGGGTTGAAACAACCATGGTAAAGATTCCACTTTGCCAACCTTCTTCCATATAGATCTTATCAGGATACCATTGATGATGGAACCTGGGCATGGCCAATGCTTCCTCCAGCGATTTGTTATAGACCAGGGTTTGTAGAATATTTTGCAACACGGAGGTGATGATGGTCGCTCCTCCTGGCGAACCGGTGATCAATACCGTTTTCTTGTTTTTACAAACAATGGTAGGGGTCATGGAACTAAGCATTCTTTTTCCGGGCTGTATTGCATTGGCAGAATCGCCTAAAAGTCCAAACTGATTGGGAACTCCAGGTTTGGAAGAGAAATCATCCATTTCGTTGTTGAGCAAAAACCCTGCATTGCTCACAAATACTTTTGATCCAAACCGGCTATTCAGGGTAGTGGTGATAGCGACTGCATTTCCAAATTGATCTATAATGGAAAAATGGGTGGTTTGTTCGCTTTCGGTATGTCCGGGTTTTACATTTGCAGAAGGAGTATATGCAAGCGGTTTTATATTAGCATATCTTTTTTTAAGATAGGCTGCACTTAACAAACCTGCGGCATCTACTTTGTAAAAATCAGGATCACCCATGTGTTGGCTCCTGTCGGCATATGCCAGCCTTTCTACTTCTACCAACAATGAAATATATTCCGCTGAATTTATGGGATAATTTTTGATCTTCAGTTTTTCGAGCATATAAAGCATTTGTAACAGGGCGATCCCTCCGCTGGAAGGCGGGGGCATAGTGATCACTTCATGGCCATAAAACTTACCCACCAAAGGAGTTCTCCATACCGATTGATAGTTTTGAAGGTCCTCAAAACTAAGGATGCCGCCTCCTTTGGTCATTTCCCTCACGATCATGGCGGCCACCGGCCCATCGTAAAACCCCTTTTTTCCTGCCTGCGCAATTTTTCTAAGCACCAGGGATAAATGTTGTTGTACAATGGTATCACCCGCCTTATAGGGCCTATCAGGTTGAAAATAATCGTTGTTAGGATTGAGGCTGTCAAGGTCTGCCAGGTGCTTGTTCATTTCGATCGCATCCAACTCCGTAATGATGAATCCATTTTCGGCCAACAGAACTGCTGGCATTATTAACTCATTCCACGGAAGTGTACCATATTTTTCATGGATCTTGGCCATTCCATCTACGGAACCAGGCACTCCTACGGAAAGATGTCCCAGGGTACTCAGATTCGCAATTACATTTCCATCAGCATCCAGATACATATCCCTATGGGCCAAAGCAGGGGCTTTTTCACGAAAATCCAACGCCACATTTTCTCCCTTGGCTGTTATAGCTAACATAAACCCGCCACCACCGATATTACCGGCCTGCGGATATACAACCGCCAAAGCAAAATGCACGGCAATGGCTGCATCAAAAGCATTCCCACCTTTCATTAATACTTCCATTCCTATGCGGGAAGCTTCTTCCCGGGCAGAAACTACCATTCCATTCTTACCCGTAGCATTTTTACTTACCTGTTGTGCAGATAAGCAATTAGGAGAAATAAATATTAAAACAAAAAACGATGCTAATACACCTCGAAAAACAAAGAATTTCAAGGCGGACGAAACCGAAAATGCGAAGTTTACATTAGTAAATGAGCATTTAGAGGTTGCAGTCCAACGCAGAAATTCAAAGGTTTTCGAGGTGTTATTTATGATAACTTTATGCATACATTTTTTGCTTCTGTAAAAAATTTTAATGCCTCCCAGCCCCCTTCACGACCAACACCTGAACTTTTCATGCCCCCGAAAGGAGTCCTAAGGTCACGTAATAACCAGCAATTTACCCAAACGATCCCGGTCTTTATTTTCTCCGCTACCCGATGTGCCCTGTTAAGATCAAGGGTCCATACATTGGCGGCTAACCCATATACGGATGCATTCGCATAGTTGATCACTTCTTCTTCCGCATCAAAGGGTGTAATGGATACCACCGGACCAAAAATTTCTTCCTGATTGGTTTTACAATCAAAAGCCAGACCTTCTATAACCGTAGGTTCGAAATAATATCCTTCGGAAAATTCACCTTCTAACTGGATCCTTTTTCCTCCCGTTAAGATCTTTCCACCTTCTTTTTTGGCTAGGTCAACATAATATTCAATTTTTTCTAAATGAGGTTTTGATACGATGGCCCCCATATAATTCTCTCTATGATTGGGATCTCCCACTTTGATCTCTTTTACTTTTTGCACAAAATCAGTTTTGAACTTCTCATAGATCTTTTTCTGTACAAAGATCCTTGATCCGCATAAACAAATTTCTCCCTGGTTGGTAAACGAAGATCGGACAGCGGTTTTTAATGCATGCTCATAATCGCAATCATCGAAGATCACCGTTGGGTTTTTCCCCCCTAACTCCAGGGAAAGCTTCTTGAACATGGGAGCTGCGATCCTGGCAATATGTTCACCTGTTTTGGTACCACCGGTAAAAGAAATAGCCGTAATTTCAGGATGCGAAACGATGGCATTTCCAGTTTTCCCTCCTAATCCATGAACAATATTCAACACTCCCGGAGGTAGGATCTCTGCACAGATCTCGGATAATAAAAAGGCAGTATAAGGGGTAATTTCCGATGGTTTTGCTACCACCGTGTTGCCAGCAGCCAACGCCGGGGCAATTTTCCAGGTGAATAGGTACAAGGGCAAATTCCAGGGGGATATACAACCTACAACACCAATAGGTCTTCTCAAGGTATAATTAATGGCCGTATTTTCCATGTTATGTGCTTCCGAAGCAAAATGCATGATAGCGGTCGCAAAGAATTTAAAATTGGAGGAAGCACGGGGAATATCCACCTCCGTAGCTAACCAAACGGGCTTGCCATTATCCAAACTTTCCGCCTTCGCTAATTTTTCCAGATTCATTTCGATCGCTTCAACGATCTTCATCAAATAATCGTGCCGTTTTTCGTTGCCCAGGTTACTCCAGGATTCGAAAGCGGCTTTGGCGGCATCTACAGCAGCCTGCACATCTTTTTCATCAGAATCCGGAACTTTGGAAAATACTTTTCCCCGGGATGGATCGACCCCATCGATATAGTTTCCAGAAGCAGGTGGAACTAATTTTCCATTGATATAATTGGAGAGTGTGATCATATTAATCTACTTTTTCATCGAAATTTTCTACTCTTTTGAAATAATGCCACTTTGGATATTTTTCAATGGAGATGAACAATAATTCTGTTTCGCTTATTTTTTCAACTTTATAATGAGGTGCTTTTAAATAATGGAGGGTATCATTCGTCAGCTGGTATTCAATTTTTGTATAAAAACCATCTGGCCAGTAATTAAAAAAATAGGTCTTGGTAAACTCCCATTTGGAATAGGTGGCGAATGGTTCACCAGCCTGATTGGTATCAATTCCATTTCTATCGGCAATTCTGTAGTTCTTCCACTTGCCCTCCAATAGATTGGTTTGCGAATGAGCTTTCCCAATAGCCACTAAAACAAGAATGAATAAACAGAAGTTGATATTTTTCATGGGCTTATGGTAACTGTATGATCTGATCGCCGGTTCCATCCATATTCATTACATGAATTTTCCTGCGGATCAAATAATTGATGGTTCCAGTTTTTTGTAAATGCAATTTTGTATATATGAGCTTTTGTCCATCACCTGAAACCGAAAAATCACCATAATACGGATTTGTTTCACAGGTAGTGGCTATGGTAGTTGTAATACCTGTACTTAAATCAGTGGTATAAATGGCCGTTGCGGTGCTAAAAACAATTTTGCTTGTAGTTCCTACATGAGCAATTCCTCTTACATCATGACAGTTAAAATCAAATGATCCGCATGGTCCCCAATTTGTATTAATGGAATAATGAGCAACCGAATCAAGATTCTCATCATATTCGTAAAGATCCAGGTTAGGAAAGAAGGCAAGAAAATGCCCATTGGAAAGCGATGTTCCATAGTACATATAGTTCCAATAGAAATTTTGATGGATACTATCCAAAACATTTCCATTCAAATCCATCCATTCAATTCGATGGTTACCTATTGAACTTGCATTCGTGTAAATAATCTTACTTCCATCGTAGCTCCATATGGGCCAATAAACTGTCGGTAAATTATTACTCAACCAAACAATTTCACCTGTTACGGGATGTATTCTATAGATCCGCTCCCCTCCACCTGCGGTAAGGATATATCCTGAACTTCCCCATGATAAAGTAGGATCGATGTAATTGGTGGGGCCATTCCAATTTCTAATAGTATCTCCTGTTTGAGTTTGTAAGTTATACTTGCAAATGGAATAACCAATGGTGGTTTGATTGACCATATATTCTTTCGCATAACAGAATTCATTAGGATCTGCCGGATTAAATGAGGGGAAATAGTAGTTAGCTGTATCAAGATTTTGGGAATAAAGAACATCCCCCTCTGGAAATTCACAACCCATCGGAGTCATGGCGGGGTTAGTGCACGATATGAGCAATGACACCCACCAGAAAATAATCACCATGACCTTTTTCATTCGATCAAAAATACAATAAATCCTGGATTCTTATTCTCTAGAGATCCTCCTTTCCCTTCCACTTCTTGGCTCCGGAGGGCCTTGGTTTCTAAGGTTTTCCTTTGCAGCCCCAGCCGCTATAACAAGAATGATTGAACAGAATTGGTTTTTTTCATAGGTTCATCAAAAATAGGGAGATTAGGGATTAAGTTTGCACAGGGTTTTGTGACGGAAGGTGAGAAAGATAGATAGTAGTTGTGAAGATCCATGAACGGCAATATCGATAAATTTGGAGGAACAGGATATTGTATTTACTTTTAGATCAATAAACACCTCGCCACTTAATGAAAAAGCCAGTATTATGGGTCGTATTTTTTTGTTTTCACCTGGTTGTAAATAGCCAAACTATTACCTGGAATGGTTATCCCGGTGGATCTATTGGCATCCCATTTAATAGTGGGACAGCCCCTTACAATATGACTGCTACGGTTACTACCAACTCTTTAACTCCAGGGGATGGGACACCCAGGTATACCGCTACCAACCCAGGAACTCCCTGTTATGTGGCCGGGAGCCTGGCGTTAAATGCCAATACCTTTGGAAATATTACCACCGCTTTTTATAATGTAAGCATTATATTAAACCCTGGGTTTAACGGAAGTTGTGCTGCGTTTACCTTTACAATGAGGGATATTAATTCAGATGAATCTGTCAATACATTTTTGGACATCGTAGAGATTTCTGCGGTAGATGGAAATAGCGTAGCAATACCAGTGGGAAATATTACGATCACCCCACCGGCGAACACCACCGTAGTGAATGTAGGATCTGTCAGAAAAATTGTAGGACATAACAATGCTTCCGAGACCGCCAGCAGCCCTTCTACCTTTTCTTCATCTCCGTGTAATATTACTACAGTTACAATCACTCCACCGGCAGGTGTTCCCTTACAAAGTATTAATATTAGATACAGGCCGTCCTATGGTGGAAGTACCAGTTTTTCATGCACCAGCGGATGTGCCTATTGGAATTTTTCGGGCCCATTCAGACCCGCTAATCAATATATTTCTATTTCGGATTTAACCTATACTCCTACCGGCGGCTGTACTCCTCTTCCAATTGAGTTGCTTTCCTTCAAGGGTGTATGTAATGAATATGAAAAAACCATTTTCTGGTCAACAGCTTCAGAAACCAATAATGACTTTTTTACGCTCGAAGCAAGCATGGATGCGATACATTTTGATAGAATTGCTATTATAGACGGGTCAGGTAATAGCAATGAGGTGATCAATTATGAACAGAATATTTCCAATGAATCACCTCGTTACGTATACTATCGGCTCAAGCAAACTGATTTTGATGGAAACTTTTCATATTCACATTTAATTTTTATGGATTGTCTGACAGCGACCAATTTACCGATGGATCTGCTGGTATTTCCGAATCCTTCATCTGATCGACTTAGTATTCAATTGAACGCAGAGTATTCGACCGAATTAGAGGTAAGGATCATGGACGTTTTTGGAAAAACTGTGATGACTATTCCATATAACCAAATGAAGAATGAAGGGTTGGATATTACAGGCTTGAATAATGGTTTGTATATCGTAAATGTGTTGGATGAAAATCAACAGCTAAATTTTACACCCGCAAAATTCATCAAGGAATAATTTTACCATTTAGGAAAACCGGGATTACTTTTCCGTTATAGGTCCCTGTTTGAAGTGATTTCCCCATGCCGGCGAGGGCCGGTTATGCTTACACAGGTCGGGTGACCGAGGGTTTACCAGAATCCTATAGGGCCATCTGAGCCGACTTGGGATAAAACGGAAAGCAGGAAGGGCCCCTAAACCATTAAAATATGTTAGAAGGTTTTTATAATCATCAACTTACCGTTACTTTTATGATTGCATAAATAACCATGAATCCGCGATTACTCCGATTTATTATTTTCTCAATTGCCCTGGCCATGGTTGGCCTTGTAAGCATACAGGTTTACTGGGTGACGGATGCCTATAAACAACGCCAGCAACAATTCATCGAATCTGTTTTTAAGGCCATGAACGAAGTGGTTTACGACTACGAACGTTACCGCGTGCAAAAACAAATGGAGCGTCTGTTCGACATGGATGTCATGCACGAAAAGATGATCGAATACATGGATTCCATTTCCATGAGCCGATCAACGATCAAGAAGGGTGAAGACGGCCAAATTGAACGTATAACCATTGAAAACCCCAGAGGGCTTACCAATATATTTTTTTCCAGCGGTCAATATGGTTTCCCTGATCCCTTTGGTGTTACCGGCTTTGAGCAGTATCCTGAAATGCCTACCGGAAGTGAACTGGGCCTGAGCCAGGAAGACAGGAATACCAAGGCTGAATTTCTCTCATTGCACGGCCAAAGCTTGATGGAGACGATCTTATATGATTTCCTGGATACCTATATGAAAGCCAGTAATAGTTATGTGGATAGTGCCGGCTTGGACTCCATCATCTTTCAGAAATTAAGTGACCAGGGAGTTACTGCGAAATTCGATTTTGCAGTATATAATAACTACCTCGACACCTTTTCCTGTGTACGAAGCACACATACCAAAAAGTTGAAAAAATCAGATTTTGTAATGCCCATGGCCATGGGCAAATACTATGATGAATACATGCTGGTATTGTATTTCCCTACACAAACCCAATATCTTTTCAAGAACATGATCTTCCAGATCATTTCGTTTTTTGTGCTGCTGGTGATCATCATTTTATTATTTTATTATACCATCCATACGATTATCAAACAGAAAAAAGTACAGGAAATTAAAAGTGACCTGGTGAACAATATTACCCACGAATTAAAAACACCTATATCTACCATATCTCTTGCCTGCCAGGCCATGGAAGACCCTGATCTTGCGAATTCTCCTCTGCGTGATAAGTATATCAATATGATCAATGAGGAAAATAAAAGGTTGGCCTTATTGGTGGAAAATGTATTGCAAAGTGCTGTGTTTGAGAAAGGGGATTTTAAGCTCAAGATAAAAAATGTGGACCTTCATTTACGTATTGAAAAAGCATTGAGCAGTTTAAGTATGCAGGCCCAAACCCATGGAATAAAGATCTACAAAGAGTTTAAAGCAGGAAAATACAATGTAGAAGGAGATGAGGTAATGCTCACCAATTTGATCTTTAACCTGGTGGACAATGCCATTAAATATTTCCGTCCCGGAGAATCATTCATCCGGGTAAAAACCTATAACAACGAATGGAACCAGGTGGTTGTTGAAATCGAAGACAATGGGATAGGGATCTCCAAAGAGCATCAGCAAAAGGTATTCGACAAGCTTTTCAGGGTACCCACCGGGAACATTCATAATGTAAAAGGATATGGTCTGGGATTGAGCTATGTAAAGTCAATCGTGGATCACCACCACGGGTCCATAGCAGTTAACAGCAAATTGGGTGAAGGAAGTAAATTTATTATAACTTTACCTTTAAATCAACCAAAAGAATAACTATTTAAAAAGCATAATAAATTAAAGAATATGGAAGAAGTACAACCCAAAATACTATTGGTAGAAGACGAAGCCAACCTGGGCGTTATTTTAAAAGATTATCTGTTAGCCAAAGGATATGATACCACATTAGCCACAGATGGTCAGCAAGGCTTTGATGCCTTTACCAAACAGAAGTTTGATATTTGCCTCATCGACATCATGCTTCCGGTAAAAGATGGATATACCCTGGCGAAAGAGATCCGCCAAAGCGATCAATATGTTCCCATTATTTTCTTAACCGCTAAATCTTTACCTGATGATAAGATCGAAGGATTTAAAGTAGGGGCTGATGATTACCTAACCAAGCCATTCAATATGGAAGAGTTGATCATGCGGATCAAAGCGGTGTTGAAAAGAACCAGTGTGGTAGCAGGATCGGTTGACCAGGAGGGTAATTTTGTGATCGGTAAATATCATTTCGATTCGGTAAAACAAATCCTGAAAATAGGAGATACCGAAAAGAAATTAACCTCTAAGGAATCGGATTTATTGCGCTTATTGGCATTGAACCTGAATAAAACCCTGGATCGTAATTTTGCATTAAAATCCATCTGGCATGATGATTCATACTTCAATGCCCGAAGCATGGATGTATATATTACCAAATTGCGCAAATACCTGGCAGAGGATAAAGAGATCGAGATCCTGAATGTGCATGGTAAAGGCTTTAAATTGCTGGTAAATAGCAACTAAATAAAATCTAAACACTTTTTATAATTGTTAGCTTATCCTACGGCTGAAGCCGTGGGATATCTTATTGATTATTAGCCACAAAGAATGACCTTCAAAAAATAAGGATTTAGTAAAATTCTTTGGTTGTTTTTGGGATTAATCCTGTTACATTTGCTATCGCTCAATTTAATTCATTTCATTGGGCTTTAAAATTAAATAAACCCCCGTTGTATGAAATCTATTCACATCAGTTCAGCAGTATTGGTAACTTTTTTGTTTTTAATGGGAGCAAGGGCTTTCGCTCAAACCAATACCCCAACCAATCCTCCACAATTAAGTGTTGATCAAAACAAAGTGAGTACCACATCAACTGTGGTAGATCAAATAATTGTTTACGTTCCGGATGCACAAGGTAACCTGGTAAAAACAACAGGATCCAATCCAGGAAACAAGACCGTTATTAAAAAAGCAGATTTCGATGCTTTACCACCTGAGAAAAAGAAATTTATTATCGAAGACCAGGCTTCTTTTATTATTACTGAATAATATTTTTAATACTATCCATCTTAATCATTTTCAAACTATGAAAAAATTATTTGTTTTTAGTTGTGCCTTGTTTTTAAGTCTTACTGGAGCGGTAGGCCAAATTACAGGAGTACAGACCGTACCGGGCACTTACCCCACCTTGCAGGCTGCGATTACTGATCTTAATGCGCAAGGAGTAGGTGCTGGTGGAGCTACTATTGCTGTAGCGGCCGGATATACCGAAACCCTTTCAGCCCCTCTGCTATTAACTATCGCTACCAATACCCCCAATCCTGTTAACCCTTTGGTGATTCAGAAGTCAGGTGCCGGAACGAATCCCTTGATCACAGCATTTACCGGGGTATCAACCACCTTGGATGGGATATTTATCCTGAATGGAGTAAATAATGTTACCATCGATGGAATCGACCTGCAGGAAAATGCTGCCAATGTTACCCCCACCACCCAAATGGAATGGGGATATGCCCTGGTAAAAACATCCACCACCAATGGATGTCATTTCAATACCATTAAAAACAGTACGGTTACACTCAATAAGACGAATACTGCTTCTATAGGGATCTATAGTGCAAATCATACCTCTGCTTCCACGACCGGTCTTACGGTTGCATCTCATGCAGGGTCCCATAGCTATAATAAATTTTACAACAATACGGTTCAGAACTGCTATATTGGTTATTCTCTAGTAGGTTATGCTTCTGCAGCTCCTTATGATTTGTATGACCAGCAAAATGAAATTGGTGTGGATGGGATAAGTACCCGCAGAAGTTTAGTTACTAATTTTGGTGGCGGCGCTACTACAGTCAATGGGATTGTTACCATTAACCAAAATAAAATAAAAGTATTTAATTCATGTGTTGATGGGGGTGCAGGATCCACAGGTGCCATGAATGGAATTTTTATCAACACGGCAACGAACGCCAATACTGATGTTTATAACGATACCATTACCCTTACCAGTGCGGCAACCACTTCTACCATTATAGGGATCAATAACACCTCAGGGGCAACAGGCGCTGGAAATACCATTAATATCCATCACAATGTAATTACGGGTTGTACGTATCCCACCAATACCACAGGAGAATTCAGGGGAATATCACATACTGCTATAGCCAGTTATTCTAATATATACAATAATACCGTTTCGAATAATTCTATTCCTGGAACAGGAATGTTTAGTGGAATCTACTATTCTGGTTCTTCTGCAACCCTTGTTTTAGAGGTCAACATCAATGATAATATCGTTAGTGGTAATGCAAAGACAGGCACCGCCGGAATTTTTAATTGTATTTATGCCAGTGGAAGCACTGTGGAGACCAATTGTTTTGGGAACCAACTCTTCAATAACTCTGCTACCAGCTCTTCAGGCCAGGTTTACGGCTACTATAATTTTGCGGTTGGAATTCTTGAGAACGTATATAACAACCAGGTATACAATTTAAGTGGTGGCACCGGAGAGGTAATAGGCTTATTTGTACAATCCGGAACAGGAACCACCAACAAACTTGTGTATGGCAATACCATACATGATCTTACCGGAAGTCCAGCCGGCGCAAGTGTAGGGGCCATTTGGGTTAATTATGGTCTAGAAAGTAAAGTATACAATAACAACGTTTATAATATCATCAATAACAGCGCCACAGGTGCAGTTCCTGCTGCATATGGTATCAATATTGGTGTTAATGTGAATGTTCAGAACCAAGTATTCAATAATTTTATTTCTGAGATTGAAGCACCCAATGCGAATAATACCAATGCCGCGTATGGTCTTTGGCTCCAGGGAACCACTGCCTCCACTATAGAAGCCTCTAACAATACCGTCTATTTAAATGCGACCAGTGTTGGTGCAAATTTTGGAACGGCAGCCATCGTTTGTGGTACAACGCCAATAAGCATCGATCTGCGTGGTAATATTGCTACAAATAATTCTACACCTATTGGAACGGGAATCACCCGGGCATTGGTAAGAGGTAGCACCTCTTTAACGAACTATAACCTGTTATCAGGCCATAATTGTTTATATGCCGGAGTTCCAAGTGCCTCTAACCTGGTCTTTTCGGACGGTACTAACAATCTTCAAACCATCCAGGCACTTAAAAACCTGGTAGGCCCTCGGGAGCAGGCATCCTTTTCAGAGCTTCCACCATTTACAAACGTTGCTGTTTCTCCCTATAACCTGCACATCTTGGCAGGATCACCTACCCAATGCGAAAGCGGTGGAAAAGCTTCCACTTTTGTAACAACCGATTATGACGGTCAAAACCGTTACCCGATTGCAGGTTTTCCTACGGCAGGTTTTGCAGCTGCACCTGATGTTGGAGCCGACGAATTCGGTGGAAACATGAATGACATTGCGTCTCCGGATATACAATATGTTCTTTTAGGAAATTCTAATGTAGTCGCAAATAGGGTAATTCCCTCTTTTGCCACCATTACAGATCCTACCGGAATCAATAATACCCCAGGCACCCGACCCAGGTTGTACTATAAGAAATCAACGCATGCCAATACTTTTAATAACAATACCAATGGAACGGATGGCTGGAAATTTGTAGAGGCATCGAATGCCACGAGCCCTTTTGATTTTACGATGAATTATACCCTTCTATTCGGAGGCGGAGTAGTTGCTGGCGATATCATTCAATATTTTGTAACCGCTCAGGATTTGAATTCAACACCCAGAATTGGATTAAATAATGGAGGGTTCACTGTACAGCCCGCCAGCGTAAATTTGGCTGCTGCAAATTTCCCTCTTACCAATACCATCAATCAATTTACCATCGTTGCCAATGCATATTCCGGTGTGATTCCTGTTGGTCCAACCGAAACCATTACTTCCTTAACCAATGCAGGTGGAATATTTAACCTGATCAACAGTGGTGTAGTTAGCGGGAATATTACTATTAGTATCACTGGCGACTTAACAGCAGAAACCGGGACTTTCCCATTGAACCAATGGGCCGAAACCGGTGGAAGTGGCTACACGATTACTATGGCGCCAAGTGCACCTGTATTGCGAACTATTTCAGGAGCCAGTGCGGCCAGCAGCTTGGTCCGTTTTGATGGTGCAGATCGTTTTACGATCGATGGAAGATTTGCAGGAAGTGGAACTTATTTATTGTTCAGAAACACTTCTAATTCTGCTCCTGACATTGGCTTCCTCAATGATGCGCAAAACAATACCGTACAGTATTCAATTCTCGAAAGTGGCAACACAGCCACTTCTACCACATTGGGGGGAGTAGTGCATATAGGGGCTACTACCGGAACAAATGGAAATGATAACAACACGATCTCTTTTTGTGAAATACGTGACCGCAGTGATGTGGCCGGCACACCAGCTATGGGAATTAATTGTGTGGGGAGTACAGGATCTTTCACCCAGTATAACAACAATTGTAGTTTTACAAATAACAATATCCATGATTGGTTCTTATTGAATGGAAACGCTCAATATGGAATGAATATTGGTGTTGGTAATTCAGGCTTTACCATTACCGGAAATAGCTTTTACCAAACCACCACACGAACAAATACCGTTTCGGGTGCAGTAACCAGGGGGATCAATATTGCTAATACTTCTGTGTTAAATAATAATGGAGGCTTTACCATCAGTAATAATTTTATTGGAGGAACAGCTCCAGGAGCTACTGGCGGGGATATGACACTTACGGTATCCGGAGCCGGAGTGAGCCATCAGTTTATAGGGATGTCTGTTATAACCGGGTTAATTCCGAATAGCATCCAGAACAATACGATCAGCAAGATTGATTATACCACCAATGCTCCTGCTGCTGCAGCAACCATGTTTGCCGGGATGAATTTAGGACAGGGAATATTTAATGTAGGTGCCACCACAGGAAATATTATTGGAGGGGCAACAGGTAATGACTTGATCAGGATTACCATTAATGCAGGAGGTGCAGTTAACTCCTTTCTGGCTGGGATACTTGCAGCGGGTGTAACGGGTTACTATGACATTCAGAATAATACCATCGGTGGTATTACCATTAGTGGAACTACGGTAACCGGAGGTATTATTCCCCAATGGATCCAGGTGCAAGGCACTCCAGCACAGAACAATGTTATTTCAAATAATCTCATAGGAAGTACCACAACAGCTAATAGTATTCGACAAATTGCAACAGGCCCTGCGGTTGTTTCTTTCGCTATTCGTAATATCATTAACACGGGTGTGGTGACCACTATCAACAATAACACGATCCAGAATCTTTCAAATGCCAGTACAAATGCCGGTACTGCGGAGTATGGAATGTTGATGATCAGCACAGTTGGTGCTCAGGCACCGCTAACTATTACCAATAATACCATCCGTAATATTTCTTCCGCTGTTTCACCAGCTGCTCCTACCTTGTCATTGTTGGGAATCTCTGTTCAGGGATACGGGGGAAATGGCCATAACATCTCGGACAATACGATCTCATCGCTTTATGGAACCAGTACAGCGGGTGTAAGTCCTTATGTGATAGGAATTCAAACTCAGGGAAGTTCATTAGGTGGAACCATGTCATCCAATAGGATCTTTGATCTACGGAACCCTTCTACAAGTGGTAATGGAGGATTGTCGGGAATATATATGTCGGCAGGAAATGGTTGGAATGTACATAATAATATGATCTCTATCAGTAATGGAGCTAATACAAATACGCTCAACTTTACAGGGATGGCTGAATTTTGTACAGGAACGCTTAATTTCCACCACAATTCCGTTTATATCGGAGGTTCGATGATAGGAGTAGGTACCAACACATTTTGCTTTACCTCTGGAAATAATTCAAATCTATATTTGCAAAATAATTTATTGTATAACGAGCGAACCGGTGGCGCAGGAACATCGCATTGCGCTATTGGTAATGCGGCAGGTACACCTGCACTATGGTCGAATTTGAAGGTGAACAACAATGTTTTTATAGTTACGGATACTACTAAAATTGGCCAGTGGGGACCTACCAACACATATGATCTGCCGGGATGGCAAACCATTTCAAATGCAGACAACAACAGTAAGAGAATTATCAACATCCTGGAACCAAGTGCTACGGTTTTTGTTTCTACCACAACCGGTGATCTGCACAACAGTACCTCTTCGTTTCCAAGCAATGAAGGTATTCCGGTTGCTGGAATAACCGTGGATATTGATACGGACCCGAGAAGTGTAACAACCCCTGATGTTGGAGCCGACGAATTCACCGCACAACCTGATATCGAAGTAGTGGGTAACCTGAATATTATTTATAATGGAGATATCACTCCAGGATTTACTGACAGCACTGATTTCGGAAATATATTGGAATGTACGGGCACGATCTCAAAAACCTATACAATACGTAATTTAGGAGATCTGAACTTAACCATTACCGGAGTAACCATTACCGGAACGAATGCCGCTGATTTTACGGTAACCGCAAATCCTGGCAGTCCGGTTGCAGGGGGAGCTTCTACCACCTTTACCATTACCTTTGATCCGGGAGGGGTTGGATTAAGAACGGCTACCGTTAATATTGCTACCAATGATGCTGATGAGAACCCACATACATTCAATATCCAGGGAACCGGTGATGCAGATATACTTGCTCCTGTTCCCAATGCAGCTAATATTGATGTAACGGTTGAGTGTAGTACTACGTTAACAGCCCCTACTGCTACTGATAATTGTGTTCCTACGGTTACTGGAACCACCGGTGATCCACTTACCTATTCATCACAGGGAACTTTTGTGGTTACCTGGACCTATGATGATGGAAATGGTAACACCGTTACCCAAACCCAGACGGTAACGGTAGATGATGTAACAGCTCCTGCCACACCTTCTATTCCAAATGCCAATGGAGAATGTAGTGTAAGTGTTACAGCTCCCACCACTACTGATAATTGCTTAGGAACAGTTACGGGTACTACAGGTGACCCTACCACTTATTCTTCCCAGGGAATTTTTGTGATCACCTGGACATTTGATGATGGCAATGGAAATACAACCACTGCAACTCAAACGGTAAATGTTGATGATGTTACTGCACCAACCACTCCTTCCATTCCAGGTGCCAGTGGACAATGTAGCGTAAATGTTACAGCACCCACTACCACTGATAATTGTTCGGGCACAGTTACGGGAACTACCGGTGACCCTACTTCTTATTCATCCCAGGGAACATTTGTGGTCACCTGGACATTTGATGATGGTAACGGAAATACAACTACGGCAACTCAAACGGTAACGGTAGATGACCTTACCGCTCCAGTAGCAGATAACGCTAGTTTACCTGCCTTATCAGGATGCAGTGTTACAATTACAGTAACACCTACCGCTACGGATAACTGTATCGGGGCTATAACGGCCACTACAGGTGATCCATTAACTTATAGCACAGTGGGTAGCTTTGTGGTAACCTGGTCTTATACGGATGGTAATGGAAATACTACTACCCAAACACAGTCGGTAACCGTTATTGATTGTTCAGGAATAAATGAAGAAATAAGCTTTGATCTGAACATGTATCCAAATCCGGGCAATGGATTGGTAACCATCACCCTGAGCCAATTACCACAGGGAGAAACAGAGTTAAAACTCATAGATCAATTAGGACAGGTATTGTATACAAATGCGGTACAGAACCTAACACAATCCTATGACTTTAGTTACCTGCCTGCAGCTACCTATTATGTTCAAATAATCGGCAAGGATGTTAATTTAACCAGGAAATTGATCATTACGCATAAGGATTAGTATTTTTAAAATAAACTTCATTATAAAAACCCCCCCGGCTTCATGTTGGGGGTTTTTATTTTTATGACTATTTCGTAGCACTCCAATCCTGGCCGGTATAGCTATCCCAGCCATCCGGAGGAGGTTGAAGGATTTGCAAGACCCTTTTTTTGAGTGCCTCATCCTCACCATCAAATGCAGACAATCCACCCATGATCAATGCACGTGCCAGGTTATCGTCGGCATCTTTTGCAGAACCCAGATGAAATGCACATTCACCAATCCTTAGATGAAGAAAAGGATTTCCTACAGAATCTTTATAGCTAATGGCTTCAGCAAATGCATTGATAGCAGCATCCCACATTTTTGCATATACATAGATAAGTCCGATCCGGATGCTGATATACCTGGCTCTTCGATCCGTTAAATCGTTGTTGTTATATTTTTGGATCATTAAAAACAGAATATCATAAGCTTCCCGATTTTTCTTTTCTTGAATGAATTCGGTTGCCCTCGAGTTTTGCTCAAGTTCATCCGGTCTGAATGAGGGCATGTTAAAATACTGCAGTAGTTTCTTTTCCATATGACTGGTTTTTTTGTTGCTGCGAAATATAATGAAATGAAGCTATTATGCCAATAGGATGATGGGATACGATTAGTAGTTGATATAAAATCTTTATCTTTATTCCATGAAAAAACCCTTCCTCCTGTTTTTATTTTCTTTCGGGATTCTCTTTGCTCAAAACTATAGCGATTTTGTAAAACCCATTATCGGCACAGCAGGTACAGGCCATACCTATCCTGGAGCCACTTTGCCTTATGCCATGGTGCAATTGAGTCCGGATACCAGGGTAGATGGGAGTTGGGAAGGATGCAGCGGCTATGCATATAAGGACAAGATCATCTATGGTTTTTCCCATACCCATTTAAGTGGAACGGGTTGCAGCGATTATGGCGATATTATGCTCATGCCGGTTACTCATCAGCCATCAGCTTTTGTACAGGGCGACTATGCTTCTCGGTATGACCATGCAGACGAAAAAGCAGAAGCGGGATTTTACAGTGTTAAACTCCAGGGAAATGATGTAACAGTGAATCTTACTTCTACTTTAAGAACCGGTTTCCATCAATATATTTTTCATGAAAAGGAACATGCCATGGTGGTGCTCAACCTAAATCACCGTGATGAATTATTGGACGGAGAAATTGAAATGGTGGACGACCATACTGTTTCCGGATACCGTTATAGCAAAGCCTGGGCACAGAACCAGAAAATATTTTATTATATAGAGTTTTCAAGAAAGATCAAATCTGCCCCCGCATTGGATGATAGCATAAAACTCAGAAGTTTCAAAAGGATCAATGGGAAACAATTATGTGCCAATTTCTTTTTCGATCTTAACACGAACGATACACTCCTGGTGAAAGTGGGGATCTCCGGAACCAGTGTGGAAGGCGCCCGACTCAATTTGCAAAAAGAAAACCCCGGATGGAATTTCAATGCGATTAAACAAGAGGCCAAAGATGCTTGGAATAAGGAATTAAGTAAGATTGAAGTGATCTGTGAAAAAAGATCGGACTATGAAGTTTTTTACACGGCTCTTTATCATACGATGGTGGTTCCCAATACATGGAACGATGTGGATGGGAAATATAGGGGACGGGATGATCAGATCCATACCAAGGAAGAGGGAAACTACTATACTGTTTTTTCTTTATGGGATACATTCAGGGCGGCCCATCCACTCTATACTTTGATCGATCAGCGGAGGTCGAAGGATTACGTGCTTACGTTTATCCGCCAATACCAGGAAGGTGGTAGATTGCCCGTTTGGGAATTATCCTCCAATGAGACGGAATGTATGATCGGCATCCATTCTATTTCAGTAATTGCGGATGCGGTGAGCAAAGGATTGGTGGAGGACAAATACAAGGGGGTTTTAGGTGAGGCAATGGTGGCAACCGCCAGAATGGAAGGCTATAAAGGATTAGATATGATGGCTGCCAACAATTATTTAACGGTGGAGATGGAAAGCGAATCTGTTTCAAAAACCCTGGAATATTGTTACCAGTTTTACTGTATGTCGAAGATCAGCCGTTGGGCAGGAATGGAAGTGGAAGCCAATTTATTTGAGAACATAAGCTTGGGGTATAAAAACATATTTAATCCTGATACTGGTTTTTTTGTTCCCAGGTCCAATGGAAACTGGCTACCTGGATTTGATCCACGGCAGGTAAACAATCATTTTACGGAAGCGAATGCCTGGCAGTATACCTTTTTTGTTCCACACGATATTACCGGAATGATTGAACTGTATGGAGGAAGAGAAAAGTTTCACCGTAAACTGGATTCTCTTTTTGGTACGAGTAGTAATATGACGGGTCGTGAACAGGCGGATATTACGGGTCTTATTGGCCAGTATGCACATGGAAATGAACCAAGTCATCATGTTGCTTATTTATATAATTATGTAGGCGACTTTAGAAATGCGAACAAGATCATCACCAAGATCTGTAATGATTTTTATTCAAATAAACCAGATGGCTTGGCTGGCAATGAAGACTGTGGCCAGATGAGCGCATGGTATGTATTGAGTTCACTGGGTCTGTACCAAGTAAGTCCGGGTTCGCCCAATTATACCATTACCATACCGCAGGTTTTATCGGCAGAGATCCATTTGGAAAATGGAGAAACCATTTCCATCAAAAAAGATCAGGGCGATGCGATCAACAGTATTTTCTGGAATGGAGCCAAGTATGAAAAACTATATATTTCATACGATGAGTTGATGAAAGGAGGGGAGCTATACTTTAAAAAACCGGTAGGGAATAAGCTTACCCTGGCTACTGATATTAAGGAAGGAGATATCCTGAGCACTTCTGATATGAAGGGAGAAAAATATATACCAGCACCTATTATTAAAATAGGTTCTCCCATATTTGAAAAAGAAACAACGGTTGAAATTAAATCTTATCATCCGGGAGCAAAAATATTTTACATACTTAAATATGCAAAAGGCAAACCAACCTTTAAACCTTACAAAAAACCTTTCAAAGTAAAGGCCAATTGCCAAATTTTTGCATACGTACAAACTCAAAAAAAGGGAGCTAAAAGCCCAACTGCGGAGGCAGAGGCTCATCAGCGCCCAAATGATTATAGCATTGAGATAAAAAGCAAAGTCCATCCTCAGTATGGTGCAGGTGGACCTCTGAGTTTAATGGATGGTGTAAAGGGTGACAGGGATTGGAGAAAAGGAAATTGGCTTGGTTATCAGGGTCAGAATTTTGAAGCCATTATTGATTTAAAAAAACCCACCAAACTGAACACCGTTTCATGCGGGTTTTTGCACGACCTACGTGCATGGATAATCGCGCCGGTAGGGATAGAATTTTATGGGTCAACAGATGGGCAGAATTATGAATTGGTGGCTGCTCAGGCAGAACAAGGGGATGATAAAAACGAAGAAATATATTTGAAAAAAATGGAAGGTAGTTTTGGAGGAAAGGAATTTCGCTATGTAAAAGTGGTAGTGGAAAATTATGGTGATCTTCCGAAGGGCCATCCAGGAGCAGGAAACCCAGCGTATATTTTTATAGACGAAATAGAATTTAACTAAAAAAGAAGTTACATTCCCATGTCTTCTCCTCCACCACCCTGATTATTATTATTGTTATTCCGTCTCTTAGTATTTTGCCCATTGATATCTCCGAATTTCCAGGTGAACTGGAAGGTGAATATCCTTGATTCCCTTTTGCGATATATATCCCCATAGAAATAGTCATCGTATGAATAAATGGCAAACCTGCGGGTATCAAATATATCGGATATATTAAAGGTAAGCGAAGCACGACTTTTGAAGAGATCAAATTTTATAGCAGCATCCATGGTCCACATTTCTCTCATTTGCCCTTGGGTAAATGTTTGAGGAGCATTGTAGTTAAATGAAAGCTGGATCTCAGCTACCTTGGCCATTTTAAAGGTCTGCTGGTTCCTGATATTATAACTAAAATTGGTGGCCTCCAGATTACCTGTAGGTGAGGCTCCCAAAACCTGGTTCCGGTAAATATTAAAATTAGTGGTCATGTTCCACCACTTGAACCAATTATTTCTAATCACCAGCTCGCCTCCGAAGTTGATACTGCGGTCGAGGTTCAAAAAAGTAACCACAGAAATATCATTATTGATCTGACGGTATCTTTGTATCACCCCATCCACATGTCTGAAATATGCTGTTGCAATAATATTATGAGACTTCAGGCTCATATTGTAATTCAACTCAACCGCATCAATATTTTCGGGATTCAAATCTGGATTTCCTACTCGCAGATTGAGGGGGTCATCGTATTCGGCAAAGGGATTCAATTGGCCGAGTCCGGGGCGGTTGATCCTTCTTGAATAAGCCAATTGCAACTGATGCTTATCATTGATCTTATAGTTGATAAATACCGATGGAAAAAAATTGATATAGTTTTTGGTAAAGTTAATATTGCCTATTTCCTGATTCCCCCAGCTATTGGTTTGCTCAATGCGCAAACCAGTTTGGAACCCCCATTTTTTAAAAGAAGCAGTAAAGGTGCCATATACTGCATTTACATTTTCTAAATAATGGAATCGATTCGTAATATTTGAATCCAGTACCAGGCGATTTAAGCTATAATCAAATGAATCAGCAGTAAGGGAGTTATCGGTATTTCGAATGGTCACTTTTGCCCCTGTTTCGAACTTAAATTTCTCTTTGAGCGGATGAGTATAATCAAATTGAGTAACAGAAACGATGGAAGCATTGGATGTATAATTGTTTTGAAGTAACATATTATAATTGGTATCCGGCTCGTTGAATAAATTGAGTTCTCTTTGATGGTAGTTAGCGGTTTCCTGGTTGTTGTTATAATTGATGTTGGAGGAGAAATAAACTTCGTTTAGCTTCTTGAATTTTTTGGTATAGGTAAAACCAGCATCGGCTGAATAATTATCATCATATTCATCGCTGATCCTATAGCTTTGACCTGTAAGCCAGCCGGCAGAATCAAGAAAGTTATAACGGAGGCTATCATAATCCAGCCCGTGGCTATAACTGAAAAGATAATTGATGGAAAAGGAAGCATCTTTTTTTAAGGTCCAATCGAAATTTCCACTGATGGTTGGTGAAATGTTTGACCCGAATCCGTTATTATATTGATTAAGAGAACTTGGTGGGACACTGTCATAGGTGGTGGTACGAAGACTATATCCATCGAACCACCTCCGATTATATCTGAAACCTAGCGAATGGCTCATACTGAAATTCTTCACCCGCATGTTAAAAGTTCCGGAGGCATTATATTTGTTCCCTGTACCTATGCCCACGGTAACTGACCCACTCTTTCCGTCAGCCAATTGCTTTTTAGTAATGATATTGATGATCCCTGTCATCCCTTCGGCATCAAACTTGGCCGATGGATTGGTAATAAGTTCGATCCGGTCAATATTACTTGCAGGGATCTGCTGCAGGATTTGTGACCTGTTATCAACGGTAAGGCCGGATGTTTTCCCATTGATAAAAATAACGAAACTCCCGGTTCCTCTCAGGGTAATCGAGCCATCTACATCCACATTAACGGTAGGCACTTGCCTTAATGCATCCAAGGCCGAACCTCCTGCGGCAATAGAATTCTTTTCTACATTGAAAATCTTCCTGTCAATACCCAATTGAAAATCAATTTTATCTTCTGAGACTGTATATTCGCCTATATTTTTCATCTCCGGGGAGAGCAGAATAGTTCCAAGGTCAAGTTTTGAATCAGGTGGTTTGAGCATAATGGTATCCAGATAATTGGTATAACCAATAAAGGAGATCTTTAATTGGTACCTGCCTGGTCTTAGTTGCTCTATTAGAAAAGTTCCGCTATCGTTGGCCAATCCACCTGAGAAATAGGTAGAGTCTTTTAAATGTTTTAAATAAACGGTGGCAAAGGGGATGGGTTTTTTATTGTCGGCATCTACCACTTTTCCACTCAGGGTAAATTCAGGCATAGTCCCCCCCCCGTTGAATTGTGAAAATGACTGGATAGTGAATAGAAAACTGATGAATACAATTGCCGATGCGTTCTTCATGGTGCAAAGTTAACAATAAGGCCTATGTTGCAAGGGAATTAAGGATTCTTTAACCAGATTTAAAATTTTATGTATTTTGCCTTCTAGAAGGAAAATCTCTTTCGGGTTGGCATTAGTGACGTGAAAAGGCCGAGGTGAAGCCGGACCAAAAACGTGGCGACCCGAAGTGTAGGATGGTGATGGCTGATGGGTAACCGGTAACTTAATATTACAACCTACTACTCATCCATTACCTAAAAGGGAGGATGGAATGCCCAAAATTGGTAAGATATGAGACTTGAAAAACTATATGGTCTTTTAGATATCACCTCACTTGATCCATTGGATGATGAGGTAAAGATCATGGGACTGGCAAGGAAGGTGAGAACCGTTTATGAAAAAACAGAGGAAATTTTTTTACCCGCCGCCATCTGTGTATTTCCAAACTGGATAGAGGTATTAAAGGCCAACGCTTATGCTTTGCCGGTTGAGCTGGCAGCCGTAGTGGGCTTCCCAACAGGGCAAACCTTTACCCAGGTAAAAATGTTGGAGACACATGCTGCCGTTGAAAAAGGAGCCACCGAAATTGATATGGTGATCAACAGGGGTTATTTTCTTTCAGGAAAACTGGAAGATTGTGGGGTAGAAATGAAGCTCATTAAGGAGATCGCGGGAAGCAGGAAATTAAAAGTGATCATTGAGTCAGGAGAGCTGGCAACAGAACAAAATATTACCGGGGCGTCGATTCTGGCCCTGCATGTGGGGGCAGATTTTGTAAAAACCTCAACCGGGAAATCGGCGATAGGTGCTACTCCGGAAGCCGCGAAGTATATTTGTTATGCGATCAAGGATTTTTATGCAGAAACAGGTTTGAGGAAAGGAATTAAAATTTCGGGGGGTATATCTACCGTAGACCAAGCCTTGGAATACTGCGAAATTATTGATAGTATTTTAGGTGCTGAATGGCTCGTCCCTGAACTAACACGTATAGGCGCCAGCCGACTGGCGAATGATCTCCTCATCAAGGCAAGCTTTGACGAACTGGCCGTTTTTTGATAACGTGTATGTATTAGTTATATTTTGTAATCAAACCCACGAGCTCTATTTAAGAATTCTTAGGTCAATTTTTCGTGTTAATTTTGTTAAAGAATGGATCGAAGGGATCTATCTTTAGTAGAAAAATGGTACATTTAATCATCTATTTTAAGGTATGAAAAAGACCATCTTATTGGGGGCCATGACATTTTTACTAGTAGCAGGGGCAATCGCCCAATCTACAGTAACTTTGAAATGGCATACGTTGGCGGAGGCGAAGGAGTTAAACAAAACGACCCCCAAAAAATTTCTGATCGATATTTATACGGATTGGTGTGGTTGGTGTAAAGTAATGGATCAAAAAACTTTTCAGCACACCAAAATAGCTGCCATCATAGACCAATATTTTTATGCCGTAAAATTCAATGCCGAAAAGGATGCTGATGTGGAATATAAAGGCAAGGTGTATAAACTGATATTTGACCCCAATACCAAAAAAGCGTACCATGAACTCACCACGGTACTGTTCAACAACCAGTCGCGAGGCTACCCTACCATCTGCTATATGGATGAGGAAATGAACATTATTCAAGCTATTTCGGGCTATCAAACCCCGGAGCAGATAGAACCGGTTTTGAAGTTTTTTGGCACAAACTCCTATAAATCCACCCCCTGGGAAACGTATACCGGGACCTTTCAATCTGAATTGAAATAATTTGATTTATTCTTTCCTTCTCCTCTCATTTTAGTTGATAATACCTACTTTTGCGGGACGGTTAAAAAATGATCAACGAAAAACCTTCTTATTTAGAAAGTCTTGAAAAAGACCTCGCCCTTTTTAAAGAGCCTATCATGGAGGCTTCCAATGCGATCGTAGACGAAGGAGTATCCAATTATCCGGTTTTTATTGCCTCGAAGGATTTTTTCCCGATAGGTGAATTGATCCTGGATAAGGAGGAGCTGCAAACCAATTGGTCAATCTTTGCCAGTACGGCCGAGGATCTTATCAAGGCTGGGATCATCCAGGTGGATAAAGCCCGGTTTTTTATTACTCAGTATAAACCCGTTAAAGAATACATTTGTTTGTTCGTGGTAGCTTCGGAGACTGACGCCGGTTTTATTTTTGTTCCTTATTGATATCATGAACTCCATTAAAAGTAATAGCATGGCGAGTAATCATTCAAAAAAATATTTAGCGGCCGGTATTGTAGTTTCTAACCTGATTTTTGTATTCATAGGGACCTTGGTTTTTCCCTGGTTTTGGAAAATGCAGGAACTCAATCAGGGAATTGCATTGGTATTGATCTTTACCATCACGATGGTTACCTTTTGTTCGGCCATTGCCAGCTATTTTTGGTCGTTTACCGGGATCCCATTGGTGAATTTGCGGTTTTTAGCCATTGCGAACCATAGCTGGGTGTTGTTTGTTTTTATTTTTCACCCCTACCTGGGGATCGCCGATCAGACCATCAGGGAGTTTTTAATGTATAATTTCTTCTCTAAGGCCACCCTGGTAATTATTATATTCTGCTCATTATTAGGATGTTGGTTTGGAAGGCGGGTTTTCTATGAGTAAATAAAATACAATTTTATTCATATATTCGTTGAATAAAACAGCCCCTATGAGTACAGAAGCCATTATTCCAGTACATCATTTTGACGATGCAGATACGTTGGGCATGCCCTTTAAGATCCAGGGATTAGAATTTCAAGCAGGCTACCCTACCAATACAGCTCACAGGCATAATTATTACGAGATATTTTTATTTGAACAAGGTACAGGAGAGCATTTGATCGACTTTACCCCTTATTCCATTCAGCCAGGCTGTGTGCATATTGTATTTCCCGGCCAGATCCATAAGGTAAACCGCAGCCAGGACTCCAAAGGAAAAGTGGTTACGTTTACCGAGAATTTTGTTTTACCCTCGCAGGATTTAATTGACCTCATCAATAACCTGGGAGCTCATAAGGATACTGCTGAAACGATCGTACTCAATCCGGTGGAGTTTTATAAGATCTATAACCTGATTGACCATATCAACAACGAGATCAACGGATGTAACCTGGATTGTACACCTGCCATCAGGTCATATATTTATATTATTCTCTATAAATATTATTTACAAAGAGGGATTCAAAAAGACGATCTGAATAATATTTCTGAAGGAAGATTATTTTCAAGATTCAAAAAACTACTTGAATCAAAATTCAAAGAGTGGCATATGCCTGGTCAATATGCTGAGGAATTGAATACAAGCTTAAAGGTGTTGAACAACGAATGTACCCATTATTCAGCCAAGCATGCCAGTGATATTATCCGCGAAAGAATTATCCTGGAGGCCAAGCGTTTATTGTTCAATACAGATCTTATGAGCAAGGAAATTGCTTACCAACTGAATTTTGAAGATCCTGCGCATTTCAGCAAATTCTTCAAACAATATACCGGGCTTTCTGTAAAAGAATACAGGGAAGAATCCCAAAAACGTTTTCGCTAATTTTTTGTCCATTTTGCATGGAACAAAAAAAGCCACGAACATCGTGGCTTTCTGAATATTTTAGGATGGATTAATAGAATTTAAACAATCCCCAACGTTGGGTATTACCCAGCATGGTATAAATATAGATCTGGCTTTGTTTTTCCACCACACTTGTTTTAGGACAAAGAACCACTTTGGAGTCCCCACCCTCAAATAAAACATCCCGTCCCACTTCGCCTTTGCTATTAATAGTGGCAAGCACAGGAACAGTCCCTTTGTAGGAACTCACATATTTAAGTTCAAGCGGAGACTGTACTTTCAGGTTTTGAAGATTATCATTATAGATCACCACCACTTTATCATTGTAGATGGCATAAGTATAAGACAAAGAAAATCCCGAAAATTCGTTGGTAGTAAATTTAGGCTCTTTTTGTCTTTTAATCACCGAGGTGATCCAGCCTACTTTACGGTCATTGCCGATTTTTACCACCACTACATTGTTGTAGTAAGGGGCATAAACAATTTCAGTAAAGCCTCTTACTTTTCCAGCATAAAAAGCAGCAAATACATTTTCGGCCAGAAGATAAATTGAACCATCATTGGTAATTTGTAAATCTTTTACTTGAAAATCACGGATCCCTTCCCCTCTTTGTGCGGCCATTTTATCATTTTCAAGGAACTTTTCTGTAAAGGTCTTATCAAAATCCATCATATGGGTGGAACGTACCTTTTTACTATATTCCTCTAATACGATGCAATAAGCGCCACTGGCTTCCATATCTTTTTTATCCGAAAATAAGCCGGCAAATATCAACTCATGGTTACTTACCTCAAATGAAATATCAGAAATATATTTTTTAGGGAGATGAATATTTGTACTATTGAATGTGCTGTTGGTGTCGGCAGGGTCAAATTTAAACGATAGCAACGCAAAAGAATAGTTGGTCTTTTGATTGTTTTTCTTCAACCTTTCTTCTTCCGTTTCATCCAGAACTCTTACTACCAAATATAGGGTACTGTCCTGGATATTGGTTTTGTATTGACGAGGTTCAAACTCTTTTCCGTTTAATGGGAATTTTTGTTTTCTCTCCCATTTTTTCTCCAGGTTATAGTCAAAGAAGTCGAAAATAAGGTATTCGTTGTCATATTGGATAAAAGGCCTGGAATACATCAGGAAGAATCCATCATTCAATGGTGACCTAATCACAATAAATTTCCCGATCACTGTTTTTTCGTGCCCCTGGAAGATCTGTAAAGAGGTAAGAGTCCCTACCTTTTTACCGTTGTTATCGAACTTCTGGCAATAAGAAGTGAAGGTATATTTCACATAGTCGGGCTCAGTAAAAAACACGATAAAACCATCCTTTGTTTTAATCACTTCATTGTATTGTAAATAGCGGGCTACCTTCACATCGGTAGAATACATGGTAGGATTATAGATCTCAAAAGAAGATTCGGTATTTAAGCTGCTCTTGTTTACCTTATCAATATAGATCGGGCCATCGCCATAAACCGCCGGAAGGGTCCTAGCGGAATACAGATAATCGCTTTCATTCGCAAAAATACTTGTGTTTACTGATTTTGTGTTCAACTTGGAAGCATCGCCCCAAGTAATGTCGGCAAGTTGAGCATTTGAGGCATTTGAGGCAATGATCGCTATGGATGCCAGAACCAATAATTTAACTTTCATAGGCTAAAATTCAATAGGGCCACTTTAATTATTATGCATTTTTGGCCCGGCGTCAAAGATAAAATAATCCGGGGATTTTCTTAACTTTCTAGCAAATACGCCTTTAATTTGATGTTTTCAACAAAAATTTATAATATTGTAAGTTACGATATCAAGGATATTGCCAAATTCCTAAGTTAGATGAAAAGAAGAGCACAAAAATTGTTTAAAAAAACCGGCTTATTACTTTGCTTGTCTGTTCTTTTTTATTCTCATTCTTTTGCCCAGCAAGAGGAACAGAGCTCTCTGTATATGTTCAATGCACTTAATTTTAACCCCGCTTATGCAGGGAGCAGGGGAAGTTTAAATATCACAGCCATAGGCCGGTTCCAATGGGTAGGAATCAATGGAGCGCCTAATACCCAGTTCCTATCTGTTCATGCCCCTGTGGCCAAGCAGAACATAGGACTCGGACTGAACATTGTGAACGATATCATTGGTGCCAGGAACAGGACCTCCATCTACGCCGATTTTGCTTTTTCTATTAGGCTCAATCGAAATAACCATCGCCTGGCTTTTGGGGTAAATGCAGGGGTGGATCTCTGGCAAATGAATCCTAACAATATGATTATTAATGATCCAACAGATCCAACGGCCGTCGCTTTTTCCAATACGGTAGGGAACATCGGAGGAGGTCTTTATTATTATGGCAAAAAGCATTATGTGGGGGTTTCTTTACCAAGAATATTGGAAAATGACCTCAACAATCCTGCGGTTGCAGGAACCTCGAGATCAGCCAGACATTTTTATATAATGGGGGGCTATGTTTTTGATTTAAACAGCGTGATAAAATTTAAACCGGGGGCCCTGGTTAAAATAACTCCTAATTCACCTCTTACCTTTGATTTAAATGCCAGTTTCCTTTTTTACGAAAAAATTTGGGCCGGGGCCATGTGGCGTTTCAATGAATCTGCAGGATTTAATATAACCTATACCTTTGCGGATATGTTTACCATTGGTTATGCCTTCGATTTTGCATACAACGATCTCCGATTCAACCAATATGGTAGCCACGAGGTAATGTTCCAGGTGGATATCCGCAAAAAACAAAAGAATTATTTATCACCCAGGTACTTCAGTTACTTTTAATTCCCTGTCGTATGAGAATATTTTTAAGTATTATTTTTTTTGGATGTACCATAGGGATTTCAGCCCAAGGGCTGAAGAAAAAAATGGCCGATGAATACTTCAATGCATTTGCATATGAAGCAGCCGCACCTATTTATAATGATCTGGGCAATAAAACCATTAAGGGAAAAAGCCAGGACTGGGATGTGGTAAAAAAAGCAGCCCTTTCCTATTATCTTTCACAAAACTATAAGCAAGCTGCTAAGTTATACCAGATCCTTTTTGATAAAAACCTGACTACCGCCGAGGATAACCATAATTTTGTAGAAACGCTGAGGACCTTAGGAAATTATGAGGCAGCCTATAAGGTAATGCAGGCAATAGTTGCTCAAAACCCCGGAGACACCTGGGCCAATCAATATCTAAAACAACCCAATTACCATACAGAATTAAAGCTCGACAGTGCTAGCTTTAAGATCAAAAAACTTCCTTTTAGCAAGGGGTTGGGAGACTTTGCGCCCATGATTTATAAAGACAATATTCTTTTTACTTCTTATAGGCATAACCAGGCTTTTGTAAACAGGGTATTCGGCTGGGATCAAACTTTTTTTGTGAATACTTATGTCGCTCAACCCAATAAAAAGGGAGAATACAAGTCTGCTAAAATGGTAAAAATATCAGTGGATAAGGAACTGGTTCCGCATGATGGACCTTATGCCATTAGCGAGGCCAATAACCTGGCGATGGTAACTATGAATATTCCTGGTAAATACGGCAAGAATGAAATTATCCGTTTGGGATTGTATTATGTTACCATTGATGCTAATACATTCCCGAATAAGATTAATAAGAAGGAGATCAAGCCATTTCCTTACAATAACTCCTCTTATAATGTAGGTCATGCCTGCTTTTCAGCGGATGGGAATACCCTTTATTTCGTTTCCGATATGCCGGGAGGTTATGGGAAATTGGATATTTATAAATCAACCCTTATGAATGGATCCTGGTCTCAACCCGAAAACCTTGGAGCAAAGATCAATACCGCCTATGATGAGATGTTTCCATCCATTTCGCATGATGGAGATTTGTTTTTCGCTTCAAAAGGTCATGTAGGATTAGGGGGTCTTGATATTTTTATTGCCCGGCATTCTGCAGGCAGTTTTGGGGATCCTGAAAATATTGGTTATCCTGTGAATACCAGTTTTGATGACTTTGCCATCACCCTCAATAAAGAAGGGAACACGGCATATTTCAGTAGTAACCGAGGCGATTTTTACGATAGGATCTATGAAACCAACATGTATGTTCCTGAATTTATATTGAATGGAATAGTTACACAAAACAATACTGAAAAAACGCCTCTACCATTTACTGAGGTGATCATAAAAAACCTCACCAATGGATCGGAAGAAAAAATTGTGACAGATAGCTTGGGTAAGTTTGAACATAAACTGAAAAAGAATTCCAGCTATGAAGTCATCACTTCTAAAGAAGATTATGAATTCGGAGAAAGCTATAAAGTTTCCACTCAGGGGAAATTAAAATCGGAGAATTTCGATGTAAATCTTGAGCTGAAAGCCATGAAGGTGAACGTAACGGTTAAGATCGTTGACAAGGATTCAAAGCTACCTATGGTTGGCGCAAAGGTAAAAATGAAGGATGAGTTGACCGGCATTGTTGAGGAGTATATAACAGACGCTAATGGCACCTTCAACTTTAGCTCATTTAGGAAAAAAAATTATTCACTCACCTCACATTTTCATAGCCATAAAGATGGATCGGGTTCTTTCGATACAAAAATCCCTGCAGACGTTTCGGAGGTGAATGTTACTTTCGAAATGGAACCAATCAAAAAAGGGGACGTCTTTGTTTTCAACCATATTTACTTTGATTATAACAAAGCTAGCCTCCGGAACGAAAGCACAGAAGAGCTGGATAAGCTGGCGGGGTTTTTAATGGAGAACCTCAACATAAAGGTTGAACTCAGTGCACATACTGATTCCAGAGGAACAGCAAATGATAACCTCCGCTTATCTCAGAAAAGGGCCCAGTCGTGTGTAAATTACCTGGTTAAAAAAGGAATTCCTAAAGAAAACCTGGTTGCCAAAGGAGAAGGAGAGTCAAAACTGGTTAACCATTGTGTTAACGGAGTTGAATGCACCGAGGAAGAGCACCAAGCCAACCGAAGGACCGAGATCAAAGTACTCTTGGTTAAATAGGCCTAAGGCTATAGTGGTAGTCGGTCGTAAATGAACCTTGGTACAATTTTCATGAATGCCACGACGATCCTCCATCTTTTCAAAACATAGATCACATTTTTTTTCTTTTCAATTCCCTTTACCATTTGTTTGGCTGCCGTAGGCACATTGGTGGCCCAAAACATTTTGGATGTATCAATATGACCGGTGTCAATAAATCCAGGCCTGATATCCGTTATCTGGACCCCTAATTTTTCACGCCTGGACTTGATCCGCAAGCTTTCCACGTAATTGATCAGATAGGCCTTGGTGGCAAAATAAGCAGGAAAATCAGGATTCCCTCTAAAGCCGGCCACCGAAGTGATGACCGCAATTTGACCGCTTTTCTGCTTTTTAAAATAATTAAAAGTATAGGTAACAATATTTGTAAAGCCTACAGTATTGGTTTTGATCGTATCCAACTCGATATCAAAAGCAAGGTCTTTATTTTCAAAACCATTTCCCGAAGAATAGACAAGAAGGTCAAGGCCTCCTAATTCTTCTATTAGCTTTTTATAGCACTCCAATGATTCATCTGTTTTCTGTACATCAAAACACTTGGCTACATATAGTTGTTCGTTGGTTTTTTTTAGCTCCAGCAAGCATTGCTCCCTGCGTCCGGTGATCCCAACTTTATATCCCTTTTTTACCAGGAGTTCCGCAACTCCCTTCCCAATCCCTGATGTTGCCCCTACTACAATTGCTTTCTTGCTCGTTTCCATCATCTTTTTGTAAAAACTGTTATTGAAAGTTATGGCTATTTGGCCAAAATTAAAATGACTTTGACCGGATTTAGGATTTTTTGGAATTACCAAAATTCAGTTAAACGGGGACGTAAACCAATAAGGACGAATGATTACACGTAGGCGATATAGATATTATTTCCTTGTATTCTTTTGCTGAAGGTTTTTTTCTACATCCATATAGATTTTTTTCAGCAATGCAGGATTTTCTGCATAATAACGCATACTTTTATTATAGCTGGCAGAATCTGTTTGATGGGATGCCAGGATCTCCAGGTAGTATTTCTCTGGATGGTTTTTGTATTCCGGAGGCAGCATATCCAGCTTGTACGCAGCATCGGCTAACTGCAAATCCGTAATAATGGCCGACATTTTATCGGGACTCAAAACACGTTCGGAGGTTCCAGGCTTACAGGAAAAAGGGAGTAATAAAAAGAAACCAATAAGAAAAAACCGAAGATGCATTAGTATAAACTAAGTTTATCTCCTCCTGCATAATACTCATCAATATAGATCTCGATCTTATAAGTACCTGCGTTAAAAATATCCTGGTCCCAGGTAATGGTCTTATTCAGTTTACCGCCATCGTAGTTTACGGTAATACTTCTCGAATAAGTAATATCATCACCCTTTTCGGATTTGAATTTTTTTACACTTTGGCCTGCATCTGCCAGAACGAATCCATCAGGATTTATAATTCTCAAGTATACAGTATGCTGTCCGGTCTTCGCCAAAGGATTTTCATCAATTGTAAAATTCACACTTATCCTTTCTGTTTTCCTGGCTTTATCTGTTTCCTTTTCCTTGTTTCCATTAGTAACACTTAATCCTTTTAAGCCCAAACCACCCACTTTTAATTTGCTGGCCACGTCTACTTTTCCTTTCAGATCGGTATTCTCATTTTTTGTTTGGCCCAACTCAACACTTAATTGTGTATTTTCAGTTTTTAGGATCTTGTTCTCCTCTTTTAATCTTTCGATTTCTTTTAAATAGAATTCAGTGGTTTCTTTTAATTCAGCAAATCGCTGTTGTAGGATCTGATAATCTTGATTCTCATTGATCAAATGACTGATTCTTTTTCTTTGATCTTCAATTTTTCCATAGGCCTCCTGCAATAAAGAGTCCATCTCGGCATTTTCTCCCTTGAATTGGTCTAATTGGGCGATGGAAGCTTTATATTCGGCCTCTAATCTTTCTTTTCTAATAGACAAAGAATCTACTACAAGTTTGGTTTTTTCTCTTTCAACAATCACTTCCCGTGTATGAAAGAACTGGAAAATATTACCAGCTACTGAAGAAACCAGCAGCAATGTAAGGATGCCCAGTAGTATATTTTTGGTGGATGACTTTTGATCTGACATGGATGGAAGATTTAATGCAAAGGTAGAGATTTATGGATAATTATCCAGATATTTATAACGATGTATAATACACTGCAGTATGTTGATAGTTCAACCGGTATGTGAAGAAATATGAAAAGAAGAGAAGCCGTAAAATTGATAGGAGCTGCTACTGCGGCGAGCCTTATTCTCCCTAAGCTCCTGGCTAAAGGAGTTTTACATCCTCAATGGCAGGATTTCCTGAAAGCTGATTTCGGGAAGGACTTTAAATGGGGGGTTGCCACGGCTGCTTATCAAATAGAAGGAGCCTGGAACCTCGACGGTAAAGGCCCCTCCATCTGGGATACCTTTACTCATCAGCCTGGAAAGATCAAGAATAAGGAAAACGGAGACGTAGCCTGTGACTTTTATAACCGCTATCGTGATGATATTAGTCTATTAAAGGAAATGAACATGGATGTATTCCGGTTTTCGTTGGCCTGGAGCCGTGTGCTACCCTATGGAACGGGTTCAGTCAATCAAAAAGGTATCGATTTCTATAACCGGATCATTGACACCTGCCTGGAGTTGGGAATTGAACCATGGGTAACACTGTACCACTGGGATATCCCGCAAGCGCTGGAGGACCGGGGTGGTTGGGCCAACCGGGATGTAATCCACTGGTTCAATGAATATGTGCAGATAGCAGCTAAAAACTATGGCGATAGAGTAAAGAATTGGATGGTTTTTAATGAGCCGGCGGCCTTTACCGGACTTGGTTATTTGACCGGGACCCATGCCCCCGGCAAAAAAAGCCTGGGCAAATACCCCAAGGTCATACACCATGTGGTGCTATGCCAGGCGGAGGGAGGAAGGATGCTAAGAGCAGAAGTACCTCATGCAAATGTGGGGACCACATATTCCATGTCTTCTATTCATCCAAAGGCAAAAATAAAAAAGCATGAAAATGCGGCAAAAAGGATGAATGCCTTATTGAATCGGTTGTTTATAGAACCGGCATTAGGGTTGGGTTATCCCTCGAAGGACTTTGGCTATTTAAAGAATGTAGAAAAGCATATGCAACCTGGAGATGACCAAAAAATGATCTTCGATTTCGACTTTCATGGGGTCCAAAACTATTTCAGAATAGTGGCTACGCATTCGGCCTTTCCTCCGGTATTATGGGCCAACCAGGTAAAACCAACTCAGCTGGTGGTGAATGAAAATGAATTGACCGATATGGGTTGGGAGGTTTATCCTGCAGGAATTTACGAGGTGATCAAACAATTGGCAGCATATAAAGGAGTAAAAAAAATATTTGTAACGGAGAATGGTGCAGCTTTCCCTGACAAGGTGGAAAATGGGAGGGTACATGATGTACAACGGGAGGGTTTTTTTAAAGCATATTTAGGCGAGGTATTAAAGGCCAAAAATGAAGGAGCACCTGTCGAGGGATATTTTGTTTGGTCGCTCCTGGATAATTTCGAATGGGCCGAGGGTTATCATCCGAGATTTGGCCTGGTGCATGTGGATTATGAAACCCAGAAAAGAACAATAAAAGATAGCGGACTATGGTTCAAGGAATTTTTGAAGTAATTTTCCACCGAAGCACGAAAAAACCATACGAACCTACGAACTACGAACCACCAATCCTGCTGTTCGTAGGTTCGTAAAAGTTCGTATTTCGGTGAAAATAAAATCATCATGCCCCGAAACAATTCATATTTTATTGCGATCAATATTCCCGAACCACTGAATACTGAAATTGAAACGATCAAAAGAAGAATTTCAGAAAAATATGGAACAAGGTCTGTATTAAAATCACCGCCGCATATTACCATCATCCCTCCTTTTTTCTGGGGAAATGAAGAGGAATTGATCACACTGGCGAAAGGATTTTCATATCCGGAATTCAGCCTGCAGTTGCAAGGATATGGATCATTTCCATTAGGAGTGGTATATATTGATGTGGTAAAAAATGATCCTTTAAATGAACTCCATACTCAATTCACCCAATACTTTTATGGTGCCTATCCTCAGTTGAAAAAACGGCCGCTGTTTTCCTTTCATCCACATATTACAGTTGGCAACCGCGATTGGAAAACCGAACAATTCAATGAATGCTGGAAGGAGATGAAGGACCAAAAGTTTGAAAACTCTTTTTCTTTTAAAAAACTCTCTTTGCTTAAAAATGTGAATGGACTTTGGAAAGTCTTACCGTCGGCTCAATGAAAAAGTTCCCATATCATAGGGCTGGGTGGACCGATAGGATCCGGTGATCAGGGTCCGGTTGAGGTTCACACAGCCGTTCAATTCGATCTGATGTCCTTTTTCGCCTATTAAATTCGCCTGAAATCCTATGCTTAAACTATCATTGAGTGTTACCCCTTGAAGAGTGGGTTTGATAGGATAGATACATCCCGTAAATTTCATTTTTTCGGATGAAAATGTATGTTCAAATGAATAAAAATGTTCGAATACTACCGCATCCCCTTTAAAAGGCTTGAGGATAGGTAATGAATAGGGAAGATGGGCAACCGTATATCCTGAATGATATAAACCCTCATCACTTTTCCATCCGCCTTTCCATCCATATTCTTTATAGTTGGTATTAATGAGTATAGAAAAAAGCAATGTGCTCAGGAATTTCGTGAGCAAGACCACTCCTACCAGAATGAAAAAGATTCTTTTGGTCCATTTAAAAACTCTTTTCATGGGTTTCGTTTATTCATCAAGAATAAACAAAAATAGAAAACTGCATGGAATGGAAACACCCTGCAGTTTTACTTTACCACCGATACCTAATATTTAAGGATAATAACCTGTAAACGTAACTGTACATTGGGCCAGGTCCACATCGAACTCCCATTGATGATACCCAAAGCAGCCAGAGGGACAATCGCCCCAACCTTCATAAAATATGATATGAGCCACATCCCCGCTAAAGGAGCCGGTAAGTTTTGAGTAGAAGCTATAATGCGTATTAGGCTCCGCGTATACTACATTGGGCAGGGTGATGAATATCGATGAGAGGGCAATCCCGTTAATAGGCTGATTTGATCCTATAATATACCAGGGGGTTGGTCCCGCCTGCGGGCCCGGACTAATGCTCAGGTTATAGGCCGATATGGCGTTATCTACTGTTGTGTTTCCGGTGGGGATGATATTATTTACCCAATTTTCGGCCCATAATGTATTGGGACCGGTACCCACCATGATGGAATAGGTTTCATTCCATTGGCATATCAGGTTCATATTGATCACAGAATCCCTTTGGGGAATGCTGGTGGCATCGTAAATAAGGCCTAGTGCTTTTATATATGCGTTATAATAATCCGGCTGAATAAATACCTGGGAGGTGTCAGGGTGATTGTCGGCGAATAATTGCTCTACCGCTAACTGTGCTGCTTCATACCGGAAATAATTCTCCGCTTGGGGGGTGATCGTGCAGCTTGAGATGGGAACGCCAGAACCAAAGCCACAGGTAGGCGGACCAGGATCCATTTCTTCACAGGGATTGCAGGACGAAAAAACAATCGCGAGGAATACGATACTTATGGTTCTAAAAAAATAATTTGTTTTCATGGGTGTTTATTTATAAGACAAGAAAAAATAAAAAAGCTGCATTTCCAGGAATGATTGTATGTTCTCATCGTATCAATATTTGATCTTAACATTCGTAAAAACACCATTGGTAATATTGTACATGATAGAACCATTGTAGGTGGCTGAACCATGAAAGGTTCCGGAGGCCAGGCTGTCCGGAGTAATGCTATTGATGGTGAATTGACCATTGGCTGCATCATAATTAAACCCGGTTACAAATCCATTGTTTGGAGTGGCTATATTATAGTTGACCAATTGGAAGGTATAGGGAGTATCCGGAATAGAATGTGGAATAAATATGCGTAGTATTGAATCAGTGGGATTGTTGGGGTTGCACCCACCGGTTATTCCTAAAACCATATAATCCAATGTGGGATAACCACCATGGTCGAAGACCCCAATCCCACTTCCAGGGACTCCATCGGCTTCATAATGGACATTGGAATTAGGATTGTTGCAACCAATAATGGTGGTATTATTCGGAGTACATCCAACGATGACAAAAGTCACGAATAACAGGCATATTTTTGAACAGGATGAGATCATATCATTTTTATTGATAAGACAGTTGAAAACCGAAAAAGCTGCTTAAAAATGATATCTCAGCCCCATTTCACCCCCAATAAAATAATTGTGCTGACGGGTGATATAGTTTTTATCAAACATTGAATTCATCCTGTATTTGAAAGTGGGTCCTGCAAACAAGCCGAATTTCTTGATATGAAAAACCAAATGAATATTTGCTGATGCCTGGATCCCAAATACATTTAACCGGGAGGTTTTTACTTCATGCCTTAAGTACGACATATTGCTGTTTTCATCTGCAACATAAGAATGCGTATTTACCGGGAGATCGAAAATGATTCCACCACCGGCTTCTATTCCTGTCCAGTTCCATTTCTTTTGGTAATAGACCTTGATTGGAATGGAAATATAATCATAGACGTTCTGGTATTCATATGGGCCGAAAGCTGACTGTGGGTCAACGGAGGACAACGTTAATGCTGTATCCGGATCATTGTTATTGCCACTGGTGGTCCACGAGAATCCCGCATTTGATAGGAGCTGGTTGGATTCATAGTGGGTAAATCCAATTCCGGTTTCTATGGCTAACCATTTAACCGGCGAATACCTGAATTGAATCCCTGCCGAATAACTGAATAAGAATTTGTCGGTAAGTTGCCGGGCATTTGTATAACCAAAACCGGCGGAATCTTTGTTATTGATAAAAATGTTTTTTGAAACCCCCAGGTCGCTATATATTCCTATTGACCAACGACCGGTTTGATGGCTATTGGACTTTATAACTGGCAGAGTGGATTTTGTAAAGGGGATCTGGGTTCTGCTATAAACAGGGTTTGAAGAATGGGTAGGGAACGTAACAAAATATGGATTTGAAAAGATAATAGGGGTCCATTTTTCCCTTGAAGGAACCTGGGTCATATTGGTTTTCTCTTCTATCTGAACAAAAGATTTTTCATTTCTGTTGTTGAATTCAGCAGATTGATTGGAGGATTCTTTGATGAATACCGGCTGATTGTTTTTAGAGGCCAGTGATTGAGTTTCACTGGTTGGACGGTTATTCATTTTATTTTCAGGAGTGGTAGTATGGGTTGTTTCTGTAAGGGCATACTTGTCTTCATGAACCAAACCTTGTTTGTTTTCTTTAAATAGTACTGTGAGCAAGTGGGAAGCTTTTAATGATTGGGCCTGAACTTGTGCATTGGCCGATGAGTACATTTGATTGATCAGCAAACCACCACCAGCTATCAAAAAACCTGGGATCAGGATCCATAACCAGAAAATAAATCTTCTTTTCTTTTTCTTTTCCAGGGCATCCATTACCTTATCAAATGAATCAGGCATCGGATCCAGTTGGAAAGCATAGGCTTTGTTTTTTATATTTTTTTCAAAATTCCTCATGGTTTTTTTTCTTTCATAAATAAATGTTGTAGGGCTTTTTTGGCTCTTGTATACTGTGACCGGGAGGTGCTTTCATTAATTCCCAACTGTTCTCCTATTTCTTTATGGCTATATCCCTCTATGGCAAACAGGTTAAGAATAGTCCTGTACCCATCTGGTAATGCAGCAATATGCTGCACCAGTTCCTGTGTATTGAGCTCAGCCAGGTCCTCTTCCTGATCCTCTTCGGCATCGTGTTTAGGTTGAAGCTCATACATTTGGTGAAGAAGCTTGTTTTTCTTTAACCAGTTGATGCATGTGTTGACTGCAATCCTGCGGGTCCAGCCTTCAAAACTCCCTTGCTCTTTAAATGAACCGATTTTGGTAAAAACAATGATAAAGGTTTCCTGCAAGAGATCTTCCGCATCAAATGCATTCCCACAATACCTATAGCATATTCCCTTGAGTTTAGGCGCTAGGATTTTAAACAACTCCGCCATGGCAGCCCGTTCATTCCTTTTGCACCTATGCACCAACTCCTGGGTTATGATTGGCATTATTTTTTCAAATACATTTCCTTTGGTTTATATATAGACAGCCAGATCCCTAAAACGCTGCACGTGGATGAATATTTTTATATAACCCGGAGGGAATCCGGAGAAAGCCACAAAAAAATTAATGCGAAAAACTGAGTATTTCCGCCCCAAAAACATGGGATATCTTTTCAATACAAAGTCTTTTTACATCTTCCATTCTTACAGGACCTATTTCTTTTTCAATAGAAGTAACGCTTTTATCAATGATCCCACAAGGGACAATATGGCCGAAATAGCTCAGGTCGGTGGATACATTTAATCCGAATCCATGCATAGTGGCCCAGCGACTACTATGAATCCCAAATGCACATATTTTTCTGGCTTTTTTTGTGTCATTCCAATCTACCCAAACCCCAGTAAGTCCTGGAATCCTTCCTCCATTGATCCCGAACTCTTCCAATACCTGTATGATTACATCCTCCAGATCCCGCAGGTAGCCAATAATATCCGTCTTAAAATTGCTCAGGTCGAAGATCGGGTAACCGGTTAACTGTCCAGGGCCATGAAAAGTAATATCGCCTCCCCTGTTGATATGAAAAAATTCAATTCCCTTATCCTTCAACTGCTCATTGTTCAACAATAGGTTTTCCATTAACCCACTTTTTCCTAATGTGTATACAGGGTTATGCTCACAGAACAAGAGATAATTTTGGGTAGTAAGCCATTGGTCGGGAGAAAGCTCCCGGTTCTTTAATTTGATTTCTTTGATCTCCTCGAATAACGACAATTGCAAATCCCAGGCTTCTTTATAACGGATCTGCCCCATATCCCTGAATTCCACCTTTTTATTCGCCATTAAAGACATGCTACATAAATGTATTAGTCAATCTCCGATAACTTTTGCTTCAAAAAGTCAATCACTTGTATGTCCATAATATCTACTCCCTTGAGTTTGGCAAGAAAATAGGACGTCCAGTCAACCATATGGATCATATACAAGGCCCTTTCCAGCTCATTTTCCCCTTCGGCCCAGACCTCTAACACCGAAGGTGTATATGCCTGAATAATGCCCTTGTTGATCTCTATCCTATGCTGATTCCTTTTATGATCCGTACTGTTTCTTATAAAAACAACGGCTAGGTCTGCGGTTGGTTCGGTCCAGCCTACCAGCTCGTTATGGTTCATTTCTGGCACTACATGATGCCAACATAGGTTCTTTGAATTTTCATTTAACTGTTGCCGGAACCGGATGGCAATACCTTCATGTGAAGCATCGCTGTATATCACCACTTTTTTGCCAAAGATTTCTTTAGCAATCCATGTTGACTGATCGAGAATATTTTTTTCATTCTTTCTTAAAAATGCCGGAACTTTTTCCAGGTCTTGCTGGAATTCTTTCGGCAAAAAGCCCGCAGCAGAAAAAATGCAGATCAATTGGGTGAGGGAATAACCAAGATTGGCCCTTGGTGGGCTACCTCCGGGAATGACTAGAAGATCCAACTGATGGGCCTTTGCTATTTGACTAAGCTTGCCTCCACTGCTAATACAAATAATGGATGCCCCCTTTTTTATCGCCTGTTCGGTAGCGGCCAGCGTTTCTTCTGTATCGCCACTATAGGAGCTGGCAATAAACAGGGTATCTGGTCCAACAAATGCAGGAATGGAATAATCCTTGTTTACCAAAACGGGAGTATTGCTAAAACCTGAACTCAGATCTTTTATAATAGTACCACCAATTCCCGAACCTCCCAGTCCGCTGATCACAATATTGCTGTATTTCCTTGATATAGCTTTTGGGGTGGTCTTTTTAAAAATATCAATCCCTTTTTCTATCTGCCCGGCAAATTCTTCTATTAGTTCTTTCATTTGCTTCTAATACAATCAGTCAAAGATAAGTAATGTGTTGATTAATACTTGAAATATACCGAATAAAATGTGGGTTAATTAGGTAAGTTTATGCCGAAAATATGACCCATGAGCCATAAGAAAAGCAAGAAAAAGTCAAAAGGCAACCTTCACAATACCCTCGCTGCAGAAATCAAAAAAGTACTGGAAACAGCAGGCAACAAGCAGCTAAATTATAAGCAGATCGCAGCCCAAATGGAGCTAAAGGATGATTTTTCAAGAGGACTTGTATCTGAAATATTGGATGCGCTGGTGGAAAAAGAAGAGGTGGAGGAGTTGCAAAAAGGGAAGTTCAGGATCATTAAAAAAGAAACCACCGTTGAAGGCAAGGTAGATTTATTGGCTTCAGGGAATGCATTTGTAATGGTTGAAGGGGAGGACACGGATATTTTTATTGCTTCGAAGCACGTAAATGGAGCTATGCCAGGTGATATTGTAAAAGTGAACCTGTTTAACCGGAAAACCGAGGGGAAAAAGGAAGGAGAGATCATAGAAGTTTTACAGAGGAATAAAACGGAGTTTGTGGGGGTATTGGAAGTATCCGATAAATATGCATTCCTGGTACCTGATAATGATAGGATCTCTATTGATATTTTTATTCCGTTGCAAAACCTGAACAAAGGTAAACATGGCGAAAAAGTAGTTGTTCGGATAACGGAATGGCCCAAATCGGGCAAGAAACCAACCGGTGAGGTAATAAAAGTGTTGGGGAAAAAGGGCGAAAACGAAACCGAAATGCACGCCATTCTTGCCGAGTATGGCTTTCCTTCGGAATTTCCTGCATCCGTTGAAAGATATGCCGAAAAAATAGGATTTGATATTTCGGAAGAAGAGATCAATAGGCGAAGAGATTTTAGAACCACCACCACTTTTACGATCGACCCACATGATGCAAAAGATTTTGATGATGCCTTGTCGATAAAAACATTGGACAATGGAAACTATGAAATAGGCATCCATATTGCGGATGTGACCCATTATATGCCAGAGGCCAGTATGCTGGACCAGGAAGCATATAACAGGGCAACTTCTGTTTACCTGGTGGATCGAGTAGTTCCGATGCTACCCGAGAAACTATCGAACGGCGTTTGTTCGCTCCGCCCCAATGAAGACAAGTTATGTTATAGTGCCGTTTTTGAAATGGACAAAGAGGCTAATATAAAATCGCAATGGTTTGGACGAACCGTGATCCATTCTATCCGTAGGTTTACGTATGAGGAGGCCCAAGAAGTGATCGAGAAAGGCGAAGGGGACCTGAAGGATGAAATACTCACTTTTCATCAGTTGGCCTCCATTCTTCGCAAACAAAGATTTGATAATGGAGCTTTAAGAGTGGAGTCGACTGAGGTGAAATTTAAATTAGACGCCAAGGGATTTCCATATGATGTTTATTTTAAAGTAACCAAGGAATCCAATTGGTTGATAGAAGAATTTATGTTACTGGCCAATAAAAAAGTAGCAGAAAAAATTGGGTTGAAAGATGAGAAACAGAAGGAGATCAAAACCTTTGTATACCGGATCCATGATCAGCCCGATGAAACAAAACTTCAGGAATTAAAGGAGTTTGTAAAAGCATTCGGATACCAATTGGACATCAATTCCCCCAGAAATATTGCGTATAGTCTTAATAAAATGATGACGGCCGTGAAAGGTAAGCCGGAGGAGGATATGATCCAAAACCTCACCATTCGCAGCATGGCCAAAGCGGTATATAGTACCGAAAACATTGGGCATTATGGATTATCGTTTGATTATTATACCCATTTTACTTCGCCCATCCGCCGTTATCCGGATGTAATGGTACATCGGTTGCTCGATCGCTATTTACAAGGGATGGCTTCAGCCAATGCAAAAGATTATGAGGTGCGGTGCCGGCATTCCTCCGATATGGAAAAGAAGGCAGCAGATGCGGAAAGAGCTTCGGTAAGATATAAGCAAGTTGAATATTTATCAGATCGGCTGGGCGAAATTTTCGACGGAGTGATTAGTGGAGTTACCGAATGGGGAATATACGTGGAGATCCTTGAGAATAAATGTGAAGGAATGATCAGGGCCCGTGATATGAAAGATGATGCCTATGTATATGATGATAAAAACCATCAGTTTATAGGTAAAAAATATGGTCAGCGTTATCGGCTGGGAGATAAATTAAAGATCCAGGTGAAAAACGCTGATATGGAAAGAAGACAGGTAGATTTTATTGTTTTTAATTAGGACTGCTTTTACCAGCTGGCACATTTAGAAGTATGGTGCTTTACTTTTTTAAAGCTGGGCTTTCTTTTTGATACCGTTTTTTTGGAAGGTGATTGCTGGCTATAAAAATTCTTTTGCCCTTTTTTCATTTTCCCACCATCGCTATAGTCTCCGCCTCTTCTGGTAATTGGTTTAAAATCCAACCCTCCCGATTCTGCAACTACCACCTTAGTGTTATTTGATTTATTTGCATTGGAAGTATTCGCCTGAGGATTGCTATTGGCAGCCACATTGTTCACCGGACCCTGGTTCCCACGATTGGGGCTATTATTCTCCTGTACATTATCATTCACGTCATTGATGTTGGTATTAAATGTATTTCCACGGTATACATTTCCCTGAACACGTTGTGTTGACCGGTTATTGCTATTGGCCGCCTGGGTCTGAGTGGCATTGTTGTTGTTATTCGAAAGGCTCTGAAAGGCAGATGCTCCGCCGCCTCTGTTTCCTCTGTTGTTGGTCTGGATTTCGTTGCCTCCAATGTTATCGTATGGGTTATTATCCCAATTGGTCTGGTTTACATTGATGTTCGAGGCTGTCTGCTCGTTGATGATATTTTGAGCTCCAAGAATTAAAGCGCTGGATACTAGTAGGTTAGTTAAAATAAGTTTTTTCATTGGCCAAATAGTTTGAGTAATATTACACCCCGGTTCACAAACGGTTCAAATTCTGAATTATTTTTATTCTATTGGAAAAGCTCGAAATTGAAGTTGGTGATCAGCGTTTTCTGCTTTTAAGCCAGAAATGCTTGTACTGGCCATTGCACCGAATGCTGATCGTTTCAGACCTCCACCTGGGCAAATCCTCTCATTTCAGGAAGTCGGGCATTCCTCTCAGCCTTGGAGCCGGGTTGCAGGACCTGGATAAGATCACCGAACTCATTACCCAGCTAGATCCGCTGAAGCTCGTTTTTTTGGGAGATCTTTTCCACAGTGATTATAATACAGAATGGGACATGTTTTCGATTTGGTGCAATCAGCATTCCCATCTCGAACTCATACTGATCGAAGGGAACCATGATTTATTACCAGCAGAATTATATAAATCAGTAAAAATGGATGTAGTGGAAAGATGGGTTCAGGGGAATATTTGTTTTACACACCAACCTGAAGATGATAAAAACTTGTATAATGTCTGTGGCCATATTCATCCTGGGATTAGATTGTTGGGAAAAGCCCGGCAGGCAGTGAAAATTCCTTGCTTTCTGATTGGGAAAAAAAGAATGATTTTACCCGCATTCGGAAGCCTTACAGGACTGTTTTTAATGCGACCAGAACCTGATGAAACAATCATTGGAATAGCAGATCAGAGCCTGATTAGGGTGGACTAGCCCATGCTCCACTAGCACAAAGCACTGGCAAACAGCCATTTTCATAAATATTATCAAATTTATTTTTTTACCAATGTGATTGATATTGTATAGTTTTTATTTACTTTGCACCAATAAACCTCATAAATTTTTTACTATGTCTGATATTGCATCTAGAGTGAAATCAATCATCGTTGACAAACTGGGAGTTGAAGAAGGCGAAGTGACTCCACAAGCTAGCTTTACTAACGATTTGGGAGCTGACTCTTTGGATACGGTGGAATTGATCATGGAGTTTGAAAAAGAATTCAATATTTCCATTCCAGATGATCAAGCTGAAAAAATCAGCACCGTGGGTGAAGCTATTAAGTATATTGAAGACAACGCAAAAGCTTAATACTTTTTTTGAATGTTATTAAAGCGTGTAGTAGTTACCGGCCTGGGTGCAATTACTCCATTGGGCAATAATGTAAATGATTATTGGAAAAACCTGGTAAGTGGAATAAGCGGATCAGCCAACATTACACGCTTTGATGCTTCAAATTTTAAAACCAAATTTGCCTGTGAGGTAAAGGGCTTTAATGTAGAAGAATTCCTGGAAAGAAAAGAAGCCCGTAAATTAGATCCGTATACCCATTATGCCATTGCTGCCTCTGATCAGGCTATTATTGATGCAGGCATTGATAAAGAAAAATTAAACCTTGATAAAATTGGGGTGATCTGGGCTTCCGGAATCGGAGGAATAGATACCTTCTACAAAGAGGTAAAGGAACATAGTCATGATGAGCCACCACCTCGTTTCAATCCTTTTTTTATTCCAAAAGTAATAGCTGACATTGCATCCGGTGTGATTTCCATCCGCCATGGATTTCGAGGCCCTAATTTTGCGACCGTTTCGGCTTGTGCCTCTTCCACGCATAGTTTAATTGATGCATTTAACTTTATACGTCTTGGTAAAACAAATATCATTGTAGCAGGTGGATCCGAAGCCGCGGTGAATGAGCCTGGAATAGGTGGATTCAATGCATTGCATGCCCTTTCTACCCGAAATGATAGTCCATCTACCGCCTCCCGTCCTTTTGACAAGGACCGCGATGGATTTGTTTTAGGAGAAGGGGCTGGCGCTATTATATTAGAAGATCTGGATCACGCCTTAGCAAGAGGAGCCAAAATTTATGGAGAAATGGTAGGTATGGGAGCAACTGCTGATGCCCACCATATGACGGCTCCGCATCCTGAAGGATTAGGGGCTATCAATGTTATGCATATGGCATTGGAAGATGCGAATATGGCTCCATCCGACATCGATTATATTAACGTTCACGGCACATCCACACCATTAGGGGATGTAGCCGAATTGAAAGCCATTGCCAAAGTATTCGGCGAAAATTCCTTTAAGCTAAATATTAGCTCAACCAAATCAATGACCGGCCATTTATTGGGAGCTGCAGGGGCCATTGAAGCCATTGCCTGTATTCTTTCGATCAGAGATGGCATTGTACCACCTACCATTAATCATTTTACAGACGACCCGGAGATTGATCCGAATTTAAATCTTACCTTTAATACTGCTGTAAAAAGAACTGTAAATGCGACCCTATCAAATACTTTTGGTTTTGGTGGTCATAATGCATCAGTTATATTTAAAAAATACCAGTAATTTTTTTTATTTTAGGGTATGTTTTTCAGATGCTTTTTTCAGAGTAGTCATTTAAACTGAACATTATTATAGTATTAGTTTTACAAGGATTGTTTCAAACGCTGGGATTCACCAGCAAAGAAAAACGGGAATTCAAAACCAGGATGGAAAAGATCCTAGAGTTCCCTATCAAAGATTTTTCCTATTACGAACAGGCGTTGATCCACGCTTCCGCATCCAATGGTAAATCCGGAGATCGGCTGAATAATGAAAGGCTTGAATATCTTGGAGATTCGGTGCTTGATCTGGTAATCGCAGATATGCTGTATCAGAATTATCCCGATAAGAATGAAGGAGAGCTTACCAAACTACGCTCCATCATTGTGCAAAGAACGCAGTTGAACAGGATCGCTGATGAACTGGGTCTGCCGAAATACATCAAAGGGAATTTTAATAAGAATGTACTTCCGGATGACGTAAAGGGCAATGCATTGGAAGCCTTTATAGGAGCTATTTATCTTGACAGGGGATTTAAAGTGGCCTATAGCTTTGTAAAAAAACAGATCATTGAAAAAAGGATCAATTTAAAGGAGATTCGTGAAGACCATATTGATTATAAAAGCGAATTGTTCATCTGGGTACAGAAAAACAAAAAAAACCTCAAATTCGAAACGATCAGTGATAGCGGCAGGGGTGATAAAAAGAAATATATCATCAATGTACATATTGATGGTAAACCTTTAGGAACAGGCGAAGGAAACAGTAAGAAAAAAGCACAACAGATCGCCTGCAAACATGCCAGTAAAAAACTAAACCTGAAGTTTCCGTAGGAATACTCATTTCCAGGTATTCGAAAATTTGAGCGGGGATTTGGAGTCATTTTTGGTTTTAATCAAAAAAAATGATTCCTATGAAAAAATATACTTTTTTATTAGTGGCCTTTGCATGTTACTTTCAAGCGGTCAAGGCAAGTTCGGAGTTCTACCTTAAAATAAATGTTTCGGGATATTACAAGGTTAAATTTGCCGACCAGCAACAAATCACTTCCACCAACGAATTTCGCTTCCACGGACTCAATGCAGGTACCTGGACCCTTACTGTATCTAACGAAGCAGACCAACCATTATTTACTACTGCCGTTGCATTATCAGAGGGGTACAGAATGGTGGCCGAACTAAATAATTTCTCAAATATCCAATTGATCGGAAGCTTTCAAATGGCACATCAATCATGGTATTTGGATGGGTATTCTAGCAATACTCAAGTTATTGCAACGGTTGACGATTATACTTTTGGGATGATCAAAGATCACCTGAGCTCTTACTCAAATACTGAAAATAAGCTCAGGACCGCCAAGGAAATAACAAAAAATAATCGGCTCACCTCACAACAGGTTACAGAGATCTGTGGATTGTTCAAGTATGAAAGTACTCGATTGGAATATGCCAAGTATGCCTACAATTATGTAATAGATAAAGGGCTGTACTTTTTAATTTATAGCGTTTTAAGCTATAGCAGCGATGATGAATTAAGGGATTATATTGCCAATCATTAATGGTATGTACTTATTTCGTAACATAATTCCACCGTTCCGCTTTTATAGGCGGTCACGTCTTTCAGGTGCAATGCTTGTTCTTGCCCAATATGGTCAAAAAATGGTTTCCCGTCGCCCAAAATAATGGGCAGAACGGATAATCTTATTTCGGCTGCTAATTTTAAACGAATGAAATCTTTGGCAAGCATAGCACCACCTACAAGCCAGATATTCTTATACTTTGGTTTTAATTGTTCATTTACAAGTTTATTCAAGTCGCCTGAGTAAATTTCAATGTTCTTTCTGTCAATCGGCAGGTTTCTGTGAGTTACTACAATGGTTGGCACATCTCCATAAGCCCACCCAAAGTTTTTTGAAAGCTCTAAGGCATGTTCATACGTCAGGGAGCCCATTACAAAACAGTCTATTGTTTTCATAAATTCTTCTGCGTTTTCTTCGGTAACCCCATTCTCGTAGTGGTCTTTGGTTTCAAACCACGAAACACTATTGTCTTTTTTGGCGATGAAACCATCCAGACTTGAAACCATATGTATGGTTACTTTAGATGCCATGCTGCGGACAGTAACTGATGGAAGGAAATATGTTCATTGGCAGCCCAATAAAAATGATGTCTATTCTACGGTAACCGACTTGGCCAGGTTCCTGGGTTGGTCTACATTGGCCCCTCTCATCACTGCAATATGGTAAGAGAGCAACTGTAAGGGTACAACTGTGATCATCGGCGATAAGGCCTCATCAATAGCTGGGATGGAGATGGTATAATCTGCCAGCTTAGTCACTTCTTTGTCCCCATCGGTAATAATGGCAATGATCTTTCCACCTCTTGCCTTTACTTCCTGGATATTGCTGACTATTTTTTCGTATGAAGTATTTTTATTGGCGATCACCACCACTGGCATTTCCTCATCGATCAAAGCAATGGGTCCATGTTTCATTTCTGCTGCGGGATATCCTTCGGCATGGATATAGCTGATCTCTTTCAATTTTAATGCACCTTCCAATGCTACCGGGAAATTAAAACCTCTTCCCAGGTACAAGAAATTCCTAACATCTTTAAAAAGCTGGCTGATCCCCTTTACCTGTGGATTGGTTTTCAATACCTCTTCCACTTTATCCGGAACGGTATCCAGCTCTTCTAATAATTGTCGGTACCTGGATTCTGACAAAGTGCCATTTTTATGACCCAGCGTTAAAGCGATCAAACTAAGTACGGATACCTGGGCAGTAAATGCTTTGGTAGATGCCACACCAATTTCTGGTCCGGCATGGGTATAGGCCCCTGCATGGGTTTCACGTGCAATGGTTGAACCTACCACATTACAAATTCCAAAAATGGTAGCTCCCTTTGATTTTGCTAATTTAATAGCGGCTAAAGTATCCGCAGTTTCTCCTGATTGAGAAATAGCAATGACGATATCATTTTCATTAATGATGGGGTTTCTATACCTGAACTCCGATGCATATTCTACCTCAACGGGTATCCTTGCCAATTCTTCAATTAAGTATTCTCCAACGAGTCCGGCATGCCAGCTGGTGCCACAGCCTACAATAATAATTCGCTCCGCATTCAAAAACTTCTTTTCAAATTCATCGATGCCTGCCATTTTTATCTGACCGGTGGAGGGATCCATTCTACCTCTTAAACTATCTCTGATAGACCTGGGTTGTTCGTTGATCTCCTTCAACATAAAATGCTCATAACCTCCTTTTTCGAGGTTTTCCAACTCCATCTGCAATTCTTGTATATAAGGAGTTATTTCGGCATTCTTGATGGTCCGTATGCTCAATTTTTTGCCTGGTTCAATAACTGCAAATTCTTCATCTTCGAGGTAGACTACATTTTTAGTATGTTCTATGATGGGAGTGGCGTCGGAAGCAACAAAATATTCGTCTTCACCTATTCCAATTACCAACGGACTTCCTTTTTTGGCAGCCACCAGTTTTTTTGGATCATTTTTCGACATCACTACGATGGCATAAGCCCCAATCACCTCATTTAAGGCAAGTCTTACGGCTTCTTCCAGAGAGCAATTTTCCTTTTTTAAAATATCTTCAATTAAAAAAACCAATACCTCGGTATCCGTATCACTAAGAAACTGGTATCCACGATTCAGCAATCCTTCTTTGATGGTGGCATAATTTTCGATGATCCCATTATGGATAAGCACCAGCTCCTTGCTTGGTGAAGAATGGGGATGGGCATTGATGTCGTTAGGCACTCCATGTGTTGCCCAACGGGTATGCCCAATCCCAACTGTACCTGATGTGTCTTTATCGGAAACGTAGGCCGAAAGCTCCGAAACCTTCCCTTTTCTTTTGTATAATTTCATGCCTCCATCCAACAATGCAACACCTGCACTGTCGTAACCGCGGTATTCAAGGCGCTGAAGCCCTTTAATTAAGATGGGGTATGCTTGTTTTTCCCCAATATAGCCTACAATTCCACACATAGTTGATTATAATGAAGGGGGTATTCGTGTATACGTTAAATTTAGTTTTAATGGCTTGGTTGCATGTTCGGGAGAATTAATAACTAACCTAAATGCGCTTGTATATTTACTGAGTACTGGGATGTCAATATAAAACTCGGAGGCAACATCCCCACCATTTAACACCTGCTGAATATATTGAGTGATGACCACCTTGTATTCCTGAGTAGTGGCATTATAATATGAATCGTAATAAACAAAATAAATGTCATCCATCAATCTTATCTTACCATCCGATGCCAATGTATAGGTAAGAATATTGCCTGGATTCTCATAGAGCGCAAAATCCTGGGTATTGTCGATAGGAATAACCAGTTCTGCCTTGTTCACGATCACCTTTCCTGAGTCCAGATAATTGCTCAAATAAGGCATTTTTACTTTTACCCTTACCCCTTCCATGCCTTGGATATAAAGTTTATCAGATGCGGTAGTATTGGTACTATCTCCCAGTTTTTGAAGAAAACTCAGGTTGGCTGAAAACAAGGTATAGTCGTGGTAGAATTTATTGATGCGATAATTACTGCTGGTTCCCATAGGGAGTTTTATTTGCCCTTGTCCATTGCCATGATATATGATCATATGAGAAACATCACTGTTCAGTTTAAAATAAGCGATCCCGCCGGTTCCTGAAGGTTGCGACTGGGTAACCAATGGACTGATCCGAACATATATCCCTTTTATAAAATCTCTTACGTTGGTGGAGTTAATGGTATCACCCTGGAAGAACCGGCTGCCAAAGGACGGATTGATCTTGATCCGGATAGCGGCAGGCTCGTTTCCCAAAGGAAAAAATTGTGGAACGAAACCATAGGTGCCGATAGGAATAGGGTTATAGCTAAATGTAGTATGCGAACTATAACCACCTGATGGAGGAACTGGAATATCCTCAGTTACCTCAAATACCTCTAATACTTGGTAGCCCGTAAATTTACTCAGGTCCCCATACCCCCCGTCGGCTTTCAAGGTAAGCACAATGGAATCAATATCATTAACTGTGCTCGAGAAGCTTTGAGCAGCCGTAAATGTAGAATAAAAAGAAGAAGTAGTTCTGCCGAAAATAGGGTCATAATAACTGCCCAGCAATACTCTTTCGGTGGCATCGGTCCTGATGGTATCGTCTTTTTGAATAAAGGCCACCAGGGTGGTAGTATCGTTAAACCTCAATAACAAAGAATCGGTAGTTGGAATAATCCCACTATTCAAATCCGGCTCTCCTTCGCATGAAAACGTGGTGGAAACCCATACAAAACCCATCAAAAAATAAAGTATCCTTTTCATAAAAAACTATCTGCAAAGCTAACGAAAAGCTTTGCAGATAAGTATGTTCTAGTAAAATTTATTGTTTTTTAGTTCATGCAAGAACTGAATCTTCAATCAGCTCATTGTATAAGGTAAGCATAGGGCCTACATAATCCTCGTCGGGATTGTAAGTAACCTTTTTAGCATCTGAAGATTTAATATATTTTTCGATATCCTTACTGATCTTGTCGTTACCGATAACAACAGCATCAGCATAACGGATACCTTCATTCATAATGTTTGCGTAGGTAGGCTTGGTAACATTATAATGTTCTTTGGTCATCTCGTCCATCAATACTTTTTTGCCAAAACCGCTATTCAATTCACCGGCAAACTCATCGGAGCCATACAATGACATCACCACTTTTGCTCCTGAGAAAATAGGATCATTTTTGTATACGTTTTTAAGGTATACCGAAACCAGAGACGCCATCCATCCATGACAGTGGATCACATCGGGCGACCAGCCTAGTTTTTTTACGGTTTCAAAAACGCCTTTTATGTAGAAAATGGCCCTTTCGTCATTGTCGGTATGGAATTTACCAGCATCATCTGAAATGGTTGATTTTCTTTGAAAATACTCTTCATTATCAATAAAATAAACCTGCATGCGTGCTGCTGGGATGGAGGCCACTTTAATAATCAATGGTTGGTCTGTGTCGTTTACTACAATGTTCATTCCGGATAACCGAATCACTTCGTGCAGCTGATGCCTTCTTTCATTGATGCATCCAAATCTTGGCATAAAAGTTCTAATTTCGAATCCTTGCTCTTGAACACCTTGGGGAACCATCCGACTCATTCGGGTAATTTCATTTTCGTTTGCCATGTATGGCATCATTTCCTGAGAAATAAAGAGCACCTTGCGTTTTTCCATATAGAAATTGTGTATTTGTATCTGATAGGTTATTAAAGAACGACTGTTTATAACTGTACTGCAAAATTAACAAAAATTGGTGGATATTTCAAAATAATCTTTACTTTCGCTCCCCCTATACCTCATGTATTGCCCATTATATAAGCCCTTTAACCCTAAATGAAAGTTTTTCAATCAGCAGGACAAATTCATGCAGAAATTAACTTTTTGCGCAGTCAGGGAAAGAAAATCGGGCTGGTTCCAACCATGGGGGCCCTGCATATAGGGCATATTAAACTCATTGAAAGAGCATTAATGGCTTGTGATACAGTTGTTTGCAGCATATTTGTGAATCCCTTGCAGTTCAACAACCCTGATGACTTCAATAAATACCCTTCAACCATTGCAAAAGACACCCAAATGCTGGAGGAAATAGATTGCCATCTGCTTTTTCATCCTAATTATGAACAGGTATATGGTCATTCTGAGCCGAAGGAATACGATCTGGGGCATTTAAACGATATGATGGAAGGTCTTTATCGTCCAGGTCATTTTCAGGGCGTAGCCAACGTTGTGATGCGATTTTTCGAAATTGTTCAGCCTGATATGGCTTTTTTCGGGTTAAAGGATTACCAGCAATATATGGTGATTAAGAAGGTAACGGCCCAACACTTGCCTCAGATCCAGATCATGGGAGTGGAAACCATCCGGGATGAAAAGGGATTGGCCCTAAGCAGCCGGAACCTTCGTTTAAGTGCGGAGGAGTATACAAGTGCTGTGAAGGTCCCTGCTTTGCTCAGACAGGTGAAAGAAAAGCTGGCCGAACTTTCCGTGGCGGAGGTGAAAACCTGGTTTGAGAAAAAGGTCAATAAGATCCCCCACTTAAAAAATGAATATATAGAGTTGGCCGATGCCGATACCCTGGAATTAGTGACCGACGTTTCCAACCATTCACATATCAGGGTCTTTACTGCTTTTTACGCAGGAGAGGTAAGGCTCATCGACAATATGTCGATTGCATAAATATATTAGTTAAATAATACTGGAGCCCTACTGCCAGGCCATCTCGTTTGGGTGGGGAAGCGGTCCTTTTTTGCCATCATTTTCATCTTGACACAAGCTGAGACGAATAGATTCATTCTCTACCCAGGCATTGACTATTTTAACGGCAACAAAAAAGATATAACGTTCCGATTGCTATCGGAAGCCCCCAAATCCGTTGTCAATTGACTAGCTGGAGGACTTGCCATTGGTGAAAGAGAGACATTAATTCAAATAACTGTTAACCCATACCCAATAACTAATAACTAATTACTAATTTTGCGCCGCTATGATGATACAGGTGTTAAAATCAAAAATACATAGGGTAACGGTTACCGAATCGAACCTCAACTATATAGGCTCAGTTACTATTGATGAGGATTTGATGGACGCTGCCAATTTAATAGAGAACGAAAAAGTTCAGGTAGTAAACAACAACAACGGAGAAAGGCTTGAAACCTATGTGATCAAGGGCCCACGCGGAAGTGGAATGATCTGCCTGAACGGAGCTGCTGCCCGAAAGGTACATGAAGGAGATATACTTCTTATTTTTTCTTATGCATTAATGGATTTTGAAGAGGCAAAAAAACATGTACCCTGGGTTGTTTTCCCGGATACGGTCACTAATAAACTAATAAAATAGCGCAGTGAACAAGAAACTACGCGAAGCACTTAAAATCATTCTTTTCTTTACCATAGGCATTGTGGTCGCGATTGCAGTATACAGCACCATGAGCTCCTCCGACAAAAGTAAATTCTGGGAGGCCATTTCAAGTGCCAATTATTTCTGGTTGTTTGCTTCTATTTTAATAGGAACACTTGCCCATTATGTAAGAGCATTGCGATGGAAACTCATCATTGAGCCCTTTGGATATAAACCCAAAACCGCGAACCTGTTTTTTGCGGTCATGAATATGTATTTTTTTAATGCCATGGTACCTCGCTTAGGTGAAGTAACCCGTTGTGCTTTGTTAAAGAACTATGAGAAAATACCCGTGGAGAAATCTTTGGGAACGGTGGTAGCCGAAAGGGCCGTCGACCTGCTTTGCTTTGGGGCCTTTCTGGGTGCCATCGCCTTGTTTAATTGGGAAACGTATGTAGAAGTAAATGCTTCTATTCAGAAAACAATAGCTGATTTTTTATCAGGCTCCGGACAAAAAACAGAACCAGGGTTTTTAGCAAGAAACTGGAAGTATTTATTGATTGGATTGTTTACCGTTATTTTTTGTATCCTCTTTATCTTTAGAAAAAACACCTTTATAGGCAAGATATATGGGAAAATTGTTCAACTGATAAAAGGATTCTGGCAAGGCTTAAAATCCACCTTGATGATTAAGAAAAAAGGATTGTTTGCCTTGTATACCATTAGCATTTGGAGCTTGTATTTTTTAATGACCTATGTCTGCTTTTTTGCCTTACCCGAAACGGTTACCTATAATGTGTTCGCCCCCTTTGCGGTCATGATCTTCGGATCCTTTGCTATTATGGCAACTCCCAACGGTTTGGGAGTATTTCCGCTGGTGGTAGCGGTTATCTTAGGGTTACCTGAATTTGGCGGCCTTGACAATGGAACCGGTAATGCTTTGGGCTGGATCATCTGGGGGGCGCAAGAGATCATGATCCTTACTGCTGGGGTAATGGTGATGATCCTGATCCCGATCTTTAACCGCAACTATAAGCCCAATGTGGCCTCCTAACTCTTTTTAGGCGAGTTTATTCCATTAATTTAGGCTTAAATTTTGATTCTGGGCCTAAAAACTTGTTGAAAAGCGATAAAATATGCATATATTTGCCTATAAACTGATTCCAATCTTTAAGTCCAAGTTTTATGAAAAAAGTATTATTAGGTCTCTTTTTAATCGTGGCTGGTTTATCTACAGGTTGTTTAGGAAATGCAACCGAGGAGATATTAGGAGTATGGAACTACGTGCCAGTATATAGCACTGCTGTAGTGCATCCAATGCAATGGCAATTTACACCTAATGGCCAGGTGATCATTACAGACCTGTTCAACAGCCAATCAGATACGGGCTCTTATGAACTGTATATGAATGGAACTCATAAAATGCTAAAAATTAGTGATACTCAGATAAAAGATCCTTATCTCCGCATGAATGGAGAATGGTACATCGTAAGGATGGACTTCAACATTATGGTGGTGGGTACGAAGGATTACGGAGGCTTCCAACAAAGAGATCTGGTTCGTTAACCCAATAGGTTAATTTCTTTTTTTCCATTTTACTGCTTCGTTTTGTAATCTTGGCGCATGGCTGCCAAGGTTAAGTCTGTTTTCTTCTGTCAATCGTGTGGTGCCGAATCCCCTAAATGGGTTGGGAAATGCCCTTCCTGTGGTGCATGGAATACTTATGTGGAAGAACTGGTTTCTAAATCCAATGGGGCAAAAACCAGCTTAAGCACCCATCGGCAACAAGTAAATAAACCTGTGTTAATTGATGAAATCCAGTTTAGAGAAGAGGATAGGATCATTAGTTACAGCAATGAATTGAACCGGGTATTGGGGGGTGGTATCGTTTATGGATCCATTATATTATTAGGAGGAGAACCAGGGATCGGCAAGAGTACATTAATGCTGCAACTGGGGCTACATTTAAAGGATAAGAAGGTCTTATATATTTCGGGAGAAGAGAGTGATCAGCAAATTAAATTAAGAGCCAACAGGATCGAGGCTGAAAACAAAAACCTATATGTACTCACAGAAGTTGTCATGGAAAATATCCTTACACAACTCTCCAACCATCCGGTGGATGTAATCATCATAGACTCTATTCAAACTTTATATACCGGTTTAATCGAATCCTCGGCTGGAAGTATATCTCAAATACGCGAATGTACCGGGCAATTATTGAAATTAGCAAAAACAACAGGTATACCCATATTCCTGATAGGGCATATTACAAAAGATGGGAGCATTGCCGGCCCCAAAGTGCTGGAACATATGGTAGATGTGGTTTTACAGTTCGAAGGTGATCGCAATCACTTGTTCAGGATCCTTCGTGCCAGCAAAAATAGATTTGGAAGTACTTCAGAAATAGGAATTTATGAAATGGCAGGTGAAGGTTTACGTGAGGTCGAAAATCCATCGGGAATTCTTATTTCAGAGAAGGAGGAAACCCTGAGCGGAACCTCTATATGTGTTACTATGGAAGGAATTCGGCCTATTTTACTGGAGATCCAGGCCCTGGTTTCCAGCGCCGTTTATGGTACACCCCAAAGATCGGCTACAGGTTTCGATTTAAGGAGATTGAACATGCTTCTAGCAGTTCTTGAAAAAAGATGCGGTTTTCAATTGAGTGTCAAGGATGTATTCCTGAATTTAACCGGAGGGATCAAGGTGGAAGACCCTGCCATGGACCTTGCTGTGATCAGTGCCATCTTATCGAGCAACGAAAATGTTCCGGTAAGTCATGAATATTGTTTTGCGGCCGAAGTTGGACTTACCGGTGAGGTGAGGCCGGTTACACGCATTGAGCAGAGGATTGCTGAGGCGGAAAAGTTAGGATTTAAATCTATTTTTATTTCGAAATTTAATTTGAAAGGCCTGAAACCGGATAAGTATCAAATAAAAATAATAGGTCTGAACAAGGTGGAAGAGTTATATAAGCAACTATTTTATTGAATCAATAAGTATTGACGTTTACGGATGGAATTTTCGGGAAATATTATTTCTAAACTACCCAGGGTAAAAACAACCATATTTACCACGATGAGTGCACTGGCAAGAGAGCACAATGCCATCAACCTATCTCAGGGATTTCCTGATTTTAATACCCATCCGCAATTGATCGATCTTGTGAATGATGCCATGAAGAAAGGGATGAATCAATATTCACCCATGCAGGGGTATTTACCTTTAAGGGAGATGATCGCCGAAAAAACAGAGGCATTATATTCAGCCAGTTATGATCCGGATAAAGAGATCACCATTACAGCTGGTGCTACCCAAGCGATTTTTACTGCCATTGCTGCATTTATTAGGGATGGGGATGAGGCGATCATTATCGAACCGGCGTATGATTGCTATGCTCCTGCGATTGAGTTGTGTGGAGGCATACTTAAATATATTAAACTCGACGATGTAAATTTTTCGGTGAATTGGGATGATGTAAAGAAACTGGTGACGGCGAAAACGAAACTTATCATCATCAATACCCCACATAATCCCACCGGATCTATTTTGAATGCTGCTGATCTTATCAAGCTACAAAAGATCACCAAGGACAAGGACATCATTGTGATCAGTGATGAAGTGTATGAGCATATTATTTTCGACGGTGTTGAACATCAGAGTGTGGCCAGGTTTCCGGATCTTGCCAAAAGAAGTTTTATTGTTTCTTCCTTCGGAAAAACGTATCATACTACGGGATGGAAAGTGGGATATGTAATGGCTCCCGAAAACCTGATGACCGAGTTCAGAAAAGTACATCAGTACAACGTTTTTTGTGTGAATACACCCATACAGGTAGCTTATGCAGAATTACTCAAACAAAAGGACCTTTACCTGGAGTTGGGGGATTTCTACAAGCAAAAAAGGGATCATTTTAAAGGGTTGCTAAAAGGCTCCAGGTTTGGATTAAAACCCGTACATGGTTCCTATTTCCAATTGGTTTCATACGATAAGATATCGGATGAAAAGGATGTGGATTTTGCTGCTCGCCTTACAAAGGAATATGGGGTGGCTCCTATACCTATGTCGGTATTTTACAATAAGCTGGATGATAATCGGCATTTACGCTTATGTTTTGCAAAAGAAAACACCACCCTTGAGAAAGCAGCTGAAAAACTAATGAAGGTTTAAATTGAAAGAAACCCTCCGCATATCGCTGATTCAAACAGATCTTTTCTGGGAAGATAGAGATCAAAATATTCAACATCTCACTAATAAAATTGCGCAATTAGATAAAAACACTGATATTATTGTATTACCAGAAACCTTCACCACCGGTTTTTCGATGAAAAAGGAAATGGCCGAAACCGGGTCATCAACCGTGAATTGGATGAAGGAAATGGCCCGGAGCGCCAATGCGGCTATAGCCGGAAGTCTCTTTGTGAATGAAGATGGGAAATGTTATAACCGCTTACATTTTATAACCCCTGAGGGAGAAGTGACCATTTACAATAAAAAGCACCTGTTTAGTTTGACCCATGAAAATACTTTCTTTACCGCCGGCGACCGGCAAGTGGTGGTCGACTATAAAGGCTGGAAGATCTCTTTAATGGTTTGTTTTGATCTACGATTTCCGGTTTGGATGAGAAGATCGGAAAAACATAACTACGATATGATCCTTGTGGTGGCCAATTGGCCCGAAAGAAGAAGCTATGCCTGGAACCAGCTTTTAATTGCCAGGGCCATCGAAAATCAAGCCTATGTAGTGGCCGTGAATCGGATCGGAACCGATGGAACGGGGATTTTATACGGAGGGGAAAGTGGGGTGATTGATCCCATGGGTCAGCATATAGCAAAAGGAAACCCATTCGCTGATCAATATGTGCAGGCTACAATTGAGTATTCCAGGGTGCAATCTATTAGAAAAGCATTGCCTTTTTTTAATGATGGAGATCGTTTTACTATTTGATCTCTATGCTCTGAAACATCTTCCCTTTCTGGGAGAATAAAATGATGGATTGATTCTCTATTGAAAAGAATATTTTGGGCTTGCACCAGGTTTTCTTTTTATCGTTGTTGATCAAAAACTCTTTTTCTACTAACCCTTTTTCATCCACCGTTACGGCCGCCAGATTCGATTTTTTGGCATCGGTCATGAACATTAAATGGGCCGGATTCTTGGGTTTCAAATTTTTAGGATGATCGTTGTACAGCAATACCAGCTTATTTTTGATAATTCCATACGCAAAGGAAGAATGGATAGCTCCATCATTTCGGGTGAATTGTTTTTTAGGGATGCGGAGCTTACGCTGTAAACTGCCGGTTGAATCGAACTTGAAAATAAAAATATCATTGTAATAATAATTATAGTTGCAGCTCATCAGGGCACTCCTATAATCGGGCATACAAGTTTCATGAATGAAAATATATTCTGCCAGTAAATAATATCCTTTATCCGGAGCCTGGATCATATCAATAATCCGAATCTCGGGATCGTCTTCCGTCATTTCAGTAAAGGGACTTTCCGTTTCGAAATCCGGGATAAAATCATCATTGAAGGTTTGTATCTTAATATTGCTGGGTCTGGCACTGTCTTTATCAAATTCAGTGAAATAAACTCCCTTAGGTTTTAGATCTGTTTTTTTATTGAAGAACAATCCGGCCAGCATGATCTTACCTGGTTTTTTCTTTACATCCAGCCACATATTATATACGTTCTTATCTTCAATTTTTAAAACAGTCTCGAGGTAGTCATCCTCCTGTGATGCACTTAACTGTAACAGCGAAAAATAGTAATCGGCATTAGGTAGTTCTTTTTGCTTTTGCTGGTCGCGGTTCAGAATGATCCGAAATAAGAGAAAAACCCTGTTATTGTCATCCACCTCCAGCTGTTCCAGTTCATACCGGTTCTCTTTATAAGGGATATCCAGGTTTTGTTTCCAAACCGTATTCAGGTTTTGATCAATGGTAGAAATACGAAAGACCTGGGCATTGGTTTTAGGGTCTGTTTCAACCCCGATCACCATAAACACCTTTTTTTGCAAATCGTATTCAATAATAAAACTACCTTTTTCGAAGCGGTTAGGAACTTTTATTTTATTTATTTCTACGGGGTTTCCGATTAAATATCCGTCTACATATTGGGCGGCGTATAAATTATTTTCCAGCTTTTCGGGATTAAAGCTACTGAACAATACGATCAACGAACTATCAGCAACAAAGGCCTCTTCAAATTCAATTTTATGCTGAAGTACATTGCTTTTATACAGGTCTTTTTTAAACACTTCAATAGTATATTTTTTCATCAGGCTGCCCACTTCAAAATGATCGGAATATAAAGTGGCATCACCAAAGGCACTGAACTTCAACCTGAGAATATCATAGGAATTGGCATTAAAACCGATGATCCGGTCATGCATTTCCCGGAAACCTATTTTTTCAACATCCGAGAACCGGACCTCGAAATTCTGCCCAAAACATGGGCCGATTAAAAAAAATAAAAATATATAACTTGCTTTTTTAATCATCTATTTCCTGATAGGATCCATCCTCCGTTTTATTTCCAAAACCTCCAAAGGAATCATTTCCTGGTTTTCTAGGCTTCGAAACAATACCTCTGTAAACAGCACCAAGTCCTATTAATCCTACAATTCCGGCAAATATATAAGCGAAAAACTTCGGATATAAAAACACGAGCAATGATATAATAATAAGTGTTAGGCCAATGGATATTAAAATATTTTTTGTGCCCCTCCTACCATTGATAACAAATTTGAACATATATGTTTATTTAATTATAAAGGGTGTAAGTAGGATCGGCCCGCTTACACCCCAAATTTACGTTTATATTGGCTAACTGCTTAACTAACGGCAATTGTTTTGGAAGTATTGTCGTCGTTTTTCTCCTTTTTAGGTAAGACCACTTTCAAAACCCCATTCTCATAACTTGCCTTGATAGCATTAGTATCAGCATGTTCAGGAACATTGAACTTTCTTTTAAAGCTATGGTAGCTGAATTCTCTTTTCAAATAATTCCCATTTTTATTTTCCGTTGAAGTTTTCTTTTCAGCACTGATGGTAAGTACATCTTTTTCAATTGACACCTGAAGATCTTCTTTAGCAAGACCCGGTGCTGCCACTTCGATCTCATAGCTCGCCTGATTTTCAATCACATTCACAGCGGGCATGGAGGACCTGTAATCTGACCCCAATAATTGATGGAGGTCGTGGTTAAGAAACTGATCGAATACTCCCGGAGTATTCCACTTTTTATTTTTTACGACTAACATAATGTTGAATTTTTAGTTTCAAAACCTCATTCAACTCTTGTTCCATTCGAAAAAACAGGTCAAAATGACTGGAAATGGTTGGTTTTCGCCGACAAAATGTCGCCTTTTTTGTTAAAGGTGGAAACTAGGACAGTTCTTTGTCGTCTACGAAAATTTGTTGGTGAAGCCAACAAATCCCTTTAGTTTTGGCCCATTAAAAAAAACTTAAACGATACTTATGCTCAAGAAATTTTTATTGTTGGTCGCGGTATTTGTTGGAATGTTTACTGGACTTACTGCCCAATATTGCCTTCCAATTTATGCCAATCCATGTACATCAGACGATTATATTCAGCAATTCTCTTTCAACTTAATCAATAATAATAATACCGGTTGCGGCACACCTGGGCCATCTAATTATACAAACTATACCGCAATGACAGAGGTTGTATCTCAGTCGACAAGCTATAGTGTAACCTGCAGACCGGGTCCTACCTGGGGACAGTATTTCATCATGTTAATTGATTTTAACCAGGACTTAGATTTTAATGATCCCAACGAATTCTTTGACATTGGATATTCCTTTGGAGGAGGATCAGTTACCAATACAGTAAACATACCAGGTCTCGTTCCTTCGGGTATTACGAGGCTAAGGGTAATATGCCGGTACGCAAATACCCCATTAACGCAGGCCGACATTTGCAACCCCAACTTAACTTTTGGTGAGGTGGAAGACTATTCCATCAACATACTTCCACCTCCCCCCCATGAAGCTGCAACTATATCAGTCGATGCACCGGATGATGCATGCGCACCAGGTGTAGAAAATGTGGTCGCTACTTTCCAGAATTATGGGACCAGCATCATTGATACTATGACCATGTGCTACAACCATAATGCATCGGGATGGATTTGTGATACACTTTTTAATTTGGGCCTGGCATATGGCGCTACCTATCAGCATACTTTTACAACACCTGTAAATGTATCTGTTTTAGGCAGTCATAGTTTTGATGTGAGTGTTGATATATTCGGTGATGTAAATTCATCCAACGATATCATCACAGGCTATACGATGAACAGTATTCCTTTGATTGGTACACTTCCATATTTTGAGGATTTTGAAAGCAGTAATGGAGGATGGTCCGGTCAAGGCACCAACTCTTCCTGGGCATATGGAATACCGGCAGAATTTAATCTGATCCCCGAAGTGAATGGATGTGGGTCTACCAACCTCTCCTGGACAACCGGACTTACGGCTTATTACAACAGCAATGAGACCTCTTATTTGGAATCGCCATGTTTTGATTTCTCATCGCTTACCTCAGATCCATTTATCAGGTTTAGCCATATTTATCGAACGGAATCTTGCTGCGAAACCTATCGGGTAGAAGTATCCACCAATGCCGGAACGACATGGAATACGGTTGGTGCATCAGGTACAGGGATAAATTGGTACAATACCCCTTCCAACTGGGCTGGTTATTCATCTGGAAATCCCGGTGAATGGCAGGAGGCAATGAATATTTTAAGCGGAACCGCAGGTTCTTCTGATGTGAAGATCCGCTTTGCCTTTGCTTCGGATGCAAACAATGAAGATGAAGGAATTGCAGTAGACAATATTTTGATCTCTGCCAATGTGGTCGATCCACAATCTTCAGCACTGGTGCAACCTTCGAGTGGTTGTGCATTGAGCAATGCAGAAACGGTAAGTGGAACATTCTTTAATGGAGGAACGGATACCATTTTTAGTTTAAATGTTTGCTTTAATGTGGATGGGGGAATACCGGTTTGCGAAACTATCAATGATACTATTCTTCCCTTAGGAAATTACAATTATACATTTACTGGAACAGCAAATGTATCAGCACTGGGTTCCCATACGATCGGCATATGGACCAACCAGGTTGCCGATGTCGACTTATGTAATGATACTTTGTATACTTCCATTATTAATTTTCAAAATGTAGGAACTTATCCTTATGTACAGGACTTTGAAACGGGTACGAATGGTTGGACAAACTTTAACATAGCAAACGGTACCTGGGCATTTGGTACTCCTGCCAAAAGTGTCATTATAGGTGCTGCTTCCGGTACAAAAGCATTTACTACTGGTGGATTAGGGCTCACCACATATAACGATAACGAAACCTCTTATGTGCAGGGTCCATGTTTCGATTTTACCAATTTACCTGCCAATCCTTGGGTTGGAATGTCCATTTGGTGGAATGCCGAATTTAGTTGGGATGGAGCCGTACTTCAAACATCTACCAATAATGGTTCGACCTGGCAGAATGTAGGTGCTTATAACGATCCTTATAACTGGTATACCGACAACAGTATTGATGGTAATCCGGGAGGACAACAGGATGGGTGGACCGGAAGATTAGCCAGCGGGAATGGATCTAATGGATGGGTTTGGGCCAAGCATCCTCTGGATGCCAATCTTGCCGGACAGTCGAATGTATGGGTCCGTGTTGCTTTTGGTACGGATGCCTCCGTAGTGGATGATGGTTTTGCTTTTGACGACTTCACCATTGGGGGTGCACCGGTATTCTCCTTGGGGAACGATACAAGTGTTTGCGGATTAGTATTAGACCCTCAATTGGGTGCAGGTGATTATCAATGGTCCGTTCAGGATACCTCTACCGGTATCTGGAGCATTTTGCCCGATACTGCTTCATACCTTGAATTTTTAAACACCGGCACCACTGATAGCACTGTGAATGTAGCCTTGACATTCACCAACCCGATCGGTTTCCCTGGAATGGATACAATTTTAATCACAATTCACCCGGTACCAACGGTAAACTTAGGTCCGGATATAACTGTTTGCAGTGATTCGGTAGTTGTCTTAGCTGTAAGTACCCAGCCCAGCTATATGTATTTATGGTCTACCAGTGACACAGTTTCCTCCATCAGCGTAGCAACTCCTGGTGTTTATTTCGTAACGGTAACCAATACCGTTGGGAACTGTGCCACATCAGATACCATCATGATCGGGCACTATGCCCCAGTGTTAGCGGCCATAAGTCCGGGAATAACCAACTATTGTGTTGGAGACACCGCAACATTAACTACCCCATTTGCGCCAAATATATTATGGTCTGATGGAAGTACAACAACTTCCATGGTTACTCTTTTTGGAGGATCCTATTGGGTATATGCAAATGATACAAACGGATGTTCGAACTCCGATTCTATTACATTGGTGTTTAACCCCTTGCCTGCTATTGACCTGGGGACCAACCAAACCATTTGCTTAGATGGTTCCATTACATTGGATGCCGGGGCCGGGTATACCTATCTATGGTTTGATCTCTCCACCAATCAAACTTTATTTTTGGATGGAACTGTTTTGGGGATAGGCTCAGGGGTCTATTCAGTTGTAATTACGGATGCAAATAGTTGCGAAAATTCTGATTCGATCATGGTAACGGTTATTTCATGTGCTGGCATCCCCCAGGAATTGGGTGGCTGTGAAATAGTGGTGTATCCGAATCCAAGCAATGGTGCGATTACCGTCGGCATTTCCGGATCTAAACCAGGTAACATGAATTTAACCGTAACCGATATCAATGGCAGGGTGGTCTATCAGTCGCTCCTAAATATAAATGGGGATTTGATCAAGCAGTTTGATCTTACCCATCTGGCTCCTGGGATCTACCATCTTCAATTTGAAATGAACAACCAAAGAAATATTCAAAAACTGATTATTAAATAACCTACTTAGGAAAAGAAAAGCAAGGCGGGATGGATCAATCTCGCCTTGCTTTTTTTAAATATGATTTAGTCCATTTTGATGTCTTTGATGTCCAATTCCAGGCTAACATTACCCATCCATTCATTTTCACGCAGGTTGTAGGCAATAGAAAAGGAGTTTCCTTTCATCAACTCATCCAGATGATGGCCTTGCTTAAAAGCGATGGCTTTGAATGCCATTTCCGGATGATCCTTAGGTGCGATCACCAGCTTTAAATGGTTATCACCCACAATTCGGGTACCTTCCAATGCAATTACATGCTTACACATAAAAACCGGGTCCATGTTTCCAGGACCAAAAGGAGCCAGTTGTTGGATGATCTTATAGAACTTCGGATTTATTTTTTCCAAAGACAATTCCTCATCAATTTCAATTTCCGGTACAGGTACGATACCATTCAGCATCGCGATCACGGTATCTTCAAATTTCTGCTGGAATTCCGAGAGGTTTTCTATTTTCATACTTAAGCCTGCTGCAAACGTATGGCCTCCATAATTTTCCAATAATTCTGCGCATTCTTCAATGGCTTGGTGAACATCAAATCCTTTAATACTTCGGGCCGAGCCTGTCGCCATTCCATTGCTTTCTGTGAGTATAATGGTGGGTTTATAATATCTTTCCAACACCCTTGAAGCCACAATACCCACCACTCCTTTATGCCAGGTAGCATTGAAAAGAACATTCGATTTTTTATTTTTTAAGACTTCATTTTCTTCTATCATTTGCAAAGCTTCGGCAGTGATGGATTTATCAAGACCCTGGCGTTCCGTATTACTGCTTTGTAGTATTTCGGCATATTCACTGATCAAGGGATCATTTCCACTGGCCATTAACAATTCTACTGCGCCACTTCCATGTTTTATCCTACCGGCAGCGTTGATTCTCGGACCTATGATGAACACCACATCCTCCACGGTAAATTTTTTATTCACTTTGGCGAGTTCCAGCATTTTTTTTAAACCGGGCCGTGGATGTGCATTCAGCATTTTTAAACCTTCTGCTACCAGGATCCTGTTTTCCCCAGTAAGTGGAACAATATCGCTGCACGTAGCAATGCAAACCATGTCAAGGTATCCATATACATCTTGTGCAGGTAGTCCTATTTTTTGCGATAAGGCTTGCATTAATTTAAAACCAACACCACAGCCGCATAATTCCTTATATGGATAATGGCAATCTTTTTGTTTTGCATTTAAAATGGCAACAGCTGGTGGCAATACAGATCCGGGCAGGTGATGATCGCAAACCACAAAATCAACACTCTGTTCTTTGGCATACTGAATCAGTTCAACTGATTTTATTCCGCAATCCAAACAAATGATCAAAGAAAATTCATTGTCTATAGCAAAATCGATTCCCGTTTTTGAAATACCATAGCCTTCTTTATACCTGTCGGGAATATAGTAGGCGCAGCTAACATAACCTATTTCATTTTTAAAGAAAGAATAAACCATGGCAACACTCGATGTTCCGTCGACATCGTAATCTCCAAAAACCAGGATCTTCTCATGTGCATCCATAGCCGCCAAAATACGTTGCACCGCTTTGTCCATATCTTTCATTAAAAAGGGATCATGGAGATCAGTGGCATTGGGCCTGAAGAACATTCTTGCTTCCTCATAGGTGGTAATTCCTCTTTGAATCAATAACCGAGCAATATGATCATTCACGTTAATTGATTTAGCAAGGTCCTCTACCTTTGCCGGACCGGGTACCGGCTTTATGCTCCATTTTTTGTCAATCATAACTTTACCAAAATAATTTTTTTTTTCATTTTTATCAAGACCACCTGGCATAAATTGAAATTTCAATGTATGTATAAGCCCAACCCGGTAAGTGTCGGTAAAAGAAGATCATCCAACAAAAAAAGGCACCCTGACGCTTAGGTCAGGGTGCCTTTAAAAAAAGACTTGTGGGAAAAAGGAGTGGCTAATATTGATGTGTGATCATGATTTGCCTTGATATAATTCCCTCTTCAGTAATAATTTGTAGATAATAAGTAGCTGCAGCTAAAGTACTCACATCAACAGTTTGTAGGGTCGATGTTAAGGCAGCAGTATACATTACCTGTCCTAAAGCATTGATCAATCTGATCGTGTTATTGCCTTTTGGTAATTCACTCATGCTAATATTGAATATACCGCCGCTTGGATTTGGATAAATAGTGGCAGTAACACCGTCTTCTCCTTCAATACCCAAGCAGGAGATAACGGTATATATAGCATTTTCAGTTGTGAAGCAACCGTTGGCATCTGTATAAGTATAGCTTACGGTATGGTTACCTAAACCAGCAGCCATCGGATTAAAAGTGTTTCCGGAGGTACCTGGTCCGGTATAAATTCCTCCGGCCGGTAAACCACTCATGGTTACAAGCCCACCATCCAAACAAACGTTGTTAGGGTTAAGAACAAATGTAACGGTAGGTTCTGTAAACACAGACACAGTGAATGAACAAGTATCCGTATTTCCTGATGGATCAACTGCAACAAAAGTATTGGTAGTTACCCCTAATGGGAAATTTGATCCTGAAGCTAAACCGGAGATCTGAGTTACGGTTACAACTGCACAATTATCTGCCGCCGCCGGTGTAGTATACAGCACTATATGACCGGAGGATTCGCATTGGGTAACATCAGCCGGACAAGAGGTGAAGGTTGGACTTTGTGGATCATTGACTGTTACATATGCAATAGCCGAAGCGGAGTTACCCGATCCGTCTGTAACAGTTAATGAAACCGGAATAGCCCCTGATAAATTTGCAGTGCTTGCATTGATCCAGGCAGCATTGGTCATATTGTTCATTGTTCCGCTGGCTGCACTGAATGAATTGTCGTTAGCAGTAGTTCCGGTACCTTCTTCCATTTTATAATAACCTACCAAACCAGGTTCAGCACCATTCAAACATTTATTCATGCTTCCAACAATTTCGGCCTGGCTTCTGTTATAATCCCAAACCCTTACTTCATCAATACCACCTTTAAAATATTCAGTTACGGGAGGGCTGTTACCTCCTGTTCCTATTCTGAAAGTAGTTCCTGTTGTATTTGTAGAAGGATATCCGGTAGCGTCCGCCACACCATTTACATATAAGCTTATTTGAGATCCATCATAGGTAACGGCGACATGGCTCCATTGGTTTTGAGGAATGTATATCAATCCTTGTACATCATTATTTTCCCCGACATAATAAAGCCGTTGGTTGTTATACATGATGCCTGATCTTTCACCTGAGCTGATATTTCCCCATTCGAAGATCGAACCTATTTGACCAGAGATCAATTCGGGATTGATCCAGGCTTCAATGGTTCTGGAGGCATTTCCTTGTGGAAGGTTTGCATTGATACCTTCAATATAATCATCACCTCCATCAAAATGCAATGCATAGGTAGAACTGCATGAATCACCACAACCAAAAATGGAATCTGAAAGAGCATAAGAAACAATACCGCAATTGTCGGTACTTCCATTATCAATGTCCATGGCCGTAATAGTAGCTACTCCCGAGCCATTGAGGTTAACGGTAATATCCTGAACCAAAACATTCGGTGGCATATCATCCACAATGGTAATTACAGCGCTGCAACTATCTACATTTGAATAAGCATCGGTTACAGTTAATGTAACGTTGTTGGTACCGATATCATTACAATCAAAATTCGAATTGCTCAGGGAATAACTCAGTGCACTTCCACAATATACCTGAGAACTAATCGATACATTGTCAATATACCATCCCTGTTGTCCGAATGGACCGCAGCAATCGTCTCCGGTATCATACCTGAAACGGACCCTTCCGTTAGAAGTGGCAGGGGAGCTTATATTAAAAGTAATGGTATGCCAGGTAGCATCACCATAAGTTGAAAAGCTTGGATGGGTTCCTGCACTGTTCCAAGTGGATCCTCCATCGGTAGAAAACTCAACAAATTCTGCATCGTACGTTCCCGATTCATTATTGGAATATGAATCAAAGGTCAAATCAAATGCAGTTCCCCAAGAAAGTACGGGTGACATGATCCAACTATGTTCTGCACCCATGCTTCCATTGTTCATGTTTCCATAGCTTTCTGATGGATTTCCAAAACCTGTGGTTGTGCTCCATGTGGATGAAATACTTGGAAGTCCCCAATAAGCAAATGGTTCATTACCTGTGGTAAAACCCTGGGGACCTGAAGTGAAATCATACGTATAATTAAAGATCTGTGTCGGATTGTCTACACTTCCGTTGTCTACATCTGCAGCAAGAACGGTTGCTTGTCCATTCACGTCAAGACTCACCGTTATATTCTGACAAGTCGCCGAAGGGGCTTCCCCATCATTGATGGTCACCACCTGCGAGCAAGTGCTTGAATTGAGAGATGGATCTGTTACTGTCCATGTAACCGTAGTAACCCCAATTGGGAATCCCCCCGCAGGAGCATTGTTGGTAATACTGGCTACACTGCAATTATCTGTGGCGGTTGGAGTCCCCAAAGAAACATTGGTCAAGCACATGCCAGGAGCATTGTTTTGTGTAATATTTCCGGGACAAAAAGTAATGTTAGGAGAAATAACATCACTAGTAATTACATTTTGGGTTTGGGTAGTTGTATTTCCATGATTGTCATCATAAGTCCACTCGATGGTAAAATTACCTGGAGAGTTAACTACAGTGTCTGTAATAACACCGTTGATAGAACCGGCACAATTATCGGTGGCGGTAGGTGTTGTAACTGTTGCTGAGCATGCACCCGTTGCGTTAGGGAGTGACATCACATCCGGAACAGGAGCAAGATTGTCATTGAGACTCAAGTTCAGATCAAAAGTACCCACATCTCCGCCGAAGCCCGATACAAAAATATAATAGGTTGTTCCGTTAATAGAGTTCCAAGTAACCTGTGAGCCCAATCCACAAAAATCATCATTCCCTGTTACACAGGTAAACGATCCTGGGCTTCCGGTATATACATGCAGCTTTGTATCATAGGTATTAGGACATATGTCGGCCGTAATACTGAACCCATTTCCAGTTAATGTATACCATACACCTGCACCATCTACCGAAGTAAAACAGTTAATGGCATCCGGGTCGGAGGTAGACTGATAGGTGGTGCCAGAAATGGTAACCGGATCACAAAATGGAGGAATAGGGAAAGCATTCATGGATAGATCATTTGCAGGAGGTGGAGGGCAATCAATAGATGAAACGGTCATTGTATAAGCTCCCGGAATATTGCCAAAATCTGCAAGTACAGGTAAATAATAGGTCCCTGCAGGGAGACCATTGTATATAATGGTCCAGTTCCCGTCACCGCAATCCACATTGTTGTACGAGGTATTGAAGAAATATTGGGTCAGTGGGCAATCTGAATAAACGATCCATACATCCGCCTGAACTCCTGGAGCTGTTCCACAGAAGCTAACCGTAAGATCGTTGCAACTGCCTGTTAAGGTAACAGCTTCCCATACCGAAACTCCACCTAATACATTCATTTCAGCAAATGAGCCGGTTGCACCAACCGTAGTCCCATTAAAAACTACCGGTGTACCATTGACTAAAGTAGTGGGTGTAACACCTGAACAATCGTCATTCACAGGTTGGCTTCGACCAATCACGATGAACATGAACAAAAAAACAGATGTAAAAATGCCGGGCTTAAAAAAAGTATATAATCTTTTCATATGATAAATATTGAATTAGTCTTTATTGGGTTGAGTTACGGTTGAAGTGGAAGGATTTCCTTTAGCGGTGCTATTTGCCTTGTTGGTTTTGAGTGACTGCAGGTATTTATTATAAAGTTCCTGGTTTTCGCTGATCCATTTTTCTTTTGCTGCAGCATAATTAGCGTTATCAATCTCCGGATTACCTGTATTCACAAAAACCGGAAAGCCGGGTAATTGAGAAGTAGATTCGACCCTGGTGTTTTCCGTATCTCTTGATGTGCCGTTTGTATGCTGGTTGCTGTTGACGGTTTGTGCTGAAAGTATCCAGCTACTGAAAAAACAAGAAATGCCTAAAAAAAGCACTCTCTTGAAAAGTGGGTTTCTTATCATAATTGTGGACGTTTAAAATATAGTTAGTAAGCAAATGTAATATATTTTTATTCCACACACCAGACTTTTAACACATCTTCCTGAACACCCTCATCTCCCCATTAAAAACTCATAATATTGAATAACAGTAAATTATAATAATTAAAATTTGTCATTTTAATATTATTTGTCAAAATGTGGGTTGGGGGGATGCTATTTAGAGGAACATCGATGGAGGTGAATGAGCTACCAGCATCCTGTGATAATTGCATATGCTAATATAAAAACGCATTACTGCCATGGGCAGGAATAAGACATTTCCCGATACCAGAGTGGCCAGCGCCATCGACCGGGCCGTGTAAGAGCATGAATTCCGATAGCTATGGTGGCAGGCAAGGCCAAAGAGGCCGCAGTTGCTGCCTAGGACCACCCTATAAGACCCAAAAACCACCAAGCCAGAATAAGCATCTGATAAAGAATATGTTAGATTGGGGATAAATTCACGTTAAACTTAACTTTCATTTCATCTAATACAGAAAGAAATCACCGATATTTGCAACCGTTTAAAAGATACGTGAAAAAAACCCGCTATATACTTTGCATGTTATTGCTTTTTACGGGAAGCATGTATAGCCAGATACCGCCTACCTGTTTTGAAATAGAAAGTATATTTGTGGATGCATGTGGTAATCCTGAAGGGGAAAATGAAATGGTCCGCTTTCAGGTAGGGCCGAATGCATTAAATACTTCGGCTATTAATATTAACTGGCCCAACAATACATACCTGGGAATTTGCCAGGATGCCACAACTGCTGCAAAAGTAGTTCAACTCAATTCTACCATACAATCTTGCGGAATTATATTAGAACCTACAGGGGGTGTTTTGCCGGCCGGTGCACATGTGATGATTGTTACCAGCACCAACTTTAATCCGGCGGCCAACAGTTTTTCAGGGCTAACAGATACTTTATATATTATTTTTCAATGCCAGGGAAATACCATGGGTCATTTTGCTAATGCCACTAGCAGCGGGTGGCGTAATTTCAGCATGGATTTTGGAGGTGGTTGTTCGGATGCGGTGAATTACAATTGTGCCCAGTTGGTAGACATTTTTGGCGTAACAGGCACTGCCGGATCATCCGCTGATAGAGATGGAGCTACCGTGGTATATGATTGGGCCGGTAATTCTAATTATATAAATAACGGATGCACGGCTCCTATTACTCCCTTGCTCATAGATGCTGGTCCCGACCAGGTCATTTGTCCTGGTGACACTATTCAAATGTCGCCACAGATTACCGGTACTTTTACCGGCGTAAACTGGGGTGGGGGTAATGGAACGTGGATCAACGGGAATCAATTGAATGCTCAATATATAGTAAGCATTTCCGATCCAGCTATATTAGCTTTGTGGATGAGTATAACCCATTGTAACGGAACTATTACCGATAGTCTATTCTTGGTGCAGGGCTCTCCTCCCATTCTTAATCCAGCTTCTTTGCCTAATCAGGTTGTTTGCGAAAATCTCTCGATCATTTTGGATGCCGGCCCAGATGGATCTTATCTCTGGAGCACTGGTGAAACTACCCAGACCATTTCGGTTTTCATCCCAGGAACCTATTACGTAAATGCCATCAATGCCTGTGGGCAAGTATCGGATACCGCATTTTTTACCGTGAATTTATCCGATGTAACGGCTGCATTCACAGTAGATAGTGTTGAAGGCGTCGCCCCATTTACAGTTCAGTTCCAAAACCAATCCATCGATGCCACTCAATACTTTTGGAATTTCGGTTCCTCCGGAAATTCTGAAGAAGAATCTCCTGATTTTACGTTTATGCATCCAGGGGATCATGAGGTATTGCTGATTGCTACCAACGAACTGGGATGTTCAGATACCGCCATCCTGCTGATACATGTGTTGAATTGCGATGCACATGTGTTTATTCCTAATTCCTTTACACCTAACCAGGATGAGATCAATCAGGCATTTTATATTTTCAGCACTTGTACGGATGCTGTTCATATTACCATATTTAATCGTTGGGGGCAAGAGGTATATGAGTGGAGTGATGATTCGCTGGGATGGCATGGAAACACTTCGTCAGGAAATGCCCTGCCACAGGGGATCTACACCTATTTGGTTGAATTGCTTGATCTGAACGGCGATAGCTTTGTATACAGGGGCCAACTGAATCTATTGCGATAACCCTGTTTATAATACCTCAAAACTTGATTTCTGCTGCAAGGCTTTGCGCATTAAATTCGTAGCAAAATTTATTTGCACATGGAGCAGTATCATCAATTGATGAGAAGGATCTTAGACGAGGGGATCAAGAAGGAAGACAGGACCGGAACCGGAACGATGAGTGTTTTTGGCCACCAAATGCGTTTTGACCTATCCAAAGGTTTTCCGGTGGTAACTACCAAGAAGTTACATTTAAAATCCATCATTCATGAGTTGTTGTGGTTCCTGAAAGGCGAAACCAATATCGAATACCTCTCGAAAAACGGAGTTCGGATATGGGACGACTGGCCTTATGCAAAATATAAAAAGAGCAAAGAGTTTAAAGGCGAAACCATCCAGGAATTCTCTGAAAAAATAGCAAACGATAATACATTTGCGCATCAATGGGGCGATCTGGGTCCGGTATATGGATATCAATGGAGAAGCTGGCCAACCAATGATGGCAACCATATCGACCAGATAACAGAATTGATCCAGACCATCAAGAATAATCCTGATTCCCGGCGAATGATCGTAAGTGCATGGAATGTAGGCCAGATCAACCAGATGGCCTTGCCCCCCTGTCACGCCTTTTTTCAGTTTTATGTAGCGGGAGGCAAATTATCCTGTCAATTATATCAGCGGAGTGCAGACGTATTTTTAGGAGTTCCATTTAATATTGCTTCTTATGCCTTGTTCACCATGATGATTGCGCAAGTTTGCGAATTGGAGCCGGGTGATTTTGTGCATACCTTGGGGGATGCGCATCTATATTCAAATCATATAGAACAAGCCAACCTTCAATTGTCAAGAGATTGCCGCCCCCTGCCAACCATGCAGATCAATCCAGCGGTGAAGAACATATTTGATTTTCAATACGGGGATTTTACGTTGCAGAATTATGATCCTCATCCTCATATCAAAGCCGAAGTGGCGGTTTAAAACTAAGATCTATGAAGATTTCACTGGTAGCCGCCATTGCTGAAAATAATGCCATTGGTAAGGACAATAAACTGCTCTGGCATTTATCCAATGACCTGAAGTTTTTTAAAAATTATACTCTAGGGAAAGTGATCCTGATGGGTCGTAAGACGTTTGAATCCATAGGTAAAAGAGCATTGCCCGGAAGAATAAATGCGGTTATTTCCAGAGATCATACCCTGCAAGCCGAAAATATCCTGGTATTCAAAACACTGGAAGCCGCCTTGGCTCATTTTAAAAATGTAGAGGAAGTTTGTATTGTAGGAGGGGCGCAGCTATATAAAGACACTTTGCCCATAGCTCACCGGCTGGTACTTACCAGAGTAGCTACTTCGCCCGAAGCCGACGTTTTTTTCCCCGAACTCAATTGGAATGATTGGAAGATGGTATCAGAAGAAATGCACCTGGCGGATGAAAAGCATTTGTATGATTATACATTCCAGGTGTTTGAAAGAAAAGACTAATATTTTTGCGTACTAAGGTAGTTGCTATGGTTCCCTGGGATTTTGAACAGAAAGGGTTAAAAAAATAATAAATTCTGCATTTATTTATTGTTTCAACAAGCTTTCTCCTTATTTTTGCATATAAACCCCCATTTAATGAGGATTGCTCTAGGCATTTTCTTTATTTTTATTTCGCAATACGCTTATTCTCAATGCATTTCTGGAAATTGTACCAACGGAAAGGGTACTTATAAGTATGCCGATGGCGCCATCTATACCGGGTCATTTAAAAACAAGAAATGCGACGGATATGGCAAAATCACCTATCCATCCGGGAATATTTATGAGGGTGAGTGGAAGGATGACCATAGAAATGGAGCCGGAGTGTTTAAATGGACCAATGGAGATATTTATGAGGGAGGATATTTAGATGGTGAAGCCTCAGGCAAGGGAGAGTATAGGTTTGCTTCTGGTGAAAGCTATGTAGGCGAATTTAAAAACGGGTTGTTTGATGGGAAGGGAAAATATATCTATGAAAAAGGAGATGTATATGAAGGCGACTTTAAAAATGATAAAAAGCACGGGATCGGGAAATATGTTTGGGCAGAAGGTGATACCTATGATGGCAACTGGGTAAACGGACAAAGAACCGGGCAGGGAACTTTTATTTATAAAAACGGAGACAAGTACATCGGAGAGTTTTTGGACGCAAAAGAACATGGCAAAGGAACGTTTTATTATTTGAATGGAGACAAATATGAAGGGGATTGGGTAAATGGTAAAAGAAGCGGACAGGGAACACATACCTATAAAGATGGGTCATATTATATCGGAGGGTTTCTCAACGATAGTTTTAACGGATACGGAATTTATTTTTGGTCCGATACAAAGGATATTTATGAAGGCAATTGGAGCAATGATAAAAGAAATGGAAAGGGGAAACATACTTCCGGTAAGGGAGATATTTGCGATTGTGCATATATAAACGATAAGCGACATGGATATGGGGAACTCCGGTTTTCCAACGGAGATGTATACAAAGGAGCTTTTTTCGAGGGCCGAAGGGAAGGCGAAGGAGAATATACTTTTGCCGACGGAACCATTGAACGGGGAACTTTTTTAAATTTTGAATTTATAGAAGGGAAGATCATTTACCCAAATGGAAGAAAGAAGAACTATAAAAAGAAAAAGGGTAAAAACCCCGATCAACTTCGACACGGACAATAAAATGTAGGAATAACGATTTTTTCAAAACCCATCCCTCCTAATTAACTTTCTTCAGTCTGGCCATATAAAAACCATCACTTTCAGGTATTCCAGGCGAAATATTTTTTTCCTCTTCCAGTTCAAATTCAGGATGTGCAGCAATAAATTCTTGTATCCTAACTTCATTTTCGCTGGGGAATATACTGCAGGTTACATACACAAGTTTTCCGCCTTTTTTTACCATCGTGGCATATTGTTGCAGGATCTTCTTTTGAATTTCCAGGATCTCATCCAGTTCATCCTGGTGTAATTTCCATTTGATATCCGGATTTCTTTTAAGAACCCCTAGTCCGCTGCATGGGGCATCAATTAAAACCACATCTGCGGTTTCTTTTAATCTTTTTACCACTTTGGTATTTTCCAGCCATTTTATTTCCACATTTTCCACTCCGGCCCTTTTACATCTTTTTTTCAATTCTTCCAGTTTATAAGGTTGAATGTCCAATGCAATGATCTTTCCTTTATTCTTCATTCGGGCAGCCATATGCAAGGTTTTTCCACCTGCTCCTGCGCAGGCGTCCACCACACGCATGCCGGGTTTTACGCCTGCAAAAAAAGCAACATGTTGCGATCCCATATCCTGTATCTCTACCTTTCCTTCTTTAAAAAAAGGATGTTTAAAAATATTTTCAAACTCATCCAGGCTAATTCCATCTTCGCTTAAAGGAGAAGTAGAGAATTCCATTTCGTGCTCTTCAAAATCAGCAGCAACCTCCGGGATCGATATTTTTAGGGTATTTACCCTTAAGCATTGCTTATAATTCGAATTCAAAGCATTCATCACTTCATCCCATTTTTCTCCGAGCTCCTCTTCCCCCTTTTCCTCTAGCCAGTCGGGTAGCGAATGGCGGAAGGCGTTTGTTTTATTTTTCTCTTCCAGTTTTTTTGTGAGGGTATTTACATTTAAATTCTTTAACCAATCGTGAGGAGGCAATTTATTCCCCTTTCTTACCAAGTTGATCCCAATGATCCTTGCCAGATTTTCATCTTGCATCGATGAATTTGCATTATTGGTTTCCACCAGCAATCTCCACCATCTAATGATCTCATATACATTTTCGGCAACAATTCTTTTGTCAAAACGATTTACTTCATAGGTTTTAAAAAGCAATTCCAACGCTTTACCGGGAGTTTTCTTTTTTACAAAGATCCATTGAATGGCTTGAATAATTAGCGGAACATGATAGGTTTTCATAGTGTAAAGATAATTGATTTTTTGCCGCCTGGTTCGATTCCTGCGTTGCCCTTACCTTTGGCCACTCACCACCGCTACGTTCCGGGCTCGCTGTTCGCTCGGCCGCCTTTGGCGGGCTTCCCCTTCACATCGCTGGCGCGAAAAGGCAAGGATAATTTACTACTTTTGTCATTCCATGTACGAAAAAAAATATTATCATACTCCCAAACCATCCATGCCATTCACGTATGGAATCCATCCGGTACTGGAGGCTATACATAGCGGCAAGGAAATAGAAAAAATATTGATCAGGCGTGGACTGAAGAATGAATCAACCGCAGAGATCTTTCGGATTTGCCAGGAAAGGAATATTCCCATCCAGGAAGTTCCGGAAGAAAAGCTTAATAGGGTTACAGTAAAACCCCATCAAGGCATTATTGCTTTTCTTGGGCTCATCGAATATCAGAACATAGAAAATATCATTCCTTTATTGTTCGAGCAGGCCAAAACACCTTTATTGATCATTTTAGACAGGATCACGGATGTAAGGAATGTAGGGGCCATTTGCCGAAGTGCACTTTGTGCTGGGGCGCAGGCAATCATTGTCCCCTCACGTGGAGCGGCACAAATGAATGAGGATGCCATCAAATCATCGGCAGGCGCCATCCACCAGATCCCCATTTGCCGGTCCTATAACTTAAAGGATACCATCAAGTTCATCAAGGATTCAGGAATCCAGGTAGTAGGGATCACTGAAAAAACAAATACCCTCATGTACCAGGTAGATTTTACCCAACCCATGGCATTTATTGTAGGAAGTGAAGAAGACGGAATTTCTCCCGAGTATTTAAAATTATGTGATGCCACCTGCAAAATACCTATGCAGGGACCGGTAGAAAGTTTGAACGTTTCCGTGGCAGCAGCTGTTGCTCTATTTGAAGCAGTTCGTCAAAGAAGCTGATAAAATGTACCCTCAGGCATTTATAAATAGGATCCAGGCTCAGTTAACGGATGCTGAACAAATGCTGGAGGCATTGTCCATACCACCGGTTACATCCATCCGCAAACATCCCATCAAAGGAACCCATGTTGATGTGAATACGGCACAAGGAATAAAATGGTGTCCTGATTCTTTTTATTTGCCCGAACGGCCTGTATTCACGTTAGACCCTGCATTTCATGCTGGAGCTTATTATGTGCAGGAATCCAGTTCCATGTTTCTATGGCATATATTGGAAAATATATTTGATGAAAAAAATGTACATATATTGGATCTTTGTGCAGCTCCGGGTGGTAAGTCCACTTTAATCGCTTCCTGGCTGAATGGAGAAGGATTGTTAGTAAGCAATGAGGTGATCCGTACAAGAGCCAGTGTTTTATTGGAAAATATGACCAAATGGGGATATGCCAATACCTTTACTACCCATGCCGATGCGTATGTACTGGGTGGATTGAACGAATTTTTTGATTGTATTGTGATCGATGCACCTTGTAGCGGAGAGGGACTTTTTAGAAAAGATAAAAATGCGGTGGATGAATGGAGTGAGGCAAATTGTGACCTTTGTGCATCAAGACAAAAAAAGATAACAGGTGATATTTTACCGGCATTGAAAGAGGGAGGGTATCTTATTTATTCTACATGTACATTCAATCCGGCAGAAAATGATGAGAATATAAAATGGATGTTGCAAAATTTTCCATTGGAAGTGGTAAAATTGAAGGATGCTGGTTTTCCAGAGGTCGTATCGACTGAGCAAGGAGGTTATGCCTTCTATCCTCATCATACAAAAGGAGAAGGATTCTACTGTTGTGTTTTAAGAAAAACGGCTGAAATGGACCCGAATAAGAACATCCGACGTCAAAAACTCAAGTTCGACCCGATCGATGTAAAAAAATTCGATCCTGCGATGTATGTTAAATCATCGGACGAATTTTTCTGGTTTGATCATCATAGGAAAATTTCAGGGATACACATAGCCCATCGAAAGTCATGGGAAGAAATATCAGCCATCACTAAAATTCTGGGAGGTTATCTGGCTATAGGTGAGCTCAAAGGAAAAGACCTGGTTCCGGATCATGGTTTGGCCATGAGTATTTATTTGAACCCACCTTTTCAGGTGGTTGAACTGGACAAAGGGGGGGCATTGCGATACCTGTCGCGGAAGGATTTTCTTGCCCCAAAGTCAGAGCCTGGATGGACCACCATCAATTATCAATCACTCACTCTGGGATTTGCAAAAATATTACCAGGCAGGGTTAACAATTATTATCCCCAGGAATGGAGAATAAGGATGGAAATTTGATGGTTGTTTTCAACAATAGATGTTAGTATTAAAATAGCATTAAATAATGCCATATTTTCATTTAGTTTTTGTAAATTCGAACTATGGAATCTATAAAGAAAGGCTTAACTGTATTCTTTTTATCCTCATTGATGATCTCCTCCCTATTATCGCAAAACGAACTGAAGTTCGGAGATAAAAAAATCCATATTCCCGGAAATGAAATTTGTAGTTATACCGTTAACAAGAACAGCCATGTTACCAAATGCTTTCTTGAAATTAAAAACGGGAATTTACTATATACCACCGTGGAATATGATCAAGGAACCCCTGTTCATATTGAAATGACGGAATGTAAAATGGAGGACCTGGATAAAAGCAGTTGCTCCTTAGGTTCATCCGATCAAAAATCTACCTATACTCCTGGATCGATCTATGTGATCTATTTATATACTTCACACGATCAGATCAGTATTTCAACCACCACTTATGGGTCTCCAAGTGCAGCGGCCAATATTGAAAAAGGTTCGGTAGGCCGGATCCACTTCCGCGACTTTGCGACAGCTCAAACCTGTTTCGACACTTATTTTAAATAAAATTTACTTTAAACTTCCGGTCATATCTTCCGGCTTTACCCATTCATCAAACTGTTCGGCAGTAAGCAGTCCAAGTTCAATAGAAGTTTGTTTGAGGGTTTTCCCTTGCTTATGAGCTGTTTTGGCAATCTTCGCGGCATTGTCGTAACCTACATGTGGGTTTAATGCCGTAACCAGCATCAAAGAGTTTTCTAAATGTTGTTGAATGATGGGCAGGTTGGCTTCAATTCCAATGGCACATTTATCATTGAAACTAATACAAGCATCACCGATGAGTCGGGCGCTTTGCAGAACGTTGGCCGCAATAACGGGTTTAAATACATTTAGTTCAAAATGCCCATTCGATCCGCCAATATTTACGGTTACATCGTTTCCCATTACCTGGGCCGCCACCATCGTCATAGCTTCCGGCTGGGTAGGATTCACTTTTCCCGGCATAATGGAAGATCCTGGCTCATTGTCGGGAATAATGATCTCTCCGATACCACAGCGAGGTCCTGAACTGAGGATACGGATATCGTTGGCTATTTTCATCAATGAGACTGCCACACGTTTTAATGCCCCACTCATTTCCACCATGGCATCGTGGGCAGCCAATGCTTCAAACTTATTAGGAGCAGTTATAAAAGGCAATCCCGTGAATTGCGCAATTTTATTAGCTACTAATACATCATACCCCTTGGGGGTATTGAGGCCTGTTCCCACCGCTGTGCCTCCCAGAGCCAATTCTGCCACCATTTCTAGGGCATTTTTCAAGGCCCTTATCCCATTATCCAATTGTTGTACATAGCCACTAAATTCCTGCCCCAGGGTTAATGGAGTGGCATCCATAAAATGGGTACGGCCGGTTTTTACAATGTCCTTAAATTCCTGCGTTTTTTTATTCAGTGTATCCCTGAGCTTTAAAATTCCAGGAATGGTTATATCATTCACCAGTTTATAAGTAGCAATATGCATGGCTGTTGGGAAAGTATCATTGCTGCTTTGTGATTTGTTCACGTCATCATTTGGATGCAGCACTTTTTTCTCATCTGTGAGTTTACCTCCGCTTATCACATGAGCCCTGTAGGCAATCACCTCATTTACATTCATATTACTTTGGGTGCCGCTGCCTGTTTGCCAGATCACCAATGGAAATTCACCATCATGTTTGCCTTCTAGTATTTCATCACAAACCTGAGATATCAGGTCTCTTTTTTCGGCACTTAACACCCCAAGATCTGTGTTGGCATGTGCTGCACCTTTTTTCAGGTAAGCAAATGCATATACAATTTCTTTGGGCATGCTGGCTTCAGGTCCGATCTTAAAATTGTTACGGCTGCGTTCAGTTTGTGCTCCCCAATATTTGCTGGCAGGTACTTTTACCTCACCCATGGTATCTTTTTCAATGCGGAATTCCATAGTTCAAAATGTTTATTGAATTCAAAAGTAAATATTTCTTTATCTTTTCCTGATTATATTTGAGATAATGAAGGATCAAACGCTGTATTTCTGGCTAATCACAGGCCTATTGGTGTTAATAACCGTCCTGGTTTTTTTAGTGGTGGCCCTTGACCGGAAGAAATATCCCTTCCTCAAACAACTTCTTTACCTGGTCTTTGTAGTTATCTGGGTTATCGTTTTTATTTACTTGGTCGTTCGGGTGGGAGCCATGATCCTGTATTATGTATTTTACTTATTCCAGTAACTTATTTCGTACGAACTAACCCAGGAATTCTAGTAATTTTTCGGGCGGTCTGCAAATAACCGCCTTATTCCCTTTTACAACAATGGGCCTTTCGATAAGAATGGGATATTTTACCATGGCAGTTATCCATTGGGTATTGGAGAGTGTTTTACCTTCGAATTTTTCCAGATAGATGGGCTCTTTTTTTCTTACCAGCTCTTCCGGTTGAATACCTAGTTTTTTGATAAGTACTTTCAATTCTTCTTTGGTGGGAGGCTCCAAAAGATATTCCACCACCCTGAATTTCTTTTTTGAATCTTTGAGTAAGCAAAATGCTTCCTGGCTTTTGCTGCATCCGGCATGGTGGTAAATGGTTAACATGGACAAATATAAAAAAAGCCCTTATATGAATAAGGGCTTGTGAATATTTTAAGTGACTAATACAGGAACGCATGTTTACAAAAACGACCGTACCAACTTACGTAGTTACTTTTTTATTTTCCTGATAATCGGTAATGTCTATGGTCTGATCTTTTACTTCAGGTTTGTTTTTGAGAAAACGGGCCTTGTTCTTTTCTCCGTTAATAACGTAGACCCAAATCCAGGCAACGGTAAATGTGGGCAATACATCCGTTACCGGCAACAATTCTTCTATAAAAACAATAGATCCACCAACAATACCGGTGAGCCCTCTGTACATACCAAAGAAGGTGGCGGCAGCAATAGGAGCCCAAGCCAGGTCAATGGCTTCAAAGAGGCCTGGGAATATAAAAGAGGCCATTCCAAGTGCATCAAAGAGGATACCGATGATAAGCCGGCTTCTTTTTTGTTTTTCAAATGCTTCTAATGAAGGGGTTGTGGTCATCTGGTTGAAATAATTAAAACTAAAAACGGTTTTAGGGCTATTATGTTGCAATTTATATCATAAAAACCATTTTTAAAAACCACTTACCGCCACTACGCAACTCTTGTTAAAAGGCTCCGGGTTAGTACGATCTGGTCCATGAACACTAAAAAAATAGGTTTTCGTTGCAGGCACATACCAACTACCAGTAGTTTCGCAACCTCTTGGGCCCACAGCAAACCGCCTTAAACTGTTTCTATCAGCAGGTAAGCTCAGATCGTAAAAATAGATATCATTATAATATTGGTTGCTGAGCTCAGCGTTTTTATCCACTCTGCCATGCGTTAGATCAATAATATCCTCGTTGATCAACAAATATGTCTTTCCCTTGATCTTGGCCACATGCAAGCCATCAGGATTGCTAAAAAATCCCCCATCACTCATCAGACCACCTTCTATTAAAGGCTCCATTTTATTGGTAGAAGGGTCGAAAACCAGAATCCGGCCATAGGGATCAAAATATTTATGGGTTCCTGTTTTCTTGGATTCCAGGTAATTGGGAGTGGTTCCCCCCAATTTTACTCCTTTCGTAAAGTCTATGCTATCTGTTCCGGTTTCGGTAATATAGATCTTACCATTTGCTTCATCCACCCATTCCTGCCTTACAAACATGGTAGCTCCCATTTTTATCGCTACTTCTCTGGCATTTTTCAATGATTCATAATCCATCGGCAAAGCAAGCCAGGAACCGCTATTTCCATCCACACTTTGCTGATAAGCATAGAGCTGCCCTTCGGTATAATCATTGGGTCGTATACATTGGAATTTAAAAAATACTCCAGGGCAAAAATCGTCGGTGAGATATACGGTCATCCCGTCTTTGGTGCAATGTGCATCTTCGTGAACATAACGGCCAAAATTGATGACTTTTTGACTGGCCTGTGCACTGGAGGGGTTGACCATCACCATCCATCCGAAATTCTCAAACTTAGGTTTTCCATTAAATTTTCCAAGCTGACTGATATATTTTTCAATCTCCTCGTTGGATTGTGGGAAGTATTCTTCAGCGGATAGTATATATCCGTTTGGAGTTATCGTACCTCCGCAATTGAGAATAGTACCCCCTACAGCGCTAAAATCTACATTTCTTTTTTTGCCAATGACCTCCCATTTCTTTTTAGAAAATTGGATTTTAAGCACGGTTCCCCCTCCTCCATCACCCAAAATGGGGTCTTTGATCCTTGTTTCATGACCTACATATAAATAGCCCTGTTTGCCTAATTTATCAATAGGCAGATAAGCCACAAAATCGTGATTTTTCTTGGCCATTCCGGTGGCTCCATTGGCGGTTACTACCTCATCTCCTTCAGAGAATAAAACCTGATATTGAAATCCCTTAGGCAGAAGGAGGCTAGTGGTTGTATAATTATAGTTAACAGTTGCAAATAGTGGCTTTGGGCTATTCATATCCTGGGAATTTTTTGCGATATTCGCATCCCTTTTAAAAAAAAGGGTTCCAGCAAGAATGGATGAAGCAGAAAAAACCAACAGGTAAATTGTTTTCACCATAATAAAGGAATTAAAGAATAAGATACTTGACAAAAGTAACAGCATTCAAACGATTTGGTGCTTTTAGAAAATTATTTTATTTTTAAGTGATCAGTACTTATGAAAAAAATTGGGCTCATACTTTTATTTACCCTATTTTCACTAACACCAATAGCGGGCATTTCCGGAGTGATCAAGTATCCGGTGGTTGAAATTATTACCAATAAGGGCAATATGTATGTTTGGTTGTATGATGATACGCCTAAGCATAAGGAGAATTTTTTGAAACTGGCCAGGGAGGGGTTTTATGACCAAACCAAGTTTCATCGTGTTATCAAGGATTTTATGATCCAGGGAGGAGATCCTAACTCCAAAGATGAAAAACTCAAAGACCAATGGGGGCAAGGTGGACCCGGTTACACCATCGAGGCGGAGATATCAGGGAGTCATTATCATAAAAAAGGGGTATTAGCCGCAGCCCGGCTTGGAGACCAGTTGAATCCTGAAAGAGCTTCTTCAGGGTCACAGTTTTATATTGTTCAAGGTTCAAAATTCAATAGCCAATCCTTGGATCTGATCGAAAAACAAATTGCCACTGCCACCAAGAATCCAGCATTCAAGTTTTCTGCAGAAATGCGGAAGGCATATACGGAAGCAGGGGGTTCTCCCCAACTAGATATGCAGTATACTGTTTTTGGTGAGGTAATCAGCGGATTAGAGGTAATTGATAAAATAGCTATGGCACAAACGGGGCCATTGGATAAACCTGTAGAAAACATAGAAATGGATATTAATGTGCTTGAACTAAGCGCAAAACAAATAAAAAAGAAGTATTGTTTTAAAGTACCCGGCACAGGTAAAAAATAAGGTCATTCACCTATTTTTTTTATGACGGTATTAGTTAAATATGTATATTTAAGAGATTAAAAGAGGGATTATGCCAGAATTAGAGGAGTTAACACTACACCAGCAGCTTAAGAAGTATTTTGGGTTTGGGAAATTCAAAGGTCAGCAGGATGCTATTATCAATAGCCTGTTAAGTGGGAAGGATACCTTTGTTATTATGCCAACCGGTGGGGGTAAGTCCTTGTGTTATCAATTACCGGCATTGATCAGTGAGGGAACTGCCATTATCGTATCCCCTTTAATTGCTTTAATGAAAAACCAGGTGGATAGCATCAGGGGCTATGGAGAGGTGGATGGCATTGCACATTTTTTCAATTCATCACTCAGCAAAACCGAACGGGATAAAGTAAAGAAGGATATTGTTGATGGAGTTACCAAACTCTTATATGTTGCCCCGGAATCACTCACAAAGGAAGAAAATGTTGAGTTTTTACAAAGCATTAAAATTTCATTTTTTGCGATCGATGAAGCGCATTGTATTTCTGAGTGGGGCCATGATTTCAGACCTGAATACCGAAGACTGCGACCTATTATTGAAGAAATAGACCGGGTTCCTATTATCGCATTAACTGCCACCGCTACACCCAAAGTTCAACAGGATATTTTGAAGAACCTCGGCATGCAGGAGGCGATTGTATATAAGGATTCCTTTAACCGGGCGAATTTATATTATGAGATCCGTCCCAAGAAAAATGTAAATAAAGAGATCATTAAATATGTAAAGGGGAATACAGGAAAGAGCGGTATTGTTTATTGCCAGAGCAGGAAAAAAGTGGAAGAGATTGCAGAGCAACTACAGGTAAATGGAGTATTGGCTGTCCCCTATCATGCTGGTATGGATGCAAAAACAAGGGCCCGACATCAGGATATGTTCTTGTTGGAAGAGGTGGATGTAATTGTTGCTACTATTGCATTTGGAATGGGAATTGACAAGCCGGATATCCGATACATCATTCACCATGATATCCCTAAGAGTCTGGAAAGTTATTACCAGGAAACAGGCCGTGCTGGAAGAGATGGCGGTGAAGGAAGATGTGTTTCCTTTTATGCATATGATGATATTCAGAAGCTTGAAAAGCTTTTATCCGGCAAACCAATTGCGGAGCAGGAGATCAATAAGTTGTTGATGTACGAAGTAGTTGCTTTTTCTGAGACAAGCAGCTGCAGAAGAAAATCATTGCTGCATTACTTCGGTGAAGAATACGATGATGCAAATTGCAACAATTGTGATAATTGTGTAAATCCTAAAGAAAGGTTCGATGCCCAGGAGCATTTGATTTTGCTGCTCGAGACCATGAACGAAATTAAAGGAAAGCTCAAAAGCAATCATATTGTACAGGTGCTTACCGGCATCGTAAGCAATAGTGTTAAACAATACAAGCATAACCTATTGGATATTTTTGCAAAAGGGGATTATGAAGACGAACGTTTTTGGAATGCGATCATCCGACAGGCTTTGGTGCATAGTTTATTGTCCAAAGAAATTGAGAATTATGGTACTCTTTATATCAATGAAAAAGGGCATGAATACCTTAAAAACCCTGAACCATTAATGTTTACGAGAGATAGGGATTATGATGCCGAAGAGAATGATGCCGATATTATTACCAAAGAAAAAGGTGGAGGAGCCCTCGATGAAGCATTGATGGTGATGCTGAAAGATTTACGTAAAACAGTAGCCAAAAGATTGAATCTTCCACCGTTCGTGATATTTCAGGATCCTTCTTTGGAAGAAATGTCAACCCAGTACCCCATAACCATGGATGAATTGAAAAATATTTCAGGAGTGGGCGAAGGGAAGGCGGCTAAATATGGCAAGCAATTTATTGAAACGATCGCCAAGTATGTAGAGGAAAATGAGATAGAGCGGCCGTTTGATATGATGGTAAAAACCGTTGCCAATAAATCGGCTATGAAAGTATCCATCATACAAGCTATTGATCGCAAGCTTCCTTTGGAAGATTTTGCCGGCAATAAAGGAGTTTCTATGCACGATCTGCTGGCTGAGCTTGAATCCATTGTGAGTTCTGGAACAAAAATTGACCTCAATTATTATATCAACCGGCTGATCGATAAAGATGACCAGGAAGAGATTTTTGAAATCCTTCGTGAAGCGGAAACGGATAGTTTACAACCCATTCTGGACGAATTTGGAGATGTGTATGAAGAAGATGAACTAAGACTTATGCGCATTAAATTTATCTCCGATCTCGGGAATTAATTTTTGATCTTTTTTATATGCTAATACTTTTGCGTACTTAGGTGATGCTTGACTATGCATTGCACCTAAATCGTTTAGAAATGTGGACAATCAAATAGACCATTAAATGAATGTTAGCAGAAACTTGACTGAATGTTACGTAACATTTTGGCAGGCTGTATTTTTGGAATTTGCCTGGTAAATAACAGCACAATAGCCTGTATTATTTAACATATTTTTTGGTTTGCTCATGGAAAGGTTTTAGCTTCGGGTTCCCTAAGTAGAACTCAGGCATAACACTTATCCATACAGAGTATGAAAAAGACCCTCCAATCGGTAATTGCATTTTGTATTTTCTCTGCAACTATCCAATCCTATTCACAGGTAAATATCAATGCAACGGTTTCAATTAATGGCTTTCGTCATAACTGGGATTGTGGCAACGATGCATCCGGCAACGAACCTGATCCACGCTATAAAGTTTGGATCGGTTATAATGGTGGGAACTTTACACAGGTAACAGGTGGTAATCAATATACAGGCTGCACTGGTCAAGGTGTGTATGGAGCCGATGAAGTTCCATGCAGCAACTTTAATCCTGGAAGCTTTACCGCAGCAACTATCCTCAATGTACCGGCAACCCAGCTCAATGTAGACATGGAAAGTTGGGAAGAAGATGCTTGCGGAAATAACTGTACAAAGGACAATAGTTGCGCATTTAATAATGATGATACAAGATGCGGCAGGTTAAGAATTGGGGATATTAATATTTACTCAAATCCACCTTGCGTCAATAATACGTACACTGGCCAGTTTACGTCTGGAGACTTTCTTTCTATGCATACCAGATGCCCCGACAATAATGGAGCAGGTTATGGAATTAATCAGTTGATCATTAATTGGTCATTTGCATCTTCACCAACGATCACTACCCAGCCAACTGCTGTGGCTCAAGGCGGACCCGATAGAACTTTATGCATTGGGAGCTCAACAAGTATGACAGTGGCTGTTAACTCCTGGAATGGCTGGAGCTTGGGAATGCATTATCAATGGCAAGTGAATACTTTAACCACCAATCCTGTACCTACTTCAAATTGTCCTGTTACAGGATGGGTGAATATTCCTGGAGCCACTTCCGCCACTTATGTACCCCCTCAAACCGCAGGAACACTTTTATACAGATGCTTGGTTACTTCAAATTGCACCCCTAATTTTTCGACTCAAACAACCGCGACAGAATGCGTTAGGATTACTTATCAGCCTTATGGTGCGCCTATTGTTAGTTCTGTATGTGGTTTATCCATCTCACCTGGTAGTCCATACAACTTTTGTACTACCCAAGAGCCCAATGCAGGAGCCAGTATCAATAATACTTATTCATGGTCGGTAACTCCTTCAGGAGGGGTGAGCATTTCAAATCCTAATTCAGCATGCACTGATATTACTTTTACGAGTAATGCACTTTATACTATCACCTTAACTTATGGAGATGCATGTGCTGCTGCGGATGCTACTGCCAGTTGTAATGTTACTATTGCTCCAATGGCTTGTAATACTATTTATGTAGATGGAGGTTCCGGGAACGATGCAAACTTGGGATATGAAACAACTCCAGTTCAAACGGTGAATAGGGCCTTTCAATTAATTTCAGGTTCACGAACCTGGATCAGAATAGAAGGGGGTACTTACAATGAATCAAATATTTTACCGCTACAAAATAATTTAGTTGTTGAAGGCGGATGGATAAATACAGGAGGCATCTGGACGAAGTCAACCGCTATTGCTAACCAAACGATCATCAATTTTTCAGGACAAGAAGACATGACTAATGATGTAGGTCATGTAGTGGGTTTCAAGGCTGACAATGATGATGGATGGTCGCTGCAGGATTTAACATTGAACACAGGACCTGCTTCCGGACAAACAGTTTCGGGAAATGGGAGATCAAATATGGTAGTTTATATTACCAATGGTTCGGATAATTATACCATTAGCAGGTGTAAAATAAATGCAGGTAATGCTACTAATGGAACCAACGGCGCTAGTGCTCCTAACAATGCTACTAATGGCACTGGAGGGGCGGATGGAAATGACGGTGACTGCGGATTAGGCAATAGTGATGGAGGTAATGGAGGTGGAGCTGGCTCAGGTGGAGGTGGTGGAACAGGGCCTGCCGGAAATGGAACTGCAGGTGGAAATGGAGGAAGTGGAGGAAATGGAGGAAATGATTATGGAGGTGGATGTGCCAGTTCAAATAATCCTGGAAATAACGGGAATGGGGGATCTGCAGGAGCCGGTGGTGGCGGTGGTGCCGCTGGTGGTGGTGGAGCAGGCGGACCCTGTACGGATTGCAATTGCCAAGCGCCTCCAGGAGGAAGTAATGGAATAAATGGAGTAAATGGAGCCAACGGTGCAAGCGGTGCTAATGGCGTAGTAGCATATACCGGGGGATATTTTAACCCTGGAATTGGAGCTAATGGAATGCCTGGTTTTGGTGGTGGTGGAGCAGGCGGCGGCGGTGGTGGTGGTGCGGATCGCAATGCTACTGATGTTGCCGGAGAAGGTGGTTCAGGCGGCGGCGGCGGCGGTGGCGGCGGTGGAGCTGCAACCGGTGCACATGGCGGCGGCTCATCCTACGGAATATTTATTTTTAATAATGGAACAGGATCGCAAATTATTGATTGCAGCTTTACAACCGGTTCAATAGGAACAGGTGGTACAGGCGGAACTGGTGGCGCCGGAGCAGCCGGCGCGGGGTCAACCGCAGGTGGAAACGGATGCGGTGATTCACAAAATGGTGGTGTTGGAGGTATTGGTGGGAATGGTGGGAATGGTGGAAACGGAGGAAATGGTGCCAGTGGATTTGCACATGCTATTGCAGTTCAAGGTGTAGGAACCAATCCTACTGTTACTACATCACCTTCTGTTACATTGAACTCGTCCGCGTCAGGTGGATCAGTTCCGAATTCGATCAATCTTGTGGTTGACTATTACGAAAACGCAAAAGGATGTGTAAACTCTGAAATTATTATTTCTGGAAATGCCACTTCATGGTCTTTACCTGGTGCAGCTTCTTTCGAAAACAATATCAACAGCACTACTACAAGTTATAATGTTAATTCAGGAACGGCCACTATTATATTTAACGCAGCCGGAGTATTTGATATTACAAGTGGATCGGTGTACAATGATGCTATAAGAATTACTGACGGGACAAGAACACTTCCTTCTATTTCAATCAGCCCTACCGTTGTATGCTCCGGTGCACCCTTTAGTTTATCGGCAACTACCTGGGGAACCGAAATTGATTTTGAATGGATCGTATTCACCAACTCGGCAATTACTCCGGGAGATATAGTTGCTTCCTCTAATTCACAGATCCCCTCATTTACTTTGAGTGTAGGATCGCAAACAACCTATAATATTCGATATAGAGTAAAAGAACAATGTTGCGGTTGGTCGGCACCTGTTTATTCTACAGTAACCATTAATCCTCCTGTATCCAATCCGGTTACACCTATGGGAACAACTACATTTTGTATGCCGGCCGGAAGTTCTGTTTATACCACAACGGCTAACAATGCATCCAGCTATAGCTGGTCGGTATCCGGTGCAGGAAATACCGTGATCGGCGCAGGAACTTCTGCTACCGTATTTTTTGATGCATTATTTTCAGGTCCTGGACAAGTATGTGTTACGGCTGATGGTTGTGGCGGACCAACACCAACGATTTGTCAAACTTTTGTAGTGAATCCTCCAGTGGGAAATCCGGCAAATCCGGTGGGTATTACCACCCGATGTGTAGGTGCAGGACTGGATACCTTTACAACTTTCGCATCTAACGCCACCAGTTATATCTGGTCGGTAACCGGTGCAGGAAACAGTACGGGTGGAACTACTGATTCAACTCTGGTTTCTTGGGGACCTACTTATACAGGAACAGCTTTGGTATGTGTTCAGGCGGTAGGTTGCGGATCGTCCGCAGTGGTTTGTTCACCGGTGGATGTAATTCCTGCTGTTGGAGCACCCATAACTCCAATCGGTACCAGCCCGATTTGCCAGGATGCCGTCAATAGTTTATTTATTTCCTCTGCCACGGATGCATCCAATTATTCATGGTCATTAACCGCAGGTGCAGGAACGATTACCAGTAACAACGATTCGGTCACGGTAGATTGGGATCCGGCTTATAACGGAACGGCACAGGTTTGTGTTACTGCTACTGGATGTGGAAATCCTCAGGGACCCGTTTGTTTCTCAGTAGTGGTAGATCCCACAGTTGGACTTCCATCTACTCCAAGCGGTACGCAATTACGTTGTATTGGCGCCGGAACGGATGCATATACGTCAACTGCGGTAGGAGCTACTTCCTATACATGGGTATTTTCTCCACCGGCAGCCGGTTCTATTTCTCCATTGGGAGTTGTCACATGGAATCCGCTTTATCAGGGAACCGCTTATGTAGGAGTTCTTGCAAGTGGGTGCAATGGCCCTTCCGATACCAGTTTTGTAATGGTAACCATTACTGGCCCTGTAGGTAATCCAGCAACACCTTCCGGAATTAATAATAGATGCCAGGGAGCCGGATCTGATGCGTATACTACTTCGGCTGCAAATGCAACCAGCTATACATGGAGCATCACACCACCCGCTGCCGGAACCATTTCCGGAACCACAGCCACCGAATCTGTTAATTGGAATCCAACATATACTGGAACTGCCTCCGTTTGTGT